>JBBSEJ010000055.1:0-18754 GCA_038239825.1 Gaiellales bacterium
GAGTAGCCGCCCTCAACAGCCCGGCGAGGAGAGCGCACCGGCGCTAACGACGCGAGGAGCGACCCGAGAGAACACTCGGAGCAGCCCTAACAGGCCACGCTCGACGCGAGACAAACGGCACCGCTCCTCAATTTCGCATACCGGTCATGCGGCACCAACCCGCGCATATGAGTCGCGACACAGACGTCGACGACAGCCGATGCGCTCCCCCCGCCGACACCCGAACCCCGCAACAGCCGGGACCGATCAATGCTGCCCGGTTGACAGCACGCATTCCATATGAGTGTTCGCCGGTGACGCTTGACGACAGTTGTCGTTTTCACATTTCGGTTGGTCGGAGGCGTAGGATCGAGCGTCCCAAAGCAGGAGGCCGAACATGGCAGTCGCAGTCATCCAAGAGTTTCCGATTGAGGGCAACGACCGAACGACCACGAACTACGATCGGGTGCAAGAGGCGCTCGGAGTCCGCGATGACCCGCCCGCTGGTGGGCTCGTTCACGCCGCTGGATTCGACGAGGATGCCGGCGTCTTCCGCATCTTCAACGTGTGGGAGTCGCAAGAGGCGTGGGAAACATTCCTCAATGATCGCTTGCTGCCAGTCGTCAGACCAATGATGGAGCAGGGCGGCCGTGAGCCGGTGACGCGGGTCTACGAGCTCCACGCCTTCATGGGATAGCAATCCAACGACGTAACGCCGCCTGTGCGAGCAGGTCGCGAATGTCCCTGAGCCGACCCTGTCTCAAGCCGACGCTGTCCAAGATCCCGCTCATGAGCACTGGACGCCGCGTGTCATTGTGAGCAGCTCCGACTGACCGTCGAGAAGAGTCGGTTCGAGCCTCAATCTGCCACTGTCTCGTCTGCCAGCGTCGAACCGGAAGCGTCAGAGGTGTCCAAGGCGATTCGATGCAGAACAGGTGAAGACCCCGGGGCGCACTCGGCAGTACGTCCGTCTCAGACGATGGAGAGAGAGGAGCGGCCGTGTTCTACACCGCGGAGGCTCGGCCCGGAGTTGTGGTCTCGGTGGGCGCGTTCGCGGATCCTTCCTCCCCTGCGCCGACAATGTCGGCCCGGGGAGGAGCGGCGACAGCCGTGGCTGCGGCTTCCAGACGACATCGAACACGTGAGCTACCGGAGGAGAGGTCACGCGGGTTGATAGGAAGCAACTCTTGCCTGGGACAGCATCCTAACGCCCGAATAACGCGGGGCTACAACTCGAGCCGCGGGAGCTCGAGCTCATCGACCTGCTCGAGCGCCGCCAGGGCGATTGCAAGGTCCTGAATTGCGAGGCCGGTCGAGTCGAAGACCGTGATCTCGTCGTCGTCGCGCCGTCCTGTCGCGCTACCCGCGAGGACGGCGCCGAGCTGCGTCACGTTTTCCTCGTGCACCACGCCCGCATCGACCGCATGGGCGAGCTCGCCGCCGTGGCTCGCCTGCTCCCAGTCGTCGCAGAAAACGTGCACGCGCTCGAGCTCGGTGGTCGCCATCTCGGCCTTTCCCGGCCCGTCGGCGCCCATCAGCGATACGTGCTGCCCCCGCTGCAGCGATCCCGCGGTGAGTAGCACGGTGTGTCCCGGCGTGACCGTGACCACGAGATCGGCGGCAAGGGCTTCAGTCAACGAGGGCGCGACCTCTGCGCCGAGCTCGACCGCCGTCTGACGGGCGCGCCCCTCGTCGAGATCCCAGATGCTCACCTGCCTGCCGCGCGCGAGAAACGTGCGTGCGACGGCGTTGCCGTTCACCCCTGCGCCGATGACCGACGCGCTTCGAGCGCGCGAGCGGCCCAGCGTCTCGGCTGCGAGAACCGCGGCAGCGCCCGTCCGAAGCGCCGTGACCGACCCGGCGTCGAGCACCGCTCGGAGCTCGCCGTTCTCCGCGTCGGACACGAGCACGACGCCCGACACCGTCGGCAGGCCGCGCAGCGGATTGCCGGGGAAGGACGTCACCCACTTCAGCAGCGCATGTCCGCCTCCGAGCGCCGGCATGGCACGGAAATCGCCCGCGGGATAGTTCGTCACGTACACCTTCGGCGGCATCGTCCATTCGCCACGAGCGTGCGCGATGAACGCGTCGCGCACCGCCTCGACAGCGCGGCCGGGCGACACCGCTTGCTCGATGTGGCGAGCGGTGAAGACCGGAACGGCGGTCACAACGTCTTCACGCCCGCGGCGAGCTTCCCGACCGACTCCTTCGCATCACCGAAGAGCATCACGGTCTTCGGATTCAGGAAGAGCGGATTCTCGATTCCGGCGAAGCCCGGACTCATCGATCGCTTGAGGACGACGATCGCCTGTGACTGATCGACGTTCAGGATCGGCATGCCGTAGATCGGGCTGCTCGTGTTCGCCCGCGCATCGGGATTGACGACGTCGTTCGCGCCGATCACGAGCGCGACGTCAGTGCGCGGGAACTCGCCGTTCGCCTCATCCATCTCCTTCAATTGCGGGTACGGCACGTTCGCCTCCGCGAGCAGAACGTTCATATGCCCGGGCATCCGCCCGGCAACAGGGTGGATCGCGTAGGTCACCTCGACGCCTCGGGCCTCGAGAATGTCCGCCAGCGCCCGCACGTCGTGTTGTGCCTGCGCCACCGCCATGCCGTAGCCGGGTACGACGACGACCTTGCTCGCATACGCGAGCATGACCGCGACGTCGTCGGCCGTTGTCGAGCGCACGGCGCCGCCGTCGCCCGCGGCGACCGCCGCTGCGCTCGCCGTCACCTGGCCGAACGCCCCGAACAAGACGTTCGCGATCGAGCGGTTCATCGCTCGGCCCATCAGGAGCGTCAGCAACGTTCCCGACGCGCCGACGAGCATCCCGCTCACGATCAGCACGTTGTTCGCGAGCTCGAAGCCCGTCGCAGCAGCGGCGAGCCCCGTGAATGCGTTCAGCAGTGAGATCACGACCGGCATGTCGGCCCCGCCGATCGGCAGCACGAAGAGCACCCCGAAGACGAGCGCGCCCAGGAGCATGATCCACAGCAACGACTGGTGCTCGGCGCCCGCGACGATCGCGGCGCCGATGCCCGCGAGCACGAAGAAGAGCGCGGCATTGACGAGCTTCTGGCCGGTGTAGGTGATCGGACGGCCTCGGATCAGCTCCTGCAGCTTCGCGAACGCGATCAGCGAGCCCGAGAACGAAATCGACCCGATGAGGGCCGAGAGGATGATCGCGATCGACACGTCGCCGTGGATGCGGCCGGGCGGCGGTGCGAGTTCGTGGAACTCGGCAAGCGCGACGAGCGCCGCCGCCCCGCCGCCGACGCCGTTGAACAGCGCAACCATCTGCGGCATCGCGGTCATCTTCACGCGGCGTGCGCCGACTGCTCCGAACGCGCCGCCGATGAGTGCGGCGACGACCAGCTCCCAGTTCAGGTGCACACCCGCTTTCAGCATGGTGGCGACGATGGCGATCACCATGCCGACCGCGCCAATCTGGTTGCCGCGGCGAGCGGTCGCGGGCGATGAGAGGAACCGCAGCGCCAGGATGAAGCAGACGATCGTGACGAGATAGAGGAGGTTGATCCCGGCGGTGCTCACTGGTCAGGCTGCTCCGGCTTGGTCGGCGCTCGCTTCCGGAACATCTCGAGCATGCGGTCCGTGACGACGAAGCCGCCGACCACGTTGGCCGCGGCGAGAACGACAGCGACGAGCCCGACGACACGAATCAGGCTGTCCTGGTGACTCGATCCGGCCACGATCAGCGCGCCCACGAGCACGATCCCGTGAATCGCGTTCGTGCCCGACATCAGCGGCGTGTGCAGCATCGTCGGCACCTTCGAGATCACCTCGAACCCGAGGAAGATCGCCAGCACGAGCACCGTCAGCTCCGTCACGACCGTGACGGTATGACTCATGAGCCTGGCCGCCTTTCGCTCCCGCCCGGCGGAGGCGGTCTCCGCGTTACGCAGGCGCCCGCGATGATCTCGTCGTCCCAGTCGAGCACGAGCTCGCCCGCGGGCGCCAGCAGGCCGACGATCGACGCGATGTTCCGCGACAGCAACTGGCTCGCGTGCGTAGACATCGAGGCAGGCAGGTTCACCGCGCCCACGATCGTGATGCCGCCGTCGATGATCTCCTGGCCGGGAACGGTGAGCTCACAGTTGCCGCCGGAATCCGCTGCGAGATCGATGATCACCGAGCCTGCACGCATCCCACGCGCGGCCTCGGCGGTGACGAGGGTCGGCGCGGGACGTCCCGGGATCGCCGCCGTCGAGATCAGCGCGTCGAACTCCGGGATGCGCGCCTGGAGCCCAGCCCGCTGCGCCGCCTGCTGCTCGGGCGTCAGCTCGCGCGCGTAGCCGCCTTCGGTCTCCTCGCCTGTCACGCCGAGGTCGAGAAACGTGGCGCCGAGCGATTCGACCTGCTCGCGCACTGCAGGACGAACGTCGAACGCCGAGACGACGGCGCCGAGCCTGCGTGCCGTCGCGACCGCCTGCAGACCGGCAACGCCCGCGCCCAGCACGAGCACCTTCGCCGGCGGGATCGTGCCCGCCGCAGTCATCAGCATCGGCAAGAAGCGGGGAAGACGGTCGGCCGCGATCAGCGCGGCCTTGTAGCCGGAGACCGTCGCCTGGGACGAGAGCGCGTCCATCGATTGTGCGCGCGTGATCCGTGGAATCGATTCGAGCGCGAATGCGTGCACACCCGCTGTGGCAAGGCGCTCGACGCCCGCCGCGTCGGTCAGCGGCTGCAGGAAGGCGATCAGCACCTGCCCGGCGCTCAAGCGGCCGGTTTCCTCGGGCGTTGGCGGCGCCACCTTCGCGACGACCTCTGCGGCCCACGGCTCGCCGATCGCGGCGCCGGCTTCCCGGTAGGTCTCATCCGAGAAGGACGCTTCTGCACCGGCACCCGGCTCGACGATCACCTCGATACCCGCGCCCAGCCGGCCGATCGTCTCGGGAACGAGAGCGACACGGCGTTCGCCGACCGCCGTCTCCTTGGGAATCCCGACCCGCACCGTGCGCGAACCTACCGGAACGGGCGGCCCCTACACTGCCCGGCGTGACGCACCTTCTGATCTCCTACGGCTTGATCCTGCTCTTCGGCGCGGTCGCGATCGAGTCGGCGGGGATCCCCGTGCCGGGTGAGACCGCTCTGATCACCGCGGCGATCCTAGCGACCCCGCACCAGCACCACTACTCGATCGTGAGCGTGATCGCCGTTGCCTCGGCGGGTGCGATCGTGGGTGACAACGTCGGCTACTGGCTCGGTCGCAAGGGTGGGCGAGCGCTGATCGAGCGTTGGGGCCCTGCGAAGCGATACGCGGACAAGGCGCTCCCGCCTGCCGAGCGCTTCTTCGAGAAGCACGGCGCGAAAGCGGTCTTCTTCGGGCGGTTCATCGCGTTCCTGCGCGTCACCGCCGCTTGGCTCGCCGGAATCAGTCACATGTCCTGGTGGCGCTTCCTACTCTGGAACGCGGCCGGCGGCATCCTCTGGGCGACCGGCGTCTCGTTGCTGGCCTACGAATTCGGCAAGACGGCGGCCGACGCGGTCAGCCGGTACGGCCTGTACGCCGTTGTCGCGATCGTCGTCCTCGGGCTGCTCGGCTTCTTCGGGATGCGATTCTGGAAGAAGCGCATGCTCGAGAAGGCCTGACCGCGCGCGAAGCAATCAGAGTGTCGCCCACACCTCGAGCTTCGCCCGCGTGCGCCGAATCACGTCGTCGGTGTACTCCGTCGTCGAAGCGTGCCCGCCGAGGTCGGCGGTCTTCGTGCCCTGGGCGACCGACTCGAGGGCCGCCTCGCGAATCGCGCGGCCGGCGGTGCGTCCCCGCTCGCCGTCTGTCTGCGCGAGGAGCGCAGCCACCGCCAGGATCATCGCGAGCGGGTTCGCGACGTTCTTACCCTGCAACGCGGGCGCCGTGCCGTGCGCCGCCTCGGCCATCAGCGCCGTCGGGGCGAAGTCGTCGCCGTCGAACGCCACGAGTATCGACTCCGAGCCGGCGATCGACCCGAAGAGCGGCAGTACGAGATCCGAGAGGATGTCGCCGTCGCGGTTCAGCGCCGGAATCACGAGCGCGTCGCCTGCGGAGGCGATCAAGAGCGCGAAAGTCGCGTCGATCAGCTGCGGTTCGTAGGGGACGTCGGGATGGCGGCCGGCGGCCGAGTCCATCTCCTCCTTCAGCATCCCCTCGTAGGTGGGGGAGACCGTGTATTTCGGGCCTCCGAAGACCTTCGCGCCGACCCGCTCGGCCTCGCGGAATGCGAACTCGGCAACGGCGCTGCACACCTTTCGCTCGATTCGCTCCGTGCGGAACGCAACTTCGTCGTCACCCTCGCCCTCGCGCCACTCCGTTGCGCCGTAGGCGTCGCCGACTGCCATCCGCACGACCGAGATCGGGGCGTGGACGCCGCCGAAGGGCACCACGCCCGGAATGCGGCGACCGGTCCGGACGATCACCTTGCCACCGATCTCCTCGCGCAGGATCCGGTTCGGCGAGCCGACGCCGTCGCGCGTCTCGGGGGTGACCGTTGCCGCCTTCAGGCCCAGGCCGTGCGCCCGAATGGCGGCTGCCGCCTCGTGCACGACGCCGTTTCCCGTCGCCCGGCGCCGGTCGAGGGAGAGGTCGAAGCGCAGCAGATCGACGGGCGTTCCGATCACCTCGGGAGCGAGCAGCCGGAGCGATTCCTCGAGCAGCTCTTGCCCCGTCTGGTCGCCCTCGAGGACGACGATCGTCTTCAGCTCCATCGGCGGCGAAGATTAGCGATGCCCTCGAACTGGAAAGCGGTCGCCTGTGGCGAGACGCATCGGTTGGCAGCGGGCTGGATCGAAGCGACGCTTCCGCTACCTCGACGCCGGCGGCCGCGAGACACGGACGAGGGAAAGCTCGAGCGGATCCGCTCACTCGTCATCCCGCCGGCGTGGCGTGAGGTCTGGATCAACCCGAGCGCGCGTGCGAAGCTCCAGGCGACGGGCCTCGACGACGCCGGTCGTAAGCAGTACATCTATCGCCCGGATTTCCGCGCGCAACAGGAAGCGTCGAAGTACGCGAAGCTGATTCGCTTCGCCGAGGCGCTTCCTGCGCTCCGAGTGGCGATGGCGACCCACATCGACCTGGATGGACTGCCGGAGGAGCGGGTGGCTGCGATCGCCGTGCGCCCTGATCAAGCTCGGCTGGTTCAGAGTCGGGTCCGACCGCTACGCGAGAACCTCTCGGACGTTCAGGATCACGACGCTTCGCAAGGGCCACGTGGCTGTTCGTGGGTCTCGGATCTCGTTCAAGTATCGCGGCAAGCACAGCATCATGCTCCGCAGCGCGATCGTCGACAAGGAGCTCGCAGCGGCGATGAAGGAGCTCCTCGCGCAGCCGGGGGCGCGCCTCTTCCAGTTCGAGCTCGATGGGGGACGCTCCAACCTCGATTCCCGTCGCCTGAATCACTACATCCGCACCCACCTCGGCGCGGAATTCACCGCCAAGGACTTCCGCACGTGGGGCGGGACGCTCCTCGCGGCGGTCGAGCTCGCCGATCATGCCGCGCCAACGAGCGAAGCCGTCGCCAAGCGGCGCGTTGCGGCCGTCATGCGCAAGGTGGGCGAGAAGCTCGGGAACACGCCCGCGGTTGCCCGCTCCTCGTATGTGAGCCTGGCGGTGGTCGATCAGTATCTCGACGGGAGAACGATCGACGATTTCAGGCCGCGGAAACTCCGCGTGGTCGGCGCGCGCGATGTCGGCCTCGATCCCGAGGAAGCGGCGACATTGAGCCTGCTGCGCTCGTGGCGAATTCGCTCGGCACGCGCCGCGGCGTAAACTCCGCCCGACAATCCGTCTCAGGAGGAAAAAGTGGCTCGGAAAACCATCCTGGTTTGCGACAAGTGCGGGAAGGAGGTCGACGAGTCACGCGGAGCGGCTCTCCGCGTCACCTACGTCGATGCCCGTCGTGGCTCGAAGGTCGCAGATCTGTGCGACGACTGCGCCGGCGGGATGCCCGGCCGCGCGGCGGCGCGCCGTGGCCGCAGGCCGAAGACGGCCGCTGAGAGCGGATAACCGCCGAGAGGGCCGCGGGAACCGTCCTACGGCCACTCTACGATGGGAAGGTGGGACTGAGCCTCCTCGCGGGGCCTGCAAACGCGGGCAAAGTTGCACTCCTGCTCGAGCGCTACCTGGCGCGCCTCGAGGACGAGCCGTATCTGATCGTGCCGAACGCATCGGACGTCGACCGGGTCGAACGTGACCTGCTGCGGCGATGCGGCTGCCTCCACAACGGCACGATCGGCACGTTCGACGACCTGTTCCGGCTCCTCGTCCGCGCCGATCCGGGGCAGCGTCCCGTCGCGACGGACGCACAGCGGGCCTTGATCATCCGGCGGTCGCTTGCTGGAGCCTCGCTGGACGACCTCGCTCGCTCGGCGAGCACCGGTGGGTTCGCCGATACCCTGCTCTCGACGCTCGCCGAGCTCGAATCGGGCCTGCTCGATCCTGCAGACTTGAACGGCGACCTCGCGGGGCTGTACGCGGCCTACCGAGCCGAGCTCGACCGTCTGGGCCTGTGGGATCGCGATCTGCTGCGCCGGCGGGCGGCTGATCGGATCGGATCGGAGCTCGACGCCTGGCACGGGGAGCCGGTGTTCGCGTACGGGTTCGAGGACCTCACCGGAGCCGAGTGGACGCTTCTCGAGGCCCTCTCGGGTCGTACGGAGGTGCAGGTCTCGCTGCCGTACGAGCCTGCACGGGTGGCGTTTGCGTCGTTGCGGCGCACGGCCGACGATCTGACCGCGCTCGCGGACGGTCGAATCGAAGAGCTTGCTCCGCGCTCCGCCGAGTACGCCCATCCGGCCCTCGCGCACCTCGAGCGCGCGCTCTTCGACGAGTCGCCGCCCCCGCCACCCGAGCTCGACCAGGCCGTGCGCTTCTTCGAGGGCGCCGGCGCACGTGGCACGCTCGAGCTCGTCGGAGAGGAGCTGCTCACGCTCATTCGCGGCGGGGTCGCACCCGACCGGATCGCGCTCGTCGCTCCCTCGGTCGATCAGTGGCGCGCCCCGCTCGAGACCGTGCTCGGGGGGCTCGGGGTCCCGTACTCCGTCGAGTCGAGTGTGCGTCTCGGCGGTACGCCGTTCGGACATGCGCTGCTGCAATTCCTGCGTTACGCGTGGCTCGACGGGGGGCGCCGCGAGCTCTTCACCTTCCTGCGGTCGCCGTACTCGGGCATCGGCCGGGCCTCCGTCGACTACGTCGAAGGCCGCCTACGGGGGCGCGCGATCGCCTCCCCCAGTCGCGTCGAGCAGGAGACCGAGAAGCTGCGCGAAGCGCCTGTGCCGATGCTGGCGGATCTGCGCGCCGCCGAGTCGGCCGTGGACGGTGTTCGAACGTTGATCCGGTCGATGCTGCGCGCCGCTTACGGAACCGATGCGCCGCCGGCCGGGGAGACCTCTCGGCTCGACCTACGCTCCTACGACGCCGCGTTGCGTCTGCTCGTCGAGCTCGACGGCTTCGCCGCGCTCGCCGAGCCGGTCGCCCGCGACGACATCGTCTCCGGGCTCGAGCGCGCCGACGTGCGGCTCGGCTTTGCGAACGAGGTCGGCAGGGTCGCCGTGCTCGACCTCCTGCGTGCGCGCACGAGGCGTTTCGAGATGGTGTTCTGCCTCGGGCTCGAGGAAGGGTCGCTGCCGCGTCGCACCCGGGTCTCGCCGTTCCTCGACGACGACGCGCGCCGGGAGCTCGGTGGCAGGCTCGAGCGCCCCGACCAGGTGAGCCGCGACCGATATCTGTTCTACAGCGCCTGCACACGGGCGACGCGAAGGCTGTACCTCGTGCGCGAGGCGGCCACCGACGACGGTGCACCGCGCGAGCCCAGCCCCTTCTGGGAAGAAGTTGCAACCCTCTTCGACGAACGGGACGTGAGCCACGCGACGGTGCGGCGGCCGCTTTCTGCTCTCACCTGGCCGCTCGACTCGGCTCCGTCCGACCGCGAGCGAATGCGTGCGCTCGCGCGACTCTCGGTGGGTGAGCTCGACGCAGCCCGCGCCCTCGCGGAGTCCAACGACTGGGAGCGACGGCTCACTCGCGCCCGCGGCGCGTTCCACCGGGAGACGAAGCTCACGAGCCCGGTGCTCCTCGAGTGGCTCGGAACGAAGACGACGTTCGGCGTCACGGAGCTCGAGCGCTATGCCGATTGCTCGTCGGCGTGGCTGCACGAACGCATCGTCTCGCCGCGAACGATCGACGCCGAGGTCGACCCGATGTTGCGCGGCTCGGTCGCGCACAGCGCGCTGCACAAGTTCTACGCCGGGCTGCCGAAGGAGCTGGGCCATGACCGCGTCACGCCCGAGAACCTCGAAGCAGCCGTCGGCTTCCTGCGTCGCTGCCTCGACGACGCGATGCGAGGTGGCGTGCGCCTCGACCTCACCGACCTTCAGGAAGCCGAGCTCGACGAGAGCCTCTGGCGCGATCTCGAGGCGTTCGTCCGCGACGAGGCCGCCTCGTCGCTGCAGCTCCTGCCACGACGTTTCGAGCTGTCGTTCGGCTCCGACCGTTCGGCGCCCGAGCTGCAACGTGGCCTGCACCTCGGCGACGACCTCTACCTGAGCGGGAAGATCGACCGCATCGACGTCGACCCGTACAGCGCGCGCGGCATCGTGCAGGACTACAAGTCGGGGCGCACCGTGCATTCGGCGAAACAGATCGATGACGAGCTGAAGCTCCAGATCCCGCTCTACATGCTGGTGCTGCGCGACCTCGTCGGGATCGAGCCACTCGGTGGCGTCTACCGCGCGCTCGCCGGCTCGAGGGCGTCGCGTGGCCTGCTTCACGCGGGCGCTGCGGACGACCTCCCCGGCTTCGCGAAGGGTGATTACCTGCCCGAGGACGAATTCTGGTCGCTCGTCGAGACATCACGGGAGCGCGCGCACGACTACGCGACCCGCATCCGCTCGGGAGACGTGCGCCACGATCCCAAGGGCGGCACCTGCCCCACCTGGTGCGACCTCTGGACGATGTGCCGGGTGGACCGCCCGTGAATCCCGAGCAACGAGCCGCCGTCGAGGCGACCGGAGAAGTGTTCGTCTCGGCAGGAGCGGGCACCGGGAAGACAAGCGTGCTCGTCGAGCGGTTCGTTCGTGCGGTGTGCGACCACGGGCTCGACGTCGAGTCGGTGCTCGTCATCACCTACACGCGCAAGGCGGCGGGCGAGCTGCGCGCCCGCATCCGCGCAGCGCTCCACGCGCGCGGACGTCACGATCTGGCCCGCCGTCTCGACGGCGCGTGGATCTCGACGATCCACGGGTTCTGCTCGCGCCTCCTGCGTGCGCACCGGTCTGGGGGGGGAGCGAACCCCGCTTCCGCGAGCTCGACGACGAGCACGGCGCCGTGATCCGAGGCGAGGCGTTCGAGCGTGCCCTCACTTCGTTCTGCGCTTCGCGCGACTCGGAGCGATTGCGCCTGCTCGCCACCTACGGGGCGAATGGCCTGCGGCGGATGCTGACCGGTGTGTACGAGACGCTCCGTTCGGCTGGCCGCGACCTGCGTCTCGACCTGGGGGAGCAGGCGGGCGTGCCGGAGCGGCTCGGCGAGCTGCAGGCGGCGGCGTCGGTGCTTGCGGCCGACCCCGGTGCGACCGAGAATCAGCTCGCGTCGGCGAACGCGGCGCTCATGCTGGGGTCGAATCCGGAGCAGCTGCTCGATCTCGAGCTGCCGGCGAGCGGTGAGCGCGCGGCCGAATTCCGAGCCGCGCGCGACCGTCTTCAGCAGGCGGCGCTCGAGGAGCTCGCCGCGCGCGACAGTGAGTTGCTCCAGGAGCTGCTCGACCTCTTCGCCAACGAATACGCCGATGCGAAGTGGCGCGAGTCGGCACTCGACTTCGAGGACCTCCAGCTGCTCGCACGCGACCTGCTGCGCGACGACCCGGTGGTGCGGGAGACCGAGCAGCTCCGGTTCCGCGCGATCATGGTCGACGAGTTCCAAGACACGAACCGCCTGCAGTGCGACGTCGTCGACCTCATCACCGACCGTGGTCGCGTTGCCGGCCAGGGGCTCGCGCCGGACGTGTTCTTCGTCGGGGATGAGTTCCAGTCGATCTACGGATTCCGGCATGCCGACGTCGCCGTGTTCCGCGACCGCCGTGAGACGGCGGCGCAGCGTCTCCCGCTCGCTCGCAACTACCGGTCGCGGCCCGAGGTGCTCGCTGCGGTCAACCATCTCTTCGGCGAGGAGTTCGGTGACGGCTATCAACAGCTCGCCGCGTCGGGCGAGTTCGCCGACCCGGTCTTCGGCCACCCGGTCGAGCTCCTCGTCAGCGACAAGCGCACGTACCGCGACGCGGGCGCGAGCTGGCGCCAGGGAGAGGCCCAGGCGATCGCGCGCCGTGTCGCCGAGCTCGTCCAGTCCGGCGCGGCGGCGCCCGGAGAGATCGTGCTGCTCTTCGCGGCAGGCACCGACGCCGAGTGGTACGAGTCGGCGCTGCGTGAGCGCGGGCTGCCGACCTATCGCGCCACGGGGCGTGGCTACTTCGGGCAGCAGCAGGTCGTCGATCTGCTCGCCTATCTCCGGCTGCTCCACAACCGCTACGACGACGAGGCGCTCGCGACCGTCCTCGCATCGCCGTTCGTCGGCGTGTCGAACGATGCCCTCGTCCTCGTCCGGCGTCATGCCGGACGGCGTCCACTCTTCACCGGCATCGAGCGCTCGCTGCCCGAACCGCTCTCGGAGGCGGACGAGCGCCTCGTCCGCGCGTTCAAGCAGCGCTACGAACGGCTCGCCGCCGCGTCGGCACGGCTCCCTCTCGAACCGCTCTGTGAGGAGATCGTCGCGGCCCACGATTACGACCTCGCGGTGCTCGCCCAGTGGGACGGCAAGCGGCGCTACGCGAACCTGCGCAAGCTGATGCGGCTGGCGCGCTCATACGAGGAACTGCGCGGCGCCGACATCGAAGGCTTCGTCCGCTTCATCCGCGACCAGCAGGCGGTCGGCGCGTCGCAGCTCGAAGCGGTCTCCGAGGAAGAGGGCGCCGACGCGGTGCGCCTGTTGACGATCCACGCGGCGAAGGGCCTCGAGTTCAAGGTCGTGATCGTGGCCGACGCGGGACGTGACACTGTGGGTGCGCCCTCGACCGACGAGATCCTCGTGGGCACCGACGGGAGCTTCGGCTTCCGCGTGATCGATCCCGTATCCGGGAAGCGCAAGGGCGTCTTCAAGTACGAGGACGTGCGCGCCGCCGAGAAGAGCGATGACCGTGCAGAGCGCCTGCGGCTCTACTACGTCGCGATGACGCGAGCGGTCGACCGGCTGATCGTCTCGGGGGCCATCGACCCCGACCGCACGCAGGATCGCGACACACCGATCGGCTGGGTGTTGGCGCGCCTCGGCGCCGAGGCGGACGTGGAGACCGCAGCGACCGAGCCGGTCGAGCTCGAGCGCGGCGACGCGCGCTTCGTCCTCGCGGTCGACCGATGGGCGCCTCGCTCGACGCCGGTCGAAGCGGCGAGCATCGACGCTTCCGGCCAGCTCGCCCTGTTCGCCGAACTGCCCACCGAGCCTGCGCCGCGCGGGTACCGGCTTCCCGACCTCGCGCTCCTGCCCGTTCCGCCACTGCATCGTGTGCGGCGACTTTCGTATTCCGCGCTCGCGCTCTTCGAACGATGCTCGTACCGCTACTACGTCGAACGCGTGGCGGGGCTCCGCGAGGAGCGAGGCACCGTCGCGGGCACGAAGGGCCTGAAGGCGACCGAGATCGGCGACGCCGTCCATCGCCTGCTCGAGCACGTCGACCTGGCTGCGCCCGCCCCCGTCGACCTCGAGCCGTTGCGCAGCTGGTACCCGGCTGTCAGCGCCGAGGAGATCGAGCGCATCTCAGCATTCGTCAAGGCGTACTGCACCTCCGACCTCGCAGCCCGCATCGCGACCCTGGCGGGGGCGCGGGCCGAGCGCCCGTTCGCCTTCGAGCACGACGGCGTGCTCCTGCACGGGCGGCTCGATGTCCTCTGGCGCGATGGGCCTCGCGCGCTCGTCCTCGACTACAAGACGAACTCGCTCGCCGAGGGATCTCCGGAGGAGATCATCGAAACGGATTACCGGCTGCAGCGGCTCGTGTATGCGCTCGCCTGTTTCCGTGCAGGCGCCGACGAGGTCGAGGTCATCTATCACTTCCTCGAGCGCCCGGACGCCGTGGTCACCACGCTTTTTCGCCGTCACGAGCTGCCGTCGCTCGAGGCAGAGCTCTCCGCTGCGATGGCGCGAATCAACGTCGGCGAGTTCGTGCCAACGCCGAGCGAGTTCACGTGCTCGGGCTGCCCGGCGCTCGATCTCGTGTGCGCAGGCCCGAAGCTGCGTCAACCGCCGGCGCGCCTCGTCGCGGCGTAGCGCCGGTGGTGAAGAGCTACGTCGCGGAGGCGCGCAAGCGCGTCGGGCCGAAGAAAGGGAGGATCGGGCCGATCATCGAACGGCTTGCGGTCGAGCACGCCGACGCGACGATCGCTCTGGCGTTCACGAGCCCGCTCGAGCTGCTCGTGTCGGTGATGCTCTCGGCGCAGACCACCGACGTCAACGTCAACCGGGTCACCGAGAGGCTCTTCGTGAAGTATCGCCGACCCGAGGACTACCTCGCCGTCCCGGTCGCCGAGCTCGAGCGCGACATCTTCCAGACCGGGTTCTTCCGGCAGAAGACGAAATCGTTGCGCGGCACGATGAAGATGCTGATCGAGGAGCATGACGGCGAGGTGCCCGAGGACTTCGCGGCGCTCTTGCGTCTCCCTGGTGTGGCGCGGAAGACCGCGAACGTCGTGTCGGCCGAGCGGGGGAGCCCACAGGGGATCGTCGTCGACACGCATGTGCGTCGCCTCTCCCAGCGACTCGGGCTCACGAAGCACGACGACCCGGTGAAGATCGAGCGGGACCTCGTGAAGCTCGTGCCGCTGGCCGACTGGGCCCGCTTCCCGCATCTCCTCATCTGGCACGGCCGCCGGATCTGCGACGCACGCAAGCCGGCGTGCGAGGAGTGCCCACTCGCCGCCGACCTCTGCCCCTCGACGCGGGTCTAGTGCTTCGTTCCGGAAGTTGCGTGGCGTGCGAGGCTCTTGGAACGGAGCAACTAGGCCTCGACGGTGCCGCGAACTGGCGTAAGAGCGACCAGCAGTCCACCGTCGTCGTCGTAGGCGGGGAAGACGTCGGCAACGATCCGCTTCTCGCTGCCGCCCCGCGTCCGGATCGAGAGCTGCTCGCCGAGGCGGCGTACCCCCCATTCGCGGGCCAACTCGACGGGCTTCGCGTCGGAGAAGTGCAGCACCTCGACGAGATCGAGGCCCATCAGGTCGGCTTCAGGGAAGCCCGTGAGCTCGAAGACGCCGCGCCCGATCGCGAGCACTCGCCGCTCCTGATCGGTGACGACAAGACCCGTGTCGGGCGCCGGGTAGTAGTCGTCGAGCAATTCGAAGAGGAAGCCGAAGCCGCAGTGGCGGCACGCAGGCGTCTGGGTCGAGAAGCCCTCGCGAGCGTCGATGTCGACCGAGCGCTCCTTGCATCGGGGGCAGATGTAATGCGGCACGGCGGCCAGGGTAGCCATGGAGGCGCAGTGTGAGCGGCAGCCGGCACAGCGGTGTTACCCGACGCGGCGATTTCTCGCCGGCCGCTCGCGCGCTTCGTCCCACGCCGTTGACGGGGGCGTTCGTGATCTGTCAGGCTCGCGTCAAGCCGCCGGCCGAGTGGGAGCGCGCGGCGCTTCAGAGGGTCGGCTTATCGAAGGAGCGATATGCAGGCACGGATGGCCACGTACAGGTTCAGCGGCGATGCCCATGACCTCGGCCGCCGGGCTGAGGAAGGCATTCTGCCGATCCTCAAGTCCCAGCCGGGATTCAAGAGCTACTCCGTCGCGATCGGAGACGGCGAAGTCCTCTCGATGAGCGCCTGGGATACGCGTGACGAAGCCGAGGCCGGCAGCGAAGCCGTAGCCTCATGGGTCGCCGAGAACATGGCCGGCGAGCTCGACCTGATCAAGGTTCACTACGCCGAGATCATGTTCAGTACCACGCTCGGTGTCAGCACGTCGGCTGCCGCTACTGCCTGACGCACACTGTCGGCACGAGGGCCGGAGATGGGCGGGCGGGCGCATGTGTACCCTCGCCCGCCCCAGGGCTGATCGTGTGATGCGCGACGTCCGCGTGCCGGATGGAACGCCTCGGGGAGCGCTCGCGCGATCTGACATGACCAGAGATCCTTCCGGGTCAAGCGGTCTCATTCAGGGCCTGCAGCCAAGACCGCGATATTGACTAGGCTCGTCACGATGCCCACTCGCGGTGCCGCCTGCAGCTGCGGACAGCTTCACCTGACCGCGCAGGGCGAGCCGATGCGAATCTCGATTTGCCACTGTCTCGCCTGCCAGCGGCGGACCGGCAGCGCGTTCGCGATGCAGGCGCGCTTCCCGTCGGGCCACGTGCACATCTTCGGCCGTTACGCCCAGTACACACGCATCTCCGACGAGGGTGAGAAGCGCACCTTCCGCTTCTGCCCCGACTGCGGGGCCACCGTCTTCTACACCACTGAGGACGCTGCGGACGTGATCGCCGTCCCGATCGGCGCCTTCGCCGATCCCGCATTCCCGACGCCGACCGTCTCCGTCTACGAGTCGCGTCGGCACCCGTGGCTCTCTCTACCAGCGGAGATCGAACACATCGCCTGAGCACAGGCTGGCTTGCACGAGTGTTCCGCGATTCCCCCTCAGGCGCCTTCACGATCCGGCGATCGCACTCAACGAAACGTTGTCTGACCGGTGCGGTACTCCTCGGCGGGATTTCTCGGCTTTGGTTCAGCCGCCTCCGACGCACGGCCAATTCCCACCCGTGTGCACACGGTCGCAAATCGTCAGACGAGGCCGGGTGCCGTCGCAGTCCGGGGCGCTGAGTCCACTGGTGTCAGCGACCTACCCGCTGAGCGAGCTGGCGAGCGCTCAGGAGGACTTCAGCAGGAAACGCTTCGTCGGCAAGCTGGTGGTCATTCCGTAGGCGGGTGCTGTTTCGGCTGGTTCGGGGGAGCGGGCGCCGGCCTTGCGCTCACCGACAGCGTGACGTTCCGAATCGACGTGCAGGTAATCGTCAAATAGTCGGCCCACCTCGCGGGGCGGTCGATGCAATGCCCGGCCGCCCCGCAGTAGGCTCGCAACAATCAGCTGAAGGGAAGCGAATCGCGACGCCCGCGCGCGCTCGCGATGCGGGGTGCACCCGAAGTCACGTGAGGCTGGATCTCGCCGGAGCCGATGAGTTCTCGGTGGTCGGGCAGTCATTACCTCGTACGGATCCCGCAAGGGGCGTTCTCGGCGTAGCAATGACTCCGGAGGCAACATGAAACTTCTACTCACTTCCGCCGGCATCACGAACGCGAGCATCCGCGACGCGCTCATCGACCTGCTCGGCAAGCCGATTGCCGAGTCCAGCGCCTTGTGCATCCCGACCGCTTCGTACGGGCACGCGCCGGGCGGGTTTGAATCTTGCCCTCTGCTTGTTTGCGTTCGAGGTAGGCGGCGCGCGGCGGGGTGGTAGCGCGACTGCGTGATCGCGATCCGGTAGAGCGCGGCGTTGAGCTGCCGGTTGCCGCCGCGGTCGAGCCGGTGTCCTCGACGGCCACCGCGGTCACCGACTGCTTGCGTACGTCCACTCCGATCACGATCATTGCTCTCGCCTCCAAATGCCGTTGGGGGCGACCGGCGAACGGACAGACCTCAATCGAGGCCCAAAGGCCACGCTCCTATCAGGTCACGTTCGGCGGTCTCGGTCAGGCGGCAGTCACTACACCCCAAGTCTCACTCGCGAAAATGGCGGCAGCGGGGCAAACGCCGTCGCTCCGTCGACTCGGAGCGGAACCTCCTCGCGGCGCTGTTTAGAGCGGTTGCGCGATCAGCCAGTGGTGGCCGAACGGATCCACCACGCGGCCCTGCCGCAGCCCGTAGGACTGATCGGCGACCGCGAACATCTCGCTTGCACCTGCCGCCACGGCACGCGCCTGCACCACGTCGGCGTCGTCAACGTGCAGCGAGATACGGACGGTCGTCGCCCCGATGGTTTCCGGACTCGGCGTGCCGAGGTCGGGTGCCTCGGTGGCCACGCCGACGCGCTTTCCCTCGATCAGAAGTACAGCTACCTGTGGCCCGTCCGGCGCGACGACCCGCGCTCGTTCTTCTACGGCACCGAACGCCTCCGCATAAAACGCGACTGCCGCGTCTACGTCCCTGACGGCGAGAAACGGATAGATCTCGGGCACGCGTCGAGTCTAAACGGCCGAAGCAGGCCATCACCCCGCCGCCCTGTCAAGGCACATTCACGATCTCAATGTCATTCTCGGTCGGCGGTTGCGTCCGCTGGGTGGCGCAGACTCGATCGGCGGCGGCTGACTCGATTCCGAATGTCGTCCCGTAGTGGTCTGACCATCCAGCGTTGTGTCGCCGCCGCCGAGGTGGTTCATCAGCGGGCAAGAAGCCCGCTGTCCCATGACCGAGCTGGGGTGGAAGTCCATGGGCGTGCTGGAGCTCACCGCTCTGCCCAGCCTCGACAAAGGCGTTTGGGTCCCACTGGTCAAGGAGACCGACGTCCTGCTGGTGAACGGCGGCGATGCCTTGTATCTGTGTCACTGGATGCGGCAATCCGGCCTGGCAGATCTCATGCCGTCGCTGCAAGACACGGTCTGGGTCGGATTGAGCGCTGGGAGCATGGTGATGGCCCCGTCGGCGAGGACTTCGTCGTCTGGAAGCCACCAACGGGCGGCGATGAAACCCTGGGGCTCGTCGATTTCTCGGTCTGCCCGCACCTTGATCACCCTGATCTGCCGGACAACAGCATGGCCGA
>JBBSEJ010000056.1:0-18331 GCA_038239825.1 Gaiellales bacterium
CGGTCGACCAGTCGGAGGAGTGGCTGACGAGCGACTACAACGCCGAGAACATCGCACACGTCGAAGGCAATCCGCGTCTACGCGACGCTGCGATCTTTGTCGGAGATCCCGACGACGTGGTCCCGGACTCGTTCGGTCCGGGGTTGCCGAAGATCGCCGACTGGGTTCCGAAACACTTCGCCTTCTCGGGTTACGTGCTTCCTCCACCCGCAGAGCCCGCGCAGCGCGACGAGGGGGATCCACCCCTCGTTGTCGCGGCGGTCGGCGGATCGACAACCGGCGCCCACCTCCTGCGCCGCATCGCAGCGGCCTTCGCGGAGTTGCGCCGGGAGACGGACGCGGAGCTGCTGCTCGTATGCGGGCCGCGCATCGACCCACGCGTCTTCGAGCCGCAACCCGGAATGAACGTGGCGGGGTACGTCCACGACCTTCATCGCGTGCTCGCTTCCTGCGACCTCGCCGTGGTGCAGGGCGGCCTGACGACGACGATGGAGCTCGTCGCCGCGCGCCGGCCGTTCATCTCCGTGCCGCTCCGCCGTCATTTCGAGCAGAACGGCCACGTCGCGCATCGACTTCGCCGGTACGGAGCGCCCGCGCCCACGCCGTACGAGGAGACCTCACCCCGCGAGCTCGCAGAGCTCATGCGCGCTCGCCTCGGGGCCACCGTCGACTATCTGCCGGTCGATCGGAACGGAGCTGGGCGGGCTGCAGCGCTTCTCGCACCGCTGATCGGCTGATCGCGAGTTCGACTGGGCGGCCGACGTGAAGCCGATGCCCGGTCTCGAGCACCTCCCGTTCGCCGAGGTGTGGTTCCGGTCGATCGACGAGCAGGCGTGGCGGCAGGCGTCGGAGGCGGCGCGCGCGCTCGGCAAGAGTGGACTCGAGGTGTGGACGACGACCGAGAGCCCCGAGTCGTCACCTTTCTCGCGGAGCGCGGCTACGGGGAGGTGCGCCGCTACGTCGTGTCGGAGCTCGACGTTGCGGCGGCTCCCGATCCCAAGGCCCCCGGGATCGCGATCGTCACGTTCGCCGACTGGCCCGACGTCGCGTCCGCGACTAAACTGCAATCGCCGTCCGGCCCCGGGAAGGTGGCTCGTGACGGCGCAGGGACATCCGAGAGCGATCTATCAGCGAGCGATCGAGGGCGGCAATCTCCTCGTCGCCGAGACGACGCTCCGCGAGATCGGCCGGGTGACCCTCATCGAGGCGTTGCAGCTCACCGCGCTGATCGCGGTGAAGGAGCCACGTCGCCACGCGCGAGTCTCGGCACGATGGCTCGCCCGCTACCTCGAGACCCACGAGTCGGCGACCATCGACGAGGTCGCACACGTCGTCGGGGCGCTCGTTGCGCTCGGGGGTGACGGGCATCGCACGGCGTACGCGGCGCTCCTCGATCTGGCGGAGACGGCGTCGCGGCGGCCACTGACCCACGGAGCTGGCTAAGGCACGGCGGCGCCTTGGTCGACTCGCGAGGGAACCCATCGTCGGTTAGAGTGGTGAGCCTGCGGATGGCGGAGCGGCCTGAGGATCAGGAAGCGGTCGGCACGGTCGGGACCTACGACGAATGGTTCGGCCGGCAGCTTGGCGAGCAGTGGCACACAGCAGGCGACGGCGTCTACACGCTCATCGGGACCCCCGACCCGGAAGCCGATGATGCCTCGCGGCCGGTGGCCGCCGATGCCGTCGCAGGGCTGAACGACGCCCTCGACGCACTGGACGACCTCGTGCACGGGTTCGTCGCGGCGGACGAGTCGCCGCCACCCTGACCTTCGCGCTGCCGCGACCGCTCGGGGGCTGGAGGTGCGGCGCGACGAACGAAGCGCGCCGCCTCGCTGCACGATTCGGCCGGCCCGGCGGTTCTCAACGCGGGGCTCCCCGTGGAAGTAGACGTGCTGCGGGCCTGCTGAGGCATCTCCTGCTCCTTAAGATCGTCGGGACGTGACGGTCGACGTCAAGCTGATGCCTGGTCTCGAGCACCTCCCGTTCGCGGAGGTGTGGTTCAGCTCGATCGACGAGCAGCGCTGGCGCCAGGCGTCGTCCGCCGCGCGCGCCCTCGGGAAGAACGGCCTCGAAGTGTGGACGACGACCGAGACCCCCGACGTCGTCGCGTTCTTCGCGAGGCGTGGCTACGACGAGGTGCGCCGCTACGTCGTCTCCGCGCTCGACATGGCGGTCGCGCCCGAGCTGAGCCCGGCCGAGGTGCTACCGCAGGGCTGGGAGATCGCCACGTTCGCAGAGCGGCCCGACCTCGCCCGTGCCCTCTTCGAGGTCGCCCTCGAGTCGTATCCCGACCAGCCGGGGCGCTCCGAGCAGGTGATCGAGAGCTTCGAGTCGTGGCGGCACTGGGGTCTCGACGGCCACCCCCCGGACGCCTTCTTGATCGTGCTCGAAGGGGGCCATGTCCTCGGCTACGGGCTGCTCGAGATCGACGGCGACACCGGCCGCCACGGGTTCACGGCGGTCGCACGGGCCGAGCGCGGCCGAGGGGTCGCACGTGCGCTCAAGCGCGCACAGGTCGCCTGGGCAGCCGAGAATGGCTTGCGCCGGTTGCAGACCGCGAACGAAACGCGGCTGGCAGGGATGCGCGCGCTGAACACGCGGCACGGCTACGTGCCTCTGTACGACGAGATCGTCTTGCGCGGTCCGGCCGCCACGGTAGAGTCACCCTCATGAAAGGCCAGCAGAAGCCGAAGAAGGGCCAGAAGAAGGCCCCACAGAAGACGCTGAAGGAAAAGCGCGCCGACAAGCGCGCCTCCGAGAAGACGACCCGCAGCATCTGACCCCCGCCCTGCGCGTTAGGCTCTCTCTCGCGATGGATGTCGAGGAGCGGGTCGAAGAGGGACGAGTGGACGACACGACGCGTGATCTCGCGGGCGTCCATCGGTACTACGAGCTTGCGAAACGCGCCGAGTGGCAGGTGAGGGATCTCCCCTGGGGAGAGCTGCCGCCGACGCCGGAATATCGAGGTTCGCCGCAGAAGCTCGCTCGTCGCCAGGACATCTGGCGCTCGGTGATCACCCAGCAGCTGCAGGCCGATGAGCTTGCGATCGAAATGGCGACCCAATTGTTCGCGATCGCCCCGGACCACGAGGCAAAGCTCTACTACACGACCATGGTGCAGGACGAATCGCGCCACACCGAGGCGTGGCTGCAGCTGATTCACCAGTCGGGGGGCATGGGTGAGCGCGATCCGTACCTCGACGAGCTGGCGCACATGACGCTCGATGCCGAGACGCTCGAGGAGAAGGTCTTCCTCATGCAGGTCTTCTACGAACGCTTGATCATTCCACGCTTCCGGATGATCGCCCGGTCGTCACGCGGCACGATCCTCGAGGATCTCTGCAACCGGCTGACGATCGACGACGGCATCCATCACGGCGCCGGCATGGCGTACGAGCGCGTGCTGCTCGAGGGAGCGGGGAAGAAGGTCACGAACCGGCTTGTCGAGGCGGCCAACCGGATGTTGCCGCTCTTCGCCCAGCACACGATGTGGCGGCCGAAGGCGCGCGAATTCATCGGCGGCTTGATGCGCGAAGCCGACTTGCGGATGCTGAAAGAAGATCTCGAGCAGGGTGTCCGCCTCGCGGAGTCGCTCGGCATCGACGCGAGCGGCATCGAGTTGCCGTACTAGGAGGGATTCGCGAAACGGCCGAGTGCGGATCCGGTGGGTAGCTCGTAAAGCCATCCCTCCTGCCACTCATGCGGATCGCGCACAAGATCTTCTAGCTTTTCACCGGAGACGAAATGATCGAGCGCCCACCAAGTCGAGACATGCCCGATCACTAACACGCGGTCGCCATCGTGTCTGCGGACAAGGTCATTCAAGAACCACCCGTGACGCTCAACGGCTTGACGCCAGCTTTCGCCTTCTGGGAACGGCGTGTCGATCCGCCATGGCCGCTCCTCCACCAATTGGGCGACCGGCATCCCGTTCATGGCGCCGTAGTTGCACTCGCGGAGACGCCAGTCCTTCAGGATTGGGACGTCTCCGCCGCCGAAGGCAATGGTGGTCGTCTCGACCGCGCGCGCGAGGTCAGAGGTGAAGATCGCAGCCAGGGTCTCCGGGCAACGGCGCTCGCCCAATTCCGCCGCCAGCCGCTTTCCGTTCTCCGAGAGACGTCCTTCGAGCCATCCCGTGGCGATGCCCCGCTCGTTGTCCTCCGTGAGCGAGTGTGTTTCAAAGATGATCTCGACACTCATTCGTATGCGCGATTATGGCGGACGGTTAGTCGTGCTTTAGCCACACGCACCCAGCAGCGCCCGCGCGCCATAGCCCTTCCGACCCGTCGCGTGCTGGTCACCTACGACAACGACATGCCGCGCCGACACAGGGCCGACGTGATCAAGCGCGGCAGCACCCTGGCGATCATCGACAGTAAGGTCGACAAACGAGGGCTTGCTCGTGAGCAGCACACCCGCGAGGTCGTGGATCGGTGGGCGCACCGCAGAGCGAACCAGCCTCCCGGAACGCGGTATCGCTACCGCCTCAACGGGCAATCTGCCGTTGCATTCTCGTTTCGCCAATCCCTCCCAAACCGCCAGCCCGGCTACGAGGACTGCGAGAGGATGATGCGCGGCGTGCCGCCCAGGCGAAGCACGTCGGCGATGACCACGCGTTGCGATCCGAGCGAAAGCGTCTCGCCCGGCGTGGGCGATTCGTCGAGCTGGATCCGCCCCGTTGCGATCACGGCGTCGCCGTCGCGCAGCTCGTACTCGTAATCACCCACCGAAAAGACCCCCGTGACGACGCCGGTGTCGAGCTTACCTGCGCGCGCTCGGGGTAGGCTCGATAGCCGATGGCCCTCCCGTTGACCGGTGGCTGCCTGTGCGGCGGCGTTCGCTACGAGATCGTCGAGTCGCTCGTTTCCGCGTCCTACTGCCATTGCACGCGCTGCCAGCGGCGAACCGGGACGAGCGCATCGGCGCAGGCGCGCACGACCCCCGGCTCGCTTCGGATCGTCACCGGCGCAGAGCTCGTCGGCGAGCACGTTCCCGACGGTGGATGGTCGAAGTGCTTCTGCACTGCCTGCGGTGGCGCCCTGTGGAGCCGCAACCCGAAGGACGAGAGCGAGAAGAGCGTCCGCTTCGGCACGCTCGACTCCGACCCGGGCATCCGCCCCCAGTGGCGGCAGTTCACCGCGTACGCGGCCGCGTGGGAGCCGATTCCGACTGACGGCTTGCCACGCTATCCCGAAGGCCGCTCGGCGGATTAGGCGGACAGGACCTCAGAGCTTCGCGGTCTGGAGGCCGGAGGATGCGTGGGCGTCGAGGACGCTGCGCAGCTTCTCCGCCAGAGCGTTGAGCGCGAACGGCTTCTCGAGGAAATTCGTATCTTCGTGCAGCACCCCGTCTTCGTCCAGCACGTCGCTTGCGTACCCCGACATGAAGAGGATGCGCAAGCCGGGTCGCGTCGCGGTCAGGAGGCTCGCGAGCTCGCGACCGTTCATCTCCGGCATCATCACATCCGTCAGGAGGAGGTCGAACTCGTGCTCCGAGGCAAGCTCGATCGCGGCACCAGGAGTCGCGGCACCGAGCACGTGGTAGCCCCACTCCTCGAGACTCGCCACCACGAGGTCGCGGACGACGTCCTGATCCTCGACCAGCAGGATCGTCTCGGTTCCGCTCGGCTGCTCGGTCCACGGGGGTTCCGGCAACGCCAGCAACGCCTGCTCGCGCTCAGTGGGCGGGAGAGCTACGCGGAAGATCGTGCCCACGCCGAGCTCGGTCTCCAACTCGATGCGTCCGCCCGATTGATGGACGATGCCGTAGGCGGTCGAGAGCCCGAGGCCGGTGCCGTGGCCAGGGTCCTTCGTGGTGAAGAAAGGCTCGAAGACCCGCAGACGCGTCTCCTCGTCCATGCCGGTGCCGCAGTCGCGCACCTCCACGACGGCTCCCTCATCCGTCAGCGACGTGGACAATCGGAGCTCACCCCCGGACGCCATCGCGTCGCGGCCGTTGAGCGCGAGGTTGACGATGACGTGCTCGAGCTGTCCGGGATCCACCTCGGTGAGGACCGGCTCGGCGGAAAGCTCCAACGAGAGCCGGACATCATCGCCGATCAGGCGCTCGAGCATCCGGCCGGTCCGGCCGACGACCTCGTTGAGGTCGACGACGACGGGCTGCACGATCTGTCGGCGGCTGAAGGTCAGCAGCTGTTGCGTGAGCTCTGCAGCGCGATCCGCCGCACTACGGATCTCTCCGATCTCGGCCGCGCTCGCTCCGGGATTGCGCATCAGGGCGATGTCGGCATAGCCGATGATCACGGTCAGCAGGTTGTTGAAGTCGTGCGCCACGCCTCCCGCGAGCTGCCCGACGGCATCCATCTTCTGTGACTGCCTCACCTCGAGCTCGAGCTGTTCACGTTGCGTGTTCGTATCGAGCATGCGCAGCCGCGCGTCGTCGAGCGACTTGCTCGACCGGGCGATCTCGTGCTGCATGGTGTTGAAGCTCTCTGCCATCTGACCGATCTCGTCGTGCGAGCGGACGAGCACCTCGATGATGGGCGGCGACGTCTGAGCGGACGCCAGGTCGCCGGCGCCGAGCGCCGTGATCGCGCGGTTCAACTCGGTGAGCGTGCCGTGCGCGAGCCGGTCTGCGGCGCTCGCGACTTCACCGACGGCATGGCTGATGAGCCCGGGCAGGACGAGACCGACGCTGATCGTCAGCAGGGCGACGGTGACGAAGATGTCGGACAGCGCAACGACGAGCTCGTTGTGTGTCCTGTCGACCTGTGTGACGGCGAGGAGATATCCCGCGCCGTCGAGGACGAGCACGAGGAGCATCGCCCCGGTCAGCTTCACGTGCAGCGATCGCAGGGGATGCTGGCGCGGTTTTCCACGGTTGTCGATCCAGAGACGCAGGGCGTAGAGGACAGAGCCGGAATACGCGAGACCGAGCCCGGCCAGCACAGTCGCCAGGCCGAACTGCTCGAACCCGAGCACCGTGGAGACACCCCAGGCACCGGCTGCGACGACGCCGAGGCCGATCGTGAATCTCGGTGCGCGCCAGGGACGCTCGCGCAGTGGCTCATTGCGGCGGAGCAGCCACACCGCGATCGACGGCAGGCAGATCCCGATCAGGTAGGTCAGGTTTGCAGCCGCAATCACCCAGGTCGGATCGCCACTCAGCAGGAAGACGATCGACATCCCGGCCGTGAGGAGCGTCGCGACCCAGGGGGCGTCCGTCCGCCTCAGACGCAGGCCGAGAACGCGCGGCAGCAACCCGTCTTCGGCGAGTTGCATCAGCGTTGGTGACGCGCCTGCGAGGGGCTGCAGCGTGCCGTGGAACATGTTGAAGACCATGAACCAGATCGCGGCGGTCTGGGCGAGCCCCCCGAAGAGCGGTGCAAAGGTGGGCCCGAGAGTCCGGGAGAGCTCGCCGCCGATCGGCCCCACGCCGAGGGCGCCGAGCCAGACGACCGGCAGCACCAGGAAATAGACGCTCGCCATGAGCGCGCTCGCGAACATCGCGCGGGGCACGTTCTTCGCCGGATCGCGCGTCTCACCGACGTGGCAGGCTGCCGCCTCGAAGGCCGGCGCAGCGACGCCGATCAGATAGAGACCGGCCATCGCACTCGTCCACTTTCCGAACACACCGGCGAACGGCGTGAGCAGGTGGTACGTGCCGGCACGGTTCCAGTCGACGTCGCCCGACACGATGGGGACGATCGCCGAGCACAACGCAAGCGACGCCGAAGCGGTCGCGAACGGGATCGCGAACCGGCTCACCCATTTGACACCGCACAGGTTGACGATCGTGAAGACCACCACGATCAGGCTCGCAAGCCAGGGAACCGACATCCACGGCAGGTACCAGGCGTGCAAGGCGGAAGCCGAGAGGATGGCCGTGAGGCCACAGGTCGGCACCCAGCCCCACCAGTAACACACCCCCGTCAGGTTCGCGAGCACCGGGCTGTACGGCCGAAACGCCTCGGCACAGGTCGCGGCGATGCCGCCCACCCGGTTCGGCCACATCATGATCAGCTCGATCCAGCCCGGAGTCGCCATCCAGCTCAGGAGGAGCCCGACGGCGAGCAGCGGCACCGCGGCACTCCCCTGGCTGAGGACGAGGGCGCCGATCAGGAACAGGCTCTGGTTCGAGCCGCCCATGGCAAGGGCAGTCGTGCCGACCCAGCCGAGGGTACGGGGATGGTCGCGCTTCTCCGTGGCCAGGGAAGACTGGCCGGGATGGAGGTCCTCTCCGGAACACGTTCTTACCCCTTTCGGCGGGAACCTGCGCGCGCCGCATCACCGTTTCGGGTTGAGCCGCTCACCACGAACCAGTTGAATGCAGGCCATGTGCTTCGATCTCGACTCCTCGCCCCCGATCGCGGTCCAGGCCGGTGCCTCGGTCTCTCACGACGCTGTCGTGCTGACCGCCGCCGACGGCAATGCGTTCGCGGCGTTCGTCGCGGCACCCGACGAGACGATGAGAAACGGCGTCGTGATCCTCCCGGACGTGCGAGGCCTCTACCCGTTCTACGAGGAGCTCGCTCTGCGGTTTGCGGAGCGGGGGATCGTCGCCGTCGCCCTCGATTACTTCGGGCGCACGGCGGGCGTCGCGAAACGGGACGACGAGTTCGAGTACCCGCCGCACGTCGAGCAGTTGACCGACGAGTCGGTTCAGGCCGACACTCGCGCAGCGGTCGAGCGGGCGCGCGAGCTCGGCTGTGCCTCGGTCTTCACGGTCGGCTTCTGTCTCGGCGGACGCGCCTCCTTCATCGCGGCCGCGTCCGGGCATGGGCTCGCCGGTGCAGTCGGCTTCTACGGGTCACCGACACGTGGCCGTGTCGGCCCGAGCACGACCTCCGGTGCCGTGACCGTGCGAAGCGCCGTCCAGCGCGCCGGGGAGTTCGCGTGCCCGATCCTTGCGCTCCAAGCGGGTGACGACGAGGGCATTACTCGAGCGGACAACGCCGCCTTCGAGCAGGCGCTCGGTGCAGCCGACGTCGAGCACGAGGTCGTCGTCTACGACGGCGCGCCGCACAGCTTCTTCGACCGCAAGCACGGCCAGTTTCTCGAGGCGTCCGAGGACGCATGGCGCCGAACGCTCGCGTTCATCGCCGTGCATTGAGCAGAGAATCCGAAGGCGGCCGAATTGATCCTCGCGATCGACCAGGGAACCACCGGAACGACGTGCCTCGTCGTCGACGAGGAGTTACATGTGCTCGGCCGCGGCCGCTGCGAGCTGTCGCAGTCCTTTCCGCGTCCCGGCTGGGTCGAGCACGACGGAGAGGAGATCTGGCAGGGCACTCTGTTCGCCGCCGCCGAGGCGTTGAACGCCGCCGGAGCGAGGGCGGGTGACCTCGCGCACGTCGCGATCACGAACCAGCGTGAGACGACCATTCTCTGGGACCGCGTCACGGGGATACCTGTCGCTCCCGCGATCGTCTGGCAGGATCGGCGCACCGCCGAGCGCTGCCGCGAGCTCGACGCCGGTCTGATTAGCGCGCGCACCGGGCTCATCCCCGATCCCTACTTCTCCGCGACGAAGCTCGAGTGGCTGCTCCGCGAGCATCGCCGCGACGGCCTTCTCTTCGGGACCGTCGACAGCTGGCTCGTGTGGAAGCTCACCGGGGGAACCGAGCACGCGACCGACGTCACGAATGCCTCCCGCACCATGCTCGCATCGCTCGCCACGCTCGACTGGGACGATGAGTTGCTTGCCATCTTCGGAGTCGACCGGGAGCTGCTGCCTCGCATCGTCGGGTCGACCGAGGTCGTCGGCGAGGGAAAACTGCTTGGTGCTTCGGTGACGATCCGCGGGATCGCCGGCGACCAGCAGGCGGCGCTCTACGGCCAGGGTTGCCACCGAGCGGGAGAGGGCAAGGCGACCTATGGCACCGGCAGCTTCGTGCTCGTCCACTCCGGCCTCGACGCCTCTCCGCCCCCGACCGGTCTCCTGAAGACGGCTGCCGCAGACGGATACGCGCTCGAGGGTGCGGTTCTCGTCAGCGGGGCTGCGTTGCAGTGGCTTCGCGACGGCCTCGGCGTCCTCGTGAGCGCGTCCGAGAGCGAGGATGTTGCGCGCAGCGTCGGCTCCTCCGACGGTGTCGTCTTCGTGCCCGCGCTGACCGGCCTCGGCTCGCCGTGGTGGGACCCCGAGGCCCGAGGGCTCATCACCGGGCTGACCCGAGGCACCACCCGAGCGCATCTCGTCCGGGCCGCGCTCGAGGCGATCGCCCATCAGGTGGCCGACGTCGTCGACGCGCTCCCGGAGGCACCGACCGTGCTCCGCGCCGACGGCGGAGCGAGCGTGAACAGCTTCCTGATGCAGTTCCAGGCGGACCTGCTCGGCATCCCGGTCGAGGTCGCCGCCGAGTCGGAAACGACCGCCCTCGGCGCCGCGTCGCTCGCGGCCGGCAACGAGACTCGGGTCGCTCCGGCAGCGATCTACGAGCCGCAGCTCGGAGCCGACGCAGTCGGCGGCCGGCGCTCCGAGTGGCACGCGGCGCTCGAACGAGCTACAACCATCTCGATTCCTTAACGAGAACTCCAAGCGCACTCTTAGGAAACGGGTGCATCCTTCGAGGAAATCCGAGAGCGGGGAGGCGTGAGCGTGGACGACGTCGGTGGCAAGCTCGAGCAGGCGCTCTACGAGATCCGGCGCGTTATCGCCGGCCAGGAAGGAATGCTCGAGCGGGTGCTCGTGTGCCTGCTCTCGCGTGGGCACCTTCTGATCGAAGGCGTGCCGGGCCTTGCGAAGACGCTGACGATCAAGACGACCGCCGCAGTCCTCGGCGGCGAGTTCAAGCGCGTGCAGTTCACGCCCGACCTCGTCCCTTCGGACCTCGTCGGCACGAGGGTCTACCGGCCCGATCGCACCGAGTTCGAGACCGAGCTCGGCCCGGTGTTCTGCAACTTCCTCCTCGCCGACGAGATCAATCGCGCGCCCGCCAAGGTGCAGTCGGCGCTGCTCGAGGTGATGCAGGAGCAGCAGGTGACGATCGGCCATTCGACCTATCAGGTGCCCAAGCCGTTTCTCGTGCTCGCCACTCAGAATCCGATCGAGTCCGAGGGGACGTACCCGCTGCCCGAAGCGCAGGTCGACCGTTTCATGCTGAAGGTTCTCGTCGACTATCCCTCACACGACGAGGAGCTGACCGTCGTGTCGCGATCGCTCCAAGACTCGCCGGTACTCGAGCAGGTCCTCTCGCTCGATGAGCTGAAGGAGCTTCAGGCGCAGTCGGCCCAGATCTATGTCGACCCCGCTCTCATCAGCTGGACCGTGGATGTCGCGACGGCCACGCGGGCTCCCCGCGATCACGGCCTCGACGAGATCGCCGACTACATCGCGTTCGGAGCAAGTCCGCGCGGCCCGATCAGCCTGGTCTCGGCAGGGCGAGCGCTGGCCCTGATCCGCGGCCGCGACTATGTCACGCCCACGGATCTGGAGTCGCTCGTTCGGGATGCGTTTCGCCATCGACTCGTGCTCTCGTATCGCGCGCTCGCCGAGGAAGTCGCGTCGGACACGATCTTGGACGCGGTGCTCGCCCGCGTGCCGGCCCCGCAGATTGATCTCGGTCGTACCCGCGCCGTGGCGTGAGCGCTGCCGCCGACCCACTGGCACCGGCGCGGACGCCGGCGGCGCCCGGGCCCGGGCCCCTCTCGACGGCGTCGCTGCGCGCACTCGAGCTCTCGGTGGGTCGCCGCGTCGACGGCCTCCTCGCGGGCGACTACCGATCGGCGTTCGCGGGGATCGGGAGCGAGCTCTGGCAGGTGCGACCGTACGAGCCGGGCGACGACGTGCGCAGGATCGAATGGAACGTCACGGCGCGCACCGGCGAGACGCACGTGCGCGTCGAGCTCGCCGAGCGCGTCCTCGTCACGTGGCTCGTGCTCGACGCGTCGGCGTCGATGGCGTTCGGCACCGGCGATCGCCGCAAAGCCGACGTCGTCGAAGGAGTGGCCGTCGCGGTCGGTTATGCCGCAACTCGTCGCGGCAACCGGCTCGGCACGATCGCGTTCGGGAGCGAGCAGACGATCGAGCGGCCCCGCCAGGGGCGCCGCGCGCTGCTCGACACGCTGCACCTGCTTCGCGACTTGCCGCCCGGGGGCACGGGCACATTGAGCGACGCGCTCGAGCTCGCCGACCGGGTCGCGCGCCAGCGAGCGCTGATCGTCGTCGTCTCGGACTTCCGGGGTTCGCCCGACTGGCGGGCCCCCCTGCTGCGTCTCGCAGGACGTCACGGGGTGCTCGCCGTCGAAGTGAGAGATCCTCGTGAGCAAGAGCTTGCCGCCGTCGGCGAGCTACGGCTCGTCGACCCCGAGACCGGACGGCAGCTGCGCGTCGACACCGGCGATCGACGCCTGCGCGAGCGCTTCGCGGCGGCGGCGCGCGACGAGCGCCGCGCCCTCGTCACGTCTCTCAGCTCCGCGGGTGTCCGCCACGTTGCGCTTTCGACCGACAGCGACTGGCTTCACCCGCTGACGGCGTTCCTGCGTCGGGGGCATCGGGGCAGATGAGCTTCGAGGCTCCGCTGCTCCTGCTCGGCCTGCTCGCAGTGCCGGCCGCCGTCGCGGGCTATCTCTGGCTCGACCGCCGGCGTGCAAGCCGCGCGGCCGCATGGGCGTCCCCTGCGCTCCTTCCGAACATGATCGAGCGGCCGCCTGCCTGGCGCCGTCACCTGCCGACCGCGTTGCTGCTCGCCGGAGTGACACTTCTCCTCGTTGGGTTCGCGCGCCCGAGCGCCAGCTTCAGCGTGAAGCGCAACCAGGCGACGATCGTGATCGTGCTCGACGTCTCGGGCTCGATGGCCGCGAACGACACACGGCCGACGCGGCTCGGCGCGGCGCGCGCTGCAGCCGAGCGGCTCGTAGCCGGCTTGCCCCACGGCTACGAGATGGCCGTGGTGGCGTTCTCCGACCACGCGTCGGTCCTCGCGCAGCCCACGCGCGACACGACTCGCCTCCGCTACGTGATCGAGCATGCTCGGTCGGGGCCGCAGGGTACCGCGCTCGCCGCGGCCGTCTCCCGTGCAGTCGACGTCACCGTCTCGGTGCATTCATCGGCCCGTGGGGTGCGTGTTCCCGCAGAGATCGTGCTCTTCTCCGACGGTGGTCAGACGTCGGGGCGGACGACGCCCGGCCAGGCCGGTGCGCAGGCTGCAAAGGCGCAGGTGCCGGTGACAGCCGTTGCCGTCGGGACGCCCGACGGCGTCGTCAAGCAGGCGTTGAAGGGCGGGTTCACCGAACGTTTTCAAGTGCCGGTGAAGCCGGCCGGGCTCCAGACGATCGCACGCGCGAGTCGGGGCCGATTTCTGTCCGGCCCCCAGTTGGTTGACGTGAGAGCGACCTATGCGCGTCTCGGGCAGCAGGTCGGACACAGGCAAAAAACCATCGAGGTGACCTCGGCGGCGGCCGGCGGCGGCCTTGCGCTCATGGTCGCATCCGCTCTCCTCTCCGGGTTGTGGTTCCGGAGGCTGACGTGAGGCTGAAGCCGCTTGCGATCGCGGTCGTCGCCGCCGCCGCGCTCGCCGCGGCGCAGGCGCCGGTTGGCGGCGCGACGGGCGAATGCCGGGGCATCATGGCCTGCATTCGCGTTCCCGGTCCATGGGTCACAATCGCGCCGCGCGGCTCGAGCGACTATCTCCTCACCTGCCCGGGCGGCCGCAGCATCGTCGGCGGCCTCGATGCGCAGGCGACATCGCGCGCGGTCCGGGTGAGCTTCGACGGACGGCTCGGGGCACCGGTGCAGCCCGGCGTGACGACGACCCGATACGCGCTTTTCCATGCGGTCTCGACAGCGCGGCGTGCGCAAGCGTTCCAACCCCTGATCGGCTGCGTGCCGACGCAGGGAGGAGGTGGCCGCTCGACGGTCTCCGCACGGGTCACGCCGGTCGGGCCCTCCCTCGAGCTGCGCTCGCGCATCGTCGTGATCGGGCCGGGCGAGGTGCGGTTCGCCAAGGTCTCCTGCGAGGCCGGTGAGACGCTCGTCGGCTCATGGCATGCGGTTGCGTTTCGAACGAAGCAGCCGCCCAGGCCTGCCGATGAAGCCCGCATCCGAGCGACGACAGCCGTGGTCGGGAAGAAGGTCGTCGTCACTGCAGCGGCGAGTGATGGGTTGTCGATCGACGTCCACGCGATCGTCCAGGTGGGCGCGGAGTGCGCGCCGTGAGCTTCGGGTCGCCGTATCTCTTGCTCCTGCTGCTCGTGGTGCCCGCGACGGCGCTCCTCGGCGTGTGGTTCGACCGGCGGCGGTCGCGGTATGCGATCGCCTTCACCAACCTCGAGCTGCTCGCCGCAGTGGCGCCGGCGCGCAGGCCGCTCAGGCGCTGGGTGCCGCTGGCGCTCTTCCTGCTCGCACTCGCGCTGGCCGCGGCCGCGACGGCGCGGCCCCGTGCGAGCATCTCGAAGCCTGCCGAGCAGGCGACGGTCGTGCTGCTCGTCGATGTGTCTGGCTCGATGCGTGCGGCCGACGTCAAGCCGTCGCGACTGGGTGCTGCGCAGAGCGCGATGCAGAAGTTCGTCTCGCGGGTGCCGAGCCGGGTGAAAGTGGGTCTCGTCTCGTTCAGCAGCGGGCCGAACGTCCTCGTGATCCCGACCACGGACCGGGCGATCCTCGGCGAAGGCATCGACCTCCTCGCCCCCGAGGCCGGCACGGCGATCGGCGACGGGCTCGCTCTCGCCGTTCAGGTCGCGAAGGCATCGGTGGGCTCCGCGCCCCGAGGCCCCGACGGCAAACGACCCGCTGCGATCATCCTGCTCTCGGACGGCGCCCAGACCCGCGGGACGCTTGCGGCTCTCCAGGGCGCCGACCGGGCGCGCGATGCGGGAGTCCGCGTCTACACCGTCGCCCTCGGCACCGATCATGGCTCACTCGGGATCGGCCCGTTCGGCGGCTACGGCTTCGGTGGCGGGCCGACGCGCCGTTTCCCGGTAAAGCCCGACCCCGTGACCCTCGCTGCGATCTCGCGCGAGACCGGGGGCAAGACCTACCGCGCCGAGTCTGCGCAGAAGGTGAATGACGTGTACAAGCAGCTCGGCTCGAGCATCGTCAGCCGTCACGCGACGCGCGAGATCTCTTCATGGTTCGCGGGCCTTGCCGCCCTCGTGCTGCTCGGATCGCTGGGTCTTGCGCGCGTCACCGGTGAGCGCCTGCCCTGAGGGCCTGCCGCCGTCCTGCGGCTACGATCCCGGACGATGAGCCTTCCCTTCACGACTCCGGCGAGAACGAGCGACCCCTGGGCGGGTAACGACGGGTTCGGGTTCGAGGAATGCGAGCACATCGTGCGCGACGACGACGCCGACACCGCCCTCTGCGGCATCGACCAGACCGGCGTTCCGTGGGATCAGGGCTTCCCTGTCTGCCAGGCCTGCGTGGCCGTGGCGCAGGGCCGCATGAGCTGACCGCGCTCGCTCGGCCACAACGTGGGCGGAGAGCGCCGCTCCGGGATGCAAGACCTCAGCCTGCGCGCAGCATGGCCGTGCAACTCGCGCGGCCCGACTTCTCGAAGTACTGCTGATGGTAGTCCTCGGCCGCGAAGAAGGGGCCGGCCGGCTCGATCTGGGTCGCGATCGTTCGCCTCGGCCACCGCAGCTTCGCCTGTTGCGCGTCGCGGGTCGAGCGGGCCGGCCCTTCCTGCGCCGGGGAGTGCGTGAAGATCGCCGAACGGTACTGCGAGCCGATGTTCAGCCCCTGGCGATTCCGTGAGGCGGGGTTGTGGCTCGACCAGAAGACGTCGAGCAGTTCATCGTAGGAGATGAGTGCCGGGTCGAAGGTCACCTCGACCGCTTCTGCGTGACCTGTCCGACCGCTGCAGACCTGCTTGTACGTCGGGCTCGGAGCGGTGCCACCGGTGTAGCCGACGCGTGTCGCCGTCACGCCATCGAGCCGACGAAAGGCCGCCTCGATTCCCCAGAAGCAGCCTGCTGCAAAGATCGCCGTCTCGCTCATGCCGGTTAGACAGCCGCTGACACCCGATCGTTACAGGCCGCTGTCGTAGTGATCGCTAGTCGAGCGCTTTCCAGAACACGGTCGTGTCGCACGGGCGGCCGTCGGGATACAGGGCGTAGTTGGGGATGACGCCCACCGTCGTCCAGCCGAGGCGCGCGTACAGCCGCGCCGCGTCACCGCCCGTGACGGCGTCGAGCACGAGCAAGCTCTTGCCCTCCGCGCTGGCCTCGATCTCGGCAGCTTTCATGAGGAGACGCGCGATGCCGCGCCTGCGGGCGAAGCTCGAGACGAGAAGCTTCGCGATCTCCCCGCGGTGCGGTTGGTTCGGCGCGAACGTAAGGAGCACCTGAACCGTGCCGACAAGCCTGTCGTCGGCGAACGCGCCAAGGATCAGGCGGCGACCATGGGCGGCCTCGGCGACCATGCCTGAGAAGGCGATCCGAGCATCCTCCTCCGTGAAGGGCACCAGGTAGCTGACGGATGCTCCGCCGGCGACGCAGTCGGCGAGAACGCTCGCAAGAGCATCCAGCTGCGCGTGCAGCTCCGCTCCCGTGAGGCGGCGAATCTCGATTTGCTCGACCACGCGAAAACCCTATCGAGCGCCGGCAACTAGGCTCGGAGGATCGAGCGTGTGCGCTCACTGCTCGACGCGCCTTCACCGGCGGTCCTCACGACCTACCGGAAAAACGGCAGCCCTCTCGTGACACCGGTGGTTTCGCTGAAGCGACGGGGCCTTCGAGGTCGTGATCGCCGAGGGCGACGTGAAGCTGGGCCACCTGGCGCGCGATCCGCGGTGCGCGCTCGTCGTGTTCGAGGCGATCCGGCCGTTTCGCGGCATCGAGGTGCGCGGCGTGCCCGAACTGACCGCCGGCGACGTCGCTTCGATCCGCGAGGCGATCGCCGGACGCTATCTCGGCGAGCGAGACGGGGGGCGCGCTTTGCCGCCGCAAGACGCTCGAATCCAGGCGTCCTGCTGCGGCTGACCCCGCACGATCCGCGGGTCTGGGATCTGGCGGCGATCGTTCCGGCCTGAGCGTTCACTTGCCCCTCGCCGTCGGCGGAAAGTAACGTCGCGGCAACTGTCGACGAAATGGAGGGCGTGATGGAGGATCAGGTTTCCTGGATCATCGAGCTGGCCGTCAAGCCGGGGAAGCTCGAGGAGTTCAAGGCGCTGATGGAGGAGATGGTCGCAGGCACGAAGCTCGAGCCGACATCGATCGGCTACGAGTGGTTCATCAGCGCCGATGAGGAAACGGTGCACATCTACGAGAAGTACGCCGACTCCGAGGCCATGATCTCGCACGTGACCGGTTTCCTCGCGAACTGGGCCAAGCGCTTCCTCGAAGGGGTCGACGTCACGCGGTTCACGGTCTACGGCAGCCCGAACGCCGCCGCGAAAGAGATGCTCGACGGATTCGGGCCGGTGTACCTCGGGCCGTGGGGTGGCTTCTCGAGGTAGGGGCGGTTTGCGCCGCGACGGCGACGGCTATAGCTGTGCCATGGGTAGCTACACGAAACGAAATCTGAGAACCGAGGTCGAGAATCAGGCACCGAAATTCGGCATGCCGTCCGAGCTCGAGGCCCGCTTCGCCCGCACGCCGCTCGGCGGGAAGACTCTTGGCCTGAGCCTCATGAAGCTCGCGCCCGGCTTCCGGATCCCCTTCGGTCACAAGCACGCCGACCAGGAAGAGGTGTACGTGATCGTGCGCGGCTCTGCCCGGGTCAAGGTCAAGGACGAAGTCGTCGAGCTGTCCGAGTGGGATGCGATCCGGTTCGACAAGAACACGATGCGGGATGTCGAGGCGGGCGCCGACGGCGTCGAGTATGTCGCGTTCGGTGCCGGGGAGGATGCCGGCGACGCCGAGATGGTGGCGGACTGGTGGCGCTGAGCTTCGACTCGAGACGAGCCGCGTAGGTGGGCTCGTGGCCGGGCGGCATCGCTGCGATCACTCTTTTCGTCGAGGACGTGACGGCTGCCAAGAAGTTCTACGGGGAGGTCTTCGGCCTTCCCGTCGTCTTCGAGGACGACAACTCGGCCGTATTCAAGTTCGGGGAGACACTCGTCAACCTGCTGAGCACCGCGGCCGCGGGGGAGCTCATCGAGCCCGCACACGTCTCAGCCCGCGAAGCGGGATCTCGCGTGCAGCTGACGATCGAGGTCGACGATGTCGACGCGACCTGTGCGCAACTCGCCGCACGCGGCGTGAAGCTGCTGAACGGGCCGATCGACCGGCCCTGGGGAATACGGACCGCGAGCTTCATGGACCCGGGCGGTCACATCTGGGAGATCGCGCACTAAGAGGCTCTCACATAATGACGTTCGTCGATCCGGGTGCGATCGGTGGTGCGAGGCAAGGACGCAGGGAGCACCAATAGTGGCTCTATCGGTGCGACCGAGGACACAGCATCGCGTCACCGAGCGCGGCCGGACGGCACA
>JBBSEJ010000057.1:0-17701 GCA_038239825.1 Gaiellales bacterium
ATCGCGATGTTCGTCCTCGGCGGCCTCTCCGGCATCTACCTCGCAGCAGTGCCGATCGACATCCATGCAAGCGACACGTACTTCATCGTCGCGCACATCCACTACGTGCTCTTCGGCGGCTCCGTCTTCACGATCTTCGCCGGCATCTACTACTGGTTCCCGAAGATGACGGGGCGCATGTACGACGAGCGCCTCGGCAAGCTGCACTTCTGGCTGACGTTCGTCGGGTTCAACCTGACGTTCTTCCCGATGCACTACATCGGGCTGCAGGGGATGCCGCGTCGCGTCGCCGACTACGCCACCCGCTTCGCCGACATCAACCTCTTCATCTCGATCGCGTCGTTCGGCCTCGGCGCATCGACGCTCGTCTTCCTCTACAACATGATCCGCTCGTGGTCGAACGGCCCGCTCGCGCCCGGCAACCCCTGGCGGGCGATGACGCTCGAATGGCAGGTCTCTTCGCCCCCGCCGATCTTCAACTTCGACGAGATCCCACAGGTCGTCGGCAACCCGTACGAGTACGGCGTCCCCGGTGCGCGCCACGCGATCTTCGGTGCGCCGGCGTCCGTCCCCGAGCCGGCCAGAGCCGATTAGTGCACGTCCTCGTGATCGCGAACGAGACGGCCGCGTCGCAGACGCTGCTCGAGGCCGTACGGGGCGCGACCGGCGGCGACGACCGCGTGACGGTGATCGCACCCGTGAACGAGCCGGCGCAGGGCTACGTCGTCTACGAGGACACCCGGCGCGCCGCGGCCGGCCGGCGCCTCGACAGGGTGCTGACCGCGCTTCGCGAGGAAGGAGTGGCCGCGCAGGGATTCGTGGTCGAGACCGGTCCTGTACAGGCGGTGAAGGATGCGCTCGCCCAGCTCGAGCCGCCGGTCGACCGGATCGTCGTCTCGACCCACGGCGCCGATCGCTCCGGCTGGCTGCGCCGGGACGTCGTCCACGAGATCGAGCGCGTCGCCGCCGCGATCCCGGTGCAGCATGTCGTCGTCGAAGACGCGCCCGGTGACAACGAGACCAACGTGCTCGTGATCGCGAACCAGACCGTGCTCTCCGACGAGTTGCTCGAGCGGATTCGCAAGCGTGCCGCGAAGAGTCCCGCGAGCTTCCTCATCGTGGCGCCCCAAGACGATGAGGAAGAGCACGTCGAGGCCGACCGTCGATTGCGGCTCGCGCTGACGCACCTGCGCGGCGAGGGCATCGACGCTCACGGCCAGGTCGTGCACCCCGACCCGTACACGGCAGCACGCCAGGCGCTGAACGACGAGCGGGTCGACGAGATCATCGTCTCGACCTTCCCGGGCGAGCGCAGCGGCTGGTTGCGCCGCGACCTCGTCCAGCGGCTGCGCAAGACCACCGCCGTGCCGGTCGACCACGTCATCTCGGCGCAGCGGGCCGGAGTGCGTTGAGCGCCCACGCCGAAGCCCACGGCCATGGGGCAGCCGACCACCCCGGGCCGCCGCCGATCCACTACAGCTCGCGCGTCTCGCCTGCGCTCCTCGGGATGTTCCTCTTCATCGCTTCCGAGATCATGCTGTTCGGCTCGTTCTTCACCGTGTATTTCTTCGACCGCGTCGTGAATCACGGGGTCGCCGGGCACTGGCCGCCACCCGGCTTTCATCGGCCGGCGTTCGTGGCCGGCATCAACACCGCGATCCTCGTGACCTCGAGCGTCTCGATGCACTGGGCCGACTCCTCGATCAAGAAGGGGAATCGTTCCGGGCTGAAGGCCGGTCTTTCACTCACCTTCCTGCTCGGCCTGACGTTCCTCCTGACACAGGTGATCGAGTACCACCGCATCGGTTTCAATACCGGCGATACGTCGTTCGCCGCCACGTTCTTCGGCTTGACGGGGTTGCACGGAGCACACGTCTTCATCGGGCTGACGATCCTGCTCGTGATGACGATTCGTGCCTTTCGGGGGCACTTCTCTCCCGAGCACCATCACGGTGTCGAGATCGGGGGGATCTACTGGCACTTCGTCGACGTGATGTGGATCGTCGTCTACGTCACCGTCTACCTTCTGTAGAGGAGCGTCGGTCTCGCGTAACCCGATCCGGAGCGAGGCAGATGCGTTCCGGTTCGTCTGGGCGACGATCGGCTACTTCGGCCTGATCGTGATCGGCTCGCTGATCGATCGCTTCGTCGCCGTCGCGGTCTTCGTCGTGCTGACCGCCGCCCTCGCCTGGTGGGTGCTCCGGCGTCGTGACGCGGAAGCGCCGGTGCGGCACGTCTCTGCGGCGAGCCCGCCCGGCGAGCACCGGATTCTCGTCGTTGCGAACGAAACGGTCGGTGGCCTGGAGCTCCTGCGCGAGATCCGCGAGCGCTCCGCCGGCTCGCGGGCACGTGTGCTCGTCGTCTGCCCGGCGCTCAACTCACCGATCCGCCACTGGGCCTCCGACGAGGACGGGGCGCGTACTACGGCATCCTCCCGGCTCGACGCGAGCCTCGAGTCGATGCGCGGTGCCGGTCTCGATGCGGCAGGCGAGATCGGCGACGGCGACCCGATTCAGGCGATCGAGGACGCCATGCGCACGTTCCGGCCGGACGAGCTGATCGTCTCGACGCACCCGCCCGGACGATCGCACTGGCTCGAGCGCGACGTGGTCGAGAAGGCGCGCGCACGGTTCGCGGTCCCGCTCACCCACGTCGTCGTCGACCTCGACGCGGCCACCGACCAGCCACACCCATAGTCGAAGAAGCCGATCCGCTCCCCCTGAGCGCCGAGCTGCGCGAGGTGCACCGGGCGGCACTCGGCGCCGGAGCGTTGTCCGACGACTGGGCGCGCGAGCGGCTGCCCCTCCATGCCACGCGTGCCGACTTCGTCTTCCTCGTCGCGCGCGACGGCCCTCGAATCGCGGGCTTCGGGTATGGCTATACCGGCGCCCACGGTCAATGGTGGACTGAGTGCGTCGCCAGGTCACTGACAGCTGCCCAGCGCGCAACCTGGCTCGATCCGCCGCACTTCGAGATCGTCGAGTTGCACGTTCGGCCCGCGTCGCAGCGGCGCGGCCTCGGGAGCGAGCTGCTCGCGCAGCTCTTGCTTCGCCAGCCGCACGACCGGGCCGTCCTCTCGACGCAGCTGAGGTCGCGTCAGGCGCGCGGCTTCTATGCGAAAAACGGCTGGGCCGAGCTCGGGAGCATCGACTTCGGCGCCGGCTACCCGCCGTACATCGCGCTCGGGAGGAAGCTCTCCCCGGAAACCGGGGTCGAGTGACGCGCTCGGCTCGTGAAACGGGTCGCCGACGCGCGGGCAACGTCACCCGTCACACACCTACTTCCCTGCCACGGTGGCGACGTAGGTCGCCACCGCCTTGATCTGCGCGGCGGTCAGCTGGCCCTTGAACGCCGGCATGCCACTCCCACCGTTTTCGACCTGCTTCTGGACGCGTGCCTCCGACGGCTTCAGGCTGTCGAGATTCGGCCCGATGTTGCCACTCGAGCCGGCATCCTTCAGCGTGTGACAGCCACCGCACCCGGCCGAGGCGAAGACCGACTTGCCTGCTGGTGCCGCTTGGCCGCCACCACCTCCGGCGGCCCCCGTCGTCGTTGTCGCAGACGCAGCAGCCGGTCTCGACGCTGTCACCCCACAACCTGGATTCCCAGCGCACTTGGCGACGTAGGCCGCGACGTCTTTCGCATCCTGCCCACGGAAGAGGTTTGCCGGCATCGGCTGCTCCGGGTAGGCGATCTGGCCCCGCACCACATCTCGGATCGTCTGCTCCGAGAAGCCCTGTGACTTGTCGGAGGAGAACGCGTCGTCGAGATTCGGCCCGACCATTCCCTGCGACTTCGCGTCTGCAAGCGTGTGACACGAGGCGCAGGACGGCTCGGACGGCTTCGCGGCTGCCGTGAAGAGCTGCTTTCCGTGACTCGGGTCGGCCGTCGTCACGCGGCCCACGGCGCCACAGCCGGTCGCGGCGATCGCGGCGAGCAGACAGACGAAAAGGGGGAGGGCTCGGCGCAACCTGCAGGTCAGGACGGTTGGGAGACGCCCTCGAGCTTCGACGCGGCTTCGTCACGCGTCCCGTAGATCGCGAAGACCCGGTCGAGGCCGGTGATCTCGAAGATCTTCGTGATGTTGCGGTCGCTGCAGACGAGCGAAAGCTGTCCGTCGTTCGTCCGCAAGCGCTTGACGCCACCGACGAGCACGCCGAGGGTCGTGGAGTCGATGAACGTCGTCGATGTGAGGTCGACGATCACCTGCTTCCCGCCCTGTCCGATCACCTCGAGCAGCTGCTGCTTGAACTCCGGGGCCGTATACAGATCGACCTCGCCCGCCAGCGAGATGACGTAGGCGTCGTCGGAGAGTTGCTCGGTCTTGATGTCGAAGTTCATGTTTCCCCTGTCTCAATGTTGAACGGCGAACCGCGGCGTGAGTCTAACCGCCCGTGCTCGTGGAGGCGCCGCCAGTGGTCGTCGCACTCGTGCCACCGAGACCCTTGAGAACTCGCTTCACCTGGGGCGTGAGCGGGTCGCTCGGAGCGAGTCTCAGAAAGGTCTTGTAGGCGGCGATCGCGACGCTCGTGTCGTTCGCCGCCTGAGCGGCCTGCCCGAGCTGGATCTGCGTCGAGGCGTCGTTCGGATTGAGGACGGCGAGCTTCTTGTAGGCGGCCTCGGCGTTCCTCTGGGCACCTTGATAGTTCGCGTAGGCCGTGCTCTGCCTCGCCGAGGCGAGTGTCTGCACCGCCGTTGAGATGGGATCCTTCAGCGCGGCGGGATCGTTGAACGCCTTCCCGAACGGCGTCGATGCGCCCGGCGCAAACGCGGCTCCGGGTGAGCTCTGGGCTGCCGCCTCCTGCTGAGCGTTCGAGTACTCGGTCGAGTAGCTCGTCGCGAGCGTCCCGTATTGCGACGCCAGCTCCGCCAGTGCGCCCTGATCCTTCGGGCGGAGCGCGCTGTAGCGCTCGAGGGAGTTCACCGCGTCCTGCGTGCGCTGCTTCTGCTCGTAGGCCGTCGCGAGATCGCGCCACGCCTTCGCGTCCTGCGGGTGCTTGTTCGTCTTCTTCACGAGCCCGGAGATCGACGAGCCGCCACTCGAGCCGAAGTGCAAGGCGTTCTGCAGGATGTCCGAGATCCCGGTCGAGCCCGAGCCGACGCCGAAGAAGACGAATCCGATCGCGAAGGCGAGCGCGAGCAGCACGAACATCCACTTCGCGTGGTTGCGCAGCCGCTGGAAGAACAGCTCCTCCTGCCACTGCGGCGGCTTCTTCTTCCGCGGGTGGGCTACCGCCGCGGTGCGAGCATCTGGCGCCGGGCGGCGCTTGCGGTGCTGCGTACCTCTTGCCACTTGTTGGATTCCTCGCTCGTGTACCGGGTCTGGCCGTCGACGATCGTCTCGAGCACTCGTTCGGGCGAACCGCCGAAGACGACTGCCGCCGCAGGGTCCTCGACCGGATGGTACGGGCTCCCTGAGAGCGACACGACCGCCAAGTCGGCGCGCTTGCCGGGCGTCAGCGTACCCACCTCCGCGTCCATGCGCAGCGCGCGCGCCGAGCCGAGCGTGGCGAGCTCGAGCGCCTCTCCGGCGAGCAGGGCGTCAGCCCGCCGCTCACGGCTGCGCGCTGCATAGATCGCGGCCCGCATTTCTTCGAAGATGTCGAACGAGGGAGCCGACGCGGGCGAGTCGGTACCGAGCCCGACGACGACGCCCGCCGCGCGCAGGTCGGAGAGCGGCGCGACGCCGCAGCCGAGCAGCGCGTTCGAGCGCGGGCAATGGGCGATGGGCACGCGCCGCTCCGCGAGGAGCGCGATCTCCCCGCCGTCGACCTCGACGCAGTGGGCGCAGAGCAGATCCGGCCCGATGACGGGCTCGAGTGACGCGACGGCACGCTCGCCCGTCGGGGGAACGAGGATCGGAATGCCACCGAGTGCGCCCGTCCCGTGTTGAAGCCATTCGTTCTCGGCGGCGCTCTCCGCGAGATGGGTGCCCACCGGGATGCCGAGTGAGAGACACCAGCGATAGGTCTCGAGCGAGCAGGTGTACGGCGCATGCGGTGAGACGCCGATCGTGACGAGCGGGGTCTCGTCGAGCCGCGCGCGCTTCGCATCGAATTGACCCTCGGCATCCGCGGCGTCTCGCGCGAACACCTCGAGATAGACGATCGCTCGCAGGCCGAGCTCGGCCGCGGCGGTCGCGGCGACGCCGGAGAAGCTGTAGTCGGCTGTCGTCGTGATGCCAGTCTCGAGGCACTCGAGGGCGCCGCGACGCGCAATCGCAAGCATCTCGACGGGCGAGAGCCGGCTCTTGCGCGCGACGTGGGTCTTGATCCAGGGGCCGAACGGGAAGCCGTCACCGAAGCCTGCGTACACCGAGTACTCGAGGTGGGAATGCGCGTTCACGAAGCCCGGCACGATCACCGCGTCGGCGAAATGGCGCTCGCCACGGCCCGGCCCGACTTCAACGATCCGGCCGTTCTCGAAGCGAACGCATCCGCCTTCGATCGGCGGCCCGTCGACCGGGAGGACCCAGTCGGCGGAGAGCTCGGTCATGTGCTCGCGGCGGCGGTGTCGCTGCGCGCTGCGCGACGGTCGAGCAACACGGACAGCCAGATCGAGACCTCGTACAGGACGGCGAGCGGCACGGCCTCGAACGCCGTCGTGATCGGGTCGACACCCGGGAGCGCGACGGCGACGCACGCGACGAGGAAGTAGCCGACGCGCCGCTTGGAGCGCAGCGTCTGCGTCGAGATCACGCCGAGGCGGGTGAGGCCGATGACGAAGATCGGGAGCTCGAACACGATCGCCATCCCGATCAGCACCTTGACCGCGAACGAGAGGTAGTCCTTCGCGCGGATCTGGATGTTGTAGACCGAGCTGTCGTAGTTGGTCAAGAACTTCGTGGCGCTCGGAAGGGCGACGAAGTAGCCGAAGCCGACCCCTGCGACGACGAGCACGGTCGCAAGCAACACGAAATACTTCAGCAGTCGCTCATGGCCCGGGTCGAAGGCCGGAATGAGGAAGCCCCAGAGCTGCCAGAGCAGCACCGGCAGCGCGAGCAGGAAGCCGGCGTAGACGCTCACCCACATCGAGGTGATGAAGGGCTCGCCGGGGCTCAACGTCAGGAGCTGCCGATGGTTGTCCGGGAGAGCCAGGATCAGCCAGCGGATGACCTGGTGGTGGAAGATGAAGCCGACGATCGCACCGGCGGTCAGCGCCCCGAGGCAGACGAACAGGCGTTGACGGAGCTCGTCGAGATGTTCGACGAGCGTGGCCTCGTCGCCGTGATCCAGGCGGCGCGGCAGCAACACGGGCGGTCCTTAGAGAACGGTTTCGTTCTCGCGGGGTGGTGCCGGTGCGGTCGTGTCCTGCGTTCCTACCGGCAGCTCGGTGTGTGCGTGCACATGCGTGGGCGAGTCGTCGTGCCTCGAGTCGCCGGTGACCGAGTCCTTGAACTCACGCATGCCCGAACCGAGCGATCGCCCGATCTCCGGCAGCCGCTTGGCGCCGAAGAGCAGAAGGGCGAGGAGGAGGAGACCGATGATCTCCGGAGCGCCGATTGATCCCATGCGACAAGGGTAGCAGCGTTTTGTCTTGTCATCAGGCTGGGAAGACTCTCCGTGATGCGCGCAAAGAAGCCGCTCGGTGAGCAGGTGGTCGTCGTGACCGGCGGGACGGCGGGCCTAGGACGCGCGGTCGCCCGGCGCGCGGCAGAGCGCGGCGCCACGGTCGTCGTCGCTGCCCGCGGCGGCGACGGGCTCGAAGCCACCGGGCACGAGTTACAACGCCTCGGAGGGCGGGGCCACGTGGTCCAGGCCGACGTCGCATCGCTCGAGGACTGCAGACGGATCGTCGAGGAGGCACTCGAGCTCTTCGGTCGGATCGACACCTTCTGCGCGAACGCGATGGTGACCGTCTACCAGGAGGCTCGCGACCTCCGGCCCGACGAGCTTCAGCGGGTGATCGACGTCAACTTCTTCGGCGGGGTCAACTGCTACTGGGCCTCGCTGCCTCACCTCTGCGCCTCTCGTGGGACGTTCGTCCAGATCGCCTCGGCGCTCTCGTATCGCGGGATCCCGCTGCAGGCCGCCTACTGCTCCTCGAAAGCGGCGCTGCGCGCGTTCTTCGAGAGCGCGCGCGTCGAGCACGCGCGAAACCACATCCCGGTCGCGATCTCCGTCGTGCTGCCCGGGGCGATCGATACACCGCAGTTCGACGTCGCCCGTCACTACATCGCCGAGCAGCCGCAGCCGATCCCACCGATCTACGAGCCGGAGCCGTTCGCCGACGGCGTGCTGCACTGCTTCGAGCATCCCGTGCGCGAGCTGCCGCTCGGCTGGGGTGCCCAGAAGCTCCTCTGGGGTCAAAAGCTCTCACCGCGCGCCGGCGACGCCGTGCTCGAGCGGAACGGGTGGAAGGGACAGACGACCGGTGAGTGGAAGCCGGTCGGCTCACCCGACAACCTTTTCGCGCCGCTGCCGGGTGACCGCGGGGCCCGCGGCCGTTTCTCGGCCGAGTCCCGAGGGACGAGTCTGTGGACGTCCCTCAGGTTGCGGCGTCTCGTGCTTGGTGCAGCCGCAGTCGGGGTGGGCTTGGCTACAATAGGCATCACGAACTTGCGCGAGAAGCCGCTTGCTCGCTAGCAAGAAGCTGTCACAAAGGAGTGGTTGATCACTTGGCGACGCTGGAGCTCAAGAACCTGCATGTCGCGCTCGAGGACGGAACCGAGATCGTGAAGGGTGTCGATCTCGCGGTCTCGTCGGGCGAAGTGCACGCGATCATGGGGCCGAACGGCTCGGGTAAGTCGACGCTCGCGTATGCGATCGCCGGCCATCCGGCGTATGCGATCACCGAGGGCGAGATCCTGCTCGACGGGACGGACATCACCGAGGCGGGCGCCGACGAGCGCGCGCAGGCGGGGCTCTTCCTCGCCTTTCAGTACCCGCACGCGATCGCGGGGGTCACCGTTACGAACTTTCTCCGTCAGGCGATGAACGCCGTCCGCAAGGCGCGGAACGGAGGGGTCGACGATCCGATGCCGATCCCGGCGTTCCGCAAGGAGTTCCTCGCGCAGATGGATCACCTCAAGGTCAGCCGCGAGCTCGCGTCGCGCTACCTGAACGATGGTTTCTCCGGCGGCGAGAAAAAGCGCGTCGAGATCCTCCAGATGGCGATGCTCCAGCCGAAGATCGCGGTGCTCGACGAGACCGACTCGGGCCTCGACATCGACGCGCTGAAGATCGTCGCCGAGGGGGTCCAGAAGCTCGTCGGGCCGAACATGGGCGCCCTCGTGATCACGCACTACCAGCGGATCCTGAACTACATCAAGCCGGACTTCGTCCACGTCTTCGTCGACGGCAGGATCGTCGAGGAGGGCGGCGCCGAGCTGGCGCAGAAGCTGGAGATCTCCGGCTACGTGCAGTGGGAAACGGAAGAGGTGAAGGCGTAATGAGCCGTAGGCTCGACAGAGGCTCTGAGAGAGCGGACGCGCCGGCTTCGCCGGCGAGGGAGCGAAACTAATGCAGACCGAGACGGAAATCGTTCAGGGGATCGGATCGGACTACGAGGTCAAGTACGGCTTCAACGTGCCCGAGGACTACTTCTTCAAGTCGGGTCGCGGCCTGTCGCACGAGCTCGTGGATGCGATCTCATCCCACAAGAACGAGCCCGACTGGATGCGGAAGTTCCGCCACAAGTCGCTCGACTACTTCCTCGCGCGCCCGATGCCGACCTGGGGCGGTGGTCAGACGCTGCAGGACATCGATTTCGACAACATCTTCTACTACATCAAGCCGACCGAGAATCAGGCCGACTCCTGGGCGGACCTGCCCGCAGACATCAAGGACACCTGGGACAAGCTCGGGATCCCGGAGGCGGAGAAGAAGTACCTCGCCGGCGTCGGCGCGCAGTACGAGAGCGAGGTCGTCTACCACAAGCTGCAGGAGTCGCTCGAGCGCAAAGGCGTCATCTTCCTCGACATGGACTCGGCGCTTCGCGATCACGAGGACATCGTGAAGCAGTACATGGGAACGATCATCCCGCAGAACGACAACAAGTTCGCGGCGTTGAACAGCGCGGTGTGGTCGGGCGGCTCCTTCATCTACGTGCCGAAAGGCGTCCACATCGAGCTGCCGCTCCAGGCGTATTTCCGCATCAACGCGGAGAACATGGGCCAGTTCGAGCGCACACTGATCATCGTCGATGAGGACGCCTACGTGCACTACGTCGAAGGTTGCACCGCGCCGATCTACTCGTCCGACTCGCTGCACAGCGCCGTCGTCGAGATCGTGGTCAAGAAGGGCGGCAGGTGCCGCTACACGACGATCCAGAACTGGTCGACGAACGTCTACAACCTCGTCACGAAACGCGCGGTGGCAGAGCAGAACGCCACGATGGAGTGGGTCGACGGGAACCTCGGGTCGAAGCTGACCATGAAGTATCCGGCGATCTGGCTGCTCGGCGACGGTGCTCACGGTGAGGTGCTGTCGATCGCGTTCGCCGGGAAGGGCCAGCATCAGGATGCGGGCGGCAAGTGCGTGCACGTGGCGCCGAACACGACGAGCGTGATCACGTCGAAGTCGATCTCGAAGAACGGCGGCCGCGCGGGATATCGCGGGCTGCTCGAGGTGGCGAAGGGTGCGCACGGAGCCAAGTCGAAGGTCGTGTGCGACGCGCTGATCCTGGACGACGAATCGCGCTCCGATACCTACCCGTACATCCGCATCGACGAGAACGACGTCGACATCGGGCACGAAGCCACCGTCTCGAAGATCGGCGAGGAGCAGCTCTTCTACCTCATGTCGCGAGGACTGAACGAAGCCGAGGCATCGGCGATGGTGGTCAGCGGTTTCGTCGAGCCGATCACCAAGGAACTACCGCTCGAGTACGCCGTCGAGATGAACCGCCTCATCCAGTTGCAAATGGAAGGCAGTGTTGGCTGAATGGAAGGCAGTGTTGACTGAACTGCTCGGCAGGTCGAGCGGGATCTGCTTGTGATCAAGGTCGAGGGGGTCGACTTCGTGTCGCTCCCGTCGCGCAACATCCAACGCGCCCGCCGGTTCTACCTCGAAACGCTCGGGCTGCCACTCGAGACCGACACACCCGTCGGCTTCGAGGTGAAGGCCGGGCAGGTGACGCTCTCCGTGTGGGAGCCCGAGAAGATCGACCTGCCGTTCGCCCCGAATCCGAATGAGGTCGCTTTGCGCGTCAAGGATGTCGAGGCGGCGCGCAAGGCGCTCCAGGAGAAGGGCGTCAGGTTCAAGGACGAGACGCTCGATTCGGGCGTCTGCCACATGGCGTTCTTCGAGGATCCCGACGGGAACGCACTGATGCTCCATCGCAGGTACGCGTCCCATGAGTGAGCTCGTCGCGGTCGCGCGGAGCGGTGTGCTCACGCGCGCCGAGGCGAAGGAGCGCTACGACGCGCTGCCGATGCCGTCGACCTCCGACGAGCACTGGCGTTTCACGACGCTGCGTGGTTTCGATCCTGACGCGTACGCCCGCGAGCCGATCCCGACGACGGGCTCGAGCCGTGACGCGATGCTCGAGCTCGACGTCTCCGGGCGCGCGGTCGTCACCGAGGCCGGGATCGACATCCTCTCTGCCCCCGAAGGGGTCACGTTCGCGCCGCTTCCACGCGACTACGACTCGAAGCTCATCCCCGACGACGACAAGTTCGCGATGCAGAATCTCGCCGAATGGGAACACGGTCTGCTCGTGCATGTGCCCAAGGGCGTGGAGCTCGAGCAGCCGCTCTACGTGCAGGTCACGTCCACGGGCGGCACGCTGCACTGGCGCATGGTCGTGATCGCCGACGAAGGTGCGCGTTTCTCGCTGATCGAAGACCTCTCGTCTGCTTCGCCCGACCTCGAGGCGTACTCGAACACGGTCGTCGAGCTCTTCGTGGGCGCGCATGCGAAGATCGAGTATGTCTCGCTCCAGGACCTCTCGACCGAGACCTGGCATTTCGCGCGCCACAAGGCGTGGCTCGAGCGCGACAGCGAGCTCGACTGGGTGATCGGCGGCTTCGGCTCCAAGCGAGGCAAGGTCTGGATCGAGAATGACCTCGCCGGTGAGGGGGCGACGTCGCGCGTTACCGGCGCGTACTTCGCCGACGGCGAGCAGCACCTCGACTTCGACACGTTCCAGGAGCACATGGCGCCGAATACGGAGAGCGACTTTGCGTTCAAGGGTGCGTTGCGCGAGAGCGCCTCGGCCGTCTGGCGCGGCATGATCCGCGTCGAAGAGGACGCCCAGAAGACGAACGCCTACCAGGAGAACAGGAATCTTCTGCTCTCCGACTCGGCGCATGCGGACTCGATCCCGGGGCTCGAGATCATGGCGAACGACGTCCGCTGCACGCACGGGGCGACGCTCGGGCGGGTGAACCGAGAGGAGCTCTTCTACCTGATGGCCCGCGGCCTCTCGCGCGCCGAAGCCGAGCGCTTGATCGTACGCGGTTTCTTCCAGGACGTGCTCGACCGCATCGAGCTCGTGCCGGTGCGCGAAGCGCTCGGCGCCGCACTCGAAGCCCGCATCCCGCAGGCGTAGCCGCCTGCCCGGTCAGGTGGGTGCCGGTCAGGTGGGTGCCGGGAGGCCGAGCAACGGCAGCAAGGCATCTTCTCGCGCGTAATGGCCCACGGGGTCGAACCATGCACGCGTTCGGAGGCCTGCCCGTAGGTCGCAGTCGGCGACGACCATGCCCTCCGAGCCGTAGAGCGGGCCGGCAAGCAGCTCGCCGCGCGGACCGACAATGACCGCCCCTCCGCGCATGAAGACGTCGTCGTCCGGCATCGCGATCGGGAAGTCGGCCGGAAACGCTCGGCGGTCGACGAACTGGGGAGCGCCGATGACGTGTGCGCCCGACTCGATTGCAATCGTCTGCAGCAGTGCAATCCAGCCGTCGCTCGAATCGGCCGTCGGAGCGACCCAGATCTGCGGGCCGCCGCGATACACGAGGTAGCGCGCCAGCGGCATCCGGTTCTCCCAGCAGATCAGACCCCCGACCCGGCCGAAGGGCGTCTCGACGACGCGCAGGTCGTCGCCCGTGCCGAACCCGTGAAACATGCGCTCGTGCTTCGTCGGCATCAATTTTCGGTGCACGTGGAGCACGCCGTTCGGTCCGATGACGACGAGCGTGTTGTAGAGCGTGAATGAGCCGCCGGCCACTCGCTCGTTGACGCCGACCACACAGTGGATGCCGGTGTCCCCGCAGGCCTCGACGAGCCGATCGATGCGTGGGCCGGGGATCGCAACCCCTTCTTCCCACATGCGAGCGTAGAGCTCGTCGAACGCCGCGCGGTCGGCACAGGCAGCGGCCGTCCATGTCCAGTCGGGGTAGAGCGAGACGAAGCACTCTGGCAGGACGGCCAACCGGGCCCCTGCCTCGGCGGCCTCGTCGAGGAGCTCGATCGCTCTGTCGATCGTCGCGTCGGCGTCGAGGACAACGGGTGTCGCCTGGATCGCGGCAACGCGGACGGTGTCGAACGTCGTCATCAACCGAGCCTACGCGGGCCGACTCAGTCGGGCAACCCACGCTCCGCGAGCCTGCGCTCGAGCTCGACCACGCGCTCCTCGAGCTGGTGGAGCCTGCGCTCGAGCGAGGACGGCTCGCCGGCTGCGGCACCGGGCGCGCCGGCTGTGGCACCGGGCTCGTCGGTCGCCTCCTCGCCGAGCAGGTGTTGCCACCGTTCTTCGCGCTGGCCGGGCTGCTTGCGGAGGAGGTGCACGAGCTCGCTCTCATCGAGTTGGGCGAGGGTCGCCTCGACGGCCGCGCTGTCGGCGAAGTGATGCAAGCGCTCGCAGCGCGTCTTCAGCTCCGCGATCGTCTGCGGCCCGCGCAGCATGAGCACCGCGAGAATCGAGATCTGTGAGGGAAGCAGGTCGAGCGCCTCGCCGAAGAGTTGGCGGTACTTCGCCGTGCGTGAGCCCGGGCCTGTCGCAAGGCGAGCGTACCCTCGCGTGCCGAGGCTCTGCACGGCAGCACGTACCTGCGCATCGTCGAGCTGCAGCACAGGCTCGCGATTGGACGCCTGGTTGCACGCGAGCCGGAGCGAGTTCAGTGTCAGCGGGTACTGCTCGGGCGTCGTGCGCTGCTTCTCGATCAGGCAACCGAGGACGCGCAGCTCCAGAGGATCGAGGCGGCGCACTGTCACGGTTGCGAAGCTTAACCCCGCCGCCTCACCTCGCAGCCGCACTGTCCCGGGGTCGTGCCGGGGACGACGGGGCGGTTCCGGACACGTCCCTTGGTCAGACCACCTGCAACGAGACAGCGACCGGACACGTGTGCCGACACCGTGACGAACCGCGTGCAGTCGTCTATGCGCGTACGAGCGGCTTGTACTTGATGCGATGCGGCTCGAGCGCCTCCGGGCCGCGGGTCTCCTTCACCCACTCGGCGTACTCCGCCCAGTCGCCTTCGAACCATGTCACCTCGGAGTCGCCCTCGAACGCAAGGATGTGCGTCGCGACGCGATCGAGGAACCAGCGATCATGCGTGATCACGACCGCGCACCCGGCGAAGTCGAGCAGCGCATCCTCGAGCGCGCGCAGCGTGTCGACGTCGAGGTCGTTCGTCGGCTCGTCGAGCAGCAGGACGTTACCGCCGCTTTTCAGCATCTTCGCGAGGTGGACGCGGTTGCGCTCACCCCCCGAGAGCTGCCCCACCGGCTTCTGCTGGTCACCGCCGCGGAAGTTGAACCACGACGTGTACTGGCGCGAGTTGATCTCCTTCTTGCCGAGCAGGATCAGATCCTGGCCGCCGGAGATCTCCTTCCAGACGGTGCTCTTCGGATCGAGGTCGGCGCGCGACTGGTCGACGTAGCCGAGCTGCACGGTGTCCCCGAGTCGCAGCTCGCCCGTGTCGGGCGTCTCCTGTCCGGCGATCATGCGGAAGAGCGTCGTCTTGCCGGCGCCGTTCGGGCCGATCACGCCGACGATGCCGGCGGGAGGTAGCGAGAAGGTGAGATTCTCGAAGAGCAACCGGTCGCCGAAGCCCTTCGACACGCCGGCCGCGTCGATGACGAGGTCGCCGAGCCGCGGCCCGGGCGGAATGTGGATCTCGACCTTGTCGAGCTTGACAGACTCCTCGCCGGCCAGCAGCTTCTCGTAGGCGCCGAGACGCGCCTTCGACTTCGCGTGCCTCGCCTTCGGCGCCAGCCGCACCCATTCGAGCTCGCGCGCGAGCGTTCGCTGACGCGCCGACGCGGTCTTCTCCTCGACCAGCAGACGCTGTTGCTTCTGCTCGAGCCAGCCCGAATAGTTGCCCTGGTAGGGGATGCCGCGGCCACGGTCGAGTTCCAGGATCCAGCCCGCCACGTTGTCGAGGAAGTAGCGATCATGCGTGACTGCGACGACGGTGCCCTTGTAGTCGGCGAGGAACCGCTCGAGCCAGTAGACGGACTCAGCGTCGAGGTGGTTCGTCGGCTCGTCGAGGAGGAGCAGGTCGGGTGCGGAGAGCAACACGCGACACAGGGCGACCCGCCGGCGCTCACCGCCCGAGAGCGTCGCCACGTCGCGGTCTCCCTCGGGGAGCCTCAGCGCGTCCATCGCGTGGTCGAGCTGCGACTCGAGCTCCCACGCACCGCGCCGGTCGATCTGATCCTGCACCTTCGACTGCTCGGCGAGGAGCGCGTCGAAGTCGGCGTCGGGCTCGGCGAATCGCGCCGAGATGACGTTGAAGCGATCGAGCAGGTCGCGCGCCTCGCGTACTCCGTCCTCGACGTTCTCGCGTACGTTCTTCCCGGCGTCGAGATCGGGCTCCTGCTCGAGCAGGCCGACCGTCGCTCCTCCGGCCAGGTCGGCGGCTCCCGACGACGGCTCTTCCTTGCCCGCCATGATCTTCAGCACCGTCGACTTGCCGGCGCCGTTCGCGCCGAGCACGCCGATCTTCGCACCGGGCAGGAACGACAGCGAGATGTTCGCGAGCACCTGACGGTCGGCGCCGTAGAACTTATCGACCTTGTACATGGTGAAGATGTATTCGCCGTTCACGACGCTCAAGGTAACACCGCGTTGAAGAACTCCTCACGGCTCGCTCGTAAGGCTGCGGTCGTGAAGAGGCTCGCCGTGCTTGTGCTGCGCGTCGTCGCGTTGCCGGCATCGGCGTCGCGCCTACCGATCGTCGCTCCGCACGACTGGTGGCCGGTCTTCTCGCCCGACTCCGGCTCGATCGCCTTCATAGGCGTGAGTGGCCAGGGCCGTGTTTTCACCCTCCTCACCGTGCCCGCGAACGATGGTCGCTGCGGCCCGGGTCGGGACACCGTCTGGGCGGACCGCTCCGACCGGACGAGCGCGTGCGAGGTCGTTCACCGGTAGCCCGCGGCTACAGTGTCGCTGTGGCCGTCTCACCCGCAACGAAGCTCGATGCGATCGAGCTGCGCGCCGATTTCGCGGTCTTCGACGAGCTCGTGAACGGCAAGCCCGTCGCGTACCTCGACTCGGCCTCCTCGACCCAGAAGCCTCGCCAGGTTCTCGACGCGATGCGCGAGTTCTACGAGCATTCGTACGCCAACGTGCATCGCGGTGTGTACACGCTCGCGGAGAACGCCACCGCCGGCTACGAGGGTGCGCGCGAGAAGGTGCGTGCGTACATCAATGCGCCGTCCAATCGCGAGGTCATCTTCACCCGCAGCGCCACCGAGGCTCTGAACCTGATCGCGTACTCGTGGGGCCTCGAGAATCTCGGTCGAGGCGATGTGGTCGTGATCACCGAGCTCGAGCATCACGCGAACTTCGTGCCCTGGCAGTTCATCGCCAAGAAGACGGGCGCGCAGTTCGCCCACATCCCGATCGACGACTACGGGGAGTTGCAGCTCGACGCGCTCGACGAGATCGCCTCGCGCGGAAACGTGAAGGTCGTCGCGAACAATCTCGTCTCGAACACGCTCGGCACGATCAACCCTGTCGAGAAGCTCGCCGCCTGGGCGCACGAGCAGGGCGCGATCATGGTCGTCGACGCTGCCCAGGCCGCGCCGCACCGAGCGGTCGACGTGCAGGCGCTCGGCTGCGATTTCCTCGCCTTCTCGTCGCACAAGCTCTGCGGCCCGAGCGGCGTGGGCGCCCTCTGGGGGAAGCGGGAGCTGCTCGAGGCGATGCAGCCGTTCAACCTCGGCGGCGAGATGATTCGCTCGGTCGCCCTCGACCGCACGAGCTGGAACGAGCTGCCCTACAAGTTCGAGGCCGGTACGCCTGCGATCGCCGAGGCATACGGCTTCGGCGTCGCACTCGACTACGTGTCCGGGGTCGGCCTCGGGGCGATCGAGGATCATGAACACGCCCTCACCGTGCAGGCGATGGAACGTCTCGCGGAGATTCCCGGCGTGCGCGTCTTCGGGCCTCCCGCCGACCGTCGCACCGGCATCGTCAGCTTCGAGCTCGAGAACGTGCATCCGCACGATGTCGCGCAGATCTTGAACTGGGAGAACGTTGCGGTTCGTGCGGGCCACCATTGCACGCAGCCGCTGATGACGCGCCTCGGCGTCGCCGCAACGACTCGCGCGAGCTTCTACCTGTACACGCTGCCCGAGGACGTCGACCGTCTCATCGCGGGCCTCCTCAAGGTGAAGGAGACGTTCGCATGAGTGAGCCTCGGCGTAGGCTCGACGGAGCCGGCAGAAAACGTGAGTTCGCTCGGGCGAGAAGATGGCGGGCTTCGCATGAGTGAGCTTCGGCGTAGGCTCGACGGAGCCGGCAGAAAACGTGAGATCGCTCAGGCGAAGAAGATGGAGGTCTACGCATGAGTGAGCCTCGGCGAAGGCTC
>JBBSEJ010000058.1:0-17373 GCA_038239825.1 Gaiellales bacterium
GGACTTGTGGGGCGCCGCCCGGCCCCCGAAGAGGCGGGCGGGGGGGGCGGCCGACGCCGCCACCGCCGCCCCTGCGACGAGACGCCGCGTCCTCGTCATTACTTCTGCTGCCCGTGCGTGTCGTCGGCGCCGCTGAGCGGATCCGCGACGTAGGGGAACGCGCTCATCGCGGCGGTGTCGCCGTTGTCGACCCCGTCACCGAGCGGGAGCTTGTGACCGAGGAGGAAGCCTCCGACGGCCTGCTCTGCGATGTCGATGACGTCGTCGTTCAGCCGCCGGCCGTTCGGCCAGCCCTGGTTGTCGCCGCCGAGCACACCGAGCCGCGACTGACTCGCCGCAGGCGTGACCGGGACGGACAGGTTGATCCGCAGCTCGTCAGCGGGCGTCGAGCCCGTGAACGTGACCTTCGGGATGCCGGTCAAAAGCACCTGCACGAGGTCGTCGCGGTTGTCCGTCGGAACGCCGAGTGAGTAGAGCTTGTTGATCACTGCGGCGAGGATCGGCGTCTTGTAGTACTTCACGAACTGAGCGTCCTTCGACGGGTCCGTGCGGTTCCAGAGGTCCTTCAGCCCGGTGGGGATGATGACCTCGTTGATGAGCGGGTTGCCGAGCCGTGAGACCTGCACCCACGCACCCTTCCCGCCACGGCCGCCGACGCTCGAGCGATGCCGGTCGGCTGCCGACCAGATGCCGATCGTGTGCGACGTGGTGTCGACCTGCGAGATCGGGATCTGCAGGGCGATCGAGTGCACGCCGTAGCCGGCCAGGAAGTCCTTGCCGCCGCCGGTGGCGCCCGTCCCCTTGCGGATCGCGAGCAGGTCGAAGATGTCACCGATGTCTCCGAAGAACGGATCGTCACGCTGGCCGGCGAACACCGAGCCGCCGCCTGCGAGCGACGTCACGGCCTTCATCGCGGTTGCGTGGTAGTTCGGAGTCGAGCGCGGGCCGATGTTGTCCGGCGGCGTGCTCCCGCGGGCGATCACCGTGCCCTTGCCCTTGATGACACGCGTGACCGTGTACGGCTGACTGGTGTCTCCGAGGAAGAACGGCCCGGTCTTCCGTTGGAACTGGAAGTAGTACGAGACATCAGGCTTCCCGTCGCCGTTGCGATCGACGTAGATGTCGTACCGCGCAGACGGAGAGAAGGTGTAGTAGTTCGGCCCGGCCGCCGGATCCTCGCCCGGGATGAAGTTGCTGACGATCGTCAGTGTGTCAGGCTTGTCCGGCGAGCGGAACGCGTACAAGTCCGTGTTGTCCGCCGACGGATCCTCCGAGATCAACGGTGCTTCGCGGTGGCTCGACGCGTTCGCCGCGCCGGGGCCCGATCCGCGGAGCACCGCCGCCACGAGGGCGAGCGTCACCAGCGCGGCCGCCGCGAGGGCGACTGCCAGCTTGCGCATGAGGTTCTCCTAACTTGCGGGGGTTTTTCCGACACCTAGTTGCCGGTGTGACGCGCCTGATTCGCCGACGCGATGCAACCGGTTCGGACCGAGCCCGGACTGTGAGACGACGATCGGCCCGACGATGCCGAACGCGACCGCGGCCTCAGCTCACGACGCGATGCTCTCGCGGACGCGCTCTGCGACCGCAGCCATCTCGAGCTTCGCGCCGGTGACGTCGCGCAGGAGCTCGTCGGCCGTTGGTCCCTGCCCGAGTGACCACAACTCGCGCAGCAGGTCGCCGGTCTCGCGGCGCGCGAACCACTCGTTCCCGAACTCGCTCCGGAGGAACTCGCGCAGTTGAGCCTCGAATGCCCATGAGCGTAGGTATCCCGTCACGTAGAAGCTCCCGTCGATGTCGTCGAGGTAGCTCTCGGGGTTCACGGGGAGCTTCAGCGCATCGCTCAGGATCTCGCCGTATCGCCCCCGCATCGACCGGACGTCGTCGCTCTGGAAGTACTCGATCTCGTAGAGAAGCTTGGCCGAGTAGCGTCGCACGAAATACAGCAGCGAGACGGCGCCGTCGTGGGCGAGTTGGTCGACCCGCGGGACGTCGAGCCGACGGTTCAGCCACGCCGTATCCGTGACGAGATGCTGCATCAACATCGCCCAGCCTTCGGTGACCGCCATGTCTCCGAGGCGTCGCGCCTCCATCGGGAGCTCAGCACTCGTATTCGCATAGTGCTCCGTGTGCCCGGCTTCGTGGAAGAGCGCTTCCCAGTCGTCCTTCCCACCGATCGGCTGGATCACGAGCATCACCTTCGTCGGCACCTCGATCGGGGCGCAGAAGGCCCGCGGGCTCTTCGACGGCCGCGACTCGAGGTCGAGATGAACGTTCTCCTGCTCGTGGAGGTGGATTCCGAGGTCGGCGAGCGTCGATTCGAGTGCCGGCAGCATGCGATCCGACGGATACAGCGCGTCGAGCTCGCTCGCGCGGAAGAGGCGCGGGACGTCCCACGCTCGCGCATCGGAGAGGCCGATCCCGAGCCGCGAGCGAAACAACCGGTCGCCTTCGCGCTCCCAGAGCTTCTCGGTCTCTTCGAGCAGGGCGCGGCACTCCTCGGCGACCGACGCGAGCCTGAAGCCGAATCCCTCGTACAGCTCGTAGTAGTTCGGCACGGCGAGCTGGCGGACGGCGGCACGGTCGATCTCGGCTGCTTCGAGGTACACCGGGTTCAACCGCTCGTCGAGGAGCCGCAGCCGCGCTTCCTCGAGCCGCTGTCGCGTGTCGCGGTCGGCTTCGTTCGACATCGCGACGCGCAGCATCCGGTAGGGGATCTGCTGGCCGTCGACCGTCGCCTCGAGCTCGGCTTCGGCCTTTGCAAGCGTCTCCTGGTGGCTCCGGGTCAGGTTCCCGAGGAAGCCCTCGCAGGCAAATCGCCACAACTCGGTTGGTGCACCCTTCATCTTCTGGGCGGTGCCGAGCTTCGTCAGGTCGTCGTAGCGCTCGTAGATCCGCTCGACGTCGAGCGAGTCCTTCAGGCCCGCGAAGTGGAGGTAGTACTCCTGGTCGAGATCGGCGATGAACCGATCGCCGCGATCGCGAAAAGCATCGAGCTCGCGGCTGGTGGGAGGCGTCGTGGACATCGGTGCGTGCCTAGGATACGCGCCGTGCGCGAGCTGACGATCACCACCGAGCGTCACACACAGCTCCTCGACATCACCGAGCGGGTGCGAGAGGCCGTCGCCGGCATGGAGGGCGCAGCGGTTCTCGTCTACGTGCCCCATACGACGGCAGGGCTGACGATCAACGAGCATGCCGATCCGCTCGTTGCCCGGGACTTCGAGATGGCGATCGAGAGGATCGCGCCGGAGGGGTGGGGATGGCAGCACATCGAGGAGGGCGAGGAGAACGCTCCGTCGCACATCCGAGCGGCGTTGCTCGGGCCGCAGGTGCTGATTCCGCTGAGCGACGGCGCGCTCGCGCTCGGCACGTGGCAGGGCATCTTCTTCTGCGAGCTCGACGGCCCGCGAGCACGCAGCGTCTACGTTTCCGTCCTCGCCTGAGTTCTCGACCGGGCTCGCGGCACGGGTGCGACGGAGTGGGCTGCCGGAGCGGTGCAAGAGTGCTGCCGGGGGTGGGCCAGGCACCGTCGCGGAAGTGTGACGATCCGCGCACAGCCTCAGCGAAACCCTGCCGGCATCGCGATCTGAGGCAGCGAGGCCGCTCGGGCCCCGGTGCCAGGCACCGTTACGGAACTGTGGCTCGAGCGTCGAGGCACCAGCTACCTTCCAGAAGATGGCTGCCCCCGTCCAGCGCGACCAGGAGCTCGAGCTCACCGTCGATTCGCTCGCCTACGGCGGCAACGGGGTCGCTCGCCTCAACGGCTTCGTCGTCTTCGTGCGACGGGGCCTGCCCGGCGACACCGTGCGCGCGCGAGTGACGAAGGTGCAGCGCCGCCACGCCGAGGCTCTCACGACCGAGGTACTCGCCTCCGGCCCGCAGCGCGTCGAGGCGCCCTGCGCCCACTATCCGGCCTGTGGCGGTTGCCGCTTCCAGGATCTCGCGTACGCGACTCAGGTCGCGACGAAGGAGCAGTGGGTGCGCGACTCCCTGCAACGGCTCGCGGGCCTGGCCGACGTCCCGCTCGAACCCATCGTCCCGGCCGCGTCCCTCTACCACTACCGCAACAAGATGGAGTACTCGTTCGCACAGACAGCGGACGGCCCGACACTCGGTCTGCACAAGGCAGGGCGGTGGGACGAGGTGCTGCAGATCGAAGAGTGCTGGCTCGCGAGCGATCCGGGCAACGCGATTCGCAACCGCGTTCGCGACTGGGCGCGGGAGGAGAAGCTCCAAGCCTATGACCAGGAGACGCACGAGGGCTACCTGCGTCATCTCGTGATCCGTGAAGGTCGCAACACGGGCCAGGCGCTCGTTCAGCTCGTGACCGCGCGCGGGGAGCGGTTCGACCGCGAGCGCCTGATCGAAGTGCTGACGGAGATCCCGGAGGTGCGCTCCATCCATTGGGCGGTCAATCGGGGCGTCGCGGAGGTGACGAACCTTCCGACAGAGCTCTTATGGGGCGAGGATGCGATCGAGGAGGAGATCGACGGCCTGCGCTTCCGATTGCGCCCCAATGCGTTTCTCCAGACGAACACCGAGATGGCCGCGCAGCTGTATTCGCTCGCACGCGAGTACGCAGGCCTGACCGGCGGCGAGACCGTGTACGACCTTTATTGCGGCATCGGCACGATCGGCCTGTCGATGGCGGCGAAGGCGATGACGGTGTGGGGAATCGAGATCTCCGAGGAGTCGGTCGCGTGTGCGATCGAGAACTCCGAGCTGAACGGCATCGGGAACGCCGCGTTCTTCGCGGGCAACGTGGGAGAGGTGCTCGCCGACCTCCGCCAGCGCGCAGGCGACCCGGACGTGGTCGTCGTCGACCCGCCGCGCGCAGGGCTCGCGGGCAAGGCGCTGAAGCGCCTCGGCGAGATCGGGGCACCGCGTGTCGTCTACGTCTCGTGCAACCCGACGACCCTCGCAGGTGACCTGAAGCGGTTGAGCGACGGCTACGGCTACCGGCTCGTCAAGGCGCGGCCCGTCGACATGTTCCCGCACACACCGCACGTCGAGACCGTCGCGCTCCTCGAGCGCGATCCGGCGGCCGGTCTCCACGCCGTGTGACGAGCTTCGTCTGCAAGGCCTGCGGCACGCAGTACCCGCCGAGTGACGAGCCGCCAGGCGCCTGCCCCATCTGCGAGGACCCGCGCCAGTACGTCCCGCACGACGAGGGCCAGGTGTGGCTGACGTGGTCCGACGTGTGCTCGGGCCGGAGCGCCGATCTGCGTGACGATCACGGGATCCTCGGCATCGGCAGCGATCCCGGCTTCGCGATCGGCCAGCGCGCACTGCTCGTGAAGAGCAACGCCGGCAATGTGCTCTGGGACTGCATCCCCTATCTCGACGATGCGATCGTCGCGCGCGTCTCCGCCGAGGGTGGGCTCGCGGCGATCGCGATCTCGCATCCGCACTACTACGCCGCGATGGTCGAGTGGGCGCACGCTTTCGCATGCCCGATCTACCTGCACGAGGCCGAGCGGAACTGGGTGATGCGGCCCGATCCGGCAGTGCAGTTCTGGTCGGGTGAGACGAACCCGCTCGGGGGCGGGGTGAAGCTCATTCGCTGCGGCGGGCACTACGAGGGCGGGCAGGTGCTGCACTGGGCTGACAGACGCGCCCTGCTCTCGGGCGACATCGTGCAGGTGATCCCCGACCGGCGGTTCGTCTCGTTCATGTACTCGTACCCGAACCTCATACCGCTTGCCGCGGCGAGGGTGGAGCAGATCGCCGCCGCGCTCGAGCCGTTTCCGTTCGACACGATCCACGGCGCCTGGTGGGATCGATTCATCGACCGTGACGGGTCGGCCGTCGTGCGCCGCTCGGCCGGCCGCTACGTGAGAGCGGTCACGGGCCTGGGACTGGCTTCATAGGCAGCGCGCGGTCGCCCGGCCCCGGCCGTCCGCGCAGACGCCGCCAGATCAGGTCGACGTTCGGCAGCAAGAAACCGATCGCGATCGCAGGCAGCGCGGGCAGGCCTCCCAGGTCGAGCCACACGGTAAGGGCGATCGTCGCTCCGAGTGCGGCGACGAGCGCGGCCCACGTGAGGTACACGCGCAGCCCGAATCGCGCCGCCGCGGCGAGAAAGAGGGCGAAGAAGAGCAGGTCAGGCACGCCCAGGTTCGCCGCGGCGCGCTCTCCAGGCACCGGGAACGCGAACGAGAGGACCGTGAACACGTGCTCGTGGTGCGAGACGATCGTCTTCGTCGGGCCGCGCCAGACCGAGTAGGCATCGACCCACGGGATGATCGAAGCCACGAGCACCACCCAGGGAAGCGTCTCGAAGTAGCCGAGGAACCACCAGCCGAGAAGCGTCGTCGCGCCGAGGCGGGCGAAGTTCGCCCCGACGTTCACGTGCGCGACCGTCAGGAGGACAGCCAGGACGGCGAAGGCGATTCCGGCAGGCAGGAGCCATCGGGCCTCGCGCAACGGGAGCGCCAGCAGCACCAGGCCGAAGACGGCGGGCATGAGCACGCACGCGACCCACGCGACGTCCCACCACGTTCCCGCCCGCCAGAGATGGAGCGAGATCGCGTAGTAGACGAGGAGCGGCCCTAGTAGGGCGGCAAAGCGGCCCACCAGGGGCCAACGGATTTGAATGCGTTCCAAAATGTTGTCTTCGCCGGAGCCTCGTCGAGCGCGGAGTCGATGTCCGGGACGGCGAGTGCCTCGATCGTCGGCGTGAAGCGCTGCAGCTGCCCGAGCGTCGAGGCGATGGGCTCGGACAGGGGAAACCCGATCCCGTTCAGGAACTCGAGGGCGTCCTCGCCCATGACGACGACGAGCTTCGGCTCGACGATCCGCAGCTCGCGGGCGAGCCAGTCGCGCGCGAGCTCGAAGGCGCAGCCCGCGAACTTGACGGCGTTCGTCCCGTAGACCTCCATCGGGTCGACGTGCAACCGCTGCAGCGACTTGATCAGCGCGTTCCCCGCGCGGCCGTGGAAGGCGACGCCCTCCTGCAGTTCCTGCGCCTGTGCACCGAATTTGAGCAGGAAGATGTTCGCGAGCGGATGCCCGGTCGGGAGCGCGGTCGGGGCCCCGTCCGCGGCTTGCGCGATCTCATGCGACAGGCGATTGATCTCGGTGATCGCCTTGCGGAGGTAGCGCTCGTAGATCTCATCTGTGGTCACGGCAGAGGCCACGGCGGCACGGGGACCTTTTTCGGCTTCAGCGAACCTTTTCCTTGACCTGGGCGACCCATTTCAAGGACTGGAGGTAGGCAAGGGACTTCGGGCGACGCAGCACCTCTGCGCTGCGCAGCGAGATCATGAACTCCTCGGGGTCGCGGAACGCTCGCATCCGAAGCGCCCCCGTGCCGACGCCCTGGAGCACGTGCGCGTCGGAGCCCGCGCCCATCGTCAGGTTGTACTTCCGCGCGAAGCGCAGCGCCTCGTCGTTGAACGCGTCGAAGAGCAGGCGGGCGTTGTAGACCTCGAGCACGTCGATCTCGGCGATGTTCCGGTGCAACGTCCGTGGGTCCGGGATCGAATGCAGCCGATCGAACGGATGCGGGACGTAGACGAGGCCGCCCTGGTCGCGAATTGCGGCGACCGTCTCGGCGAACGGCATTCCGCGGGGAATCTCACGCTCGAGAAACAGGCCGATCACCTCGCCCTGGTCGTCGGTCTTCACCTCTTCGCCCCGGATGACCGTGAGACTCCGGCCGCGGGCGTAGTCGGCGGCCTCGAGGGCGCCCCCGAACACGTTGTGATCGGTCACGGCGATCGCCCCCAGGCCCTCCGCCTCGGCATGGTCGACGAGCTCTGCAGCGTCGATGCTGCAGTCGTGCGACCACGACGTGTGCAGGTGCAGGTCGGCGAGGATCCAGGGACGGTCGGCGAGCGGCTCGGTGGCTCTGCGTTTACGCCGTCGCGTTCCGAGGGCGGTGTAGATCGAATCGAGCTCGGCGGCGACGCGATCGAAGGTGTGCAGCTCGGCCTCGGCGCGCGCAGCCAAGCCTTCACGCTCCCGGTGCTCGCTGTCCTCGGCCAGTCGCGCAGTCGCGGCTGCAGCGAGCTCGGGCTGCGTCTCGACGCCACGCGGCCGCACGATCGCGCAGCCCGATGCGGCGGCTTCGAGCGTGACACGCCGCATGCCCTCGACGCCGGGAACGAAGATCGCCGCCGCGTTGAGGATCGCCGCGCGCGAGCCGGCGTCCCTGGCCGTGCGCAGGCGCACCCGCTGTGCGAGCGCCCGGGGAATCGCGGGCCGGCCGATCAGCGGGCGCGTCCGGAGCAAGACGACCTCCCAGCCGGGCAGCTCGCGCGCGGCGTGGAGGATTCCTCTCGCGACCTCCCGCTCGTTCGGACGCAGCTCCACGACGATCGTCTGTTCCTTCGCTCCCGGCGCGAAGATCGACGTGTCGACGCCCGGCGAGAGCACCCGGTAGTCGCCGGGAAACCGCTCCTCGGCTGCGTCGCGCACGAGCTCGGAGAGCGCGATGAGCGCGTCGAGCCGTCCGAGCAGCTTTTCGCGCTGCGAGCGCGCCGGCGGGTACCCGAGCCGGTCGGGTGAGGCGAACGTGGCGACCGCGAGGGCGTCGGTGTCGCGAAGCGCGAGGTACGAGAGCGACGGCAGCCCCGGCTCGAACCCGTGCACGAGGTCGTAATCTCCCTGAGCCAGGGCGAGCTTCAGGTTCGCCTGAACCCCGACGGGGACGCCGAGCTGCGAGCGGCGCGAGACCGGGATCGCCGGACCGACCGCGATCACGTCCGGGCGGCCGCGGCTCTGCAGGGCCCGGCGGCCGGCGAGCAGGTCCGCTGTGCGCGTCGACGGCGCGAGCACGGTGACCTCGTGACCGCGCAGGCGTAATGCGGCTGCGATCCCGCCGACGTGGTCGTTCACGTCGTGCGGTTGCGACCAGGCAAACGGGGTGACGAGGCAGACCCGCATCCGGCCGAAGCGTAGCCACTCGATTTGCCCGCTCTCGGGGTCGCCCGGGTGGGCGACCCCGTGAGCGTCGAGCTACACCTGCGCCGGGGCCGGTGAGGAGACCTGGCGGCGGTTGCGTTCGATGAACTCCTCGACGAGCTCGGCCGCGTCGTCGTCCTGGATCTGCCGCGGAGGCGACTTCATCAGGTAGGAGCTCGGGCCTTCGAGCGAGCCCGAGATGCCGTTGTTCAGGGCGAGCTTCGCGAGGCGGACGGCGTCGATCACGATGCCTGCGGAGTTCGGGGAGTCCCAGACCTCGAGCTTCAGCTCGACGTTCAGCGGCACGTCGCCGAAGCTCGTGCCTTCGAGGCGGATGTACGCCCACTTGCGATCGGTCAGCCACGGCACGTAGTCGGACGGGCCGACGTGCACGTTCCGCGCGCCGAGGTCGTAGTCGAGCATCGACGTGACGGCATTCGTCTTCGAGATCTTCTTCGACTCGAGGCGATCCCGTTCGAGCATGTTGAGGAAGTCCGAGTTGCCCCCGACATTCAGCTGCATCGTCTTGTCCAGATGCACGCCGCGCTCGCGAAAGAGGGATGTGAGCACCCGATGGGTGATCGTCGCTCCGACCTGGGACTTGATGTCGTCGCCGATGATCGGCACGCCTGCATCCTGAAAGCGCTTGTTCCAGTAATCCTCGCGGGCGATGAAGACGGGCATGCAGTTCACCATCGCGCAGCCTGCCGACATGATGTGCTCGGAGTACCACCGGACGGCGTCCTCCGAGCCGACCGGGAGGTAGTTGACCACGACATCGACCTTGCGATCCTTGAGAATGCCGACGATGTCGTCGGTGGGCGACTCGTCCTTCTCGACGATCTCCGACAGGTACTTGCCGAGGCCGTCGAGAGTCATGCCGCGGTTCACGGTGACACTTGTCTTCGCGACGTCGGCGAACTTGATCGTGTCGTTCGGATGCGCCCAGATCGCGTCGGCCATGTCGACGCCGACCTTGCCCTTGACGACGTCGAACGCCGCGACGACCTCGACGTCGGAGATGTGGTATCCGCCGAGGTCCACGTGCATCAGGCCGGGCACGAATTCGTCCCGCTTCGCGTCCTTGTAGTACGTCAGTCCCTGCATGAACGAGTTCGCGCAGTTGCCGACCCCGATGATGGCGACGCGGACCTTCTCCTGCTGGCGCCCGTTCGCATTCGTCTTGCCGTTGAGATCACTCACGTTGAAGCCTCCATCAGTTGCTTGCGGACGTGCAGGACGCGCTGGCCCACCGTCAGCCACGCGGTGCAGGCGAGGAGCACGAGCGACCAGGGCAGCACTCCCCATGGTGCGAGGACGAGCCCGGCCGTGATCACGACGACGCGCTCGGCCCGCGAGCCGATGCCGACGTCGCCGCGCAGGCCGATCGCCTCGGCCTTGGCTCGCGTGTAGGACACGAGAAACGACCCCGCAACCGCCGCCATCGCGACCGCCACGAACACGGGGTGATGATCCGTGGCCAGGATGTAGGCGATCGACGTCAGCATGAAGCCTTCGCTCACCCGGTCGGTGGTCGAGTCGAGGAACGCCCCGAACGGTGTGGTCTTCCCGCCTGCGCGCGCGAGGGCGCCGTCGAGGATGTCGAGGAGCGAACCGGCGACGAACACCGCCGCGGCGAGCCAGTAGAAGAGCCTCTGGTCCCGGTCTTCGAACAGCACGAGCACGGACGCCGCCGCGCACAGCAGCACGCCGCTCGTCGTCAGGGCGTTCGGCGTGACGCGCGTGCGCGTGAGGCCGGTGACGGAGCGTGTCGCGAGCGTGCGCGCGCCGGTCGTATAGCCGTGCTTGATCGTGGCCGCTCTGGTCACGGATCCGACCGTAGCAGCGTCCTTGCCGGGGATCCGCTTCGGGTCGGCAGGCGGTAGGTTACGCCCGACGAGCGGCAATCGCGCGGCGGATCGGCTCGTTGTAGACGGCCGACATCGTGAGGGTCGCCACGGCGATCCCGGCGATGCAGTCGAGCCAGAAGTGGTTGCCGGTCGCCATGACGGCGAACCACACCCAGGTCGGCCAGACGGCCCAGAGGAGCCTCGCCCAGGGGCTTCGACACAGGAAGAAGAGGACGGTTCCGACGATCAGGGCGTCGGCCGCATGAAGGCTCGGCATTGCGGCGTAGGGATTCGCAGCGAGGTTGACGATCCCGTCCCGGTGCGTGTTTACGAACCCGACGCCGAGCAGGCGGGGAGGCGCAGTCGGCACGAGGAAGTAGCCGATCAGGCCGATCGTGTTGGCGATCAGGATCGAGTTGCGAAACCGGTGAAAGTCCTCGTGCCGGCGGACATAGACCCAGAGAATCGCGATCCCGACGACGGCGAACTCCGAGAGCCAGTAGGTCCACGACACGGCTTTCTCGAGCAGATGACGCTGGTCGACGAAGTTCTGGAAGGTCAGCTCGTAGAGCCGGTGGGTCACGCGCGTCTCGAAATTGACGACGGCGATCCCGTTCGCGAACGCCTTGGAGGGATTCCGGTCGGCGAAGCCGCGGACGAGCTGATAGAGGACGAAGAAGCCGAACCAGATCGCGAGCTGGCGGCCCAGATCGGCCCATCCGCGCGGCAGATACCGGCGTCCCGCTGAGACCATGCTCGACACGAGGTGTCCAGTCTAGACGCCCGTCCGGGGGTCGGCGAGGGCGGAGCCGGGCGGCGGCTAGCCTCCGATGTAGCTCATCTCGACCTTCGGCAGGTCGTCGGTGGCGGCCGAGCGCAGCTCGGAATAGCGGTCGGCCCGCCCGGCCCAGACCCGGCGAAGCTCGGCCTCGATCTCCGGATCAGGGGCGCCGCTGCGAAGGAGCGCGCGCAGATCGTGGCCGCGGACGGCGAACAGGCAGGTGAAGAGCCTCCCCTCGGCCGACAGGCGCGCGCGCGTGCAGTCCCCGCAGAAGGGCTGGGTCACCGAGGCGATCACCCCGAACTCGCCGGCGCCGTCCCGGTAGCGCCAACGCTTGGCAACCTCGCCGCGATAGTTCGCATCAGCAGGCTCGACCCCGAATTCGGCGTCCAGCGCCGCGACGATCTCGGCCGCCGGAACGACATCGTCGAGACGCCAGCCGTTCGTGTGACCGACGTCCATGTATTCGATGAACCGAAGAATTTGCCCTCGTCCGCGAAAGAACGCGGCCATCGACACGATCTGGTCGTCGTTGACCCCGCGTTTCACGACCGCGTTCACCTTCACCGGTAGCCCGGCCGCGACGGCGGCATCGATGCCCTCGACCACGCGCTCGACGGAGAAGTCGACGTCGTTGAGCGCGCGGAACGTCGGATCGTCGAGCGAGTCGAGGCTGACGGTGATGCGGTCGAGGCCGGCGTCGGCGAGCGCCTGCGCCTTCGCGGGGAGGAGCGAGCCGTTCGTCGTCAGCGTCAGTTCGACCTCGAGCTCGGCGAGCAGTTCGATCAGGCGTTCGAGATCCCGGCGGACGAGTGGCTCGCCTCCCGTGATCCGGATCTTCCGCACGCCCGTCGCGACGAACGTGCGGGCGACGCGGGCGATCTCCTCGAAGCTCAGGAGCTCCCGGCGCTCGAGGAAGCGGTGGTCACGGCCGAACGCCTCCTTCGGCATGCAATAGACGCAGCGGAAGTTGCAGCGGTCGGTGACCGAGATCCGCAGATCCCGCAGGGGGCGTCCAAATGTGTCGCGCGCGTCCATGCCGGGAACGGTAGCTTCTCTCACCACGGACGAAAGGGGTAGACGATGGACGATCGCATCGAAGGCAAGGCGAAGGAAGCCGAAGGCAAGCTGACCGGCGACAAGGGCACCGAGGCCGAAGGCAAAGCGCAGGACGCGCTCGGCAAGGCCAAGGACGCCGCCGGCGAGGCGAAGGACGCCGCTGCCGACAAGCTCGACGACGTCAGAAACTGACCTACGAAGGACATGTCCTGAGGCGGGCTCCGCGGCCGCCCTCGGGCCATGTCCTGTGGGGGCACGTCTGGGGACAGTCCCTGGCCATGTCTCGTCTGACCGTGTCTGGGGCCACTCACTTGCCATGCACCGGTGGGGCGGGCTGGGATCGGGTTGAATCGTCACGATGGCGACCATCGACGACGTCCTCCCGCGCTACGACGTGCACGAGGTGCACACGGTTCCCTTGCGCCTGCCTCCGGCCGAGGCGATCGCGATCGCGCTCGCGCTCTCGACGCCCGTCGCCGCCGACCCGCTCGTCCGGGTGCTCTTTCGCCTGCGCGGGCTCGCCGCGCGCGGCACGATCGGCGAGGCACTGACCCGGCTCGGCCTCCGCGAGCTCGCCCGGTCGGAGGGGGAGGTCGTCGTCGGAGCCGCGGGGAGGCCCTGGCGGCCGGGAGGCGGTATCCACGCGTTCGCAAGCGCCGGCCCGGGCGAGGTTCGAATGGTCACCAACGTTCGGGCCGACGGCCGGACGCTCTCGACCGAGACCCGCGTCGCGGCGGTCGACGACGCTGCTCGGCGCGCGTTTGGCCGGTACTGGCGCATCGTCGGTCCGTTCTCGGCGCTCATCCGCTGTCGTTGGCTCGACCAGATCGCCAAACGTCATGAAGAGGGCCTGCAGCACGACGCAGCAAGCGACGTGTGAGAGCGCTTCTCGTGCTGGTGGCGGTCACCGCCGTGTGGGGAGTGACGTTCGTACAGGTGAAAGATGCGGTCGCGATCTACCCGCTGTTTGCGTTTCTCGCGTTGCGATTCGCGATTGCCGCGGGCGTGCTCGCGGTTCCCGGTGCGGCGCGCCTCCGTTCGCTCGGTCGCTCCGGCATCGGTGCGGGGGTGCTCGCGGGCTCTCTCCTCGGCGGTGGCTTCCTGCTACAGACGGCCGGGCTCGAGCGGACGACGGTGTCGTCGACCGGATTCATCACCGGGATGTACGTCGTCCTGACACCCCTGCTCGCACTCATGCTCTTCCGGTCGCGTGTATCCGCTGCGGTCTGGGCCGGAGTCGCGTTGACCACAGGCGGTCTCGCACTTCTTTCGGGCGTCCACCCGGGCTCGGTCGCGGGCGACCTCCTCGTGCTCGCCGGTGCAGCCCTCTACTCGCTCCAGATCGTGCTGATGGAACGCTTCGCGCCTCGCTTCGACGCCTTCGCGTTCACCCTCGTCGAGATGCTCGCGGCGTTCGCGGGACTCTTTACTGCAGCAGTCGCGCTGCGACAGCTCTCCGTTCCGCACGGCTGGACTGTCTGGGGCGCGCTGCTCGTCACCGGCGTCTTCGCGAGCGCGTTCGCATTTCTCGCTCAGACATGGGCGCAGCGCCGGGCGAGCGCCACCCAGACGGCGCTCGCGTTCTCGCTCGAGCCCGTCTGGACGGCCTTCTTCGGGTTCACGCTTGCGGACGATCGGCTCGGCGCGGTCGGCTGGCTCGGCTGCGCTGCGATCATGGCCGGCATCCTGATCGCAGAGCCTGTCGCAGCGGGCGCGCTCATCCGGCGGGCGCGGCGACCGGGGACAGCATGACTGCGGTCGCGCTCGCGCTCGCCTCGGCCGCACTCTTCGGCGGCATGACGGTCGCCCTGCGCATGGCGTTGCGAGGGCTTGACGATGCCAGCGGTGCTGCGCTCGCCACGGTGATCCCCGCGCTCGCCGTCTCGCTCGTCGCGGCGGCGCTCGACTTCGACCTCCACGGCGCGTGGCCGTTTCTCCTCGCCGGCCTCCTCGCACCCGGCGGCTCGCAGATCCTGTTCACGCTCGCCGTCCGTGAGGTCGGGGCAGCGCGCACGTCGGTCATGGTCGGCGGGGCGCCGCTCGTCGCCGTCGCGATCGCGCTCTCCTTCCTGCACGAGCCGATCCGTCTGGCGCTCGTGGTGGGCGCTCTCGCAATCGTGGTCGGAGGGGCACTCCTGGCGGTCGAGCGAGACCGTCCCGGTCATCTTCGGCGCGTCGGCCTGCTCTTCGCCGCTGGCGCCGCCGTGCTCTTCGCGACCCGCGACAATCTTGCGCGCGCTCTGCACTCGCACGCAAGCCCCGGCACTGCGGTGGCCGCGACGCTGATCGCGGGAGCTCTCACCGCGGCGACCTGGACGCGCAGAGCGCCGACCCGTCGCGAGCTGCAGCGGCTCTTCCCCGCGGGTGTGCTGTTCGGGCTCTCGTACGTCTGCCTGTTCGAGGCGTACTTCCGGGGCCGGGTCAGCGTCGTCTCGCCTCTCGTCGCGACGGAGTCGCTCTGGGGGGTCGGGCTCTCGGCACTCCTCATCCGACGGTCCGAGGGGATGGGGCGGCGGCTCGCGCTCGGGGCCGTGCTCGTCGTTGCCGGTGGAGCGCTGATCGGTGCGACGCGCTGACCTCGCCGAGGCGACGGCTAGCGGCGGTGCTCCGCGAGGACGAAGACGAGGGCGAGCGCTGCGAAGGCGACGATCAGGCCCGGCAGGTGGCCGATCCCGCCGGCGATCGCGATGATCGGGATGCAGAGCGCGAGATTGGCCGGGTGGAGCGGCGAGCCGCTCCGCCGCGCGGGCGTACGCTCGGCGACGCGCGTGTCGATCCGGCGGTCGATCTCCCGCTCGATTCGCTGCAAGAAGCCCTCGACCAGGTGGTCGTCGTGGCTCGGACCGAGCTCGCGACGAGCAGCGAGCGTGGCTTCGATCTCGGCGCGCGTCTCTGGTTCCATCCGAACGGACCGTACGCGAGGCCGTCGTCGACGGCAAGGCACCACCGTCTCTGATGATCTGCTATAAATCGACTTAGATTTTCTCAGTTACCCCAGCGCATTGACCCAAGGAGCGAACTCACGTGGCAAAGACGATTGGTATCGACCTCGGCACGACCAACTCGTGCATGGCCGTCCTCGAGGGCGGCGAGCCGACCGTGATCCCGAACGCGGAGGGCGGGCGGACCACCCCCTCGGTCGTCGCGTTCACGAGGGACGGCCAGCGGCTCGTCGGCGCCCCGGCGCGGCGGCAGCAGGTGACGAACCCCGAGAACACGGTCTTCTCGATCAAACGGTTCATGGGGCGGAAGTTCGACGAGGTCAGCGAGGAGATGACCATCGTCCCGTACAAGGTCGCGAAGGGCGGCAACGAGGACGTGCGCGTCGAAGCGGACGGCAAGGAATATGCACCGCCGGAGATCAGCGCCATGATCCTCCAGAAGCTGAAGACGGACGCAGAGGCGTATCTCGGCGAGTCGGTCTCCGACGCTGTGATCACGGTGCCCGCCTACTTCAACAACGCTCAGCGCGAGGCGACGAAGGACGCGGGCAAGATTGCCGGCCTGAACGTGTTGCGGATCGTCAACGAGCCGACCGCGGCGGCGCTCGCCTACGGGCTCGATAAGGAGGGCGGCGACCAGACGATCCTCGTCTTCGACCTCGGTGGCGGCACGTTCGACGTGTCGGTGCTCGAGCTCGGTGAGGGCGTCTTCGAGGTGAAGTCGACGAACGGTGACAACCACCTCGGCGGCGACAACTTCGACAAGGCTGTCGTCGACTGGATGGTCGCCGAGTTCAAGCGCGACCAGGGCATCGATCTCGGCATCGATCCGATGGCGCTCCAGCGGCTCTACGAAGCGGCGGAGAAGGCGAAGATCGAGCTGTCGTCGACGATGACGACGCAGATCAACCTGCCGTTCATCACGGCCACGCAGGATGGTCCGAAGCATCTCGACCTGCAGCTGACCCGCGCGAAGCTCGAGGAGCTCGCGCATGACCTGCTCGAGCGGACGGTCGGCCCGACGAAGCAGGCGCTCACCGACGCGGGACTGACCGCGGCCGACATCGAGCACGTCGTGCTCGTCGGTGGCATGACCCGCATGCCCGCCGTGCAGGCGAAGGTCAAGGAGCTGATCGGGAAGGATCCGCATAAGGGTGTCAATCCGGACGAGGTCGTCGCGGTCGGCGCGGCGATCCAGGCTGGCGTGCTCAAGGGCGAGGTCAAGGACGTCTTGTTGCTCGACGTCACGCCCCTGTCGCTCGGGATCGAGACGAAGGGTGGCGTCATGACGAAGCTGATCGACCGCAACACGACGATCCCGACACGCAAGACGGAGGTGTTCTCCACCGCCGAGGACAATCAGCCTTCGGTGCTGGTGCACGTTCTGCAGGGCGAGTCGGAGATGGCGACCTACAACAAGACCCTCGGGAAGTTCGAGCTCGTCGGCATCCCGCCGGCGCCGCGCGGTCTGCCACAGGTCGAGGTCGCATTCGACATCGACGCGAACGGCATCATCAACGTTTCCGCGAAGGATCTGGGCACGTCGAACGAGCAGCAGATCCGGATCGAAGGTGGCTCGGGCCTCGCGTCCGAGGAAGTCGAGCGGATGATCAAGGAGGCCGAGGCGCACGGCGACGAGGCACGTAAGCTCCGTGAGCTCGCGGACGCCCGCAACAACGCCGAGTCGCTCGCCTACCAGATCGAGAAGTCGCTGAAGGAGCATCGCGATAAGCTCGACGAGGGTGTCGCCTCGACGGTCGAGGGACGCATCATGGAGCTGCGCGGCGTGCTCGAGTCGAGCGACGCGGCCGACATCAAGGCCAAGGCCGAC
>JBBSEJ010000059.1:0-17083 GCA_038239825.1 Gaiellales bacterium
CGCCGAACTCCTCGCCGCCGCCCCCAGCGCCTGCGACTACGCGATCTCGCTCAACTGAGCCGGGCGGCCGCGCTCACGGCTCCTTCTTGGACAGGCCCCTAGATGGGCTTCGCCGGCGAGAGAACTGCGTCGAGGAGCGCCCGCGCCGCCAGCGCGCGGTGCGAGTGCGCGGCCTTCCATGCGTCACCGAGCTGCGCCACTGTTCGCGTCTCGCCGCGTGGGATGAACACCGGATCGAAGCCGAAGCCCTCCACTCCCTCCGCCGCTCCTGCAATCGAGCCATCGAGCACACCGCGGCCGCGAAAGCCGTCACGCTCGGGAGACAGGCAGACGAGCTCGCAGACGTACCGGGCGCTTCGATCGTTGCCCTCGACCGCGGTGAGCGCCCGCTCGACGTGTCGTCCCACCGCCCAGCGCGCCGTCTGCACGCCGGGGCCACCCCCGAGGGCTGCGAGCTCGATTCCCGAGTCGTCCGCCAGCATCCAGCGGTCGGCCGCACCGGCACCCCGGCCGTATCGCGCCTTGATCCACGCGTTCTCGGCGTAGGTGAGGCCGTCCTCGTCCGGATAGTCGGTGGCCGCCAGCAGATCGAGATCCCAGCCGGGAAGAAGCGGCGCAAGCTCCTCGAGCTTGTGTGGATTCCCGCTGCAGACGGTGACGCGCACGTTCGTCTGACGCCTCAGTCGCGTGGTGCGTCGATTGCTTCACGCTGAAACGCCTTCAAGTCGTCGATCCCGGCCGCGGCGAGGTCGAGCAGGCCGTCGAGCCGGTCGCGGTCGAACGGCACCTGCTCGGCCGTCGCCTGCACCTCGACGAAAAGGCCGTCGCCCGTCATGACGACGTTCAGGTCGACGTCCGCGTTCGAGTCCTCGGAGTAGTCGAGGTCGAGGAGCGACTCTCCCTCGACGACGCCCACCGAGACCGCGGCGACCGATCCGATCAGGGCCTTCGAGAGGCCGAAGCGGTCGAGTGCGCGTCGAGCGGCGACGTACGCACCGGTGATCGCAGCGCAGCGCGTGCCGCCGTCTGCCTGGAGCACGTCGCAGTCGAGATACACGGTGCGCTCACCGAGGGCCTTGAAGTCGACGACACCGCGGAGGGCGCGGCCGATCAGCCGCTGGATCTCGACGGTGCGCCCACCCTGCTTGCCACGCGCCGCTTCCCGGTCGGTACGCTCGCCTGTCGAGGCCGGCAGCAGCGAGTACTCGGCTGTCATCCAGCCACGGCCCGACCGGTGCAGCCAGCGCGGCACGCCGTCCTGCACCGTCGCGGTGCAGAGCACGCGCGTCTTTCCCTGCGACCAGAGGACGACGCCGTGCGGCTGTTCGAGAAACGCCGCATCCGCGAGGACCGATCTCAGTTCGTCCGGCCTCCGCCCGTCATTTCTCGTCACGTCCTCGTCCGCCTTTGCCTCCCGCCCCGGCAAGCCAGGCTACGCGACAGGCTTCCGCCGCTCCAGGCCCCCGGCCTTTCGGGCTCATGCAAGGCCCTGTTCCCTCCGGCCGGGCACCTCCAGCGACAAACCGAGAACGTGAGTGAGCTCATGCAACAGCCTCCAATGCTGCGATGTGAACCTGCTCGACCTCGCCGAGCGGCAACTGCAGGAACCGCTCGCCGAGCGAGCGGAAGAGCGTCGGATCACCCGTCGTCAGGAAACGATAGGTGCCGTCGCGATCCGAGAGGTTCGCGAAGCCCTTGCGGGCGAGCGTCTCGGCGACCTCGCGAGCCGTCTCGTCCGCCGAGAAGACGAGCGTCACGTCGCGCCCGAACGCACGCTGGAAAATCGGACGCAGCAAGGGGTAATGCGTACAGCCGAGAATCACCGTGTCGCACCCCACCTGCCTGAGCGGCGCCGCATACTCGCGCACCGCCCCGATCACCTCGTCGCTCGAGATGTCGCCGGCCTCGATCAGCGGCACGAGCTTCGGGCACGCGACCCCCGATACGCGAGCACCGGCGTCCAACGTGCGCACGAGCGACTCGTACCGACCGCTCGCCACCGTCAACTCGGTTGCAAGCAGGCCGATGCGCCGGTTGCGCGTGGCCTGCACTGCGGCGTGGGCCTCCGGAACGATCACGCTCACGACCGGAACGGTCAGCTGTGCTTGCAGGTCCGGCAGGGCGACGGACGTCGCAGTGTTGCATGCGACCACCACCATCTTCACACCCTCGCGTTCGAGATAGGCCCCGATCTCGTGTGCAAAGCGCCGAACCTCGACGCGGCTGCGAGGCCCGTACGGCAGGCGAGCGTGGTCTCCGAGATAGATGAAATCCTCGTTCGGCATCGAGACGAGGCACTCGTGCAGGACGGTCAGGCCGCCGACGCCCGAGTCGAAGACGCCGATCGGGCGTGTGTCGCTCATGGCGCGATTGTAAGTCAGTGCTTCCGGCTACGCTTCCTCGCCGTGAGACGAGTCCTGATCGTTGCCGCGGTCACCCTTCTCTGGGTGGCGCCCGCGCAGGCGTTCAGCAAGCAAACCGGTGTGCAGACCATGACGGACGGCACGTCGATCGCCTTCGACCTCTACGAGCCCGACGGCGCCGCACCTGCGGGTGGCTGGCCCGGTGTCATGGTCCTGCACGGCCTCGGAGGCACGAAGGACGACATGGCGCCCGTCGCAGAGGCATTCGTGTCGCACGGGTACGCGGCTCTCGCCTACTCCGATCGGGGCAGCGGCACGTCGACGGGCGATCTCGAGCTTGCCGGCCCGAGCGAGACCTCCGACGAGCGCGCGATGGAGTCGTTCTTCGCCGGTCTCCCGACGGTGGACGACACCCAGATAGGAGCGTGGGGCATCTCCTACGGCGGCGGTCAAGTCTGGAACGGGCTCGTCGCCGGAATCCCGTACAAGGCCGCCGAGGTCGTCGAGACGTGGACGGATCTCTACAGCGCGCTCTGGCCGGGGGACATCGCGCGCTCCGGGATCGTCGCCGGATTCGCCCGTGCGGTCGTTGCCCGCTCGCCGCTGATCGCGCAACTGCAGACGGCTGCGATCCAATCGCTCGACCAGCCTGCGATCAAGGCGATCGCGACACCGCGCTCGTCACTCGCGAAGCTCCACAGCGTCAGGACGCCCGTGTACCTGTTCCAAGGTCGTGTCGACTACGCGTTCGACGTCACGCAGGCCCTGAACGGGTACAGCCGGATCGCCGGCCCGAAGCACCTGTACATCGGCCAGTTCGGCCATCCGCCCTCGACGTTCCCGGGACCTGACAACGCCTACGTGCTCGCTCAGGGCCTCGCGTGGTACGACCACTACCTGAAGGGCGCACCGAACGGGATCGACAGGTCGAGACCGGTGACGGTCGCCGCAGCCACCGGTACGAGGCGGGTCTCGTACGCCGGTCGGCCCCCCACGAAGAACGTCGGGGTCGGCTTGCGCGGCACCTCCCTCGTGCGCACCGGACCTCGCTTCCGGAGCAGTCTCGAGACCTTCGGCAGCTCGATCCTGAAGGTTCAGGTGCGCAAGCTCTCCAACTACCCGCGCCTCGTCGCCGTCGTGCTCGCGGGCAATCGCGTGATCAGCCACGGTGCGATCAAGCCGTCGGTCGGGCTGCGGACGATCAGGCTCGCGAACTACGTGCAGTTCCTGCCGAGAGGCACGCGCTTGACCGTTCGCTTCGGTGGGGACGGCGGCCCCGACCTTGCCTACCTCGGCTTCGGTGACCAGGGCACGATCTCGCTCGGTCCGGCGTTTCTCACGTTGCAGACCCTGACGACGCCGATCAGCGGATGAGGCGGGTACTACTCGTCGCGTCGGCAGCGTGCTGTCTCGCGCCGGTCGCGCTCGCCGGCGGAACACCGGGCGTGAGCTCGCACACGATCACGATCGGCGGCACGGTACCGATCACCGGCCCGGCTGCCCTGTTCGCCTCGGTCGGACGTGGCGCGGCTGCCTACTTCTCCTACGTCAACGCGCACGGCGGCGTGAACGGCCGCACGATCGACTACCTCTACCTCGATGACGCGTACGACCCTGCGAAGACCGTGGAGCTGACGCGCCAGCTGGTCGAGCAGAAGCACGTGTTGGCGATCTTCAACAGCGTGGGCACCGAGAACAACCTTGCGATCCGCGACTATCTGAACGCCGCGAAGGTTCCGCAGCTCTTCGGCGGCACGGGCGCCGCGAAGATCGGCGACGGCTTCAAGCGCGACCCTTGGACGATGGGCTACCTGCCGAGCTTCCGCGCCGAAGGCGAGATCTACGGACGCTCGATCGCCGCCACGGCGAGTCCGAAGGTCGCAGTGCTCTACGAGGACTCGGACTTCGGAAAGGACATGACCACAGGCCTGAAGAAGGGCCTCGGCGCCAAGGCCGACTCGATCGTCGCCGCGCAGGCCTACCAGCCGACAGATACCTCGGTCGACTCGCAGATGTCCGCGCTCCACGCGACCGGGGCGAACGTCCTCGTGCTGAACGTGACGCCGCAATACGCGATTCTCGCCTACCTCGCCGCTCATAAGCTCGGCTGGCATCCGAGGATCTACGTGAGCTCGATCTGCATCTCGCCGAACGTGATGGACATCGTCCGTGCGAACGCCGCCGCAGAGGCGAACGGGTCACTCTCGATCGCCTTCGTGAAGGATCCGACCGACGCCGTCTGGGCGAAGGATCCGATCGTCCTTTCCTACCGGTCGATCCTAAAGCGCTACGCCCCCGGCGCCCGGCCCGAGGACGTCTACAACTTCTACGGGATGAGCGCTGCGTTCACAATGGTCGACACGCTGAAGCACGCAGGCAAGAACCTCACCCGCGCGACACTGCTGCGAGCCGCCACGCATCTGAACGAGGTCAACCCGTTCATGCGGCCCGGCATCAAGATCATCACGACTCCGTCCGACTACTACCCGATCTCCAAAGCACAGCTTCTGCGCTACGACCACACCCATTGGGTGGCCGCTGCGCCACTCGCTTCGGCGCGCGGATGACGATTTCGGAGAAGTAAGGTCTTTGCGAGCGGCGTTTGCGCCCGCCCTCGAACGGTCAGATTCGACCCGACTCCCCGGTCCATCGACTGACCATCCCGTCGGTACCCATGAGGAAGGAACACCAATGAGAAGGACTTATCGCTTCGCGCTGCTCGCCGTCGCGACACTCGCCACGCTCGGCTTTGCGAGCTCGGCCTTTGCGTCGTTTGCGCCCAAGCTCGTCGTTTCGAGCACCACACCCCAGGCGGCGGGCTCCGGCGGCGCGGTGCGCCTCGGTGTCGTCGCCCAGAACGCGGACGATCCGACCGCAAAGGTTCAGATCTTCGTCCCGTCGGGCTACCAGGTTGCGACACCCGCAGTGGGGACGAAGCTCGGCTCGGTGACCGCCACCGCCGCCGCAGCCGACCTCGGCGGAGCGGTCCTGCCGCTGACGGGCGAGCTCGACGCGATCGCGCCGAACGCCACCGCGGCCGCCCAGTGCGGCGTCACTGCAACGCAGACCTGGGATCTGCACCTCACCGCAGCCGGGCAGACGCTCGACATCCCGCTCTACGTCGTCGCAAGCTCCGCCGCCGAGGCCGCGGCCGGCTACGACACGAAGCTCGTGGTATGCCTGCCGCCACCGGACGTGCCCGCCGGCACGCCCGGTCGCGCCACCTTCGGTGCCAAGCTGCTCTCGGCTCAGTTCGACGCGTCGGCGATCACCCAGCCCGTCGCGACCGGCGACTACCGGTGGACGTCGCTCTGGACGCCGTACACCCCGGCGAAGGGCACGCCGAACGCCGCGGCGACCGTCGAGACACAGGCCATCCGGCATCTCCCGACCCAGGTCAAGCAGACGGTCTCGAAGAAGAAGCTGACGACCTACCGCACCGTTCGTCGTCACGGCAAGAAGGTGAGGCTCAAGGTCATTCGCACCCAGGTGAGGTTCTCCGCCACGGCCGACGCCAACGGGGTCGCGCCCTCGAGCGCCTCGATCACGACCACCGCCGCAGGCAAGAAGGTCGGTGGTGCCTCGGGATCGTTCATCCTCGCCGCGGGTAAGTCGGCAACCGTCACCGCGACCGCGGTCGTCGACCACGGCGCTTCGGTCCCGACCGGCCAGACGCCGACCGCGTCCGACCTCTACTACGTCGACCTCGGCGCGGCCGCGTGCACGAAGACCACGATCTTCGGCGGCCTCCCGTGCGTCGATGCGACCGTGGGTGGCGAGACGATCAAGGCGTCACAGATCGTCGTCGGCTACAAGCGCTGAGCTCCGCCAGGCACGTCGAAGAGGGGCCCCGAGGGGGCCTCTCTTCGTATGCTTTGCAGCGTGGCTGCGCCCATCCGAATCGGCACGTGCTCCTGGGCCGACGACTCGCTCGTCAAGTACTGGTATCCGCCGGGCACCCCGCCGAAGCAACGCCTCACGTACTACGCCGAGCGGTTCTCGACCGTCGAGGTCGACTCGACCTACTACCGAGTCCCGACCGAGCAGATGGTGCGAGGTTGGGCCGAGCGCACGCCGGAACGCTTCGTGATGCACGTGAAGGCGTTCGGGTTGATGACCCGACACCCGGTGAAGCTCGAGCAGGTGCCGCCCGACCTGCGTGAAGGCCTGCCCGTCGACGCACGCGGACGGGTCGACCGCCCGCCGCGCGAGCTCCGCGCGGCTGTGTTTCGCGAGTTCCTTACCGCGCTCGAGCCGTTGCGTGCTGCGGGCAAGCTCGGCGGTCTTCTTTTCCAGATGCCGCCCTACGTCGTCTGGAAACCGTCGTCCCTCGACTATCTCGAGTGGGCGAACGATCAGATCGGCAGCGACGTGATGCTGTTCGAGCCTCGCCACCGCTCGTGGTTCGCAGAGGAGATCCGCGACGAGCTGCTGCGCTGGCTCGAAGAGCGCCACATCGCCTGGGTCGTCGTGGACGCCCCGAAGGTCGACGCCGGCAACGTGCCCGCGACGATCGTTGCCGTAACGTCGCCCATGTCGTACGTCCGGTTCCACGGTCGCAACGCGGGCACGTGGAACGTCCGTGGCGGCTCGGCGGCCCAGCGATTCGACCATCTCTACGGCGAGGAGGAGCTGCACGAATGGGTCGGCCCGCTCCGAGAGCTCGCAAACGCGTCGGAAGCGTCGTATGCGTTCTTCAACAACAACAACCAGACCGACGGGGTCGCACAGGCTCCGGCCGGGGCGCTTCTCCTGCGCAAGCTGCTGGAAGAGGAGGAGATCGTTACCGCGTGATGAACGTGCTTGCGATCATCCATGGCCCGCTCGTTCGACCCGAGCTGTTCGGCGACATCGTCGAGTCCGAGGGGCACGTGCTCATCGAATGGGACATCCGCGTCCACGGCCGGCCCCCCGACGGCGCCGACGCGGTGATGGTCTTCGGCGGCGACCAGAACGTCGGCGAAGAGCTCGCGCATCCATGGCTCCGCGAGGAGTACGACGCACTTCGGCGTTTCGTCGAGGAGCGAAGGCCGCTCCTCGGCATCTGCCTCGGCGCGCAGACTCTCGCGCACGCACTGGGAGCGGTCGTGGCACCCGTAGGCCGGGTGCTCGCCGGCTTCTACGACACCGAGCTGACGGATGCGGGCGCCGCGGACCCCGTGCTCGGCGTACTGCCTCGCCGCTTCGAGGCGCTGAACGCGAACGGCTACCGCTTCGACGTGCCCGACGGTGCAGTGACGCTCGCGGAGGGGCCGACTCCGCAGGCGTTTGGTGTCGCCGGCTCGGCATGGGGCGTGCAGTTCCACCCCGAGGTCCGCCGCGACCAGGTGCTGCAGTGGTTCGCCGAGGACGAGGCCGACCTGCCACGCTCGCTCGACGAGCTTGCGGCCGAGCTCGACGAGAAGCTCACAACGTGGCACGAGCACGGGCGCGCGATCTGTCGCGCGTTCCTCGCGGCCGCCGCGAGGTAGCGATGTGGGCGGTGCTCGTGCCCGGCGAACGGTGCCGGGTGCACCGGCAGCTCCGCTCCTTCGGTCGGCCGGCAAGAGACGGCCGGTTCACGGCGCCACGCGAACGCTGCGACGCCAAAACGGAGCCACCAAGACGGTGCCAGAAAACGGTGCCAGGCACCGTTACAGGAGCGTGACGATCGCTCCACACGGTGGCGCGCGATCCCCGGCTGCGGCAGGATGTGACGCATCGGGTGGGATACCCGCGACCGGTGCCAGGCACCGCGTCGGAAGTGATACCGGCGCGCGGGTGGGATGCCCGAGCCCGCGCCGGGCCCTACGTCTCGATCGGCAGGTCGACCCGGCGCGACCACTCGTGCCACGAGCCGACATAGTTGCGCGCGTCGTAGCCGAGCGCGCGCAGCATCTGCGTCGCGATCTCCGAGCGCGAGCCGCTGTGGCAATACGCGATCACCCGGCCGCCGTCGCCGATGTCGAGCGCGGCTTCGATCTGCTCCCGCCCGAGCTGCATCAGCCGGTGGATATCGACGTTGCGAGCGCCCGGGATATGACCTTGACGAGGGTCGCAGCGATTGCCCGCGGTGCCCTCGAACTCACCCCGCGTGCGAACGTCGAGCAGCGATACCGCACCGAGCTGCGCAGCGAGCTCGTCGATCGCGACCTCGGTCATCGGCTCCAGGTCACTCACAAGTTCTGCACGATCGCGATCTCGGCGGCGATCGAAGGCCGTTCCGCCAGGCGATCGAGCCAGGCGGCGAGCCGATCGGGAAGCTCGACGCCGAGCATGTCGCGTGCGCGTATCACCCAGGGGACGTAGGCGACCTCGACATAGAGGCTCGGACCGACATCGAGCACGGCGAGCTTCTCCGCGAGCGCGTTCGTGGCACCCCGGCGAAACGCGTAGTAGTCATCCCCGAGGTCGTCGTCGAATCGCTCGGCGGCGAGTCTTGCAGCAGCACGGTCGGCGAGATCGCCTGGCAGCAACTGGCGATCGGGGTAACGCTCGTCGAGGTACTCCATGATCACGAGTGACTCCGGCAGCACGAAGCCGTCGTCGAGTATCGGGACACGACCGGTCGGGGTGAGGTCGTAGATGTAGCGCGGCCGGTCGCGAAGGTCGATCCCCACGGTCTCAGGAACGAGGCCCTTCTCGGCGAGCGCAATCCGAACACGCGCACAATACGGGCACCTGGCAGCGTCGTACAGCTTCACGGCTCCAGCCCCATCAACTTCGCGACCTGCTCGTAGAGCTCGCGCGCGGGCGGGAGCTCAACGGTCGAAGCAGCAGTGCGAGCGACGCGCTTCACGGCGTCTCGATCGGCGCCGGTGAGTCGTGCGACAAGGGTGGGATTCGCCGCGAGCGCGAGCTCGTCGCCCTTTGGCAACTCTTCGTAGTAGTTCGGCACGGAGAGGTACTCGTCGACCATGCGCCCGCGCTCGTAGAGGCGAAAGCGAACGACAGCGCCCTCGAGCCCGAGCGCAACCGTCACGGCGCCGAGCCGCTCCGAAAGCTCCCGGGCGAACCGGCCGTGCGCGTCGCGGTCGAGGTCGAGTACCGGATCGACGATGCGGATCCAGCTCTCGTGCGTCGAGACGACCGGCGCCTCGAGCCGCGGGAGGAATTGTGCGACCGCACGCTCGACGGAAATGCTGTCGTCGGACTGCACGTGCGTCGTTGCGAGCGACTCACCTCCGTCGACCTGGGCCAGGCGGGCTTCCAGCACCTCGAGCGGTTGCGCCATCCCGACCCACACATCGGTGAATCCGAGACGTTGCCAGGCACTACGGCCCACCCGGTTCGACAGCAGCACGTCGAGCGAGATCATGTTCGATCCGTGCTCGCGCGCCGCCTCTGCGCACGCACGCAGGAGCGCCTTCGTCACGCCCTGGCGCCGGGCGCGGGGCCGTACGTAGACGACCTGGATGTGAGATGCGCCTTGTGCCGGCTGCCCTATGCCCGCGAGGCCGATCGGCCCGGTCTCGTCCTCGGCGATGAAGACCGCGCCCGACGTGATGTTTGCTCGGGTGTCGATCCAGTCCTCTTCCCAGGTCTCCGGGGTGAACCCCGTCGGCCCGGGCACCTCCGCCTCGAACTCGTCCCAGAACTCGTGCAGGATCGCCTCGTCCGTCTCCGATGCTCGACGGATGTTCACGCAGCGCTCAGCAGTCCTGTCAGCAGGTAGTGGGCACTGAGGTTCTGAAAGGGGTCGAGGCGTCGGCCGAGCTCGGTCACCTCGACACCGTAGAGAAGGTCGGCCGCCTTGCGCAGCACGAGGTCGCCGGCCGGCCACGCCCGCGGTCGAGCGAGGTGGCGGGCGAGGAACCATTCCGCCGTCCAGGGACCGAGGCCGCGCACGGCTGTGAGGCGAGCGCGGATCGCGACGTCGTCGAGCGCGGCGAGCCCCTCGAGGTCGAGATCGCTTCGCGCGAGGCCGATCACGTATTCGGCCTTTCGACGCGAGAAGCCGCACGCGCATAGCTCCAACTCGCGCGCATCCGTCATGCGCCCGCGAGACGGGAACGCCCACGCCTCACCGACTTTGGTGCCGAAGCGCTCGACCATTCGGTTCCGCATCGCGACTGCCGAGAAGAGCGATACCTGTTGGGCGGTGATCGATGTGACGAGCGATTCGAACGGGTCGGGCGCCAGCGGCGGCCTGAACCCACGGAGGCGCTCGACGACGGGCGCGAGCACGACGTCGCGCGCCGCCCATCGATAGAAGGGCCGGAGGTCGAATGGGGCGCCGAGAAGGTGCGCGACGACCGGCTTCGTCTCCTCGTCGAGCGGCTCGACGTCGACCCCGCCCGGACGAGCGACGATCCGCACCTCGCGGCCGGCGACAGCGCGATAGAGCGTCTTTCCGACGAGTCGATTCGCAAGGTCGGTTCCGAATGCTCGGAACCGGGAGGTGGAGAGCTCGAAGTCGTACGGCTCAGGAAATCGCAGCAGCGACATCGAAGAGGGTCTCGTACGGCTCATACGGCACGCCCTGCTCGTCGAGATAGTCGGCAAGCCCCGTCCGTGCGAAGACCCGGTCGGCTGCGAGCGACGCGCATCGGTCGGACCAGCCGTCGCCGACGAAGACGAGCGGCCGCCGGTCGGGCAGCGACCGGCGCTTGCACTTGTCCCCACAGACGGGGCAGACCCCCTCGTCGCGGAAGATCACTCGCCATCCCTCCGGGCTCGGCTCCGCATCGTTCGCACGCAACTCGACGTCGACCTGCTCTCGCTCGAGCACCGGGCGGATCAACGTCGCGAGACCACTCGAGACGATCACCGGCCGGTACTCCTCGACGACCTCGTGGAAGCCCGGCCGAAGCTCGACATTCTCCACCGCCCAGGCGGTGGCTTCGACGCGCGTCACGCGCAGCGTCGCGACCTCGGCCGCGAGCGCCTCGCCATAGCTTCCGAAGCGTCGCTGGAAATCGCCGTCGTAGACCGAAGGGTCACCGAGCGCACGAACCGCGGCGACGAGCGAGTCGCGGACGGTGCACGTCCCGTCCCAGTCGAGAACCAGTTGCACGAACGAGGGCCCTAGACGTGTGACGTGACGCCGGCAGGGTCGTCGTCGGGCGTACGGCCGTTGCCCGCTGCCGGATCCTCGGCCCATGAGTACATGTACTTGCCGTCGTCGAGGTCGTGCGAGAGCTTCGTCAGCTTCAGCGGGTGGAACGTGTCGCACATCACGGCAAGCTCATGCGTCTCCGTCATGCCGAGCGAGCGCTCGGCGAGTCCCGGCTGCGGCCCGTGAGGGAGACCCGAGGGGTGCAGCGTCACCGATCCCAGCTCGATGCCCTTGCGCGACGAGAAGTTGCCGTCGACGTAATAGAGCATCTCCTCACTCCGCAGGTTCGAGTGGTGATACGGAATCGGGATCGCTTCCGGGTCGAAGTCGAGCTTGCGCGGACAGAACGAGCAGATGACGAAGTTGGGGCCGGCGAACGTCTGATGCGAGGGTGGCGGCATGTGGATGCGACCGGTGATCGGCTCGAAGTCATGGATCGAGAACGTCCACGGATAGACGTAGCCGTCCCAGCCGATCACGTCGAAGGGGTGGTAGTCGATCACGTAGGTCTGGTAGCCGTCGCGCACGCGCACCTTCAGCGTGTGGTTGTCGCGGTCGCGGTGCGTGCGCAACTCGGTCGGCGGATGGATGTCGCGGTGGTAGTAGGGCGCGTGCTCCATCAGCTGGCCGTGCTCGTTGCGGTAGCGCTTCGGGATGGTGATCGATCCCGGCGTCTCGAACACCAGGTAGCGCTGTCCGGCGGCACCGGCTTCGACTCCGTGAGGGGCGAAGCGATAGGTCGTCCCGCGCGGCACGACGAGGTAGTCGCCCGGTGAGTACGGCAGATCGCCGAAGACCGTCTCGAGCGTGCCCGACCCCTCGTGCACGAAGATCACCTCGTCGCCTTCGCCGTTGCGGAAGAAGTAGTCCATCTCCTCCGTCGGGCGGCAGAGCGAGACCTCGACGTCGGCGTTCCACATCAGCAACTGACGGCCGCTCACGGCATCGCCCCCAGGTTTCACATCCCACGTCTTCAGATGCCGGTGGGCATGTGCGTCGGGCACCCATTCCTCGCGCTCGATCGCCTCGAACGAACCGACTTCGATGACGCGACACGGCGACTGAAGGTGGTAGAGGATCGACTCGAGGCCGGAGAAGCCCTCGAAGCCCATCACCTCCTCGGTCAGCAGCGTGCCGTTGTCGCGGGCGACGATGTGACGCTTGCGCGGCACCTCTCCGAGACGCTGGTAAAAAGGCATGGATGGAGGATAACCTCGCCCGCGTGACCGCCGAGATCCTGGCGTGGGACGGCGTCTCGACGCACGAGCATCGCTTCGGCGGTGCGGAGTTCCGGCTCGGCAAGCGCGAGCTCGGGCATATCCATCCTCCGACGGCACGGAGCGAGGGCTGGGCGGACTTCCCGTTCACGTCGCGCATCCGCGAAATGCTGATCGAGACCGGGCGTGTGACTCCGCATCGATTCGGCGTCGTGGGCTGGGTGTCGCGCGACCTCGCCGACCCGGCCGAGATCGTCGAGCTCTTCAAGCTGTCGTACGAGCGCGCGCAGGTGGCGCAGGCTGTCCGCGCCTCACGCGAGCAGCTCGGCGAAGCGATCGGCGGAGACGTTGCCGCCGGAGATGACGATCCCAACGCGCCTGCCTGAGACCGCCCCTGCCTGCAGCGCGGCGATCCCCACCGCCCCGCTCGGCTCGACGACCAATTTCAATCGCTCGAATGCGAACCTCATGGCCTCGATGATCTGCCCGTCGGTGACCGTCACGATCTCGTCGACGAGACGCGAGCCCACCTCCCATGTGAGCTTGCCCGGAACATGCGTCTGCAAGCCGTCGGCAATCGTCCGGGGCACGTCGATCGCGATCGGCTCGCCGGCGGCGAGCGACCGCTGCCAGTCGTCCCCGGCCTCGGGCTCGACCCCGACCACGCGGCCGACGGCCATCGACTTCGCGATCGTCGCGCAGCCCGCGATCAAGCCGCCCCCACCCACGGGCACGACCAGCACGTCGAGCGGTCCGGCATCCTCGATCAGCTCGAGCGCCACTGTTCCCTGCCCAGCCATGATCAGCTCATCGTCGTACGGGCGGACGAGCTCGAGCCCGCGGTCGGCGGAGAGGGCGCCGGCGAGTTCCTCCCGGTCGTCGGTGTACCGATCGAACGTGATCACCTCGGCGCCGTAGCCCCGTGTCGCTGCGAGCTTCGAGCTCGGCGCGTCCTTCGGCATCAGGATCGTCGCCCTCGAACCGAGCAGCTGCGCAGCCAGCGCAACCGCCTGCGCGTGGTTGCCCGAGGAGTACGCAAGCACCGGCGTGCCTCGCGCGAGCGACGAGATCTTGTTGTAGGCGCCCCGAAACTTGAACGCACCCACCCGCTGGAGGCATTCGGCCTTGAGGAACACGCCGCCACCCAGCGTTCGCGAGGTCACGACCGGGGTGCGGTGAGCGATCCCCTCGAGAACCCGCGCGGCCGCACGGACATCCTCCGGGCCGATCACGAGATCGTGTTCTGCAGCAGGCCGATCCCCTCGATCTCGAGCTCGACGGTGTCACCGCGCTGCAGCCAGCGGTTGTCGCCGTGCTCGAGGATGCAGCCGGAGCCGACGGTGCCCGAGCCGAGGAGGTCGCCGGGCCGCAACACCGTGTTGCGAGCCGACTGCTCGACGATCCGGTTCCACGAGTGGTACAGATCGCGCAGATTTCCGCGCGAGCGCTCCTCCCCGTTCACGCGCGCGACCATCTCCCCCTCACTGCCGTCGAACTCGTCGATCGTGACGAGCACCGGCCCGATCGACGTGGCGAAATCCTTGCCCTTGGCAGGGCCGAGCCCGACCCGCATCTCGGCGCGCTGCAGATCACGTGCCGACCAGTCGTTCAGGACCGTGAAGCCGGCGATCTTCCCCCCGACGCCGATCATCGCTGCGCACTCGAGCTCGTAGTCGAGCTCAATTGTGCCTTCGGGATACGGCACCTCGTCTCCGGGGCCGTAGATGGCGCCCGGATTCGAGAAGTAGAAGACGGGCAGCTCGTACCACTCCGCCGGCACTGTCGCGCCACGTGCGGCGCGAGCCGTCTCGACGTGCTCTTCGAACGCCATGAAGTCGCGCACCGTCGGAGGATGGAGCACGGGCGCGCGAAGGTCGACGTCGGCGAGCGCGTACTCCGCGTGCTCGCGAGCCGTGCCACCGCCCGTGAAGAACGACTCCAGCGTCTGAGCGGCGAGCTGAATCACCCTCTCGCCCTCGACCCGGCCGGGCCAGCCCCGCTCGAGCGCCAGTTCCTTCGGCGTGAACATGCAGAGCTTCACGCCTCGACCCTAGTGCTTCCAGCGGCGCGGCTCACGGCTCGGTATGCACGATCACATCCGCTATCTCGGGACGCTCCCGGCGGATTCGCGCTTCGACCTCACTCGCCCTGGTGTGAGCAGCGGCAAGCGTCGTGCCCCCTTCGAGTGCGAGTGTCAGGAACGCCACCAGACCGCGGGTGCTGCGCAGGAAGCGCAGTTCCCGCGGCTCGCCCCCGGTCGCCTCTCGCACGATGCGGCGGACCGCAAACGCGTCCTCCGCATCGACCTCGCGTGCCTCGCTCGTCTCGGCCAGCGGCTCCAGATGCGTCTGGACGCCGGCTATCTCGGGGACGGCGAGACAGATCGAAGTCTCCAGCTGCTCCGCTATCTCATGCGCCTCGACGAGCGACAGGTCGCCCGGAAGCTTCACGTGCAGCGACAGCTCCGTTCTGCCGTCGACATCGACGAGCGTGAGGTTGTGCACCTCGCGAACGCTCGGCACACCGGCTGCAGCGGCGAGTGCGCGCTCGCGCACGCCGGCGTCTTCGGCGGGCTCGACATGCACGACGATGTCCGCGCCGGGAAGCGCACTCTCGACTGCTGCTTCGACGGCATCGGCAGCCGCATGACCCTGACCCACTGCCGCGCCCGGCGAGACCCCGATCACGACATCTGCGAATTGCTTCCCACCCGCCTGGCGCATCCGCAGGCGACGAAGCTCGATCGACGGCCGCAGCGCGACGATCGCCGCGCGAGCCGCTTCCTCCGCTACAGCCGGAGCCTTGTCCATCAGCACCTGGACGTTGCCCTGCATCAAGCGAGCGGCAGCGGTCAACACCAGGACGCCGACGAACAACGCCGCGATCGGGTCGCCCCCGGGATGTCCCTGACGCGCGAACAACAGCCCGATCAGCACGGCGAGCGAGCCGGCGAGATCACTCGCGAAATGAAGCGCGTTCGACGCGAGCGCAGCGCTCTTGTACCTCCGTGAGGTGCGCCACGAGACGACGGCTCGGCTCGCGTCGAGCGACACCACGATCGCGAGCACTGCGAATGCGTACCAAGCTGTGCGCACGTGCCCGTGGGTGATGCCCGCGAGCCGCTCGATCGCGCGGAACGAGATGAACACGGAGACGAGCGAGAGGAACCCGGCTTCGGCGAGAGCGGAAAGGTGCTCGGCCTTGCCGTGACCGAACTGGTGGCCGAGATCGGCCGGGCGTGCCGCGACGCGAATCGCGAAGAACGTGAGCAGCGCCGCGATCAGATCGGTGCCCGAGTGGACGGCCTCCGAGATGAAGCCCAGGCTGTGGGTCGAAAATCCGACGGCGAGCTTCAGGAGCAGGAGAATCGCCGCCGCAGCGACCGAGACGAGGGCAGAGCGGCGTTGCGGGCTCACCCCGCGCAGGCTACGGGGTCAGCCGATTCGACGACCACAGCACGACATCCTGCCGCGGCGAGAAGAGCGCATGAGGATGCTCGTCGGGGAGCGACACCGGCGACATGGTGTTCCGATCGACGTCAACCTTGCCCCGTTGGAGATCCCACGGGGGATGATGAATCTCGAGCCGATACCGCGTGCCCGCGTTCTCCGTGTAGAGGCAGTACCGCTCGACGAGAAACCACTCGAGGGATCCTGGCTCGGCGTGGAACAAGGGGCCCTCACCGCGGTAGCGCGCGCTGAACTCACCCCCGGCTCGAGCAGATTCGTAGTACAGGAAGTCATCGTGCCGCTCGCTGCGCATCTGCGCCCGGTGGTACGGCAGGCTGAAGAGACGTTTCCCAGCTTCGACGACGAGTGGGCTCGAGGCGTCGAGAGAGAAGAACCACACCCCCGGCTTGCCGTCGCACGTCACACACGTCCGCACGTTCAACTCGGGCCAGCGGGAGATGAAAGGTAACGGCGGCAACCCCCGCAGCCGGAAATCGACGACGCGAAACGGGACGATTCCGACCCACGCCGATCCGTCGAAGGTCTCGAGCTCGACCCACTCGGGCAGCAGGCGTTGCACCTCGGCATCGTCCACGCGCCAGTGCAGGAACGCGAGCTCGACCCACGATTGGGCCTGCACCCACGGCTCGTCCGGCGCCGGCCACGGGCGATTCGACGTGTCGTCGATGACGGAGGCCTGGCGCACGGAGCGAGCGAGGACGTCGAGCGAGCCCATCGTCTCACGTGGTCGCAACGTGGTCGCCGCTTCGATCAGAGGTTGCCGCGGAGTGCCTGTTCGCGCTCGATCGCCTCGAAGAGCGCTCTGAAGTTCCCGTCCCCGAAGCCACGCGCGCCGTGGCGCTCGATCACCTCGAAGAAGAGAGTCGGCCGATCCTGAGCCGTCTTCGTGAAGATCTGGAGCAGGTATCCGTCGTCGTCGCGGTCGGCGAGAATGCGCAGCCGCTTCAAGTCGTCCCAGCTCTCGTCGATCTCGCCGACACGGTCGGGCGTCTCCTC
>JBBSEJ010000060.1:0-16056 GCA_038239825.1 Gaiellales bacterium
ATCGCCCGCGTCCGAGCAGCGTGTCGTTGCGCGAGTACTGGATGTCGACGAGCTTGCGCAGCACGAGATCGCGATCGATCTCCTCGTTCACGGTCAGGATGACGATGCGCTTCTCGTACTCTTCGGGCGAGCCGAGGCCGTAGATGCACGAGACGGACGCGACGATGATCGTGTCGCGCCGTGAGAGCAGGCTGGCGGTCGCCGCGTGGCGCAGCCGGTCGATGTCGTCGTTCCGCGAGCTGTCCTTCTCGATGTACAGGTCGGCCTGCGGCACGTAGGCCTCGGGCTGGTAGTAGTCGTAGTACGAAACGAAGTACTCGACGGCGTTACCCGGGAAGAACTCACGGAACTCGTTGCAGAGCTGCGCGGCAAGCGTCTTGTTGTGTGCGATCACGAGCGCGGGCCGCTGCACCTGCTCGATGATCCACGCCATCGTCGCGGTCTTGCCGGTACCCGTGGCGCCGAGGAGCGTCTGGTACTGCTCGCCGGCGCGCAGGCCGTCGGCAAGGGCGGCGATCGCGCCGGGCTGGTCGCCGGTGGGGACATACGCCGCCGATGTTTTGAGTGTGGCCATGGAGGGACAGGGTAACCCGCATGACTTCTCAGACGACTCCCCGTCAGGCCGCGCCCCCGCCTTACCGTGCGTATGCGACGATCGTGGGCACGTTCATGGGCGGCCTCGCCGCCGCGGGGACGGTCGCGCGCTCGCTCGGCCGTGACCCGCGCGACTACGGGACACTCGACCTCGCTGTTCTCAGTCTCGCTACCTACAAGACCTCTCGGACGATCGCGCGCGACGAGGTGACGAGCTTCCTCCGAGACCCGTTCGTCGAAGGCGGGGCGCACGAAGGAGGCGAGGCCCCGATCGAAACCGGTGACATGCGCCAGGCGGTCGGAGAGCTCGTGACCTGCTCGCGCTGTATCGGCACCTGGGTCGCCGCCGGCCTCGGTTCGGCGCAGATCATCGCGCCGCGGTTCGGGAGGATCCTCACGTGGTCCCTCGCGGCCGCAGGTGCGAACGACTGGCTGCAGGCCGGTTTCTCAGTGCTCACGAACAAGTCGAACGAGCTCGAGCGCAGGGCCAGAGCATCCTGACTCCCGGCTACCCTGACCGGCGATGCGCCGTCTGGGTCTCCTCGCCGTGGCCACGTTCGCGGTCGCGGCGCCGGCGCATGCTGCGACCCTGACGGTCACACCGCACGACTACTCACCGGCGCGTGCCGAGCTCCAGATCTCGGCGAAGCTCTCCGTCCGCCGACAGGTCGGCGTGCTGCTCGCGACCCCGAACGGGCACGCGGTCGGCTGGATCGTGTCGCCTACCCGCCGCACGGCGCTCGCGATCGGCTGGAACGGACGGATCCGCGGCCACCGCGTGCCGAACGGGAACTACCTCGTCCGCCTCATCTACCGCTCATCCGTGCTCGCGACCGCCCCGCTTCGAATCGACACGCATCCCCCTCTGCTCGGCGACCTGCGCGCCGACAACGGATCGACACCGTTCTCGCGGGACGCACCGCTCCTGACGACGGTCTCGCCGAACAGCGACGGCTTCCGCGACCGTGCCGACATCTCCTTCGTCCTCGCCGAGGAAGCGACGGTGACGATGGAGGTCACACGGACGGTCAAGGCGCCGCACCCGCTCTACATGCTGAGCGCACATTTCACCCGCGGCGCGCACACGATGACGTGGATCCCTGGTACGAATCTCAACCCCCGTACCTACCTCGTCCGGCTCACGGCTGTGGACCTCGCGGGCAACAGCGTGGTCTACGGCGCCCCGAACGGATTCGTGGGTCGCACACGGCGCGGCCCCGTCGTCCGTCTGCAGGGAATCGATACCGCGTTCACCAAGCCGAGCTACCTGCCCGGCGACGTCGCCTACATCCACATCGCCACCGACGAGCCGACATTGACCCTGCGCGTGTTCCACGCAGGCCCCGAACAGGTGATCACCTATGCCGACAATCAGCTCGCCGGGGTCGAGGTCGACGCCGCACCGATCGCACTCGACTGGAAGGAGTGGCAGAGCAGGCAGCACCAGATCGGCTTCCACATCCCGACGCTCGCGAGCGGCCTCTACTACGTGCAGCTCGCCGGCCCTGACGGACGGGTGGGCTACGCGCCCTTCGTGATCCGGCCGACGTTCCTCGGCCAGACGAACCGCATCCTCGTCGTGCTGCCGACGAACACGTGGCAGGCCTACAACTTCCAGGATGTGAACGGTGACGGCTACGGCGACACCTGGTACGCCGGGCCTCCCAACCGCAAGGTCGATCTCGGCCGCACCTACATCGCGCGTGGGGTGCCCCCCCGCTTCTATCGCTACGACCTCCCGTTCCTCCACTGGCTCTACTGGTCGGGCAAGAGCGCCGAGTTCATCTCCGACTCCGATTTCGATGCGATCGCGAGCGGCGACGACCTCGCTCATGCCTACGACCTGATCGTCTTCGAAGGGCACGAGGAGTATGTGACGTCCCACCAGTACGACGTCGTCGAGCGCTTTCGCGACCTCGGCGGGAACCTCATGTTCCTGTCCGCCAACAACTTCTTCTGGAAAGTCGATAAGCAAGGGCAGGTGCTGAGGAAGATCGGCGAGTGGCGCGACGCCGGCCGACCCGAGGCTCGCCTGATCGGCGTGCAGTACCGGGCGAACGACAACGGCCAGAAGCAGGGCCTCTTCACCGTGCTGGCGACTGCCTCGGCGCCGTGGCTCTGGGAAGGGACGGGGCTCGCCGACGGCTCGACCTTCGGGCAGTTCGTCGGCGGCTACGGCATCGAGATCGACGCCACCACCCCCGAGTCGCCCCCGGGCACCGTCGTGCTCGCGCAGATCCCCGACCTCTTCGGGCCCGGCATCACTGCGCAGATGAGCTACTACGAGACGCCGGCAGGGGCGAAGGTCTTCGCGGCCGGCACGCTCGACTTCGGCGGCTCCGCGACGTTCTGGCCCATCAAGCGGATGCTCGACAACCTCTGGCTGCGCCTCGCGCAGCCATAGAGGTGAGGGTCAGTCGCCCCAGTCGAAGTCGCGCGAACGCGACCACAGGTTCTCGTCGGACGGTGCCTCCGGATCCGGCCGCACCGCGACCGCCTCCTGCGTCTCCTCGTCGAGGGACGGCTGTGCCTGAGGCTCGTCGATGAACGTGTCATCGGTGCTCGGCCAGTCGAGTGAGGTCTCCTCGGCTTCGATGCCCTGGATGCCGTCCATCGTGTCTTCGTGGCGCGCCTGCTCTTCCGTCTTGAACAGAGGATGATTCTCGAACGGATCGTGCGACATGTATCGCCCGAGCGGCAGCTCGTGCTCGAGCGCAGCGTTCCTGCGCTTCAGTTCGAGATGGTCCTGGATCACCTGCGCGAACATCGACGTGTCCACGGACATGAAATCCTCCTGCTCTGACGGCATTTCTTCGTGGAGTCTAGATCATGGGGCACAATGGAACCAATGGCTCGCCTCGGACTCGCCCGCCGCCTCGGCCCTCTCGGAGCCGCGCTGACGGTCTGGGACCTCTGGCGGCGGCTGCCGCCGAAGCAGCGACAGTGGGTCACCAAGCAGGCACGCACGCATGGCCCGCGCGTCGCGAAGCAAGCGCTCGCAAGCTCGCGGCGCGGCCCGAAGCGTTAGACGATCTACACCTCGAGCGCGGCGCGGGCGATGCGGTCCTGCTCGATCCCGTGCGCGGTGGGATAGCCCTCGGACGGGCTGGCACGCCACGGCCGGCCGACGTACCGTAGGCCTACGGCAGCCGAGGCCTCCTCCAGGCGATGGCGGATCGACCGCCACGGGCCCATGTTCTGCGGCTCCTCCTGAGCCCACACGACCTCGTCCAGCGACGAGTAGGTCGAGATCAGCGCGCGTACAGCGTCGGACGGGAACGGATAGAGCTGCTCCACGCGCGCGAGCGCCACCCCTCGACCTGCGACGCGCGCCTCGTGGCCGAGCAGGTCGTAGTAGACCTTCCCCGAGCAGAGCACCAGCCGGCGCACCGTTGCCTTGTCGGCGGTGACATCGTCGATGACCGACCGGAACGAGCCGTCCGTGAGCTCGTCGAGCGTCGAGGACGCTTCCTTCAGCCGCAACAGGCCCTTCGGAGTCATGACGACGAGCGGTCGTGCGTTCGCCCCGAGCGCCTGACGGCGGAGCAGGTGGAAGTACTGTGCGGCCGTCGTGCAGTTGGCGATGCGCAGGTTCTCTTGCGCTCCGAGCTGCAGGAAGCGCTCGAGTCGCGCGCTCGAATGCTCGGGCCCGTTGCCCTCGTAGCCGTGTGGCAGCAGGAGCGTCAACCGTGAGGTCTCGCGCCATTTGGAGAGCGCCGATGAGATGAACTGATCGACCACGATCTGCGCGCCGTTCGCGAAGTCCCCGTACTGCGCCTCCCAGAGGACGAGTGCCTCGGGTGCGGCGGCGGAGTAGCCGTACTCGAAGCCCAAGCAGGCGAACTCGGAGAGGGGCGAGTTGAAGACTTCGAACGACGCAGTCGATTCGTCGAGGTGCTGCATCGGGGTGAAGGTCTCGGCCGTGTGAACATCGTGCAGGACGAGGTGCCGTTGCGAGAACGTGCCGCGCTGCGAGTCCTGGCCGCTCAGGCGAACCGGAATGCCCTCGCCGAGCAGGGACGCGAACGCAAGCGCCTCGGCCTGGCCCCAGTCGATGCCACCCGCCTCCATCGCGGTTCGCCTGCGCTCGAGTTGCCGTGCCAGCTTCGGATGGACGGTGAACTCCTCCGGCGTGCGCAGCAGCTCCTCGTTCAGCGCCCCGAGGACGTCGGCGCCGAGAGCGGTGATCACCTCGTCCCTCGTCGGAGGAGGGATCGCGCCGTCGTGGTCGACCTGGCGCGTCTCGGTGTCCAGTGATGCCCTGAGGCGGTCATGGGCATCGCGAAGCATCGTCTCCACCTCGTGCACGAAGGTGTCGGCTTCCGCCTGGGTCAGCACGCCTTCCGCGACGAGCCGCGCTTCGTACAGCTCGCGTACGCTCGGATGAGCGTTGATCTGCTCGACCATCAGCGGCTGCGTGTAGGCCGCCTCGTCCTGCTCGTTGTGGCCGAAGCGGCGATAGCCGACGAGGTCGATCACGACGTCCTGACCGAACCGGCGGCGGTACGCCATCGACAGGCGGACCGAGGCGATCGCCGCCTCGGGGTCATCGGCGTTCACGTGGACGATCGGGATGTCGAAACCCTTGGCGAGGTCGGACGAGTAGCGGGTCGAGCGGCCCTCGCTTGGGTCGGTCGTGAACCCGATCTGGTTGTTCGTGATCAGGTGCAGCGTCCCGCCGGTCGAGTAGCCCTCGAGCCCGTGCAGGTTGACCGTCTCCGCCACGACGCCTTGCCCCGCGAAGGCGGCGTCACCGTGCAGCAGCACTGCGAGTGCGACCGACGGATCGTGGGCGCCGTTCCGGCTCGAGCGATCCGTCTGCTCGGCGCGCGTTCGACCCTCCACGACGGGATCGACCGCCTCCAGGTGGCTCGGGTTCGCAACGAGACGAACCCCGACTTTGCCGTTCGAGGTCTTGCGGGTCCCGTGCGCGGCGAGGTGATACTTGACGTCGCCGGTGCCGCCTTCAGGATCTGCCGCGACGGCGTCGAGCGAGCGCTCGCCTTCGAACTCGCGCAGGATGTACTCGTAGGGCATCCCGATCGTGTGCGCGAGAACGTTCAACCGTCCTCGATGCGCCATGCCCATGACGACGTCGTGCGCGCCCGATTCCGAGGCGAGCTCGATCGTCTCGTCGAGCATGGGGATCATCACGTCGAGACCTTCGAGCGAGAACTGCTTCTGTCCGAGGAAGCGCTTCCTCAGGAACCGCTCCATCCCGTCGACCTCGCACAGGCGCCGGAAGAGCATGCGCTTCTCGTCCGCGCCGAGTGCCTGGCGGTACCGGCCGGATTCGATCGCCTGACGCAACCACACGCGCTGCTGGTGGTCCGACAGGTGCTCGAGCTCGTAGGCGATCGTCCCGCAATACGTCTCGGAGAGCCGCGGGAGCACGTCGGCGAGCGACTCGCCCGCGACGTGGACGCGCAGGAGCGACGCCGGGACCCGCGCCTGCAGCTCCGGCGTGAGCTTGGGCTCGAGGCGCATCGGCTCGAGCGACGGATCGCCCACCGGCTCGGAACCGAGGGGGTCGAGCCGCGCTGCGAGGTGGCCATGCGTCCGGTGGGCCTTCACGAGTGCCATCGCAGCGGCCACGCCCCCGAGCAACTGCTGGTCGATCTCGCCTGCTCTTGGCGCGGTCACCGAGGGCACGGCCACGTGACCGTTGCTCTCCCCGTCGGCGTTCTGCGGAAGCGTCTCGAGCAGGCGAGCGATGCCCGGATGCGTCGCGACGAGCTCGGAGCCGCCACTCTCGAAGAGCGCGCGCCACTCGGACGGCACCGCCTCGGGGTTGTCGAGGTACTCGTCGAGCAGGGCGCGCGCGTAGCCGGCATTCAGCCCGTCGACGTCGTGCGAGCTCATGCTCTAGTTGTACCAGGGAGCAAGCCGGTTCCCTGCTTGCGCTCCGGCGCGCCGCGACTAGTAGAGCGGGTGATGCGTGAGCACCTGCAACGTCGCACCGGCGACAAAGCAGATGGCGATCACCGCCAGTGCGAGCCCGACCAGGCGCTGCTGTTCGCGGCTCATCACCGTCGCGAAGAGCACGAGAATGAGCGCGACGGGCGCCAGCCGGAACGGCCGGTAGGCGAGCTCGAGGGCCCCGAGGAAGAGCGCGCCTGCGGCCATCAACCCGGCGACGGCCTCCGCCGGGCGGACCCGTTCGCGACGAGGAGCGATCATGCGCCGACTCTATCGCGGCGCGTGCGGGCGGCACGCCCTCCGTCGCGCGTGCCGTGCGGGCCGCCGCGGCGCGGCCGGGGGCCGCTCGCGGGACGCCAGGGGCGCCACACCGAGTAGTCGGTCGGGTCGACTCCAGGCTCCGGCTCGGCTCGGATCGCGTACCAGACCACGAGGCACAGGTACACGATCGGGATCTTCAGGATCAGCAGCATGAAGATCAGCTCCCAGGCGCCACTCGACATCGTCGAAGTGTACGAAACACCGCCGTCCGCGGGATTCCTTGTCGCTAGAGTCACCCGCGTGACCGCCCTCGCCCGCGCGATCGTTCGCCACCGCCGCATCGTGATCGTCGCCTGGCTCGCTCTGACGTTGTTCGGTGCGTTCTCGGCCTCCCAGGTCTCGAAACGATGGTTCGAATCGTTCTCGATCCCCGGTTATTCGGCCTATGAGGCAAATCAGCGGACGTTGAAGACGTTCGGAAACGGCGAGAACGCCCCGCTCGTGGTCGTCGTGCGGACGAAGGGCGATGTCACGACCACCCCGGGAGTCAAAGGCGCGATCGCAGCGGCCGCAGGGATCACTCCCGGCTCACGCGTCGGGTCGTTCTTCAACACCGGCAGCAGCGCCTACGTCTCGAGCGACCGGCACACGACCTTTGCCGAGATCTTCCGGCCAGGCACGCCGGGTTTCGGCTCGGACACCGGCGAGCCCGAGACCCGCGCGGCCTTGCGCAAAGCCGCGCCGACCGGCGCCTCGGTGTATCTGACGGGACGCGATCCGCTGCAGAACGCGGCCAGCAAGGGAAACACCGGCCCGTCGATCCTCGGCGAGACGCTCATCGGGGGCATCGGTGCGTTGATCATCTTGCTGTTCATCTTCGGCACTCTTCCCGCCGTCGCGATGCCGCTGTTGACGGCGATCGCATCGATCCTCAACACGTTCTCACTGGTCTGGCTGCTCACCTACATCACGAATGTCTCGATCATCGTGCAATTCCTGATCGCGCTCGTGGGGCTCGGGGTGTCGATCGACTATGCGCTGTTGATCATCTTCCGGTTCCGTGAGGAGCTCCGCCACGGGGCGACGACCGACGTGGCGATCGAGACGACGATGCGTCATGCCGGCCGCTCGGTGATCGTCTCGGGGTCGACGGTGGCGGTGGGCCTGCTCAGCATGGTGCTGCTGCCGCTGCCCTTCATCCGCTCGATCGGGATCGGCGGCATGCTGATCCCGGCGGTCTCCGTGATCGCCTCGATCACGTTGCTGCCTGCGATGCTGTCGGTGCTCGGGCCGCGCATCAACCGCGGGCGCGTGATGCCGAAGCGCATCGTCGAGGGCAGCGATCGCGCCGCGGGCTTCTGGGGCTGGTGGGCGAGCGTGGTCACGAAGCGCGCGGCCACCACGGCAGCGATCGGCCTCGCGATCGTCGCGGCGCTGTTGTACGCCGGCGTCCAGCTGAATCCGAGCGAGTCCCAGGCGAAAGACATGCCCGGTGGCGGCGACGCGATCTCCGGACGCCAGGCTCTCGCGACCGCCGGGATCTCGGCGGGCGCATTCAAGCCGTTCGACGTGCTCGTCGAGGGAAGCCCGTCCCCGTTGCAGCTGAGAACGATCGCACAGCAAATCGCCCGCACGCCGGGCGTCTCGGGAGCCGTCGCGCCGGTCGCCTGGCGGGTGAAGACCGCTGCGATCGTCGAGGCGATCCCGAGCGACGACGGATCGAGCCCCGCCGCGAAGCACACGATCGCGCAGCTGCAGCACGACGTGCTGCCCGCGATCGAAGCCGATTCGGGCCTCCGGGTCACCCTTGGCGGCGTCGCCGCCGAGGATCAGGACTTCGTTCACGCGGTCTACGGGAACTTCCCGTATGTCCTGCTGTTCGTCGTGCTCCTCACCTACCTCCTGCTCGCACGCGCGTTCCGCTCGCTGATCCTGCCGCTGAAGGCGGTGATCCTGAATCTCGGGTCGCTCGGTGCCGCGTACGGGATCGTCGTCTTCATCTTCCAGTGGGGGCACGGCGCCCAGGCGATCTGGAACGTGCCTGCGACGAACTCGATCATCCCCTGGATCCCGCTGATGATCTTTGCGTTCCTCTACGGGCTCTCGATGGATTACGAGGTGTTCATGCTCACGCGCATGCGCGAGGCTTACGACGAGTCCGGCGACACGACGCAGGCGATCGGGCTCGGGCTCTCGCGCACCGGCAAGCTCGTCACGAGCGCTGCACTCGTGCTCTGCCTCGCGTTCTTCGTCCTCTCGACGAGCCCCGGCACCGACATCAAGCAGTTCGGGATCGGACTGTCCGCGGGAATCCTCTTCGACGCGACCGTGATCCGCGCGCTCCTCGTACCGTCGATCATGCAACTGCTCGGCCGCTGGAACTGGGTGTTCCCGGATCCCGTCGCTCGAGCGCTCTTCGTCCGCAGCCCGCCGGAGCCCGCTCCCGCCGACTGACCGGCGCTCAGCCCTGGCGCGGCCGTGGGGCGAGAGGCCACGACTGCCCCAGAGCGCGTTCACGAGAGACTGGCCTTCACGAGCACGAGCAGTGCGAGACCGCCGACCAGGCAGGCGACCACGGTGATCGTGACCCACTTCGGGGGCATCAGCCGAGTGGAACTGTGAGGGTCAGCACGTCGGTGTCGTTGTAGTACGGGGAGGTGTAGAGGAGCCAGTTCGCATGCGCCTCGAAGGTGGCGTACCCCGTGCCGACGCCCCCACCCGTTTGCCACGCGGGGCCGACGCCACACGAGGCGACGCCGCCGGTGTCACAGCCGTGCGCTGCGATCGAGACCGACGTGATCGTCCCGTTGCTCTTGCAGTAGCTCACGACCAGGTAATGCGAGATCGAGGCAATGAGCCAGACGCTTGCCGAATGCGCCTCCCGCAGTTGCGTGCAACCGGACCAGCCACCACCTCCGCCGTCACAGGCGGTGCCGCAGATGACGCCGGATCCGTGCCCGCCACCCGCGGCGGCGGCGCCGGCCGGAACGGCCAGCGCTGCGAGCAGACCGAACATAACAATCCACTTATACACGTGCTATCTCCTTTCGTTGCCTTTGAAGACAACGATACGGAGGCACATATCACGTGTCTGTTCCACCTTCGTGCCGATAGCGTGACGCCGCTGGAAGCTCGGAGCACAGTTCGAGCCTGCGGCTCCCGGGCTATGCCTCGAGCGCTGCGTCGCGCCCGAGCGACGGGCGAATCGGATCGAAGTCCGGATCCTCCCCCGCCAAGTCGCCGAGCGATGGATCGAGCTCGATCGCGCGGCGAAGATGCGCGAGCGACTCGGCGGACTCTCCCGCGAGCGACTCGTAACAGGCGAGGTTGTACAGGAGCAGCGCGTCGCCGGACCGGCCGAGCTCGGAGCGCAGGATCGATGCCGCTGCCACGTGATCAGCGCGCTCGGCCGATGCATGCGCGCGCCGCTGCGCTTCCCAGGTCGTCCAGATGCCGACGAGGCGTCGAAGCTCGACGATCGGCTCGGGATGATCTTCGACGCGGAGGTCGCACACGCGGTCGATCGCCTCGATGGAGTCGGAGCCGGCACCGGCGCGCTCGACGATCACGGCGGCCGATTGCTGACCCCGTCGGTCACCGCCGGCAGCCTGTCCCGCCTCGAGGGCCGCGATCAGGCGCTCGACGAGCGGTCCGACCGTCTCCTCGTACGCCCGCGCGAGAGCGATGATGACGCGTTCACCCGCAAGGATGTTTCCTTGCACCGCGAAGCCGGGGCCGACGTGATGCCCGGCCCAGTCGAGGCATTCGCCGCCGGTAAACGCGGCCGCCCGGCCGTCGGCGGTGACGAGTCCCAGCTGGCGCGTCTCGCGCCGGTGATCGCCGGCGAGCACGCTCGCAATCGCGTCCTCGGGCGTACTGCCACGCGCGAGCGCCTCCAGGGATCGCCGGCCGTAGACCGCGACGCCCGCCGCTTGCGTCGCCGCGGCACCGACGCCCGCAAGGACCCAGGGCACGACCGAGCCGACCGAGAAGTACTTGGACTGGACGGCGCAACCGACCTCACCCGCCTGCAGGTCGGCAGCGACGATCGAAAACGTGCTCTTCCTCGATGGGATTGGTTGCGGTGATCCCGATATGCGTGCACCTTACGTCAGCCGGATGCGTAGATCGATCCACGCAATGGAGCGTGTCGATCGTCGGGTCGGGAACGATGACGCAGAGCGTCGCGAGCACCACCACCCTTGCGTTACCGCAGGTCGAAGTGTCGATCGCACCAGGCGGCGAGCTTGCCGGGGCCCGGCAGGCCGAAGACCGTCTCGGTGAGGAACGCGCCGCCGAGTGCGAGTCCGAGTCGATACCGAGAAGCGTGACGCCCGGAAGCAGCACGTTGCGAATGACGTGGGCGCGCATGATCCGCGTGTCGGTCGCGCCCTTGCCGCGCGCCGTCCGGACGTAATCCTCACCGAGTGGTTCCAGCACATAGGCACGGATCTCCAGCGGCGAAGAGCACGGCGAACGTCGCGCCCTTGCCGCGCGGCAGCCTCGGGCCGGCGAGAAGAAGTCGCGGTACCCGTAATCGGGACGCAGCCAGAAGTCCCGATCCGACGGTGACGTCAGGCGCCGGGGCCGCACGAGCCCCTGCGGCCCCGGCGCACCACTGGGGATGGTCGGGCGCTGAGACGCAGCCCCCCAGGCGGCGGTTGATCAACGACCTCGATCTGAGCGATCGAGTGTCTAGGCTGAAGAGGGCCTGTCCAGACCGGCCTTACACGCTCGCGGCGAGCAGCGGCTCGCGAAGAGCCGCGCCGGCGCATGCGGAGCGCGCTGCTTCGACGAAGGCCGCGGCGTCGGCCCGTTGCGGCTGGAGCCGGCTCCACACCGCGGCGATGCTGCGAGGACCGACGAGCCCGTCCTCGAGCTCGACCACCTGCGTCTCGGTGCGACGCTCGTCGGCAGCGATGCGTGGCACGATCGCGGCGCCCAGCCCCGCCGCGACGAGCCCCTGCACCGCGGTTCCCGTCGCCGCCTCGAGCACGAATCGAACATCGATGCCCTGCAGCCGCAGGTGCTCCTCGACGTGCACCCGCGAAGGTGCGTGGGCGATCAGAGGCAGCCGCCCGAGCTCCTCGATCGTGACCGGCCGGCTGCGACGAGCGAGCGGAGCGCCGGCCTGCAGAACGACGACGAACGCGTCGACGCAGAGCGGTACCGCGTCGAGCGGCCCCTTCGGCAACGGCGTCTCGGCGAGGACGAGATCGAGCTCGCCGCGCACGAGCGCCGCGAGCAACGCGCGCGAGGTGGGTGTCTCGTGGAGCGTTACGGGCTCGCCGTAGACGCGAAGCAATCCGGGCACGACCCGCGCGAGCAGATCGGGCGTGGCGCCCACGCGCAGCGCCGCGACGCCCTCGCCATCGAGCGCCGCCAGGTCGGCCTGCGCCGCCCGCACGCGCGCGATCACTGCATCCGCATGTGCCAGCAGGATCTCGCCCGCTTCTGTGAGTGCGAGCGGACGCGTACCGCGCGAGCGCTCGATCAAACGCTTGCCGGTCAGGTTCTCGAGCGCCGCGATCTGATGGCTGATCGCGGACTGCACGTACCCGAGGCGTGTCGCGGCACGCCGGAACGAGCCCTCGCGTGCAACGGCATCGAGCGCAGCAAGGTGCCGAAGCTCAATCCCTGACCACCATTCCGCCGCCATTGCAGGGTGTGACGCATGGAAGGGCTCACCGGTTGTGCCGATTGCGACGCATAACACCTGCTTAACACGGGTAGGGAAGAAAGGAATGAGGAAGACGATCGAGATCGAGGTGCCTCGCCGAGGGATCGGCAGTGATCTCACCGAGGTGCTCGGCGCCCACGGATTGCGGGCCGAGATCATCGGAGCCGACGAGGCGTGCACGCTCCGCGTGCGCTTCGCCGACGACGAGCGCGAGCGCCTCGTCGTCGAGGCGACACGCGCGATCGAGTCGTATCTCTCCGACCGCATGCTGCCGCTGATCGTGCAGCGCGCGCCCGGAGGCTGCATCGTGCGTCCGGCGGGAGAGTGAGCGGCGCGAGGGCGGGACGGGATACCGCGGCCACGCCCCATCGCCTCGATTCGCAGTTCAGTTCGGCTGCGGCACGATCCTGATGTAGGGCCGTGGTGATTCCCACCCGTCCGGATACGTCTTCTTCGCCTCCTCGTCGGAGACCGAGCCGGCGATGATCACCTTGTCGCCCTGTTGCCAGTTGACGGGGGTCGCGACCTTGTGGGTGGCGGTCAGCTGCAGCGAATCGACGACTCGCAACACCTCGTCGAAGTTGCGGCCGGTCGTCATCGGGTAGACGAGGATCAACTTCACCTTCTTGTCGGGGCCGATCACGAAGACGTTTCGCACCGTCTGATTGTCGGCCGGGGTGCGCTCGGTCGGGTCGCCGGAGACGTCCGACCGGAGCATGCCGTAGAGCTTCGAGACGTTGAAATCGGAATCAGCGATGATCGGGTAGTTCGGGGCATGCCCCTGCGTCTCTTCGATATCGGCAGCCCACTTCGCGTGGTTTCCGATCGGGTCGACCGAGAGCCCGATGATCTTCACGCCGCGTTTGTCGAACTCCGGCTTGATCTTCGCCATGTAACCGAGCTCGGTCGTGCATACCGGCGTGAAGTCGCGTGGATGCGAGAAGAGCACGGCCCAGGAATCTCCGAGCCAATCATGGAAGTGGATCGTCCCTTCGGTCGTCTCCGCTTCGAAATCGGGTGCGGTGTCGCCAAGCTGCAGTGCCATCTTTTCGCTCCTCTTCGTGACCACTTGGTGTTGGGGGTTCGGTTCTACCAGACGGAAAACGGAGACGCGCTAGATCCGATTCCCGTGTGACGACTCGCGCGCCGACGGGCCGGACTCGGCGACCGGCTCGTACCCGGCAAAGGCGGACTCGAGCACGCCCTCGCCGCTCGTCAACCCGGGAAGCTGCCGCCGCAGATCCTGTTCGCGACCCGCGGGCAACGCGGTCTCGATCGTCAGCAGCTCCCCGCGGTAGGACGAGCCTCGCACGACTCCCCCCAGGCGTGCGAGGGCAGGAAGAACCGCCGTGGCTGCATCAGCCGGAACCTCGAGCGTGACGCGGAGCATCGGTTCGCAGACGGTCGAGCCGGCCCGCTCGAGCGCCCGCCCGAGGACGAGCGGCGTGAGCTTTCGGAAATCCGCGGCAGTGCTGCCCGGCGAGGTGTAGCCGCACGCGTTCATCGTGACGACGCAATCGGTGACCTGCCGGCGGAGGCCGCCTTGGAGCGTTCTGCCTACGTACTCCGCCATCAGCTCCCTGAAGCTTTCCGTCGTCTTGTAGACGTACAGCGGCACCGAGCGAATGTCGACGCGCAATCGAAATTCGACACCCGTACCGATTGGGCCGGGATCGACACGCAGCCCGATCGTGGCGAGAAACGGATTCGACGCCGAATACAGCGTCTCGATCGCCTCACCCGAGCCGGCAGGACGCTCGACGCAGATGACTGTCGTCTCGCGGAAGGTGACCTCGACGCCGAAGTCGGTCGCAAGCGTTGTCTGGATGACCTCCTTCTGGATCTCACCGTAGAGCGACACCCTGATCTCCTCGCGGCTCGAGTCCTGACGAACGTCGATCAGCGGGTCTTGCTCGGCGAGCTGCGCAAGCGCAATGCGAAGCGTCCCCTTGTCGGCGGAGTTGCGTGGTACGACGACCGACTCCAGCGTCGGCGGTGCGAACTGCCGAGGAGACGCCACGGCCGTGACCCGGCCGATCGGATCGCCGACCCGGATCTCGCCGAGACCCCAGAGCTTCCCGATCTCGCCAGCGGAGACCAGACCTCGGCGCACGGCAGGGCCACGGTCGAAGACGTAGAGGTCAGCTACTTTCTGCTCGCCGGTAGCGCCGAACCGCACGCGGTCGCGAATTCGCACCGTGCCGGAGAACATGCGGACGTAAGCGATCTTCTCGCCTGTGACGCCTCGCTCGATCTTGAACACCGTGCCGGAGACCGGGCCGTCGGCGTCGCCCACTGCGGCGGGCAGAAGCTCGGCAATGCCGGCGAGCAGCGGCTCGACGCCGGCACCGGTGCGCGCCGAGCCGAAGAAGACGGGATGAACGAGCGCGCGCTGGATCTGGACGGCGAGAGCCCGCCGAAGCGCGTGACCGGAGAGAGCCGGCACGTCACCGAGGTAGGCGCGGAGAATCGCATCGTCGTGCTCGGCGAGCGCCTCTGTCAACACAGCCTGAGTCGCGATCTCGTCGACCCCCAAACCTGCGACATCTGCAGCCGGGGTGCCGAGGTCGTGTGCCAAGCCGAGGCGGACGATCGACGGCGTCAGTCGATCCGAGATCCCCGCGAGGGTTCGTTCGTCGTTCGCACCGGGCCGGTCGATCTTGTTCACGAAGATCAGCGTCGGCACCCGCAGTCGCTGCAACGCCCGCATCAAGATGCGCGTCTGCGGCTGCACGCCTTCGACGGCCGAGATCACGAGCACTGCGCCGTCGAGCACGCCCAGCACCCGCTCGACCTCGGCGATGAAGTCCGGATGCCCCGGCGTGTCGATCAGGTTGACGGTGACGTCGTCGATCGCAAACGAGGCGACGGCAGACCTGATCGTGATCCCGCGCCGCCGTTCGAGCGCGAGTGAATCGGTCTGGGTCGTGCCGTGATCGACGCTTCCGAGCTCGTCGATCACACCCGCGGCGTAGAGCAGCCGCTCGGTGAGTGTTGTCTTACCGGCGTCTACATGCGCCAGGATCCCAAGGTTCAGCGTGCGGTGCAGCAAGGTTCAATCCCTCCGAATAGGTCGTGAAGCCCTTTTCGATTGAGTTGAACGCTTGGCGCATCTCCGCTCCTTGGTCGATCGGCGCCGGCCGGGCGTGCAGACGGATCATACGAAAGAAGAACGCGGCCCCGCGGGCATCGGGGTGATTCAGGGCCGCCGGGCCGCACCGCCAGAGCTGAACCGCCAAGGTGCACCGCCAGGCTGCACCCTCAGGCTGCTCGTCAGGCGGCGAGGTCGTGCGGCTCCTCCGCCGGGCTTGCGGGCGACGATCACCTCGGTATCGCCGGGCCAGTCCCAGAAGATGCCCCCGCGAGACCGTGAGGCCAGCAGCTCGCGCACCTCGCCGGCGAAGTCCTCCACACGCCCACCGAACAGGTGCGGCGCCGAGTAGGAGAAGGAGAAGGAGAAGGAGAAGGAGAAGGAGAAGGAGAAGGAGAAGGAGCCGGACAACACGCTTTCGCTGTCCCGCACGAGGTCGGGGATCCCGGGGAGAAGACCGACCGTGGCTTACCGAACCGGGTTGGAACGAGGACGTCGTCGAAGCGGTGGG
>JBBSEJ010000061.1:0-15815 GCA_038239825.1 Gaiellales bacterium
ACCGAGCCCCGCACGCGCGGCGTACGCCGCGGCGGAAGCGGCGGTGTTTCCCGTCGAGGCGCAGACGACCGCGCGCGCGCCCGCCTCGGCCGCGCGCGCGACGGCGACGACCATGCCGCGGTCCTTGAAACTGCCGGTCGGGTTTCCTCCCTCGCACTTGAGGTGCAGGTCGTAGCCCGTCTCGTCGGACAGGCGCCCCGCTGCGATGAGAGGTGTCGAGCCCTCGCCCAGCGAGACCGCGGCGGTTGCCGAGGTCAGGCCCATCCGAGCTCCGCGACGCCGCGGTCGGAGATCACCGGCAGGGGCTGCGAGCGCCGGTGCACCTCGGGCAGGTCGCCGAGCGCCTCGAGTGCGTCGGCGAGCGCCCCGGCGCGACTCTCATGCGTGACGACGTGCAGGGACGCTCCGTTTCCGTTCGGGCGCTGCAAGAGGCGCGCGATCGACACGTCGCGTTCGGCCAACTCGTCCGCAACGCGCGCGAGCGCACCAGGGCGATCCTCCACCGACAGCCGGAAGTAGAACGGTGACCTGCTGTCGCCGGGCGGTAGCTTCGGAAGCTGGCGCCACGCCGCGTCGTTCTGGAGGAAGCCGGTTCCCATCGTCCCGAGCACGCTCACCATGTCCGCGATCACCGCCGAGGCCGTCTCGATGCCTCCCGCGCCCGGTCCTTGCAGGGTGATCTCGCGGATCGCGTCACCCTGCAGCATGACCGCGTTGAAGGCGCCGTTGACCTTCGCGAGCGGATGTTGCTTGTCGACGAGTGCCGGCTGAACGCGAACATCGAAGCTGCCGTCGACGAGGCGCGCCGCGCCGACCAGGCGGATCACCATGTCGAGGTCACGAGCAGCCGCGACATCGTCGGGCTCGACGCCGCTGATGCCGAGGTAGTCGACGTCTTCGAGATCGACGCGCGAGTTGAAGGCGACGGTGGCGAGGATCGCCATCTTCGCGGCCGCGTCCGCGCCGGAGACGTCATCGGTCGGATCGGCCTCGGCATACCCCCGCTCCTGCGCTTCGGCGAGCGCCTCGTCGTAGGTCTTCCCCGCCTCCATCTCGGTGAGCACGAAGTTGGTCGTCCCGTTGACGATCCCGAGCACGCGGTGAACGTTCGTGACCACGAGTGACTCACGGAGCACCTTGATCACGGGAATCGCCGCGCAGACGCTCGCCTCGAAGCGCAGCTGCACGCCACCCGCTGCCGCGCCGGCAAAGAGCTCGGCGCCGCGCCGCGCGATCAGCTGCTTGTTCGCCGAGACGACGTGCTTGCCGCCGCGCAGCAGCTCGAGGACATGGCCGCCGGCGGGGTCGACGCCTCCCATCACCTCGGCGACGATCGAGATCGACGGGTCGCCGGCGATCTCCTGGAAGTCCGCGGTGAGGAGACCACCCGAGCTGTTCGACAGCTCGGGTGGGTAATCACGCTCCTTTCCAAGGTCGCGCACGAGCGCCTTCACCACCCGCAGCCGGTGGCCCGTGGCCCGTTCGATGTCATCCGCAGAGTCCGTCAGCAGCCGGTTGACCGCCGTGCCGACGGTGCCGTAGCCGAGCAGGGCGACCGGTACGTCAACCGACGCCATGAACCTCCGCTTGCTCTTCGCGGACGTTCAGCGCGCGCAGTCGCGCGCCCACCTGCTCGATCTGCTTCTCGGCGAGCTTCGCGCGGTAGGTGTCGAGGACGGGCTGGCCGCGATCCATCTCGGCGACCCACTCGCGCGCGAACGTCCCGTCCTGGATCGACCCGAGGACTGCGCGCATGTTCTCGCGCACGTGCTCGTCGATGACCTTCGGGCCGACGGCGTGCGATCCGTACTCGGCGGTGTCAGAGATCGAATAGTGCATCCGCTCGATCCCGCCCTCGAAGATCAGATCGGTGATCAGCTTCAGCTCGTGCAGGCACTCGTAGTAGGCGACCTCGGGCTGGTACCCCGCTTCCACGAGGGTGTCGAAGCCGAGTTGAATCAGCTGCGTCACCCCCCCGCAGAGCACGGTCTGCTCTCCGAACAGATCGGTCTCGGTCTCCTCCTGGAACGTCGTCTCGACCATGCCCGCGCGGGCGGCGCCGAGCGCCGCGCCGTATGCGAGCGCGAGCTCGCGCGCTCGCCCGCTCGCATCCTGGGCGACCGCCACGACGGCGGGCGTGCCGTAGCCCTCTTCGTAGAAGCGACGAACGATGTGGCCCGGGCCCTTCGGCGCAACCATGATCACGTCGTGGCCGGGCGGCGGCGCAATGCGCCCGTAATGGACGTTGAAGCCGTGCGCGAAGAGCAGCGCGGCTCCCGGGGCGAGGTTCGGCGCGACCTCGCTCTCGTACAGCGCAGGCTGCGCCCCGTCGGGCACGAGAAACGCCACGAGCTGCGCGTCGCGCACGGCGTCGGCGACGGAGCGCACGGTCAGTCCTGCCTCTTCGGCTGCCGCTCGCGAGGCGCTGTCGGCACGAAGACCGACCTCGACCTCGACACCCGACTCGTGCAGGTTCAACGCGTGCGCATGGCCCTGGCTGCCGTACCCGAGCACCGCGATCTTCCCGTTCAGGAGCTCGACGTCGCCCGATTTGATGATCTCCGCCATATGTGGGGTCTTCCTTTCGGTTTCAGGCTCGAGGGGGGTCAGACTTGCACCGCGGGCGTTCCGGCCCGCCCGGCGGCGCTCGGGCGGCGAAGCCCCACGCGGCCCGTCCGCACGAGCTCACGAACGCCGTACGGTCGAACGAGCTCTTCAAAGGCCTCGACCTGGTCGGGACGACCGACGAGCTCGAAGGTGATCGAATCCCGGCCGATGTCGGCGACCCGCGCACCCGCCACCTGGCTCAACGCGACGAGCTCCGGGCGCTTGTCGGCGGCGACCGCGACGGTGATGAGCGCGAGCTCGCGCTCGATCGACTCGTCGGCCGAAAGCTCCGTCACCCGCAGCACGTTCACGAGCTTGTGCATCTGTTTCTCGATCTGCTCCAGTGAGTTCTCGCTGCAGTCGACGCGCAGGGTCAGCCGAGAGATGTCGGGACGCTCGGTCGGGCCGACCGCGAGACTCTGGATGTTGTAGCCGCGCCGCGAGAACAGCTGCGAGACGCGCGCCAGCGCACCCGGCTTGTTCTCGAGCCGCACCGAGATCGTGTGGGTCGTCAAGAATCCGCTCCCCTTCCTCGAGACGTGGCCACGCTCATACCGACACCACTTCGCCCCCGGGCGCCTCGATCACGTCGACCGCTGCCGCGCCGGCGGGGATCATCGGGAAGCACTTCTCCTCTGCGTCGCAGCGGACGTCGACGACGGCGCTGCGTCCGGCGGCGAACGCGGCGGTCAGTGCAGGCTCCAGCTCGTCCTCGGTCTCGACCGTGAAGCCGGCGCAACCGTAGGCTTCCGCGAGTTGGGCGTAGTTCGGCACGGCGTGCGTGAGGTGCGTCTGCGCGAAACGCTCGTCGTAGAACAGCTCCTGCCACTGGCGCACCATCCCGAGCCAGCCATTGTTGATGATCACGGCCACGATCGGAAGGCGCTCGAGCGCCGCGGTCGCGAGCTCCTGACACGTCATCTGGAAGCAGCCGTCGCCGTCGATGCACACGACCGTCGCGTCGGGGCGCGCGGCCTTGGCTCCGATCGCGGCCGGGATGCCGTACCCCATCGTCCCGAGGCCGCCCGACGTGATGAACGTCCGCGGCTGCTCGCACTGGATGTACTGCATCGCCCACATCTGGTGCTGGCCGACGCCGGTCGTCCAGATCACATCCTCGTCGCGGCGCGCGGCAAGGTCGCGGAGCGCCTCGATCACGACCTGCGGCTTGAGCGCACCGTCACCCTTGTCGTAGCGGAACGGGAACTGCTCGCGCCAGTCCTCGAGCTGACGCAGCCACGCCGAACGGTCGGGAGCGCCGTCTGCGGCAGCGGCTCTCACCTCTCCGGCGAGCTGCGCCAACCCGAGCTTGAGCGGCCCGACGACGGGAATCTCCGCATGGCGGATCTTCCCCACCTCGGCCGCGTCGATATCGAAGTGGATCACCTTCGCGCCAGGCGCGAACGCGGACACCTTGCCCGTGACGCGATCGTCGAAGCGGGCTCCCACTGCTATCACGAGGTCGGACTTGTTGAGGGCCCAGTTCGCGAACTTGGAGCCGTGCATGCCGGGCGCGCCGTAGTTGCGCGGGTGTGAGTCGGGCAGGCAGCCCTTGCCCATCAATGTCACGACTGCAGGAAGCTGCGCCGAGTCCACGAGCTCGAGCAACTCGTCGCAGGCGTCGGCGTTCAAGACGCCCCCGCCCGCATAGACGATCGGCCGCTGCGCCTCGACGATCGCCCGCGCAGCTTCCTGCAGCTGCCTCGGGTGCACCTTGTGCGGTGGCTTCCACCCGGGCAGGTCGACGTGGTCGGGATACACGAAATCGAACTCGGCTTCCTGCACGTCCTTCGCGACGTCGACGAGCACGGGGCCCTTGCGCCCGGTTTGCGCGACATGGAACGCTGCCTTCATCACGCGCGGGAGCTCCTCGACGTCCTGGACGAGCCAGGAGTGCTTGACGATCGGCATCGTGATGCCGGTCGCGTCGATCTCCTGGAAGGCGTCGGTGCCGATCAGCGACGATCGCACCTGTCCCGTGATGCAGACGAGAGGCGTCGAGTCCATCCAGGCATCGGCGATGGGGGTGACGAGGTTGGTCGCGCCGGGGCCTGACGTGGCGATCGCGACGCCGACTCTGCCCGACGCGCGCGCGTACCCCTCGGCCATGTGCCCCGCACCCTGCTCGTGCCGGGCGAGGACGTGACGCACGGTCGTCCCGCGCGCGATCGCGTCGTAGGTGGGGAGGATGGCGCCGCCGGGGATGCCGAAGCAGACCTCGACTCCCTCGAGCTCGAGACACCGCAGAATCGCGTCCGATCCCAACATCCGTGTGCCCCGCGCCCCGCTCAACGCCACACCTCGTCGTAGTGCTCGACGTCGGTGCGCGCCTGGGGCAGCAGCTCGATCACCGCGTCGGTGAACGAGCGAGTGTCGTGACTCACCGACCTCGGCGAGGACGCCACCTGGTCGACCGCCCGCTCGAGCGTCCTCGAGGCGGCGCGCCGCTTCAAGCCCTCGGCGAGCATCAGCGACGCGGTCAGGAGCATGCCCATCGGATCGACGACGCCGAAGCCAGCGTTCTCCGACGGCTCGGAGCTTCCGGGCGCGAACACACCCGGGCCGTCGTCGGGGAGCCACGCGTGCGCAACCGAGGCCCCCGAGCCTGCAAAGGCGGCGGCAGCGTCGGCGACCGCGGATACGAGATGCGCCTCGGTGACGACGACGTCGACGCTCCCCGGGTGCTCACGCAGCCGGACGAGGGTCGCGCCGAGGGACAGCTCTTCGACCTCGAGGCCGTCCCACCTCAGGCGCTCGTGCCGGACGGCCGCCGTCCAGTCGGGCGAGTCTCCGACGACGACGATGCGGCCACGCCGCGACGCGGCGCAGGAGAACGCCCTCGTGAGTGCGGTCTCGTTCGCCCAGCTCCCCATCGGCCCTGCGACCACGACGTCTCCGGTCGGGCGCACGTGGACTCGCACGACCCGCCAGGCCAGCTCGAGGTCTGCCTTGACTCCCTCGAAGGCGGGCTCGAAGGGCGATGCGACGAGAATCGCATCGGCGCGCCGATACCCGGCGCGGGTCTCGGCCGGTAGCGGATGGCCGGAACGGGTGACGCCCTCGCCCGCGAACGGGAGATGGACGTCGTCCAGCTCGAACGCGTGCAGCCGCGTGACGCTCTCGAGCGCGCGCGTCGCGGCTGCCATCAACTCGGGCCCCACGCCGTCGCCGGCGAGGCAGGCAACGGTCTTGACCGTCATGCATGTACCTCCTGGAAGACGTCGTGGAGAGAAACGGGCGCGCCGAGGTCGGCGAGCTGCTTGAACCGCCTGAAGGCCGCGTCGAGCTGGTCGCGCTCGAGCGCGTGACCCGCCTCGACACAGGCAAGCGCGAAGGCGTGCCGACCCGAGTGCTTCCCGAGCGGCAGCGTCATGGCGGTGCCGAGGTCGCGGGGATCGATGATCTGATAGGTCCCCGCGTCCTTCAACATGCCGTCCTGGTGGATGCCCGCCTCGTGCGCGAAGGCATTGGCGCCGACGATCGGCTTGTTCGGGCCGACCGGATACCGGGTCAGCGAGCTGACGAGCGACGAGCAGCTGCGGATCGCCGCCGGGTCGATCGCGGTCTCGGCGGCGAAGACGTCGGAACGCACCCGGAGGGCCATTGCGACTTCCTCGAGCGACGCGTTGCCCGCTCGCTCGCCGATCCCATTGACCGTGCACTCGACCTGTGTCGCGCCGGCTCCGATTCCCGCGAGCGAGTTCGCGACGGCGAGCCCGAGGTCGTTGTGGCAGTGGACGGAGAGCTCGACGCCGGCGAGCTCGGGGCAGCGCTCCACCATGTCGAGAAACAGGCCGGCGTACTCGCCGGGCGAGCTGTAGCCGACGGTGTCGGGCAGGTTGACGATCGTGGCGCCCGAGGCGACCGCCGCCCGGCACACCTCTGCGAGGAACGGCCGCTCGGAACGCGTCGCATCCTCGGCGGAGAACTCGACCTCGTCCGCCCGCTCCGCCGCGTAGGCGACCATCGAGCCGACCCGCTCGAGCACCTCGTCGGGCCTCAGCCCGAGCTTTCGCTCCATGTGGAGGGCGCTCGTCGCGATGAACACGTGCACACGTCTGCGATGTGCGGTCGCGAGCGCTGCGAGCGCCGCGTCGACGTCCGCCGCAGTCGTCCGCGCCAGCGAGGCGACCGTGACGCGGGTGACCGCATCGGCGACGGCGGCGACGCCGGCGAAGTCGCCCGGTGATGCAGCCGCGAACCCCGCCTCGATCACGTCGACGCCCAGCCGCTCCAGGGCGACGGCGATCTCGCCCTTCTCACTCGGGCGCAATGCGATGCCCGGCGATTGCTCGCCGTCTCTCAAAGTCGTGTCGAAGATCTTGATCGTACGCACTCGTTTCGCTCCTCGTCTCAGGCCCGCGGCACCGCGGGCGCACTACTTCCGTTTGACGTCGGCGTGTGCGGCGTCGAACGGCCGCGTGAGTGCAATCTCCCCCTAGAGGGGGAGAATCAGGATGACCGTAAGGAGGAGGCTCGTGAGCAGTAGCGCGAGCCCGAGCGGCTGCGCGGCAGACGGCTGCGCAGGCAGGACGGGCGTCTGAATGCTCCGAGCGGTACGAGTCATCTCGGGCCAGTGTGCACGGAGGTCGTTCCGTTGTCAAGCTTCAGAACTTGAAGCGATAACGCAGTCGGCTTCAGAAGCGGGTCAATGGCCCGCGGTGGCCGTGCGGCTGCGCCTCGCGGGCTCCGGAAGCATCCAGGAGCGTCCGAAGCGGCGCATCTCCCGGATGATCGGCAGGAGCGCGCGGCCCTTTTGCGTCAGCTCGTACTCGACGCGCGGTGGCGACTCCGGGTAGCTGCGGCGGATCACGACACCCTGGCGCTCGAGCATGTCGAGCCGCTCGGAGAGCGTCCTCGGGCTGATTCCCGGGCACGCATGCTCGAGTTGCATGAACCGGCGAGCGCCCTCGGAGAGGTCGTGGACGATCAGCGGCGTCCATTTGGTCGCGACGATCTCCGCTGTCGCGGCAACCGCGCAACGCCCGTCGTGGGTCTCGTTCATCGTTCTTCTCATGGCGCTCAGTCTACTCCGAGCCGCCGTTTGCGACTATCGAAACGAGAGCGGCCTCCTCGGAAGGCGCATCGCGCGCGGCCAGCCATTCCCGCACCGCTTCGGCGCACCGGCGGCCCTCGTCGATCGCCCAGACGATCAGTGATTGGCCGCGGCGGGCGTCGCCGGCGGCGAAGACGCCGGCTTGCGACGTCGCGAAGCGCGCCGCGGCGACGTTGCCGCGCACGTCGCGGTCGAGCTCGAGCCGCTCGAGGAGCGCCGCTTCGGGCCCGAGGAAGCCCATCGCGAGCAGCACGAGCTGCGCGGGCCGCGATTCCTCCGTGCCGGGTACGAGGTCGAATGGGGGGGTGCCCGTGTTCTGCTGCCAGGTGATTTCCTCGACGGAGCCACCGCTTCCCTCGAAGCGCGTCGTCGAGATCGAGAAGTCACGCTCTCCACCTTCCTTCAGGGCGTAGGACGTGCGCAGCTTCATCGGCCACAATGGCCACGGAGTCGTCACGTCGGGACGCGTCGGCGGCGGCTCGCCGAGCAATTCGATCTGGGTGACCGACGCGGGCCCCTCACGGTGAGCGTGCCCGACGCAGTCTGCGCCGGTGTCGCCCCCGCCGATCACGATCACGTGCTTGCCGGCCGCGCAGATGCCGGACGGCGCCGCAGCCGCGATCGCCCGCGCACGATCGCCCAGGTACTCCATCGCGAAATGCACGCCGTGAAGCTCGCGTCCGGGCACGGCCAGGTCGCGAGGCACCCGAGCACCGATCGCGAGCACGACCGCGTCGTTTCTCGATCGCAGCTCGTCGATTGCGATGTCGGTCCCGACGTCGACGCCGAAGCGGAACTCGACCCCTTCGGCTGCGAGCTGCCCGACTCGCCGCTCGACGAGCGATTTCTCGATCTTGAACTCCGGAACGCCGAACCTGATCAGGCCACCCGCGGCCTCATCGCGCTCGTAGACGGTCACATGCTCGCCCGCGCGTGCCAGTTGCTGTGCGCAGGCGAGACCTGCAGGCCCGGAGCCGACGACGGCAACGCGGCGGCCTGTCGCGGCCGATGCCGGCAGCGGGACGATCCAGCCCTCCTCCCACGCGCGGTTCACGATCGCGAGCTCGATCTGCTTGATCGCGACCGCATCTCCTTCGTTGATCTCGAGCACGCAGGCCGCCTCGCACGGCGCGGGACAGAGCCGGCCGGTGAACTCCGGGAAGTTGTTCGTGCGGTGCAACTGCTCACTCGCCTCGGCCCACCGGTCGCGGTAGACGAGATCGTTCCAATCCGGGATGAGGTTGCCGAGCGGACAGCCGCCGTGGCAGAAGGGGACGCCGCACTCCATGCATCGCGAGGCCTGGCCGCGCAGCTCTGCGAGCGGCAGGGTGCCGACGAACTCGCGCACGTCGCCGATCCGCTCGGCGGGCGGCCGCTCGGGCGCCTCGGCGCGCGCGATGCTCAGGAACGCGCCGATCTTCCCCATCAGGCGGCCTCCTCGGATTCCTTGGTCAGGAAGCCCGCGCCGCCAGCCGACATGGGGTGATCCTGGTAGCGGATCTCGTCGCCGAGCTCGGCGAGCGCGCGCTTGTAGTCATGTGGGATCACCTTCACGAAACGACTCGCGTCCCACCCGTCGAGCAGCCTCGCCGCGACCGGCGAGGCGGTGCGCCCTGCATGCTCGGCGAGGAGCTCGAGCACCGCCTCCTCGTCTCCTCGATCGAGTGCCTCCAGGCCGACGAGTTGCATGTTGCATCGTGCAGCGAACGAGCCCGCGTCGTCGAGGACGTAGGCGATCCCGCCGCTCATGCCGGCCGCGAAGTTCCTGCCCGTCGCGCCCAGCACGAGCACCCGCCCGCCGGTCATGTACTCGCAACCGTGATCGCCGACACCCTCCACGACGGCGAGGGCTCCCGAGTTCCGGACGGCGAACCGCTCGCCCGCGATCCCGCGGAAGAATGCGCGCCCGGCGGTGGCGCCGTAGAGAACGGTGTTGCCGACGATCACGTTCTCCTCCGCAGCGAAGCCGGCGTCGAGCGGAGGGCGGACGGCGATCGTCCCCCCCGACAGCCCCTTGCCCGCATAGTCGTTCGCCTCGCCGTGCAGGGTCAGCTCGATGCCGGGCGCGAGCCATGCGCCGAACGACTGCCCCGCGGAGCCGTGCAGATCGAAGCGGATCGCCCCGGGGCGAAGGCCCGCTCGGCCGTGGCGCTTCGTCACGTGGTGGGAGAGCAGCCCGCCGACAGTCCGGTTGACGTTCCGCACGGCGAACGTCGCGCTCACCGGCCCGCCGCCGGCGAGCGCGGGTTTCGCCGCTTCGATCAGCGTCCAGTCGAGTGCGTCTGCGAGCGGCGAGACCTGCGACTCCGTGCGCCTGAGCGCAGTCCCTGCGGGGACGTCGGGCGCACGCAGGAGGTTGGAGAGGTCGATGCCGCGTGCCTGCCAGTGGTCGAGCGCTGCGTCGGGCTCGAGCAGGTCGACGCGGCCGACCAGGTCGTCGAACCGAGCGATGCCGAGCGAGGCCATGATCCGCCGCACGTCCTCCGCGACGAGGAAGAAGAACTCGATCACATGCTCGGGCTGCCCCCGAAATCGCTTCCGCAGCTCGGGATCCTGTGTCGCGATACCGACGGGGCACGTGTTCAGATGGCAGGCGCGCATCATCACGCAGCCGGTCGCGACGAGCGGCGCCGTCGCAAAGCCCATCTCGTCGGCGCCGAGGAGCGCGGCGATCACCACGTCTCGTCCCGTCTTCAGCTGACCGTCGGTCTGCACCCAGATGCGAGAACGCAGGTCGTTCAGCACGAGCGTCTGTTGCGTCTCGGCGAGACCGATCTCCCACGGCACGCCCGCATGCAGGATCGACGAGATGGGCGAGGCTCCCGTTCCGCCGTCGTGGCCGGAGACGAGCACATGGTCGGCGTTCGACTTCGCAACACCCGCAGCGACCGTCCCGACACCCACCTCGGCGACGAGCTTCACCGAGATGCGCGCTTCGGGATTGGCGCAGCGCAGGTCGTAGATCAGCTGCTTGAGATCCTCGATCGAGTAGATGTCGTGGTGCGGCGGCGGCGAGATCAGGCCGACGCCGGGTGTCGTCAGGCGGACGCCCGCGATGTAGCGGTCGACCTTGTGGCCGGGAAGCTGGCCGCCCTCGCCTGGTTTCGCGCCCTGCGCCATCTTGATCTGGAGCTCGTCGGCGTTCGTCAGGTAGTCGATGTTCACCCCGAAGCGGCCGGATGCGACCTGCTTGATCTTCGACCGGCGCTCATCCGTGTAGCGCACCGGATCCTCGCCGCCCTCGCCCGTGTTCGAACGTCCGCCGATCCGGTTCATCGCCACGGCCAGGGTCTCGTGCGCCTCACGCGACAGCGAGCCGAGCGACATCGCGCCGGTCGAGAACCTCCTCACGATCTCCGCTGCCGGCTCGACATGCTCGAGCGGGATCGCGCCACCCTCGGGATCGCGGAAGCGAAGCAAGCCCCGCAGCGTCGAGCGACGGGCCGAGTCGGCGTTGACCGCTTCGGCGAACTGGTCGTAGGTCTGACGGCCACCGCCGCGCACCGCGTGCTGGAGCAGTGCGATCGTCTCGGGATTCCACTGGTGGTGCTCGCCGTCGCGACGCCACGCGTACAGGCCGACCACGGGAAGCAGATCGCCGGCCGCGCCCGGGTACGCGCGGGCGTGCCGGACGAGGGCTCCTTCGGCGATCTCCGGCAGCCCGATCCCGCCGATGCGCGACGGCGTCCCGGTGAAGTACCGCTCGACGAGCGCCGAGGAGAGGCCGACCGCCTCGAAGACCTGGGCGCCGCAGTACGACGAGATGGTTGAGATCCCCATCTTCGAGATGACCTTCAGAAGGCCCTTGCCCACCGCGCGGACGGCGCGCTCCTCGGCCTCGGCGCGCGAGAGCTCGATGCGCCCTTCCTCGACGAGCCCGCCGACCGTCGCGAGCATGAGATACGGGTTCACCGCGGCGGCGCCGTACCCGATCAGCACGGCGACGCTCTGCACGCTGCGTGGCTCGCCCGACTCGACGACCAGGCCCGCCTGCAGCCGCGTCCCGGCCCGCACGAGATGGTGATGAACCGCGCCGACGGCGAGGAGGGACGGGATCGGCGCCCGGGCCACGTCCACGCCGCGGTCGGAGAGGATCAGGATGTTCGCGCCTCGTGCGAGAGCAGCGTCGGCGTCGGCACACAGCCGCTCGATCGCACTTTCCAGGCCGGCAGGGCCGTCCCGCACCGGCCAGGTGATGTCGACGACGTGTGCCTTGAACACCGTCGAGTCGACCTGCCGCAACCGCTCGAGCTCGTCGTCGCTCAGGATCGGGTTGTCGATCACGAGCTGCCGCGCGTGCTCGGGTGTCTCGGCGAGGAGATTCCGTTCCGAGCCGACGAGCGACTGCACGCTCATCACGACCGCCTCGCGGGTCGAATCGATCGGCGGGTTCGTGACCTGTGCGAACAGCTGCTTGAAGTACGAGTAGAGGAGCGGCCGCCGGTTGGAGAGCGCCGCCAGCGGGGTGTCGTTCCCCATCGACCCGATTGCCTCTTCGCCGTTCACGGCCAGTGGCGCGAGCATCACCTTCATGTCCTCCTGCGAGTAGCCGAAGGCGAGCTGCAAGCGGCGCAACGGCTCGGCCGCTGGCTGCCGCGGCAGAGGCTCCGGCAGGTCCGCCAAGCGAACGTGCTCCTGCGCGAACCAGCCCGCATACGGCTTCCGGCTCGCGATCTGCTGCTTGATCTCGGCGTCCGGGACGATACGGCCCCCCGCGAGGTCGACGAGGAAGAGCTTGCCAGGCTGCAGCCGGCCCTTGCGCAAAACGTTCGCAGCGGGGATGTCGAGCACCCCTGCTTCGGAGGCGAGCACGACCCAGCCGTCGCGCGTCTCGAGCCAGCGGCCCGGGCGCAGGCCGTTGCGGTCGAGCGTCGCTCCGATCAGGCGCCCGTCGGTGAACGCGATCGCCGCCGGCCCGTCCCAGGCTTCCGTCAAGCACTCATGAAACGCATAGAACCCACGGAGCTCGGGCGACACGTCGGGCCGGCCGGCGTACGACTCGGGGATCATCATCATCAGCGCATGCGGCAGCGAGCGGCCGGCGAGCACGAGGAGCTCGAGCACGTTGTCGAAGACCGCCGTGTCGGAGCCGCCGGCGCGGACGACGGGCAGCACCTTGTCGAGGTCGTCGCCGAAGAGCTCCGAGGCCAGCTGAGATTCACGCGCGCGCATCCAGTTGACGTTGCCTCGCAACGTATTGATCTCGCCGTTGTGAGCGACCATGCGATACGGATGCGCAAGCTCCCAGCTCGGGAACGTGTTCGTCGAGAAGCGCGAATGCACGAGCGCGAGCGCACTTGCGAATCGCTCGTCGGCGAGGTCGGCGAAGTACCGCCCGAGCTGGGGCGAGGTCAGCATTCCCTTGTAGACGAGCGTCCGGGCCGAGAAGCTCGGCAGCACGAGCTCCGGGCCGGCCCGGAGCTCGGCGACGCGGCGAATCACGTACAGGCGCCGCTCGAACGCGTCCTCGTCGCCGGCGAGCTCATCGGCCGCCGCGACGAAGAGCTGGCGGACGCACGGAGCGAAGAGCCGCGCGTGCGAGCCGACGTGCCGGTCGTCGACCGGCACGTCGCGCCAGCCGAGCACCGCCTGTCCCTCCTCGGCGACGACGTCGGCGAGCAGGCGCTCGAGCTCGATGCGTCGCGCCGGGTCCTGCGGCAAGAAGCAGACGGCGACGCCGTAGGCGCCGGCGCGCGGCAGCGGGCCGGCGAACACGGCCCGCAGAAACGCGTCGGGCATCTGAACGAGGATCCCCGCGCCGTCGCCGGTCTCGGCGTCGGCGCCGGCCGCACCCCGGTGCTCGAGGTTCTCGAGTGCGGCGAGCGAGCGCCGGATCGTCTCGTGCGACTGCTCCCCGTCGAGGCGCGCCACGAACGCGACACCGCAGGAGTCGTGCTCGAACGCAGGGTCGTAGAGGCCGACCGCCTTCATCAGCTCCGCCCCCCGCCTGACTCTGTGCTAGTCCGGCGGGGAGAGGGGAAGACGGAGCCGGCTAGCGCTGTCGAGGGCGCACGAACGTGGCAACGATCTTCGGAATGAGGATGTGTGCGGCGTTCATTGCTTCAAAGAGTAAAGGATCGGTCGGAGACACGCAACTCGGTCCGAGCAAAGAGGAACAGGTCGATTTCCCGTACTCGCCGCTACCCTCGGGAAATGACTGCGCAGGCCGAGGGTCTCACCCGACGGCAGTTCGTGACGCGCGCCGCCGGTTTCGCCGCCGTCGTCGCAGCACCCTCTCCCACGTGGCTCTCCGCCGCCGCGTCGCGCGATTCCGATCCGCGTCTCCGGGCGCTCGACAGGGCCGTACGCGGCCCGGTGCTGACGCCCTCATCTCCGAAGTATGCAGGCGCGCGGCTCGTCTTCGACGGCCTCTACGACGCCGTCCACCCACTCGCGGTCGTGCGGCCGCTCGATGTCGCAGATGTGAGCGCGGTCATTAAGTGGGCTCGCACGACCGGTGTGCACATCGTCGCACGCTCGGGCGGTCACAGCTACGGCGGCTACTCGACGACAGACGGCGTCGTCGTCGACCTCGCGCATCTCGCGGGCGTGCGTGTCGTCGCGGGCCGAGCGATCGTCGGGCCGGCCGCGCGGCTCGGGAATCTCTACGGAGCGCTGGGCGCCCACGGGCTTGCGATCCCTGCGGGCACCTGCCCGAGCGTCGGCATCGGCGGCCATGCGCTCGGCGGAGGTTTCGGGCTCGCCTCTCGAGCATGGGGGCTTGCAGCCGACAACCTCGTCGCCGTGCACATCGCCACCGCCGACGGAAAGGTGCTTCTCGCGGACGCGAGCCATGCGAGCGACCTCTACTGGGCCTGTCGCGGCGGCGGGGGCGGAAATTTCGGGATCGTCACGCAGCTCACGTTTCGGACGCATCCGGCGACCGGGGGGTCCTACTTCATCGCGACGTGGCCGTGGGCGCAGGTCGAGGAGGTGCTCGCGAGCTTCCTACACTGGGCGCCCGCGGCGCCGGACTCCCTCGGCAGCGTCTGCCGTCTTGCCGCCGGTCCCGGCGGGCCGACCGTGCAGGTCTTCGGCCAGTTCCTCGGCAGCGAAGCGGATCTCACAGCTGCGCTCGCGACGCTCGGCCCAGCGGCGGCGAAGCTCGTCACCGGCACCGCCACATGGCTCGACCTCGTCCGGCGCTGGGCGGGCTGCCTCGGGCACACGCTCGCGTCCTGCTCGGCGCCCGGGCAGCAGGTGTTCGTCGGGGCCTCCGACTACCTCGCCCGCGTCCCGTCCACCGCGCAGCTCGCGGCCTTCAGGCATGCGGTCGAGGCTCGTGGCGCCGCCTCGGGGGCGCTCTTGGTCGACGCCTACGGCGGGGCGCTCAACCGCATCTCGCCGGCCGCGACCGCGTTCGCGCACCGCACGATGCTCGCGTCGGTGCAGTACTTCGCGGCCGGCGGGTCCCACTCCGCGCGATCGTGGGTCGATGCCTCGCGAGCAGCGCTCGCGCCTGCCACCTCGGGCGCCGCCTACGTGAACTACATCGATCCGCACCTTGCGAACTGGCAGCGGGCCTACTACGGGACGAACCTGCCGCGCCTTCGCCGAGTCAAGCGCCGCTACGACCCGACGAATCTCTTTCACTTCGCTCAGAGCATCCGCCCACACTGATCGACCCCGGCCCCCGGGGGCCCGCACTCGGCACCACCGCTCGCGGCCCGCAACCGCGATCGACCGGCCGCCGACCCATGTGCCACCACCCCGGCGCCACGACCCCGGTGCCAGGCACCGTCGCGGAAGTGTGACGCTTCGCCCACAGCCCTGGCGAAACCGCCGGGGCGGCGGCATCATCGGCACGGCGGTCGATCAGCCCGGGTGCCAGGCACCGTTACGAAAGCACTGTTACGAAAGCACCGTTACGAAGTGTCGCGACGGTGGGCACGAGTTCGAGGCGCCTGCCCGGTGGGATGCCGGCGCTCTCTCGAGGAGAGCGAGCAAGGCCTTCGTGATCGATCTGAGCCACGATCGCACCGAGGAGGATTTCGAGCCGAACCACCATCCGTCGAGCCACCGGTCGTCTGACCTGCAGTCCCTCCGAAACCACCGTTGCACCCGTCCGTCTGATGCACGGTTTCGTCGGGGCCGAGCCGGTTGGAAGCACCGCCCGCAGCCCCCGCTGCGGAGTGACGCGGCGACGCGACCG
>JBBSEJ010000062.1:0-15192 GCA_038239825.1 Gaiellales bacterium
TGCCATCGATGACCGCGACACCGTCGTCACCGGCTTCTACCGGCCGAATCTGACGCTTCTGACGACGCCGACGCGTGCGACCGAGCGCGACCAGCTCCTCATCGACCGGCTGCGCGAGCGCCGGCCCGGGTCGACCATCGTGTACGTGACCCTGCAGCGAACAGCCGAGCGCGTCGCGGAGTACCTCGACGCAGCGGGACTGCCGGCGCGGGCCTATCACGCGGGCATGAACGCCGATGCGCGGGTGGCGACCCAGGAGTGGTGGAGCGCGTCGGACGCGAACATCGTCGTCGCGACGATCGCCTTCGGCATGGGAATCGACAAGGCCGACGTCCGCTACGTCTACCACCTGAACCTGCCGAAGGGCCTCGAGTCATACTCGCAGGAAATCGGCCGAGCGGGTCGTGACGGCGCGGCCGCCGTTTGCGAGCTCTTCGCGTGCAGCTGCGACGTGCCCACGCTCGAGAACTTCGCCTACGGCGACACGCCGACACGCGAGGCGATCGATGCAGTGCTCGCCGAGGTGCTCGCCCACGATGTCGGTGAGCAGTTCGCCGTCTCGGAATACGACCTCTCATCGCGGCACGATGTGCGCCAACTCGTGTTGAAGACGATCCTCACCTACGTCGAGCTCGACGGCTATGTCGAACAGGGAACACCGTTCTACGCCGGCTACGCGGTGCGCCCCACGAGCGGCACCTTCGACGACGTCTTCGTCGGTTTCGATCAGCGTCGGGCCGACTTCCTGCGGCGCGTGCTCGCAAGCGGCAAGGAGGGCAGAAGCTGGACGACGATCGACCCGGCGGCCTCCGCGGCTGCGATCGGCGAGGAACGCGACCGAGTCGTCGCGGCGCTCGGCTACCTCGAGCAGCGGGGGCTCGTCGAGCTGAAGGCGACGGACGTCCGGCAGCGCTACACGCTTCGCGCACACCCGCCGTCACGCCGACATCTCGCGGACGCTCTCGCCGAGCGATTCGAGCGCCGTGAGCAGTCGGAGGCGGGACGGATCGCGCGCGTGGTCGGGCTCGTGACGCACGACGGGTGTCAGGTGCAGGCGCTCGTCGGCTACTTCGGCGAGAGGCGCCTGGAGGCATGCGGCCACTGCACGTTCTGCCTGACCGGCGAGGCGCGACGGCTCCCCCCGGACGGCGAGGCGCCTACGATCGCGATCGATGAAGAAGCTCTCGACGCGCTTGCCGCCGAGCACCCCGACGCGCTCGCGACACCTCGGCAGCGCACACGCTTCCTCTGCGGCCTCACGAGCCCGGCGACCACACGCGCACGGCTCTCACGGCATCCGCTCTTCGGTGCGCTCGCCGACCGGCGTTTCGCCGACGTGCTCAGCCGGTGCGAGCGCGTCGGCGTAGCGCGATCCCGGTGAGGAGCTCGCGCACGACTCGCTCTGCAGCAAGCGCGGTGATGTCTGCCGACCCGATCCGACTCGGAATCACCTCGACCAGGTCGGCGCCGACGAGATCGAGCTGCGACGCCAGCATTCGTACCGCCTTCAGCAGGTCGATGGTCGTCATGCCTCCCGGCTCCGGGGTGCCGGTGCCGGGCGCGTACGCCGGGTCGAGCACGTCGATGTCGACCGTGAGGAAGACCGGCCCGGCGCCGACGATCGCGACCGTGCGCTCGACGACGGCGTCGATGCCGAGGTCACGCACGTCGTGCATGAAGAACGACGTGATCCCGCGCTCGCGTTGCCAGTCGAATTCGGTCTCACCCGGCCAGTAGCCCCGCAGACCGATCTGCACGTAGCGCGCCGGGTCGACCAGGCCGTCGCGGACGAGCCGGTACATCGGCGTCCCGTGCGACACCTCGACGCCGAACACCACCGTTCCGGTATCGGTGTGGGTGTCGAAGTGCACGAGGCCGACCGGTCCGTGCCGTTTCGCGCAGGCAGTCACGCCGGGCTCGGTGATCGAATGGTCACCGCCGAGCACGATCGGAAGGAGACCTGCGTCGAGCACCTCGCCCACCGTCTGCCCGATTGCGAGATGCGAACGAGCGGGGTCGGCAGGGAGCACCGGTGCATCGCCGTAGTCGACGATGCGGAGCTCGGTGAACGCGTCGATTCCCGCCTCGAGGTGCGCGCCGGGAGGGCAGCTGGCGGCCCGGATCGCGCGCGGGCCGAAACGCGCGCCCGGCCGGTCCGAGACCAGGTCGTCGGTTGGCGCGCCGACGATCGCGACATCGAACCCCGCGAGCAACTCCTTGTCCTGTGTGTACGGCGCGCTCCCGAAGCTGAGCGGTCCCGCGAAGTCGGGCTTCTCACCATGCTCGCGCCACCGCTGCAATGGATCGATCATGTCGGGATCGTCGCACCCTCGAGCCGCGCCTGCACGAGCTCCGCCGCCGCCCGCGCGCTCGGAGCGTGCCCGGTGAGCGCTGCAAGGAATGCTGTCGCACCGAGAGCGTCGAGCTTGCACGGCGTGCGCGCGGTCACGGTTGCTGTCCGGGGGATCTGCCGAAGGAGCGCGATCTCACCGAAGCACTCGCCGCGGCCGAGCGTGCGTAGGTGCCTTCCACCCGCGGTCACCTCGAGCTCGCCGTCAGCGACGACATAGAAGAGCTCGCCCGGCTCGCCTTCTGAAACGACCCGAGCACCCGCGGCGACCTCGATCGGATCGAGTGAGCGCGCGACGTTCTCGAGCTCGGGCGCGCCGAGCAGCTCGAACATCGGCAGTCCCCGAAGGAGCGCGACCTCGACCACGGGCTGGACGATCCCGTCGGCCGCCAGCAGGCTCCGGAGAACGAGCAACGTCCCGAGCGGCAGCACCGCGGCGAGACAGACGAATGCGAAGCGGCCACCGGTGAGCCCGACGAAGATCGGCGCCGCCGCCGATCCGGCTGCGAGCCCTGCCATCGACACCGCCTCCAGGAGGCCGAAGACGCGCGCCAGGGCCGCGGGCGGAGCGATGCGCTGCAGCAGCGTGCGCCCCGCCACGTCGAGCACCGTTCTCCCGACGCCCGCGGCCGCGAGGAACGCGAACGCCGCCACCGTCGTCGGGAGAGTCCCGATCCCGACGAGCGCGATCGCCCAGAGCGCGAGGCCCGCGACGAGCGTAGGCCCGAGACGCGTGCGACCGACGAGCGCGATCGTGGCGACGATCCCGAGCACGCCGCCGGCCCCGAACGCCGCGTTCAGGTACCCCGCCGTCGAGCCACCGCGATGGAGGACCCCGATCGCGAGCACCACGTAGAGCACGTCGAGTGCCCCGATCGCGACGGACTCGAGTCCGAGCAGCCAGACGAGCGCGCGCGGCCCGGGCTCCCGCGCGACGATGCGCGCGCCCTCGCGGGCGCTCGCGAGCATCGCGACCGACGGGCCCGCCGCTGCGGGGCCGGGCACGGCTGCGACGAGAAGCGCCGCCACGGTCACGACTGCGGCCATCACGGCGAACACGGTTCCCACGCCGCCCAGTGCGAGCAGCAGACCGGCCAGAGCGGGCGCTGCGAGCACGCTGATGCTCTCGATCCAGCCGGCGACCACGTTCGCTGCGGTCAGTTCCTGCGGCGTGCGCGCGAGTGCCGGCAGGAGCACGGCCTGCGCGGGCCTCGTCGCGGTGACGGCTGTCGCTGCGACGGCGGCCGAGGCGTACGCTGCGAGAGCGGGCGCATCCGCGAGCAGCACGATCGCGGTCGCACCCATCGCGATGGCCTGCGCCGCATATGCGCTCACGAGGACACGCGTTGGGCGCCGGCTGTCGGCGAACGCGGATGCGAACGGGGCAAAGAGCATCGCGGGCACGAGCTGGCCGAGCCCCACGAGGCCGGCCGTCGTCGCGCCGCCCCGGTCGTATGCGTAGACGAGCATGGCGATCCACACACCCCATTCGGCTGCGTTGAACCCGAGGAATGCGAGCTCGACCCGCCGCAACTCGCTGTTTCGCAGCACGCCGCCCACGACCCGGGGAATCTGGGCCGCGTGGCTCACCGAGCGCGGCGCAACCGGTCGTGCGCGAGGAGCCGGAGCTCGCGTTCGAGGCGTGGTGCCGCCGCGAGCAACTGCGCGAGTGCCTGAGGCTCGAGCACCCGCAGGTGCACGTCGTCCGAAGCGACGACGGTCGCGCTACGGCCACGCGCGAAACCGGCGCCCCATTCGAGAGCGGCGACCTCACCGAAGTAGTCGCCGGCGCAAAGTGACGCAACGATGTCGCCGTCGACCGCCACGTCGGCCGTGCCGCTCTCGACGACGTAGAAGTCGCGGCTCATGTCCCAACGCTCGACGATCGTCTCCCCGCGCGCATACGCACGCCCGGTCGACAGTGACGCCAGAAGGTCCGCCTCACCCGGCTCGAGGCGCGTGAAGAGCGGCTCGCTCGGAGCGATGCCCGAGTCGCGGGCAGTCAGCGCTACCGCCGCAACCGGTTCGGCCGACGCGAGGAACGAGAGGACCTGCTCGACGTCCTCCGCCGTGCTCGTGTGATTGAGGATGCAGATTCGAAGTGCCGCACGCCCGTGCACGCGCGTCGAGGAGATGAACCCGAGCCCGCTCGCTTCGAGCGCCGCGACGAGCCCGTGTGTGGCCTCGTCGTCGTCGCCTGGTCGCCGAAAGCAGATCGTGCCGAGCGACGGCGGGGCGACGAGCTCGAAGTGGTCGCTTCGCTCGATGTGCCGCCTCGCCAGATCGGCGAGATCGAGGCACTCGTCGATCGCGGCGCGAAAGGCGTCCAGACCGAAGGTACGCAGGGAGAGCCAGAGCTTGAACGCTCGGGACGAGCGGCTCAGCTGGAGTCCGAGGTCCGCGAAGTTCACTTCTCCCGCCAAGGGCTGGGCGTCGTGGAGGTAGTCGGAGCTGATCTCGAACGCACCACGTAGCGCGGCGCCGTCACGAACCAGCAAGCAGCCGCATTCATATGGCTGGTAGAGCCACTTGTGCGGATCGAGTGTGATCGAGTCGCCGAGCGCGATTCCGTCGAGCGCGCGCCGTCCGCGTTCCGTCAGTACGGCAAAGCCGCCGTAGGCCGCGTCGACGTGCAGCCAGACGCTGCTCGCACGACAGACCGCGGCAAGCTCGGGCAGCGGATCGATCGCACCGGAACTCGTCGCTCCCGCGTTCGCCACGACGAGAAACGGCGTCCGGCCCGCGGTCTCGTCGGCCTCGATCGCCGCGGCGAGCGTCGTCGGCTCGAGCCGGAGGTCGTCTCCGACGGGCAAGACACGCATCTGCGAGGGTTGGAAGCCGAGGATCCGTGCGCTGCGCGCCACCGACGAATGCGATTGATCGGAGGCGTAGATGATGAGGTCGTCACGCATCGCACCGACGCGCGCTTCCCGCGCGCACGCGAGCGCGGTCAGATTCGCGGCCGATCCACCCGTCACGAGTGAGCCTGCTGCCTCGAGCGGGTAGCCGACCCAGTTCTTGAACCAGTCGAGGATCTCGAGCTCGAGCTGGGTCGGCCCGGCCGACTCCATCCATGAGCCCGCGTAGAGGTTGCAAGCGCTTGCGACGAAATCGCCGAGCGCGCCGGGCCACGTGCCCGCGAACGGGACGAATGCGAAGAAGCGAGGGTGGGCCGACCGGCTTGCAAATGGGATCACCTCGCGGAAGAGCCCCGCGAGCACCTCCTCGAACGGCTCGCCCGACGCGGGCGCCGGGCCGCCGAGGCGCCGGTGGCGCTCGACCGGGGTCGAGCGTCGGATCGGAGGTTGGGAGCCGTCGCTGAGCCATTCGACGAGCGCATCAACCGTGCGATATCCGGCCGCACGCATCGCCTCGCGGTCGAGCGAGAGCGTAGAAGCGGCATCCCCACCTGCGGCCCCGATGCTCGTAATCTGGCACAGCGACGGTGCCTCCTGCCGGGTCGCGTATCGTGCCTTCATGAATTCACCTCTCGCGCCGAAGAAACTGTCCTTCGAACAGGGCGGCGCGTTCATCGCCGAGACCCGTCGCGAGGTCGAGCTGTATCTCGGCTCGAGCCACACCCGCGCCTGGGGCCGCGTCCAGCTGTACGCGAAGACGTGCGTCGCCTTCGTGCTCGTCGCGGCGTCATGGGCGACGCTGATCTTCCTGCATCCCGGCGTTTCTTTCGGCCTCCTCGCGCTCGCCGGGGTCGCGCTCGGGGCGATGCTCGTCGGGTTCTGCGTCCAGCACGATGCGAACCACGGCGCGTACTTCCGCAGCCGTCGGTTCAACCACCTGCTGGGGTGGACGACCGATTCGCTCCTCGGGTTCTCGAGCTACACGTGGCGTGTGAAGCACAACGTCGCCCACCACACCTACACGAACGTCGAAGGGTACGACGACGACATCAATCAAGCGCCGTTTCTCCGCCTCGTGCCGACCCAGCAGCCGCGCTGGTGGTACCGCCTGCAGCACATCTACATCTGGCCGCTCTACAGCCTGATGGTGTTGCGCTGGCAGACGGGTGCCGACGTCGCCGCGCTCTTCCGGGGACGGATTGCGTCGAGCCGGATGCACACGCCGAAGCGTTGGGATCTCGTCGGCCTCGTCGGCGGCAAGCTGATCTTCGTCACCTGGGCGATCGCGGTGCCGCTGCTCGTCTATCCGTGGTGGGTCGTCTTCCTCGGCTACACGGCCTTCTCGATGGCGACGAGTCTCGTGACCGCGACGACGTTCCAGCTCGCCCATTGCGTGGAGGAGGCCGAGTTCGCGACACCCGACGAGGTGACCGCCCGCGGCAAGCCGTGGGCGGTGCATGAAGTCGAGTCGACCGTCGACTTCTGCCCGCGAAACCCGGTGATCACGTGGTTCCTCGGCGGGCTGAACTACCAGATCGAGCACCACCTCTTCCCGCGTGTGCCGCACACGCACTATCCGCGAATCGCGCAAATCGTTCGGCGCAACGCCGCGAAGCACGGCGTCCGGTACACGGCGCAGCCGTCGCTCGCGCGCGCACTTCGCTCGCACCAGCGCCACCTGCGCGCCCTCGGCCGCCAAGGGCTTCCGGTCGAGATCGAGATGGGCTAGATCCGCGCGCCGCTGGCGCATGTGTGCGCCGATTTCACGACGCGCTCGCGCGCCGCTCCCAGCGCTCACTCCAGGCGGCGCGGGTCAGCGCCGAGATGACGGCGCGACGCAGCAGGCGCCCGTCGCGGCTCCGGCCGAGGAGGTGCACGCGCAGCGGCTTTTCGCCTAGCGGCAGCTCGACCGTCGTCGTCTCGGCCGGAAGCATCAGCGAGTTGCGCACCTCGTAGTCGCCGCGAGGATCCGGGCGCTCGCTGAAGCGCACCTCCCAGCCGGCGACCGCGGGTGTCGTGTCCCAGGCAAGCAGAAACCGCTCGCCGTCGCGCCGTTGCCGCACCTCCATGTTCGCGCTGATGGTCGGGCGCGCCCGCAACGCAGCGCGCAGCGAGGGAACGGGTGAGCGAGGCACGGGAGCGACCAGCTCGCGATTCATGAGCCTTCGCGCACGATGCACACTCAGGACACGCTCGAGTTGCTGAAGCGCGCGCTCCTCGGACGTGGCGTCGCCTCGTACCGCGCGGATGCGCGATTCGAGCGACTGCCGGTCGGGCTCGCGTCGGTCGGCCACGGCCGCGCGGACCTCGGCGATGATCTCGGCGTACGTCTCGTCGGGCACACGCGAACGGTACCCGCCGCAGCCGCGCACATTTCGACGGCCTGCCTCGATCAGACCTGTCCGGCGGCAGCCGTCGTCAAAAAACTGCAACAACAGTGCGCCAGGTTCGTGACGAGCGCCCCCGCGTGTGGGGTACTGAGCGACGATGGAGGTGCACACCCGCTTCGGACGGAGGTCCCCGGCGGGTGTCGAACCCTGGGCGGGTGGCCGGGCACCTCAGCCCAAGCGGGCATGTCCGGCGGCAGCCGTCGTGGCGAGCGAGTGACCGGACGAGCCAGGTGAGCGAGTCGTACGCCGCCGCCCGGGTGTGCGTCGGCTCAGTGGCTCTCGATGACCTCGACCGAGTAGAGCGCGTAGGGCAGCGCGTCGAGAACGCGGCGGCGCGGCTCCTCGACGGTGAAGAATCGCCGCAGCGATCGCTCGCGCAGCCAGGCGAGCTCGCGCTTCTCCGCAAGGACGAGGTCGATCGCGTTTCGATCCCCGCCGAGCGCGGCGAACGTCGCACGCCCTTCCCACGGTGCGAGCACGCGCACAGCGACCCCCGCCGCCTCCTCGATCAGCGCCTTCGCCTGCTCCTCGCGCCGCCGCCGAAAGCGGTTCGCCGAGGAACCGCCTTGCTTGTGCCGGTTCTTCACGAAGCGGGAGTCGACCTTCGAGACGAGGAGCGATTCGCCGTCGAAGACGCCGACCGCATAGCCGCCGAGCCGGACGAGCACGACTGCGACCACGTGATTGCGTGCGATCTCTGCGAGGAGGGGTCTCACGCACACGGAGTCGTACGAACCGACGTGCGCCAGGCCGAACGACGGTCGGATGAGGAGATTCTCCGTCGCCGACTCGATTCGGACCGTACCGTCGGCGTAGAGCGTGCTTCCCGGCTCGCCGTCGATCGGCTCGAGCCGCTTGCGAACATTGTTGCGCCCGATGAAGCGCGGAGTCATCGCGTCGGGCCGAGCTGCACGAGCGTCGCACCGTCCTGAGACTCGGCCGCGCTCGATTCGACGAGCGGATGCTTCTTCAGCTCCTCGCGCACCGCCGCACGCACAGCTCCCGTGCCGCGGCCGTGCACGACGCGCACGCTCGAGAGTCCCGCGAGCGCCGCGTCGTCGATGAACGAGCGTACGGCCTCTCGCGCATCTTGGGCGCGTCGGCCGCGCACGTCTAGCTCGTCCGAGACGTCGCTGCGAGCACCGGCGACCACCCGCACGGCCGCCTCGTGCGGCTCGTCGCCGCGCCGGCCCGGCCGCAGCCGCGCGACAGCGATCCGCACCCGCTGGCCGGCCGCTCCCACGACTTCTGCCTCGTCGCCGTCGATCGACGCGATCGTGCCGCGTACGCCCACCTCCGGCGCCTCGACCGGATCGCCGACCTCGAGTGGCGCGAGGAGGGGCAGCGGCTCGTCGAGTGCCCGCAGCGCTCGATCGGCCAGCCGCGCGCGGGTCGATGCCTCCCCGAGCGCGCGATCCGCAGCGGGCGACGCCGGCTGTGCACGTCGCGCCACACGCATCTCCTCGCGCAGTGCCGCGAGCTCGGCCCGGGCACCGGCGAGATCCTGGTGCGCCTCCGCTGCCGCAAGCTCCCGCTGGCGCGTTGCCGACGCTCGCACCTTTGCGATCTCCGCCTCCAGCTCCCGACCCCGCTCGGCGACCTCCCCCGCGAGTCGAGCAGCGTCGGTGCGTGCGGCCTGCGCGGTCGCGAGCTCCCGACCGGCAGCGCGCTCGGCGTCCTCGGCCTCCGCGAGCAGCTCGGCGATCTGGCGCCGTTCCGGCGCGATGAGCTCCCGTGCAGACTCGACGACGGAAGCGGCGAGCCCGAGACGTTCTGCGGTCGCGAACGCATGCGACGTGCCAGGGCGTCCGAGTGCGAGCCGGTAGAGCGGCTCGGACGTCGCCGGGTCGAGTGCGGTCGCCGCGTTCGCCGCATCTTCCCGTGCACTTGCCCATTCCTTCAGCTCGGGATAGTGCGTCGTCACGATCGTCAGCCGCGCTTGCGTGGCGAGCCGCGCGACGAGAGCCTGTCCGAGCGCCGAGCCTTCGACCGGATCGGTGCCGGACGCGACCTCGTCGACGAGCACCAGTGAGCGCTCCGTCGCCGCGTCGAGGATCGCGACCAGGTTCGAGATGTGGCCGGAGAACGTCGAGAGGCTCATCTCGATCGATTGACGGTCGCCGATGTCGGCCAGCACCTCGTCGAACACCGGTAGCACTGCGGTTTTGGCGGGGACGCGCAAGCCCGACTGATGCAGGAGCGCCGCGAGGCCGAGTGTCTTCAACGCGACGGTCTTCCCACCGGTGTTCGGCCCGCTGATCACGAGCGCACGCAAGTCTCCGAGGTCGAGGTCGATCGGGACTGCCGTCTCCGGGTCGAGCAACGGGTGGCGGGCGGCGAGCAGGCACACGGCATTCGCAACCTGCACCGGCGACCCACGCCAGCTGCGTGAGAGCGCCGCACTCGCGACCGCGACATCGATCGCCCCTGCCGCCTCGACGAGCGCCTTCAGCTCGATCGCGCGAGCTCCGACCGCGGCGGAGAGCTCACGCAAGATGCGCGAAACCTCCTCCCGCTCGGCGCTCTTGGTCTCCGACTGGCGATTGTTGAGCTCGACGACCTCGAGCGGCTCGACGAACAGGGTCTGGCCGGAGGACGACACGTCGTGGACGATCCCCGGTACGTCGCGGCGCGAGGTTGCCCTCACGGCGAAGACCGGCCGGCCGCCCCGCTGAGTGACGAAGTCCTCCTGCAGATGCTCCTGCAGCCGTGACGTGCGACCGAGCCTCCGCAGCTCGTCGGTGACGCGTTGGCGACCCTCTCGCAGCTCCTTGCGCAGCTTGCGCAGCGCGGGGGAGGCCGTGTCGCGCAGGTCCGAGCCGTCCTCTTCGACGGAGCGTGCGATCTCGGCGGCGAGCGGCGCCAGTGAAGGCTCGATCGCAGCGGCGACCCCCGCAAGCAGCGGCGCGACCGGAGCCCGGTCGTCGAGCGCTCTCCGGGCGTTGATCGCACCGCCGACGGTGGCGGCGACCTCGGCCAGCGCGAGCGGCGAGAGCGTGCCGCCACGCCCCGCGTGCTCTGCCGAGGCGCGGACGTCGTGGATTCCCTGGAGCGGCGGCTCGGCCGAGAGCTCGAAGAGCGCCGTCACCTCGGCGGTACGTGCCTGGCGCCGTGCGACCTCGTCCGCATCGCCGGAAGGCACGAGCCCACGAGCGAGCTCGTTGCCGTAGGCGGTCTCCGTGGCAGCCGCGAGCCGGGCGGTGATTGCCGCGAATTGGAGACTTTCGAGTGCTGATTCGTCCACAGAACGAGTCTACGAGCGCGAAGGGTGTCTCTCTGTGCCTATCTTGGAGGGTTGATGTCGGAGCCCGAGATCCCAGAATCGCCGACCTTCGAGCTCGTGTGGAAGCACGACGGGACCGCATACGCGTTCGTCCGGTCGATCGACGGCACGTGCGGGGAGGGCGGTCTGCAGGTCGGCGAAGCCGTCGAGCTCGAGCTCGAGGCTGCCGGTGCGCCGTTCCGGGCGCGCCGCACCGGGCTGGCGGAGCTGATCGAGCTGGCGGACCGCCCGCCCGCCGATCTTTCGTGCGGCAACAGCGCACGGTGCGTCTTCGCGCTCAGCACACTCGCGCGTCGAACGGTCTCGGAAGGACTCGTTCATCCACAACTCTCGCGCGGGGGCTCGAGGTGGTTCGCCTTCTGGGGTGCGACGCTCGACGAGAGCCTTCAGACCGAGCTGAACGGAATCGCGCACGCGCTGCCGGAGGCCTGTGCGGAGTTCTTCCTCGGCGACAAGATCGCCGCTGCGAACGGCCTCTACCCACACCTGGTCGACCGGGTCGCGCGCGACCGACTGCTCCACGCGGGTGTGCAGCTCGGCAGCGCTTCCCGCCTCGGGCGTTCGCCCGCGCTCGGGTCGTTCTTACGCGGGCTGACCGCGCCCGACCCGGAGCTGTCCGGGGCCTCGAGCTACGCGACCCTCGCGGCACGCATCTCGCGCTGGGTCGACGAGGGGCTCGGGCACATCAAGGAGGCTCACTGGCGGATCGGGCTTCATCTCGACGAGCGATCGGCCGACGGCCATCTCGTGCTCGAGCTGTGGCTGCACGCAGAGGACGATCCGTCGCTCAGTCTTCCGGTCGAGCTCCTGTGGCGAGGCGGGCAGGATGGGTTTGCGTTCGTGCGCGCGAGCGATCCGTACGAGGACCTCGCGGCGCAGCTCGAGGAGCTCGGCCCGCTGCTCGCAGCGCACGGCGTCGAGTTCGACGAGGACGAGCCGTGGGCGATCGAGCTCGATCCCGGTGCGGTCGAGTCGTTCCTCCGCGAGCTGATGCCGTCGCTCGAGCAGCTCGAGGTACCGGTGCTCCTCCCCGTGGCCTGGATGCGTTCATCGCGCCCGCTACGGGCGAATCTGAAGGCCACGAGTGAATATCGTCGTGCGAGCGGATTACTCTCGACGGCGGAGCTCGCGACGTTCGATTGGCGTGTCGCGATCGGGGACGTCGAGCTGACCGACGTCGAGCTTCAGGCCCTGGCCGCCGCGAAAACGCCGGTCGTGCGGGTTGCGGGTCGATGGCATGCGCTGCGGCAGACCGACGTCGATCGAGCGCTGAAGTTTCTCGCGCGGCGGCGGAACGGAGGCGGGATCGTCGACCTCGTCCGCGCAGTTGCGGGGCTCGAGACCGACGACTACGGGCTCGAGTTGGGGGACGTCGAGCTCGATTCATCGCTGGCCGATCTGCTCGACGGTGACGCGCGGTTCAAGGCGCTCCCGACCCCGGCCGGAATGTCACTCGATCTCTTCCCGTTCCAGGAACGAGGTCATGGTTGGCTGCGCCTCCTCGGCGACCTTCGGATCGGCGCGATCCTGGCCGACGACATGGGCCTCGGCAAGACGGTTCAGGCGATTGCGATGCTCGTGTCCGAGCGCGAGGAGGTCGGGCGCAATGCGCTCGGCCCGACGCTCGTCGTGTGCCCGATGAGCGTGGCGCGGCAGTGGGTGAAGGAGGCGAAGCGGTTTGCACCGGGCCTGCGCGTGCACCTGCATCATGGGAGCGACCGCCTGTCGGACGAAGCGCTGCTCGTGGCGGTGCGCGACGTCGACGTCGTGGTCACCTCGTACGACATCGCGACGCGCGACGTCGAGACGCTGCAACAGGTTGCGTGGGACAGGTTGCTGCTGGACGAGGCACAGGACGTGAAAAACCCCGCGACCAAGCGCGCGCGGTCGTTACGGCTGCTTCCCGCCCGCCGGCGCCTGGCGATGACCGGTACGCCGATCGAGAATCACCTCGGCGAGCTGTGGGCCCTGATGGACATTCTGAACCCGGGGCTGCTCGGCTCGCGGGAGGCGTTCACGCGCACGTTTGCGAACCCGATCGAGCTCGGGAACGACGAAGCGGCGCTCGAGCGGCTGCGGTCGATCGTCCAACCATTCATCCTGCGGCGGGCGAAGGACGCGCCCGAGGTGGAGCTCGACCTGCCGCCGATTACGGTCGCGAAGGACTACTGCCGGCTGACGGTCGAGCAAGCGAGTCTCTACCAGGCGACCGTCGACAACTGGCTCCCGCGCGTCGAGGCGCACGAGGATCGGTTCGGACGCCGCGGTGCGGTGCTCGCGATGCTCGGGCATCTGAAGCAGGTCTGCAATCACCCCGAGATGCTCGTGCACACCGGTGCGCCGCTCGACGGCCGCTCCGGAAAGCTCGAACGACTGGTGGAGTTGCTGGGCGAGCTACCGGCGAACGACAAGGCCCTCGTCTTCACTCAGTACCCGAGCTTCGACCGGTTGGTCCCGTATCTCGCCGAGCGGCTGGATCGTCGAGTCGGTTTCTTCCACGGGCGGCTGAACGCGCGGCAGCGCGACGAGCTCCTGACGGCGTTCGCCGGTGACGACGGGCCGTCGTTGCTCGTCATCTCGATCCGGGCGGGCGGCCGGGGGCTCAACCTCCCGGCGGCGAACCATGTCTTCCACTTCGACCGCTGGTGGAACCCGGCCGTCGAGCAGCAGGCAACCGATCGCGTCCATCGCCTCGGCCAGCGGAAGCCCGTGTTCGTGCACAGCTTGATCTGCCTCGGGACGCTCGAGGAGCGGATCGACCAGCTGCTCGACTCGAAGCGCGAGCTCGTGGAGAAGGTGATGGCCGGCCGCTCGGAGGACTGGCTGGGCGATCTCGACCTGGGCGCGATCCGCGCGGCCGTCGCGCTCTCACCGGACTCACTGGAGGATGCGGCGTAATGGGCCCCTGGTCGAGATCATTCGTCGTTGCGTCCGCCGGCCGCTCCGAGCGACCATCCGACGAGGCCCTGGGGGAGCTGCGCGACCTGACGGTCGAAGTGGGCATCATCCGCGCGCAGTGCAGCGGGTGCACGGTGACGCTGAGAGCCGAGCCGGTGTCGCCCGCCATCTGGTCGGCGATGGTGCGCTTCGCGCGGGGACGAGGCCCGCTCGAAGAGGCGGTCGCGGGTCGCACCCAGTCGGTGCAGCTCGAGCACCTGCTGGCGGAGGACTGGGGCGAGGCGCTGATCCCGCGCGGACGCTCGATCGCCCACGGGTGCTCGTGCGACGCCGAGGAGACCTGTGAGCATGTGGTCGCGCTCGCGCATCTTCTCGGAGACCGGATCGACGCCGCGCCGATGCTGCTTCTGCGCTGGCGCGGCTGCGTCGAGGACGCTGCCGCGGGCGAGCGGCGGGCCGGATCGCCGAAGGCCGGACGGGAAACGGGCGACCCCTGGAAGGGTGCAGCGCTGCCAGCCTCCGGGGCAATCCGGGCGCTGCCGGCGCGAGCGCTGCTCGACCGTCTCGGTCCGAGCGGGATCCGCGTCGATGACGAAGATCTCGGCGACATCCTCGGTCGCGCCTACGACGTCCTCGGCTCGGACGCTCGCACCACACCCTCGACCTGAGGAAGCGACCGACGGGCTTCTCAGACCACCTGGGCTGCGGCAGCCGTCATCGTTGCGGCGCTTCGGCGCAGCAGCACGCTCTGGACGAGGATCCGGATGAGCCTCAGGAGCAGCCCGGAGAGCTCGATCCAGGGAATGGAGAGGGCGACCCCGAGCACGAGGGCCGCCCACCCGGCCCAGCGGCCGCGCGGAGCATCAGCACGCCGAGCGCACCGTTGAACACGATCTCACTTGCCGGGAACCACCGCTTGATGCTCACCTCGCCGACACCCCTTCATCCGGATCGGCGGGCTCGGGCCGCAGGGCTACGCCGCCGATCGACCCGACCCGGATTCGATCGACCTCTCGTAGAGGCTGCCCTCGGTGTCAAGATACGCGCCGGATCGGTTTCCGGACCTGACCCCGAGCGGCTGGTAGCGAACGCTCAGCGGGCGCTCGTGGCAGCGCGTGGGGAATCGAGCACGGGGCGGAAGCCGTGGATCGTTGCCCGCTGCACGCGCCAGCCGCGCACACCCCGACGGTCGAGATTGACGAGCAGGATGCCGGTCTGCGTCGTCGACGGCGAGTTCGCCGGGAACACGAAGTTGCCGAGCGTCCACGCGACCACGCTCCGGTGCTGTGCGCTCTCGACGCGGCCGAACACGTGGGGGTGCGCGCCGAGGACGACCTGTGCGCCGGCGGCGAGCGCAGCTCCGGCGAGCTCGCGCTGACGAGTCGAGGGGTCGGGATGAAGCTCCGTGCCCCA
>JBBSEJ010000063.1:0-15056 GCA_038239825.1 Gaiellales bacterium
CCTGCCAGGGCAGTCGCTCGCGGCCGGCGAGCCGCAGCACGACGAGCCAGAGCGGCACCGAGGCGATGATCAACGACGCGAGCCCCGTCGGGACGTTGCGCTCTGCGAAGAACAGCACGGCGTTCGCGCCGGGCAGGAGGAGGCCGATGACGACGACGGATCCGAGCGCGCGACGCGAGATTCGCAGCGTCCCACCACGGGCGAGCACGACGCCGCCCATCAACGCGCCCGAGGCCATGAAGCGTGTCGACGCCGCGAAGAGTGGCGGGATCGTGGCGCCGGCGTAGTAGATACCGAGGTAGGTCGAGCCCCAGATCACGTAGACCGCGCCCAGGGCGATCCAGACCCGCGTACGGTGGGACGCTCGGCGGCGGGACACGCCTTATCGAACGAGCGAGAGTGCCGCGTCGATTCCCAGCGGCGCAATCCCGACAACTCGCGCGGCCGAGCTCATTCGCTCGACGCCGAGGAGGTCGACCCGATCGATCATCGCGACGTCTAGGAATACCTGGGTGCGCGCTTCTCGCGCACGGCCGCAACGCCCTCGTGCACGTCGGGCCCGGACATGTCGAGGAACTCGAGGGCGAGCGACGCGTCGAAGGTGGGGCCCGCCACGCGAAGCCAGTTGTTCAGTGCGAGCTTCGTGTGGCGCAGGGCCTGCTGCGGGCCTTCTGCGAGGCGCGTCGCGATTGCGAGCGCGCGCTCCTCGAGCTCGTCGTCGGGCACGCACAGCGAGACCAGTCCGATTCGTTCCGCCTCCACACCGTCCAGGGGCTCGCAGAGCAGCAGGTGATACTTCGCCTTCGCGAGGCCGCAGAGCAGGGGCCAGACGATCGCGGCGTGATCGCCGGCCGCAACACCGAGCTTCGTGTGACCGTCGACGATCCTCGCGCCGGGCGTGGCGATCGAGATGTCGGCCAGGAGTCCGACCGCGAGCCCTGCGCCGACCGCCGGTCCCGTCATCGCAGAGACGATCGGCTTCGGGCAATTGATGACGTTGTAGACGAGGTCGCGCGCCTCGTGGAAGACACGCATGCGCGTGGCGTGGTCGGAGGCGATCTCGAGCACCAGGTCGAGGTCGCCGCCGGAGCTGAACGCGCCGTCCGCACCACGCACGATCACAGCCCGCGTGTCCTCGTCGGCGCCGATCGTCTGCCAGACCGAGGCGAGCTCCCGATGGACCGTTCCATTGACCGCGTTCAGGCGCCCTGCCGCTCGCAGGGTCAGGCGTAGGACCTGCGGAGCGGGGCGATCGAGCTCGAGGCTCGGATAGGCGGCGTACGGGTCGCTCATCCCGGCGGACTCTATCCCCGTGCGAGGCGAGGTTATGGTGGCCGCATGGCCGACGTCGAAGTCACGCACGCGGGGGGTGTCCTCACGATCACGCTCAATCGGCCGGAGGTGCTGAATGCCCTCAATCGCTCGGTGCACGACGGGCTCTTTGCCGCCCTCGAGCGCGCGCACGACCCGGCCGTGCGCGCCGTCGTGATCACGGGCGCCGGACGCGGGTTCTGCGTCGGACAGGACCTGCAGGAATTCTCGAGCGGCGCGGGGGATGTGGCCGAGAACCTGCGGCAAAACTACCATCGCACCGTCCTTGCGATTCGGGCGCTTCAGAAGCCGGTGCTCGCTGCGGTGAACGGTGCCGCCGCCGGCGCTGGGCTCTCGCTCGCGCTCGCGTGCGACGCGCGGATCGCGGCCGACGGAGCGGCTTTCGTCCCGGCGTTCATCAAGATCGGCCTCGTCCCGGACTCGGGCGGCACCTGGCTCGTGCGGCGACTGCTCGGCACCGCTCGCGCGTTCGAATGGCTGACGACCGGTCGCCGCTTGAGCGCCGAGGAGGCCCGCGACTGGGGACTCGTCTCGGAGGTCGTGCCCGAAGACCATTTCGCCGAGCGCACGCAGGAGGTGGCGGAGCTCTTCGCCGCCATGCCCACACGTGCCGTCTGGCACACGAAGCGCCTGCTCGACGCCGCCGAGACGACGAGCTTCGCGGCGCAGCTCGAGCTCGAGGCGGCCACGCAGGCCGAGCTGACGCAGACCCCCGACTTCCACGAAGGCGTCGCGGCGTTCCTCGAGAAGCGCGACGCGGCCTTCACGGGAGCCGACGTGCCCTCGGCGCATCCGATTCGGATGGTCGTGAGCGATGACCTTCGCCGGTGGCGCCTGACGGTCGCGACGCGCTTCCTGCTCGCACTGCCGCATGTGATCGTGCTCGCTCTCTGGACGTACCTGGCCGTGCTCGTCGGAGTCGTCAACTGGGCGATCACGCTCGTGCGCGGCACGTCACCGCGCGGCGTGCACGACTGGCTCGCTCGGCTCGTTCGCTACCAGGCTCATGTCTATGCCTACCTCTATTTCGTCGCCGATCCCTACCCCGCGTTTCGCGGCTGGCCCAGGACCTATCCCGTCGACCTCGAGATCGCCCCGCCCGCGCCGCAGGCGCGTTGGAAGACGTTGCTTCGCATCGTGCTCGTGCTGCCGGCCTATGTTCTCGCGACGGCCCTCACCTACGTGCTCTTCCTCGTTGCATTCCTCGGTGGCATCTACGCGCTCGCGACTGGCGGGTACCCCCGCGGGTTTCGCGATCTGAGCGCGTACTGCCTGCGCTACCAGGCGCAGATGTTCGCCTATCTGTTCCTGCTCACCGACCGTTACCCGGCACTCGCGAGCGGGAGCGGCTTCACCCACGAACGGAGGCAGGCATGACGCAGACACTCGCCCAGTCGCACCCGATCGGCCTGATCGTCGAGGACGATCTGCGGCGCAACCGGTTGACCGTGTTCTTCCGGCTCCTGCTCGCGATCCCGCAGCTCATCTGGATTTCGATCTGGGGCATCGCCGCGTACGTCGCGATCGTGATCGCGTGGTTCGTGGCACTGCTCACCGGGCGCGTGCCCGGCGGAGTGCACGAATTCATCGCCCGCTACCTGCGCGCGATCACGCACGTCTCGGCCTACGTGTTCCTGCTCGCCGACCCCTGGCCGCCGTTCGGCGGCGAAGCAGGAACCTATCCGGTCGACCTCCGTGTCGCGCCTGCGGCGTCCCAGAGCCGCGTCACGGTGTTCCTCCGCATCCTCCTCGCCGTGCCGGCGCTGTTGCTCGTCTATGTGTTCCGGCTCGTCAATCAAGTCGTCGCGTTCGTGGGCTGGTTCTACTGTCTCGCCACCGGCCACATGCACGAGGGGATGCGCGACATCAGCGCCTGGATGCTGCGATACGAGATCCAGGCATATGCATACGTGTTCCTGTTGACGAGCCGTTATCCGAGCTTCGCCGGCAGTCCGACTGCCTAGACCCGACCGGGCGAGAGGAGCCAGAGCGAGGCCAGCGAGGTTGCGAGTGTGAGCGGGGCGAGGACGACACCGAGACGCGAATAGGCGATCACAGACGGCCGTGCGCCGAGTGATCGTGCGACGCGCAACCAGAGCAGAGCGGAGAGAGACCCGGTAACGGCGAGGTTCGGACCGATGTTCAGCCCGAGCAGGAGCGCGCGCCCGTGCAGAGGAGGATCGGGGGTCAGGAGCACGGCCGCGGGCAGGTTGTTGAGCCCGACGGCTGCGAGCGCCGAGAGAGCGCCGGTCTGCCACCGCCCGAGCGAGTCGAAGAGGGCGTCGGGGCCTCCCCACCAGCGGCCGACCCCGCCGAGAGTCGTCGCGAGCATGAACAGGAGCGCGAGCACGCGGACGTCGACGGCAGCGAGGACGCGAGCCCGCTTCGTCCGGGCCGCGAGCAGGGCCGCGACACCGACGAGCAGCACCGGCAGTGCCGGGGCGGCGAGGAGCAGCACGAGCACCGTCGCGGTGACCACCGCGGGAGCACCGACGCCGAGGCGTGGACGTGCACGACGTGGCGCCTCCCCGGGGGGCGTTCCGAACGAGCGACGGAACGCGACGAGAAGGACTGCGATCGTCGTCAGCACGGACACCATTGCGGCGGGCCACATGCGTGCGAAGAAGGTCGCGCCTGAGACGTGCTCGCCGTGCAGGACGATCAGGTTCGTCAGATTCGAGCCGGGCAGGAAGAGCGATGCCGCGTTCGACATGAAGACAGCGCCGTAGAGGAACGGTGTGTCGTCGAGTCCACGCGTCCGTGCGAGATGCAGCAAGACGGGCGTGAGGAAGAAGACCGAGGTATCGAGGTTGAGCACGGCAGTGACGAGGGCTACGAAGAGCAGCGCGACCACGAAGACGCCCCGCGCTCCGACCGGCGCCCGGGCGAGCAGCGCGCCGGCGGCGGCGAACAGGCCGTCCTCCTCGGCGACCACACCGACCAGCAGGAGCCCGACGACGAGCGCGAACGCGGGCCAGACCTGAGCCGCCGCTGCGGTCAGGCCGGCCAGTTGGTGAGCAGCTGTTGGCAGAACGTCAGGCCGAGCTTCTTCGCCTGCAGATGGATCGCCGTGTCGGCGGAGGTGGCCTTCAGCTGCTCGGCCTGAGCGGCCTTGTAGTTCTTCGTCACGAGTGCGTCGTGCACGTGCTGGATGCCCGTCGCGAGCCGCCGGCCGAGCAAGAGCAACCGTTCGAAGCCGGCTTGAGCCTTGACCGGCGGGCGAACCGTGGACATCTCCGCGACCCCCTGCCGAGCCGCGGCGGCGGTGTGCGCCCACCCCTCGGGCAGGAGAGACAGGCGACCGAGCCGGAACACGCGCCGGTCGGACTTGATGCAGACGGCGTTCGCGTTGGAGACGAACTGCTTCTCGGTCAACGGAGGCGGGCTCGTCGTTGTCGTCGTGTGCGACGACGAGCCGCAACCGGCCGCGATGACCGGCACGGCGAAGACGAGCAGGAGCGCGCGTGAGGCCGACACGGACGACGAGGGTAGCGCGCCGGTGCCGCTCGAGCGGCCCGGATGCGGCGGGCCGATCTGCTCGGGAGCTTCCACGGCGGTGGTGCGGGGCACGGTGCGCGCGTGGCGGCTCTCCCCGTACTCCTCACCGGCGCGACGGGCGACGTCGGCGGCCGGCTGCTCGATGCGCTCCTCGACCGTGGCGCCTCGGTTCGCGCGTCGAGCCGCGATCGATCTCACGTCGAGACTCGCGATCGTCCCGACGTCGTCGAGGGTGAGTGACGCGCTCGAGCGGGACTCGCTCGCCGCGGCCTTCGACGGGGTCGGGTTCGCGTACTAACCTCAGCCACTCGCTCGGCTCGGAGGATTACGACGAGACGGATCGAGCTGCGGCGCGCACATTCGCTGCCCCGCGGCGCTCACCGCGGCCTGAAACCGCTCCAACCGCAAGGTGCACGGATCATCTCCGACCTGTTCGACAGCCTCCGCATCGACACGTCGGTGCAGGACGACCGGGCGCGCGACCGCTTCACCGTGCGACCGCGGGGCCCGCCGCCGCGATCGCAGCGGCCGCTGAGGGCTGCGCTCGTCCATACCCTGCGGCGATGAGCGCGCGAGGCATCCGCCGGGCCAGGATCGTGCTGGTCATCCTTCTCGTCGCGTGGTTTCTCTCGCCCCCCGAGTGGCGCTATGCGGTGCCGCTGTGGCTGCCGTTCGCCGTCGCGCTCGCCGTCGAGATCGAGTTCGCGGTCGGCGGGTGGCTGCTGGCGCCCCGGCGGGGACCCGTCGAGCGTGGGCGCGCGCCGCAGCACGGCGACGTCGAGCGGTTCGGGTGGGCGGATGACGAGGCACCCGAGGACGATGATCCCGCGTTCTGGACGTCGCTTCCCGTGCCGCGGCGTCGGAGCACACTGCTGCGTCGCTTCGGCGCGTCGCTTGCCGTGGTCGGGTTGGTCGCGCTCGTCGCGTGGGGCATCGGTCTTCGACGCGGCTTCAGTAGCCTCGATGCCGCCACGCGGGCTCACGTCGAGCGGGTGCTCTCACGGCAGGCCGGCCTCATCGCGGGTCACGCCGCTCACGTGCAGTGCGACAGCGCAGGGCGTCATGTGGGAGCGACGCAGGAGGCAGACGGTCTCGCGGAGGTGGGCGGCAGCCGCGCGTGGCTGACTCCGGCGATCTGTTACCAACTCCACCGCGTGATCGACGATCACGACACGCACTCGTTCAGCCCCACGGGCCGAGCGATCGCCGTCCTCGCGCACGAGTCGTGGCACCTGCGCGGCGTCGCCGACGAGGGCATCGTGAACTGCTATGCCTTCCAGTCGGGCGTCGCACTCGGGACCCGCCTGGGGTTGTCGAGATCCTTCGCGCGGGCGCTCATGCGCGAGCAGCTCGCCGACAACGCATCCGACTCGGCGAGCGATCCGCGCTACCTCGTGCCGCCGGGCTGCCGGAACGACGGGCGCTACGACCTCGCGCCTGGTTTGACGCTGTTCCCGTAGCTCTCCGCCATCTCGAAGGACACGTCCGGCCGGCCACGTGTGGACGATCGGCGACGCTTTCACGCGAGTGTCCAGACCTGGTCGAAACGTGCCCTAGATCGTCTTGAACTGCTCGAACGACTGGCGGCAGCCGTCGCACCAGCGGATCGAGCGGCACGGCGTGGGGCCGAAGATGTTCTCGAGGCGCGTCTCGGTCGAGCCGCAGTAGGGGCAGCGGAAGCCCTTTGACTGCAACTGGACGAGCGTCGCCAGGCCCGCGGCGCGCGGTGTGGGGGGCGCGAGGCCGGCGAGCCGCAGCTTCTCGCGGCCGGCTGGGGTGATCCGGTCGGTCGACCACGAGTCGTCCTGGATCACGGTCACCTGCGGTCGGCCACCGAGCGAGGCGACCTTCGCCTCGAGCGCGCCGCGCATCGCCTCGAGCGCGGGGCAGCCGAGGAACGTGGGTGTGAGCTCGATGCGCACCTGCTCGCCGTCGACCGTCACGTCTCGGATCACGCCGAGCTCGACGAGTGAGATGACGGGAATCTCGGGGTCGGGGATCTCCCCGAGCGCCGACCACACCTCGGCGACGCTCACCATTGCGCGCCCGGTTCCGACCGCCGTACTTCGGTCATCTCGGAGAGCAGCTCCGCCAGTTCCGGTGTGTGCATGGCTCGTTCCTGCGCGTCGAGCACGCTCGCACCTGCTCGCCCGACCCGACGCGCAAGCTCGAGTCGGAGCGGCGGCGTGAGCACGCCGAGGGCGAAAGGCCAGAGTTCGTCGACCGCGGCCGTGAAGCGTGGCTCGTCGCGTAGCCGTGCTGCCCATAGCGCGGCGTGCATGCGGTGGTAGACCTCCTCGCGGTCGATCTTCGCCGCGAGCCCCGCAAGCTCGGCGTCGTCAGATCGCATGAGCGCCTCGATGCGAATGCGGTCTGCCTCCTCGTAGAGGTACCGCCGCGCGATCGTCATCGCCCAGTCGTCGAGCAGGCGCAACTCGACGAGCGGTGCGCATCGGTACTCCTCCGGCGCACGGTCGAACGCGAGCGCGTCCGCATCCGTTTCGAGCTCGACCGCCGCCAGCTCGTACAATGCGCGTGCGTGGCCGATCTCGTTCTGCGCGATCGACGAGAACGCGACGTCCTCTTCGAGCGTCGGGGCGATGCCCGTCCACTCCGAGTCGCGCCAGCCGATGATCAGCTCGTCGTCGGCGAGCGCAAGGAGTGTCTCAACCCTCGGCGAGAGTGCCTGCGCGCTCACGTGCCTCCTTCAGCCGTGTCTTGATCGAGTAGCCGTCGACACGGCGGTATTTGAGGTCGAACTCGTCCGCCCACTCCGTCACCTGATGCACGGCCTCCCGGGGCACGAGCCAGAGCCCCTCGCTCTCACCCCGTCGGCCGAACTGCTCGCGCGCCCACGCGTCGGCGAAGCCAGCATCCGGCGCGACGATCGAGCCCGCGTGCGCGAACGGCTGGCCTTTCCGCTCCTGGCGGAACACCTCGAAGACGCTCATGCGGCGAGCACGGCGTCGCGCACCCACTTCTCCTGGTCGAGGAAGCGGCGGCGGAGCTCGAGCCGCTCGTGCGAGCGTGGGCCGTGGCCTGTGACGACCGACTTCAGCTCCGCCCAATCGGGCTCGGTGTAGCTCCAGACGCCGCCGTCCGAGCGGCGCAGCTCGGCGTCCGGCACCGTCAGCCCGAGCTCCCGGATCTGGGGCACGTAGCCCTCGAGAAACTGCTGGCGAGCCTCCTCGTTCCCCTGCGACTTGATCCGCCAGAACCACATCGGATCCTCGTCGCGCGGAATCGGGTTGCCGTGGAACTGCATCAGCGGCCCCCACCAGCGATCGAGTGCCTCCTGCACGAGCTCGCGCTGGCCGTCCGTGCCCGTCATCATCGCGAGGATCACGTCGCGCCCGTGCAGGATGTGGAACGACTCCTCCCAGCAGATCTTCTTCATGATCCGGGCGTACGGCGCGTACGAGCACTTGAGGAGCGCCTTCTGGCTGATGATCGCCGCGGCGTCGACGAGCCAGGCGATCACGCCGACATCGCCCCACGTCTTCGTCGGATAGTGAAAGACGTTGTGGAACTTCGCCTTGCCCGACAGAAGGTCGGCGAACATCTCCGAGCGCGGCTTGCCGAGATCCTCCGCGATGCGGTAGATCAGCTGGGCGTGCCCGACCTCGTCCTGAACCTTCGCCGTCAAGGCGAGCTTGCGCTGCAGGGTCGGTGCTTTCAGGATCCACTCGCGCTCGGGGAGCACCCCCATCAGCTCGCTCCCCGCGTGCATCTCGATGAACTTGACGAGCCTCGCCCGGTATTCCTCGGGCATGTCGTCGCCCGCCTCGACCTGCCCGCCTCCCTGGACGTAGGCGATGAATTCTTCCGTGCGCGACTCCATCTGGCCTCCCTACCGACCGATCGTTAGGCTGAAGCATAGATGTCCGCGAGGCGAAAGGAGCTGACGAGGATCGCGGCCCGGCTCTTTGCCGAGCGGGGCTACCAGGGCACCTCGCTCGCCGACCTCGCGGAGGCGCTCGGGGTGCAGAAGGCCTCGCTCTACCACCACATCGCCTCGAAGGAGGACCTGCTGTGGGAGGTCGCGTGTGAGGGCGCCGAGGCATTCCACGCAGCGCTCGACACGGTGCCCGCTGCCGCGCCTGCCGCGGAGCGGATCAGGCTCGCCCTCCGGGCGCACCTCTCGATCGTCGCCGGGCAGCTCGACGTCGCGACGGTGTTCGTGCGGGAATGGCGACACCTCTCGGATGAGCGCCGAGGCGCGTTCCTCGCCGAGCGGCGCCGGTACGAGGAGCGGGTTCGCGAGCTCTTCCGCGCCGGGGTCGAGGAGAGTCAGCTGCGCACCGATCTCGACGTCGCGACATCCGCGTTGCTCTTCCTGTCCGCAGCGAACTGGGCCTACACGTGGCTGCGGCCCGGCTCGCCGACCGACGACCTCGCCGACCGTCTGTACGTGGCCCTCCTCGACGGCATGCGCGGCTACGCGACGCCGGGCTGAGCTCGCCCGCTCCGCTCGGGACGATTCCCGAGAACCGGTCAGGAAGGAATACCGCCACGGGGAAGTGTCAGACGGTGCGCAGGCTCTCGACGCGCCCCTCACGACGGTTCTCACACACCCCGACTCGCCGGTCGACTACTCGACCGCAGCACTCGGCCAGTGCCGTCGACGGCCGTGTCGTGGCTCGAGCCGTTGAACTCACACCCGCTCCTGCCGCTCGCAACCGAGCGGGAAGCAGCGACGGCGCACGAACCGGCCGCCCGGCTCCTCTTCGGCGAGCAGCAGCACCTCGTGCGCATGGCACGCGATCGGAAGCGGCGGGTCGAGCTCGACTCGGCATTCGGCCACGGTCAGGTGCGGAATCACCTCTGCGTGGAGACCTTCGTACGGCGGATGGCCAGGCCACCGCTTCGCGATCGCGCGGGTGAGGCGCACGAACGGGCGAGCTGGGAACGGCGCGAGGTAGGTGACGCCGTCGTCGAAGCGTGCCACCGACCGGAGCTCGAATGCGAATGCAGGATGCGACGCGATGAGCGCCTGCACGGCGTGTTCATCGACGGACTCCGGTGCCGCGAACGGGAACAGGATCGTTATGTGCGCAGGCACACCGAGCACCGCCGAGGAGTCGTGGGCGAGCCGCAGCGCGGCCACGTGCGGTTCTGCTTCCGGCACGGCGATGAGGAGGGCGGTGCGGCGCCGTGGCATGCTCGTGAGCGTGAAGCGTGCCGTCCTGATCGTCAACCCCTATTCGACCCAGGTCACCGGCGAGCGCATCGGCGCCGTCGAGCGTGTTCTGCGCGAGCGGGTCGAGCTGCGGACGGAGTTCACCCAGCGCCCGGGGCACGCGACCGAGCTCGCCGCCGCCAATGCGACCGAGACCGATGCGATCCTCGTCTTCTCGGGCGACGGCACCTACAACGAGGCGTTGAACGGCGCCGACGGAGCGGTCCCGTTCGGGTTCCTGCCCGGCGGCGGTACGAGCGTCCTTCCACGTGCTCTCGGCCTGCCGCGCGACCCGACCGCTGCGGCGCGCGCGGTCGGAGCCGCCCTCGCTGAGGATCGCACGCGTCGCATCTCCCTCGGTGCCGTGAACGGGCGCCGGTTCTGCTTCTCGGCAGGCATCGGATTCGACGGTGAAGCCGTGCGACGGCTGAACGGGCTCGGTCGCGACCCCGAGGGTGCGCGGCCCGGCGATGCGGCGTTCATGCGGATGCTCGCGAAGATGGTGGTCGAGCGTCGCGGCAGGTGGGATCCTCAGATCGAGATCGAGGGCGTCGGCCGCGCCGCCTTCGTGCTGGTCGCGAACGGGGATCCCTACTCGTACGCAGGCTCGTTCGCGATTCGCGTCGCTCCGACGGCGCGCTTCGAGGCCGGGATCGACTTCGCAGCGCCGGTTCGGGTCCGGGCGCGCGACGTGCCGCGCCTCTTCGTCGCCGTCTTCCGGGGTCGCGGGCTCCGCCGCCTCGAGATCCTGAATGGCCACGACCTCGACCGTGTCCTCGTGCGCTGCGACCGCCCGTTGCCACTCCAGGCAGACGGCGAGGATCTGGGCGACGTGGAGGAGGCGGTGTTCGAGGCGAAGCGCGACGCCGTATCGGTCCTCGTCTGACCCGCCCCGCGGGAGACCTCAGGTAGGTTTCGCCCGCGGATGGCCCAGGCTGCACCCGAGCTCCGCCGCGTCCTCGACGGCGACGCACCTCCCGCGGGCCTCGTCGAGCGCGACCTGCTCGAGCTCCACCGCCGCATGGTGCTCCTGCGAACCTACGACGAGCGTTCTGTCGTGTACCACCGTCAGGGACGCATCGGCACGTACGCGATCTTCTGGAACCACGAGGCGATCCAGGCCGGAGCCACCTACGCGCTCAGCGACGACGACTGGATCTTTCCCTCGTATCGCGAGTCCGCGATCGGCCTCCTGCGGGGGATGCCCGTCGAGACGATCCTCCAATGGTGGCGGGGGCATCCCTCCGGATGGTGGAGCCCGGCCGACTGGAACGTCGCGTCGATCTGCGTCCCGATCGCGACGCACGTTCCGCATGCCGCGGGCCTCGCCTGGGGAAAGAAGTTGCGCGGTGAAGATGCCGTCGCGATGGCGTTCTTCGGTGACGGCGCCACCAGCGAGGGGGCCTTTCACGAAGGCGTCAACCTCGCCGCGGTCATGAACGCGCCCGCGGTCTTCGTCTGCAACAACAACGGCTGGGCGATCTCGACGCCGCTCGAAGCGCAAACTCGCGCGCAGACGCTCGCCGACAAGGCGATCGGCTACGGGATACCCGGTGTGCGCGTCGACGGCCTCGACGTGCTCGCTGTCTACGAGGCGGCGCGCGAAGCAGTCGACCGGGCGCGCTCGGGGGGCGGCCCCACATTCATCGAGGCCGTCCACTACCGCGCAGCGCCCCATGCGACCGCCGATGACCCGAGCTCGTACATCGATCACGAGCGGGTCGAGGCAGAGCGCGCGCGCGAATGCGTCGGACAGTACGAGGTGTTCCTGAAGCGGCTCGGCGTCCTGACCGACGAGCACGCCGCGTCCGTCCGCGGCGACGCCGAAGCACTGCTACGAGCCGGGATCACCGCGGCGGAGGCGGAGGCGCCTCCCGATCCGGAGCTTCTCTTCGAGCACGCCTACGTCGATCCGCCTGCGAATCTGCGCCATGGCTGAGCTGACGCTCGTCGAGGCCGTGAACGACGCGCTGCACACGGAGCTCGAACGGGACGGCGATGTGATGGTGCTGGGAGAGGACGTGGGTCGCGCCGGTGGGGTCTTCCGCGCGACGGCCGGTCTGCTCGAGCGATTCGGCGCCGATCGGTGTGTCGATACGCCGCTCGCCGAGGCGGGCATGCTCGGCGCCGCGATCGGCCTCTGCATGGCGGGTTTCAGGCCGGTCTGCGAGATGCAGTACGACGCGTTCTCCTATCCCTGCCTCGACCAGCTGATCACGCACGTCGGGCGCTACCGGTGGCGCAGCGGGGGCCGGATGGAGTTTCCGCTGACGATCCGCATGCCGTACGGCGGTGGGGTGCGCGCGCCCGAGCTGCACGACGACTCGCCCGAGGCGTACTACGTGCACACGCCCGGGATCAAGGTCGCGATCCCCTCGACCCCGGCAGACGCGAAGGGGTTGCTCGCCGCGGCGATCCGAGATCCGGACCCGGTCGTGATCTTCGAGCCGAAGCTCGTCTATCGCACCGCCCGCGGCGACGTGCCGGAGGGGGACTACGTCGTGCCGCTCGGGCAGGCGCGACTCGCGCGGGCGGGCACCGACGTGACCCTCATCGCGTACGGCGCCATGGTGGGGGTGTGTGAGCGGGCGGCCGACACCCTCGACGTCTCGTGCGAGGTGATCGACATCCGTTCGCTGCGGCCCCTCGACGAGGGCGCGATCCTCGCGTCGGTCGGCAAGACCGGTCGCGTCGTGATCGTGCACGAAGCTCCGCGCACGGCCGGCTTCGGGGCCGAGCTCGCTGCGCTGATCGCCGAGAAGGCGATCTTCGATCTACAAGGCCCGATCCTGCGCGTCACCGGCTACGACGTGCCGTACCCGTACTGGACGATCGAGGATTCCTACATGCCTTCCGTCGACCGCGTCGCGGCGGCGGTGCGCACGCTCGTATGGTGATCCACGAGCTCCCGCTCGAGAGACAATCTCTGCGGGTACGTGTCGCATGACCTGCCGCTCGTGCTGACGGTCGAGCCGGGCGATTCCGTGCGCATCGACGTGCCGAATGCCGGTTGGTGGCTCGCGCCGCACGAGCGACTCGCCGCTCCCGATCCCGGTCCACGCCGTCTTGTTCTCGGCCGGTGACGGTCACAGGCTTCAGGGTGATGGCGAGGTGAGCGGCACCGCGATCGAACGCGGTGCGAACGATCATCCCGTTCTGTGCCGACAGGGTGCAGCCGGCTTGGAGTTTCGGCATCTCTTCGACCTCGACGAGGCACATGCGGCAGGCACCGACGGGCGGCCCGAGCCGGGGCTCATAGCAGAAGACGGGAATCTCGATTCCGGCCGCAGCGGCGGTCTCGACCATCCCGGTGCCCTTGGGAACCTGCACCTCCCGCTCGTCGATCGTGACGGTGACGAGGTCGATCGCAGCCGACGCTGTCAAGCTCGGCCCCTGTGGAGGGTTTGTGGCACTTCTGACACCCTCGTTTGGCGACGGGTCGTGGCCCGCGGAGAGCTGTCGGTTCCGGGCGACGTGTCTGTGAGAACGCGATTCGCCCGCTGCCTGTGGAGGGTCTGTGGCACTTCCGACAGCCTCGTTTGGCGACGGGACTTGGCCGCTTGGGGCGCGGCTGCGGTGGACATCCCCGGGATCGCTGCGGTCACGTCGGAACCTCGGCGGCCGGGGAATGGGTGTGCATCTGGATCGGCGCCAGGACGCCTTCCAGTGACGAGTCGCCGCCGAAAGGGCAGGCGCCCTCGTCGATGTGGGCCTGGAACTCGGCGCGGAACTTCGCCACGTAGGACGCGATGATGATCGCGTCGGAGTCGCCGAGCGGGCAGAGGCACTTGCCGTTGATGCGATCGCACACGTCGAGGAGCAGGTCGAGGTCCCCCTGCGTTGCGCGGCCGTCCTCGAGCTTGCGGAGGATCGCGGTCAACCAGCGCGTGCCCTCCCGGCACGGAGTGCACTTGCCGCACGACTCGTGCTCATAGAACTCCGACCAGCGGATGCCGAGCTGCACGATGCAACAGCGGTCATCGAGCACGACGATCCCCGCCGAGCCCATCGAGGTGCGCACCTGCGCGAGCGAGTCGAAGTCGTAGCCCACGTCGATCTCGCTCGCGGTGAGGATGACCGTCGACGATCCACCCGGCACGACCGCCTTCAAAGCGCGGCCGCCCGGGATCCCGCCCCCGAGGCCGTAGACGATTTCCTTGATGGTCATCCCGGGCTCGATCTCGTAGTTCCCGCCGTTCACGACGTTGCCGGAGAGCGAGACGACGCGCGAGCCGCGGGTGTTCGGGACGCCGAGCTTCGCGTACTCCGCACCCCCCATCGCGATGATCGGCGCCACGGTCGTGATCGTCTCGACGTTGTTGACGACCGTCGGAGACGCGTAGAGCCCTGAGATCGCCGGGAACGGCGGCTTCGAGCGAGGCTGACCGCGCTTGCCTTCGAGCGACTCCAGAAGCGCAGTCTCCTCACCGCAGATATACGCGCCGGCGCCCCGATGCACCACGATCGTCACGCCGCCGCGAATCTCGGGCCGGTCGCGCAGCTCTTCCAAGGCGCCCACGAGAATCGCGTACGGGCCGCTGTACTCGCCGCGGATGTAGACGAAGACGTGCTGCGAGTCGATCGCGTGGGCGGTGATCAGGCAGCCCTCGATGAAGCGGTGCGGGACGCGGGAGAGAATCTCGTTGTCCTTGAAGCTCCCCGGCTCCGACTCGTCGGCGTTCACGACGAGGTAGTGCGGCTTGGGCAGCTGCTCCTTCGACGGTACGAACGACCACTTCCGCCCGGCTGGGAAGAACGCTCCCCCACGCCCGCGTAGCTCCGAGGCGATCAGCTCCTCCGTAACCGCTTCGGGAGTCATGGCGCGCGCGGTCGCAAGGGCGGTGTACCCGCCCGTCGCCTCGTACTCGTCGAGCGTCGTCGTCGCGTTCTCGAGAACGATCTCAGGCATCGGTACCCGAGTCTGCCCGGAGCTCCTCGACGATCCCGGCGACGGTCTCCGCCTTGACGTGTGTGCGGTAGTGGTGGTCGATCGAGACGACCGTCGCCCAGCCGCACCCGCCGAGACATTCGACGGCGCGAAGCGTCA
>JBBSEJ010000064.1:0-14590 GCA_038239825.1 Gaiellales bacterium
GACTGCATCCGGGGTACGCGTTCCCGCTCTGGCACGGCTTCCTCGCGCTCGTCAGCTGGGCCTCCGGGGTCGACCCCGGAGGCCCAGCTGACGAGCGCGAGGAAGCCGTGCCAGAGCGGGAACGCGTACCCCGGATGCAGTCCGCCGTCCTTGAACTCGTCGACGCTCCGCAGGTGCAGCCCCCCGAGAGCGACGAGCTTGCGCACACGCGCCTCGTGAAACAGGCCGTCGCCCACGACGACGCCTTCCACGTGCCACAAGAACCAGCCGAGCACGACGCCGCTCGCCCAGGCCCAGCCGCTCCCGAGCCGCTCGGCCCGCTGCGGGTGCCGCCGTCCGAGGACGACGGCGGTGATGCCGAGCACCGCGAGGATCAGCGCGGCCGCGCGAATGTTCAGGTGCACGGTGAAGACGACCGCCCACGCGACGAACACGCACCCGAGCCCCCACGCGAGTGTCGCTGCCGCCGAGCGCTGCCCGGCCGCGCGTGCCACGAGAGCGCCGGGTAGGAGCACGACGGCCGTGCCGAAGGCGAGGCGCAGGTACTCGGTCACTTCAGCAGGCTGCGGGCACTGCCGGCCGAGAGGAAGCGGACGCCGTCGCGATACTGCTGCCGGCGCTGCACGAGCGCACGCAGCCGAAGCGACCAGAGCAGCAACTTGCGGACGCGCTCGGCTTCCTTCGGGCCGCGATGCTTGTCGGCGAAGCGCAGATGACCGCGCAGGTTCTCGACGTACAGACCGCCGCCGTGAGACGCACCGCCGACGTGAACCACCTGCGCGCCCGGGAAGAACATCACCTTCCACCCGGCGCGCCGGAACCTGGTCATCCAGTCGACCTCCTCGCTGAACATGAAGAAGTCCTCGTCGAACAGGCCGACCGCATCAGCCGCCTCGCGCCGGACGAGCAGCGCGGGGCCGTAGAGCCAGTCGGCCTCGACGACCTCGTCGTGGTCGAAGCCGCCCGCGTACAACGCGTTCAGGCGCTGCGAGCGGGGCGCGAGCTTGCGAATGAAGAGATACTCGGTTGCGAGCCGCCACAGCGTCGGCTCGCCACGTACCGAGCGCTGCAGCGTCCCGTCGAGGTTGACGAGCCGTGGCCCGATCACGGCCGCCTCGGGATGGGCGTCCGCGAATGCGATCAGCTCGTCCAGCCCGTCGCCGAGCACCCAGGCGTCGGAGTTGAGGAGGAAGTACCAGCGTCCGTCGGCCGCACGCATGCCCGTGTTGTTGCCGCCGCCCATGCCTCGGTTCTCCTGCTCGATCACGCGGACGTCGGGGTGGCGCTCGCGCACGAGCTCGAGCGTCCCGTCGGTCGAGCCATGGTCGACCACGATCACGTCGCGGCCACGAACCGACTCGAGGCACTGCTCGATGAACGGCAGCGCGTTCCACGCCACGACGACGACGGTGACGTCGACCCGGGCGAGACCGCTCGGTGTGGGGTCAGGCCGAGCCATCGGGGACCGGTGCGCGATCCCGGTGCAGACCCTCCCAGAGCAGCACCGCAAGCCCCGGCAGGGCGAGCAGGATCGTCATGATGAAGAAGAGGAAGCCGCAGGCGAACGCCTGATCCGCGGAGACGCTCAGCTTTCCGAGGAAACTGACGAAGAACGCCTCGCGAACGCCCAGACCGTTGACGGTGAACGGCACGAGCATGACGAGGAAGAGCAGTGGCCCGAGCACGACATACGGCAGCGGCGAGAGACCGATCCCGACCGCCCGTGCCGAGGCATAGATCGCGAAGACTCGAGTCAGCTGCATCGCGAGCGTCACCAGCGAGACGAGAAGGAGCGTGCCGACGTGGTCGCGGTAGCCATGGATGCCGTCGTAGATCGCGCGCAGCAGGCCCTCGACGCGCAGCCTTCGCGCGAGCGGGACGCCGAACGCGAGGCGTCGTCGGACCGAGCGAGAGAAGAAGACGACCCCGGCACCGAGCGTTGCGACGACGAAGACCACCTCGATCCAGAGGTAGGGGCCGATCGGATACCGGCCGATCGCGAGCAGCAGCCCCACGCCTGCCAGTGCGAGTGTGACCGCGCCCCCGAGCGAGCGCTCGAGCAGCACGGAGCCCGTCACGGGTGTGATCCGGCCCGGATGGCGACGCGCTGTCTCGAAGATTCGAGACGCGTCACCGCCTACCGACGTCGGAAGAACCTGCCCGACGGCGTACGAGACGAAGTAGGCGCGCGTCAGCCAGGAGATGCTCTCGCGGATCCCGCGCGCACCCAGCAGCTGCTGCCAGCGCCACGCCATCGGCGGGACCGTGATGAGCGTCAGGGAGGCCGATAGGAGCAGCCAGGGAACGCTCGCCGACCTGATGATGTCCGCGGTCGTCCCGAGGTCGATCTTCGTGAGGATGTACGCGACAGCTCCCGCGGAGACGGCGACCGTCGAAACCGGCCGGACGAGGCGTCTCATCGCGCGAATCGCTCGTGAACACCGCGCAGGGCGGCGACCGCGTCACGGATGTCGCCGTCGGTGTGCGCGGGCGAGAGCGGCAGCGAGAGCACCTCGGCCCCGGCGCGCTCGGTCATGGGAAGCGGCGGCTGGTGCGGAGCGAGGCGGTCGCGGTAGGCACTGAGGCGGTGCACCGGCAGGAAATGGATCGACGTGCCGATGTTCTCGGCGGTGAGCGCAGCCTGGTAGTCGTCGCGCGTCGCACCCGCTCGCCTGGGATCGATCCGCACGACATAGAGATGGTTCGCGTGCGTGTCGCGAACGTCGCGGGCGACGGGCTCGATGCCCGCCAGGTCGGCGACCCCCTCGTCGTAGAGCGCGACCTGCCGCCGACGGGCCTCGCCGTGGCTCTCGACCTTCGCGAGCTGGACGAGCGCGATCGACGAGAGCACATCGCTCAGGTTCACCTTGTAGCCGGGCACGGCGACGTCGTAGAGAGCGCCGTGCCCGCGCCGCATCACCCGCAGGTCGTCGAGCGCGCCGGCGAGATCGTCGCGATCCGTCGCGATCAGCCCACCCTCACCGGCCGCGATGTTCTTCGTCGCGTAGAGCGAGAAGCACGTCACGTCGGCGACCGAGCCGATCTTCCGTCCGCGGTACCGCGACTCGGCGGCATGCGCGGCGTCCTCGACGATCGGCAGCCCGAGCGCGGCGAGTGCGTCGAGGTCCGCCGGCTGGCCGTAGAGATCGACCGGGATGATCGCCTTCGTCCGTTCGTTCACGAGCGCGGCCGCCCGCTCCGGGTCGATGTTGAGCGTGCCGTCGAGCACATCCGCGAACACGGGCATGGCGCCGCAGTGGACGATCACGTTCGCGGTGGCCGGCCAGGTCAGGGACGTCGTGATCACCTCGTCGCCCGGCCCCACGCCGAGTGCGACGAGCGACAGATGCAGCGCGGCGGTGCAGGACGAGACCGCGAGGACGTGCTTCGCCTCGAGGTACTCGCGCATGCGCGCCTCGAGCTCGGCCGTGCGTGGGCCGGTCGTCAGCCAGCCCGAGCGCAGCGTCTCCGAGACGGCGGTTATCTCCTCCTCGGTGATCGCCGGAGGCTGAAACGACAGGAACTCAGTTCGCTTGGAGGAGAGCTCCGGCATCCGCGATGACGAAGCGTATGCGCTCGGCCGCGTCCTCCGCCCGCGCCACGGCTTGCTCGCGATCCTTGCCGATCACGAGAACCGCACCTGCGCGGTCGGCGCCGCGACGGAGCGGGACGAACTCGTAGCCCGGCTCGCGGTAGAGCCGCACCGCCTCGACGCCGGCGAGACCCTCGGGCACCTCGACCCGTTCGAGCACGCCGGGCGGAGCGACGAGTAAGCGTGTGACGGCGCCGCCCACGTGCGCACCGGCACGAGGCGGCACGAGGCTCTCTCCGAGCGCGGCGGCGAGGGCGAGGCCGTTCAGATCCACGCCGGTGACCGCCTGGACGAGCTCGGCGTCGTGGCCGCCGCCGAGGCGAGCGGCCACCTCGATCACCTGCGGGCCGTCGGGCCCGAGCCGAAGCTGCGTGTAGGAGGGGCCATTCGCAATGTCGAGCGCGGCCACGGCCCGCTGAGCCACGTCCGGGGACAGTCCCTGGACATGGCTCGGCCAGACATGTGCGAGAGCGACACCAAACGCCGGTGGCTCGGCGGTGATCCGGTCGGTGACCGCAAGCGCCGTGAAATCGCCTTCGACCGAGAAGCCGACGACCGTGACCTCCGGGCCCTCGACGAGCTCCTCGACGAGCGCGACCCCGTTACGAGCGGCGCTGCGGGCGTGCTCGATCGCCGCGGGAAGCTGGGAGGAGTCCTCCACCAGGGTGAGGCCCTGCTGCCCCTGGCGGTCGGGCGCCTTCACCACGACCGGCCCATCGAGGTGCGGGAGTGGATCGCCCCCGCCGACCACCCACGAGCGCGGTTGAGGCACCCCTGCCCGGGCGAGCCGCTCGCGCTGGCGCAGCTTGCTCGTCGCAAGGATCGCCGTCGCCGAGCTGATCGGATGCGGCAGACCGAGCCGCTCTGCGATGCGGGCGGCGACTCCGACCGGCCAGTCGGTCCCCGGGGAGATCAGTCCATCGACCTCGAGCGCTCCTGCGAGTCGCTCGATCCCCGCGTCGTCCTCGGTCGAGAGGATGCAACGGCGGTCGGCGAAGCGAAAGCCGGGCGCGGCTGGATCCCGGTCGACGACGGCGAGCCAGAGGTCGCGCGCTCGCGCCGCTTCGAGCAGTCCGAGTTGCGCGGGACCGGCGCCTAGGACGAGTAGGCGCGGGCTTCGCGCGCGAGAATCGCTCTCCACCACGCCTCATTGTCCCGATACCACGCGACGGTGCGCTCGAGACCGTCCTCGAAGCTCGTGCGAGCCCGCCAGCCGATGAGCCGCTCGGCCTTGTCGGTCGAGCCGATGTGGCGGTCGACCTGGCCCAGCCGCTCGGCGACGTAGGAGCGCAGCTCCGGCGGCTTGCCGAGCACTTCGAGCACGAGTCGCGCGATCTCTGCGACCGAGATGTCGATACCGGTCGCGACGTTCAGCACCTCACCCGCAAGCGACGCAAGCGGTGTGTCGATGACGCACTCGATCGCCTCGGCGTCGTCGGCGACGTAGAGCCAGTCGCGTGAGGCATGCCCGTCACCGTGGATCGTCAGTGGCTCGTCGGCGAGCGCCTGCGTGATGAACCGTGGCACGACCTTCTCGGGATGCTGCCGCGGCCCGTAGTTGTTGAAGGGGCGCACAATCACGATTGGGAGGTCGTAGGTCGTCCAGTACGAATAGGCGAGCCGGTCGGCGCCCGCCTTGGTCGCAGCGTACGGCGAGCGCGGCTTCAGCGGATGCTCCTCGTCCATCGGCGCGGCCTCGGCGGTGCCATAGACCTCCGACGACGAGATGAGAATGAAACGCTCGACGGGCGTCACCCGGATCGCGTCGAGCAGGATCTGCGTTCCCTCGACATTCGTCGTCACGAATTCCGAGGCGCCGTGCTCGATCGACTTCTCGACGTGCGACTCGGCAGCCGCGTTCACGATCACGTCCACGCCTTCGACGAGCTCACGGACGAGTGTCGCGTCGCGGATGTCGCCGTGGACGAACGACAAGCGCGGGTGACTCAGCACGTCCGCGAGGTTCTCGAGGTTCCCGGCGTAGGTGAGTGCGTCGAGGGTGACGACCTCGTAGGGCGTCGCCTCCAGCAGGTGGCGGATGAAGTTCGACGAGATGAATCCCGCCCCGCCGGTGACCAGCACGCGCTTGCTCATAGCTCCTCTTCGATGGTGTAGAGCGGCCTACCCTCGATGTCCCGCTGGATGCGGCCCAGGGACTCGCCGATCAGGGCGAGGACGAACCCCTGGATACCCAACACGAGAACAATGCCTGCTCCGGCAAGAAGCGGCCCCGGGAAGTTCGCGTTCACGATCCAGAAGACGATGGCGTAGGCGCCGAGTGCGGCGGCGGCGAGCGAGCAGACGAGGCCGAGCGAGACCCCGATCCACTGCACGGGCTGCGGCCAGAAGCCCGCGACGACATGGAGGGCGAGGCGAACGAGGCGCAGCGGCGAGTACCGCGACCCGGAGCTGGACGGCGCGTGCGAAACGTCGACCTCCTCCACCGAGACGCCGGTCGAGACGACGAGGGCCTTGGTGAACTTCTGTCGCCCGATCGCGCCGAACATCGGCTCGATCGCGCTGCGCCGGTAGCCGTTGAACGCGCAGCCGAAGTCGGAGATGCGGACGCCTGTGAACCGGCGGAGCAAGTGGTTGATCACACGGCTCGGGAACGTGCGCCCGGGGGAGTCGCGCCGGGCGACTCGCCGCCCCGACGCCACGTCGGCGCGCTCGAGTGCGTCGAGGAGCTTCGGCAGGTCCTCGGGCTCGTTCTGGAGGTCGCCGTCCATCGTCACGATCCGGTCGCCGCGGGCGCGCACGAGGCCGGCGTGCATCGCGGGATGCTGGCCGAAGTTCCGCTTGAACCGCACGACGCGGACGCGCGTATCTGCTCGATTCAGCTCTCGAAGGCGCGCGAAGGTCTCGTCCGTCGACCCGTCATCGACGAAGATCGCCTCCCACTCACGACCCTCGAGCGATGCAGCGATGCGCCGGTAGAGCACCTCGACGGCGCCCTCCTCGTTCAATACCGTGACAACAACCGAAACGTCCATCTCACAAGACCCTAACCCCGCCGCCGTAGAGTCGCCGTCGTGCGAGTTCCGCGATCTCGTCACGGGCGCAGCAGAGCTCCGAGGAGCGTTCGGGGCACCGGCATCTGGTCTGAGGGCGACGTGATCGTGCGCCGCGAGGTGCTGAACGACGGGCGGCCGTGGCTCAAGGTTCCGGTCGTCGTCGTCCGCGACGAGGTGGAACTCCTTGCGACCTACATCCCCGAGGGAGCGTCGTTCTCGTTCCCGAAGGGCGACTGGCCGACACCGGACGGCCTTCATCCGTGGCACGGCCGCAGCGGGTGGCAGGGCCACGGCGTTCTCATGCTGCAGCGTCCCGGCGAGGCTCACGCGATCTGGGTCTTCTGGGTCGGGCCTGCCCGTTTCTTCGCCGGCTGGTACATCAACTTCCAGGAACCGTTCCGGCGCACCGAGCGCGGTTACGACACGCAGGACCTCGAGCTCGACATCTGGTTGCCCGTCGGCGGGCCGTGGGAATGGAAGGATGACGAGGTGCTCGAGGAACGCGTGCGGCAGGGTCGCTACACCGAGGAGCAGATCGCAGCGACACGGGCGGAGGGCCGCCGCGTCGCCGCGGAGCTCGACGCAGGCCGCCGGTGGTGGGACGACGCGTGGGCCGAGTGGCGACCGAATCCGCCGTGGCCCCGTGCGACGTGACCCGCGGGCGCATGTCCGGTGTCGGACAGGCACATGCAGGTGTGGCGTCTTCGTGACGGAAGTGTCACGGGCCGTGCAGTACACCGGTGCGGGCCGGCGTTCGGGCGTCGGACATGTCCCTTGTCGGGCATTGCATCTCCCTCGCCCCGTGGCGGGGCGGCGCTGAGCATCGCCGCACGCGACGGGGGCGTTCCGCGCCGCGTGCCGACGCTTGCGGGGTTCGCTTCGCTGGGCCTCTTCTGGGGGGCGTGGGCCGCCGTGCTGCCGAGCGTCCAGCAGGCGACGGGCGCGTCGAAAGGAGCCCTCGGGCTCGCCCTGCTCTTTGCAAGCGTCGGCTCGATTCCCGTGATGTTCCTCGCCGCCCCACGCGCGATCAATCGCTTTGGTGCCCGCGCTGTGGCCGTCGGCTGCAGCGTCTTCGCTGTGGCGACGCTCCTTCCCGGCCTCGCGACGAGCCTTCCCGTCCTTGCGCTGGCGCTGCTCGCGTGCGGGATCGGCACAGGGCTCGTGGATGTCTCGATCAACGCGAATGTGGGCCGGATCGAGAACGCGACCGGCCGACGCGTTCAGCCGCTCGCGCACGGGATCTACTCCGTCGGAGTGCTCGTAGGTGCGGTCGGAGCGGGGCTTGCCCGAAACGGCGGGGTCGGCAGGGAGACGATCCTGATCGCCGTCTCTGTCTGCGTCGGCCTGACCGGCCTCGCGGTCTCGGGCGACCGCGCTCGCGTGCATGCCGAGGCACCGGGCGGCGTTCGCTTCGCCCGGGGCCTGATCCTGATCGGCCTCGTCGGTGCGGTCGCCTTCGTCGTCGAAGGCGGGATCGAAAGCTGGAGCGCCCTCTTCCTCGAACGGCAACTGCACGCCCGTCCCGCAGTCAGCGGCCTGGGACCCGGTGTCTTCGGCGGCTCGATGGCGCTCGGACGGTTCTTCGGCCAGGCTGCCGGGCGACTCTCGGACCGCGCGCTCCTCGGCGGCGGCGCGGTGCTCGCTGCGCTGGGCTGCACGATCGCTGCAGCGGCGCCGAACGCCCCGATCGGTCTCGTCGGCTTCGCCCTCGGCGGCGCGGGCATCTCGCTGAACGCGCCGATCATCTTCGGCTTCGCCGGCCGTCATGTCGAGGCCGGCACCGCTGTCGCGACCGTGACGACGATCGGCTACTTCGGGCTGCTCATCGGCCCGCCACTCGTCGGTGGAATCGCGCAGGCGACCAGCCTCCGGATCTCCTTTTTCGTGCTCGCCGCCGTCGCCGTCGGTGTCGCGGTCGCCGCGACCCGACTGAGCCTCGACGACCGAGCGCCCGCCAACGACGCATCTTCGTAACGATTCAGTACCAAGAGCGCAACGAACCCGAAAAGACACTTTCGCCGAACGCGACGAGTTGTTACCACGGACGAGACCACATTCCCCTCGTCGAACGGAGCCGCTCGCATGCACCGCACTCGCCTTCTTCTGATTCTCCTGCTGTCCGCCTTCGGCCTGGTGGCGCCGGCTGCCCAGGGAGCCTCGACCGATCTCGTCGTCAGCCAGGTCTTTGCCGGCGGCGGTAACGCCAGCGCCAGCTACGCGAACGACTACATCGAATTGTTCAACCGCGGCAGTTCCATGGTCGACCTGACGGGATGGTCGATCCAGTACGCCTCCGCGGGCAGCACGACCTGGACGCCGACCGCCCTCACGGGAACCGTGTCGCCGGGACGCCGCTACCTCGTCGTACTCGCATCGGCCGGCCCAATCGGCTCAGCCGTTCCCACAGCCGATGCCACGGGCACGACGAATCTCGCGACGAGCGGCGGGAAGGTCGCGGTCGTCCATGCCACCGCGGCGCTGACCTGCGGCGCCTCGGCCGGCAGCTGCTCAGCAGTCGTCGCAGTCCACGACCTGATCGGCTATGGCCCCACCACCGACTTCGAGGGAGCCGCCGCGGCGGCGCTCACGAGCAGCACCGCTTCCGTGCGAGGTGGCAACGGCTGTAGCGACACCGATTCGAACGCCTCCGACTTCACCGCCGGCACGCCGGCGCCTCGCAACTCTTCCGCCACCGCCGCCGCCTGTGCCGGAAGCGCGGCGGGATCAGTCCAGAGCGCGAGCGTCGAGCTCAACATCCAGTCCGCCATCTCGCTCACCCTCGAGCACAGCTCGCTCAGTTTCGGAAGCGTCGCCGCCGGCGGGACGCCTGCACCGGTGAGCGAACACGTCACGGTCGCGAGCAGCGGCTCGACCGGCTACTCACTCAGCGTTCATCGCGCTGCATTCACCCCCGCCGACCTGCCTCTCGGCATCTCCGCCTCGGCACCGGCCGGAGCGCAGCTGGCTGGGCCACTCACGGGCGGTGCGGTCGTCCGTGTCCCGATCGCCCCCGTCGCCGACCTGCTCCTCGGCACGTCGGCGACGGCGAGCGCAGCGGGCGGCGACGTCTGGCCCACGAGCTTCGCGTTCATCCCCTCGCTTCCGCTGGTGCCGGCGGGGCGCTACACGACCTCCGTCACCTACACGGTCATCGGCCGATGACGAGCGCCGTCGTCGTGGCGGCCTCGCTCGGCCTCGCCGGCGTCGTCGCAGCACCGGCGCGCGTCACCCTCGCCGTCTCGCCGGCACACATCGCGCTCGCAGCCGGCGGCCGGCGGGCCGTCCGGGTCACCGCGACGGGCGGGGGCCGGCTGCGGGTCGAGGCGCGCGTGACCGGGTTCGGGCTCGACCTCAGTGGACGGCCGAAGGTCGCAACGGCCGGGGACGCGGCTCCGTGGGTCTCAGTCCGGCCGCGAGCCATGCGAATCGGACGCCTCGGTGGAGAGCTCCTCATCTCGGCGCGTAGCCCCGTTCGCGCTCGTCCCGGAGATCACACTGCTCTCGTCCTCCTGTCGGCAGTCGCCCCGTCGGCGAGAGGAGTCCTCGCGCGCATGCGCATCGGACTCGTCATCTCGGTTCGAGTCGCCGGACCTGTCGTGCATCGCGTAGCGATCGCCGGCGCACGTGTGCGTCGTGCGGGAAGAGAGCGGCTGCTCGAGCTCACACTCGCGAATCGCGGCAACGTGATCGAGACGATCGGCCGCGGCCGGCTGACGGTGACGCTCGTGCGTCGCGGTCGCGTCATCGCGCGGTACCTCGTCCAGCGCCGGGAGCTTCTCCCACACGCACGCGGCCTCGTGCGGCTGCGCTACCGGGGGCACGTCCACGGGATCATCACCGCGCGCATCGAGCTGCGGTGCACGGCCCACCTCCGGGCCGTGCGCCGCTTCCGACTTCGACTGTGAGCGGAATGCTCGCCCGCCGCCCGGTCACGCCCGATCCAGTGCCGGGGAGAGCGCCTCCACGTCGGAGCGGCGAGGCCTCTTGATCCCGAAAGCGGCGAGCGAACCGGCGGCGACGACACCGGCGCCGAGATAGACGGCGGGTGTCATGCCGTCCACGAACGAGGTGCCGGTGCCATAGCCGCCGTAATGGGCGAAGAGGGACGCGAGCACGGCGACCCCGAAGACGCCACCCAGTTCCCGAACCGCATTGTTGGCCCCGGACGCCTGCCCCTCCTCCTCCGATCGCACCGCCGACAGGACGACGTTCGCGACCGGTGCGAAGAAGAGCGCCATCCCCGCGCCCGACAGGATGAACGGGATCACGAAGGAGCTGTACGGCGCCGACGGTGCGGACACCGCCGCGATCCAGGCCAGCCCGACCGCCTGCAGCGCGAGGCCCACGCCCATCAACTTCTCGCCACCGACCCGGTCGGAGAGCGCACCCGCAACTGGTGCGATGAAGATCGGCATCGCTGTCCAGGGCAAGATCCGCAGGCCCGATTGGAGTGGTGAGTAGCCTTGCACGGTCTGGAAGAACTGGGCGAGCAGGAAGATCGAGCCGAACATCCCGAAGAACATGAAGAGGCTCGAGATGTTCGCGAGCGCGAACGTCCGGTTGCGAAAGAAGCGCATCGGCAGCATCGGCGTCTCGGTGCGGAGCTCCCACCAGACGAAGCCTCCGAGCAGAGCAGCGCCTGCGAGCAGCGAGCCGGCGATCTCCGGCGAACCCCAACCGACCGCGTTGCCGCGCACGAGCCCCCACACGATTCCGAAGAGGCCGGCACTCGCGAGCCCGAGGCCGGGCAGGTCGAGCCTGGTCGCCGGGCCGTGAGTCTCGGAGAGGCGCGACCAGGCGAGCGGGGCGAGCACGAGGCCGATGGGCACGTTCAGCCAGAAGATCCAGTGCCACGAGATCCCGCTGACCACCGCACCGCCGACGAGCGGGCCGAGAGCGACAGCGAGCCCGCTGATCCCGCCCCACGCCCCCAGGGCGAGGCCACGGCGCTCGGCGGGGACTGCCGCCGACAGGATCGTGAGGGTGAGGGGCATGACGATCGCACCACCGAGGCCCTGCACCGCACGCGCGGCGTCAAGGGCGCCGATCGACGGGGCAAGCGCGGCCGCAGCGGAGGCGAGCGTGAAGATCCCGAGGCCGATCGTCAGCAGACGACGGCGACCGAAGCGGTCGCCCAAGGCTGCGCCGGTCAGGAGGAGCACCGCGAAGGTGAGGGTGTAGGCGTTGACCGTCCACTCGAGACCGCTGAGACCCGAGTGCAAGTCCTTGCGGATCACGGGCAGTGCGGTTGTGACGACGAGGTTGTCGAGCGTGACCATGAAGAGCGCCACCGAGGTGATCGCAAACGTCGACCACATCTTTACTTTGTGATCCATCACTTACCTCCTGACGAAAAAAGGGAACCAGTTACCGGGGCTTGCAGCCCTCGACGAGCCGTCGGCCCCAGGCCTCGGCCGGGGCATCGAGCGACGAGAGCACGTTCAGCAGCATGCCGTGGGAGAAGAACGTCGCGAGCTCCGCCGGCGCGACCTCGGCCACGCGCTCGACGTAGGTGACGAGGTCGCCGAAGCCGTTTCGCACGACCGCGCAGATCTCGGGATCCTCGCAGGCGGCGTAGGCCTGCATCTGAGCCCGCAGGTAGATCCGGTCAGATTCGAGCAGACGGCCGTACGCCTCGCCGATCGCGTGCAGCGCCGCCTCGCCCCGCAGTCCCTCCGCGGCCCGCTGGAAGATCTCGAGGGTCTGGCGGAAGCAGCGGGCGACGACGGCCTTGTAGAGCTCTTTCTTCGTGCCGAAGAGGCGGAAGACGTAGGGCTGTGAGATGCCGGCGAGCCTGGCGATCTCCTCCGTGGAAGCGCCGTGCAGCCCCCGCTCCGCGAAGACCCCGACGCTTGCGTCGAGGATCTCCTCGCGCCGCTCCTCCTTCGACTTGCGCTCGCTGACGACCATCGTACTAAGTTAGTGATTACTTACTGCTTTGTCAAGGGCCGCAGCGACACGGTCGAGGTCGCCGTCCGAGAGACGCGCGTGGAATGGCAATGCGAGAGCCCGGTCGAACACACGCCGTGCGTTCGGGAACGCGCCGTGGGCGCGGTAGGCGCCGAGGAGCGGCAGCGCGTACGTGCCGATCTGGGCCTCGATCCCCTGGCCTCGCAACTCGCCGAGCACGCGATCGCGGTCGTCGACCTGCAGCACGTATGCCTGCCAGCCGTGAACGTCGCCCGCATCGGCGCTCGGAAGCTTAACCGGCAGGTGACGCAGACGCTCCGTGTAGCCCTCGGCGATGCGCGTCCGCTGTGCGAGCAGCTCGTGGAGCCGCCGCGCCTGGGGAAGCCCGACCGCACAGAGGAGATCCGAAAGTCGATAGTTGAGCCCGGGCGCGGGCATGTCGGGCGGCACGAGCGAGCGCCAGCCGTGATTCCGCAGCTGCCGGACCGAGGCGGCGACGCGCTCGTCGCCGGTCGTGACCGCGCCTCCCTCGCCCGTCGTGACGATCTTCCGCGGGTGGAAGCTGAGGCAGCCGGCGACACCGAGGCTGCCACACGCGCGACCTCGATACCGGGCGCCGAGCGCCCCGGCCGCGTCCTCGAGCACCGCGACCCCGTCGGGCAGCTCGTGCATGCGCAGCGGCCGGCCGAAGAGATGCACGCCGAGGATCGCCTTCGTCCGTGGGCCGACCTCGATGCGGGCGGGGTCGAGGTTCATCGTCTCGGGATCGACGTCGACGAGCACGGGCGTCAAGCCGCAGAGCGCGACGACGTTCGCGGTCGCCGGGAAGGTGTACGCAGGCACGACGATCTCGTCACGTGGCTGCAGCTCGAGCGCGAGAACCGCGAGATGCAACGCGGCGGTTCCGGAGGTGACCGCGACCGCGTGCTCGACCTCGCAGAGGCGCGCGATCTCCGCTTCGAACTCGACCACCTTCGGGCCCATGGTGAGCATGCCGCTCTGCATGACCTCCATGACCTCGGCGAGCTCTGCCTCGCCGACGTCGGGCCAGCCTAGGCGGATGCCAGCAGCTTCTCTCTGTACCACGCGATCGTCTTCTCTAGACCCTCGTCGAGCTCGACCCTCGGCTCCCAGCCGAGCACCTCTCGGGCCTTCTCGACGTTCGGTATGCGCAGCTCGACGTCGGCATAGTGGAGCGGCTGAAACGTGATCTCACCGCGCGCGCCCGAGAGTCGCTTGATGCGCTGGGCGAGATCGAAGATCGTCACCGCCGACCGCGGGTTGCCGATGTTGAAGGACTGGCCGACCGCTTCGGGACGCTCGAGGCATGCGAGCACCCCCCTGACCATGTCGGTGACGTAGCACCAGGCGCGGATCTGCGAGCCGTCGCCGTGGATCGTCAGGTCGCGGCCGTCGAGCGCCGCTTCGATGAACGCACGGATCGCGCCGCCGCCGATCTGATGCGGCCCGAAGACGTTGAAGGGATGAACGGTGACCGTAGGCAGGCCGAGCTCGTCGTGGTAGGCGTGCGCCATGTGCTCGCCCGCGAGCTTCGAGACCGCGTAGGTCCAGCGCGCCTCGCCCACCGAGCCGATCGTCGACACCTGCCCCTCCTCCACGCGAAAGGCGTGTGTGCCGAAGACCTCGCTCGTGGAGAAGTCGATGAAGCGCTCGAGAGTCGGCAGGGTCGTGATCGCAGCCTCGAGCGCGTTGTAGGTGCCGATCACGTTCACCCGCATCGTACGAACCGGGCTTGCGAGCACGGTGTCGACGCCGGCGATCGCGGCACAGTGCACGAAATGGGTCGCCCCCTCGACAGCGGCGCGGAGTGCGCCCGAATCGAGGATGTCGCCCTGGACGAGCTCGTAGCCTGGATGCTCGGCGAGCTCGGTGCCGGAGAGTGAGTCGCGGTGAAGGTTGTCGAACGCGATGACCGTGTTGCGCTCGACGAGCTCGCGCGCGAGCGTCGTCCCGATGAAACCGGCGCCACCCGTGATGAAGATCCGCTTGCCTTCGAACATCCGCGAGAAGACTAGTGGTGTGGCCGGTGACGTTGCCCATTCCTGAGTCGCGA
>JBBSEJ010000065.1:0-14525 GCA_038239825.1 Gaiellales bacterium
CGAGTTCAGCGGCCCGGTCTATGACCAGAGCGGGAAGCTGCGTATCAAGCCCGGACACCGCGCGTCGATCGCGGATCTGTGGTCGATGAAATATCTCGTCAAGGGTGTAATCGGGAGCCCGAAGGGCTGACCTTCGGCGGGGGCGGGCGAGACCTCGGTCTCGCCCGCCCGTCTTTCATGCCCGCCGCCGTCACGCTCCGAGGAATCACGAAGCGCTTCCCCGGCGTGGTGGCGAACGACGCGGTCGATTTCGAGGCGGCGGAGGGTGAGGTACACGCGCTGCTGGGCGAGAACGGCGCCGGTAAGTCGACGCTCTCCAACATCCTGACGGGCCTCTACCGGCCGGACGACGGGGAGATCTCACTCGCCGGTGCCCCGATCACCTTCAGCTCTCCGCGAGAGGCGCTCGACGCCGGCATCTGCATGGTGCACCAGCACTTCCGGCTCGTGCCGCCGTTCACCGTCGCGGAGAACGTGATCCTGGGCGACCATCGTGGTGAGGGAAAGTCGCTCTTGGTTCACCCGCGCCGGATCGAAGCGCGTGTCGCCGAGTTGGGGGAGCGCTATCGCATCGCCGTCGATCCGCAGGCCCGCATCTGGCAGCTCTCGCTGGGTGAGCAGCAGCGCGTCGAGATCCTGAAGGCGCTCTACCGGGAAGCGCGCATCCTGATTCTCGACGAGCCGACGGCCGTCCTCACGCCCCAGGAGGCGACGTCGCTCTTCGAGACGCTGCGGCTGATGGCCGACGAAGGGCGCACGGTCATCTTCATCTCGCACAAGCTGCACGAGGTGAAAGCTGTCTCCGATCGCGTCACCGTGCTTCGCGGCGGCAAGAACGTCGCGACGGTCGAGACAGGGACTGCGACCCAGCGCTCGCTCGCGGCGCTGATGGTCGGGCGAGAGGTGTCGCTGGCCGAGCGCGTCGAGCGTGAGTCGGACGTCGGAGATCCGGTGCTCGAGGTTCGCGATCTCTGGAGCGCGGGTGACCGCGGTGGAGATGCGGTGCGTGGCGTCTCGCTGACCGTGTGCGCGGGCGAGATCGTCGCGATCGCGGGTGTCGCGGGCAACGGCCAGCGTGAGCTCGCCGAGACGGTCACCGGCATGAGACGGTCGACACGGGGCGAGGTCGCCGTGGCGGGAGAACGGCTCCGAGCAGGCGATGCTCGGCAGGCGATTCGTGTGGGACTCGCCCACGTCCCCGAAGATCGCCTCCACACGGGTGTTGCTCCCTCGCTGTCGATCGCGTCGAATATCGTCCTCAAGTCCTATCGCGGCACGACCGTCACGACGGGGCCCCTCCTTCGGCTCGGGGCGATCCGCGATCACGCCCGAGCGTTGATCGAGCGCTACGACGTACGCGGCGGCGGCCCCGAGTTGCCGGCCCGGCGCCTGTCGGGCGGCAACCTCCAGAAGGTCGTGCTCGCGCGCGAGTTCGAGGGCGAGCCGCGCGTTCTCGTCGTAGCCTCCCCGACGCGCGGCCTCGACGTGGCCGCGATCGAGACCGTGCACAGCTACCTGCGCACTGCGGCCGCCCGTGGCGTGGGGGTGCTTCTCATCTCGGAGGATCTCGATGAGATCCGCGCACTTGCCGACCGCATCGCCGTCATGTACGAGGGTGCGATCGTCGGCGAGCTCGACGCGAGCACAGCGACCGTCGAGGAGATCGGGCTCCTGATGGCGGGAGCGAGCGCGGCATGATCAGGATCGAGCGCCGGCTTGCCCAACCGCGCTGGCTCTCATTCGCGATCCCGGTCGGGTCCGTGGTCGTCGCGTTCGGCGTGATGACGATCGTCCTGCTCGTCACCCAACACTCGCCTGGCCACACGTTCCGGCGTATTTTCGACACGGGGTTCGTCGGCAGCCAGTCGTTGAACGGGACGTTCATCTCGGCAACGCCACTCCTGTTCACCGGGCTCTGCGCTGCGGTCGCGTTCCGTATGCAGCTCTTCAACATCGGCGGCGAGGGCCAGCTCTACTTCGGCGCGATTCTCGGCGCGGGTGCGGGGATCGCGGTGGGCGATCATTCGGGCTGGGTCTCGGTTCCCGCGATGATCGCGGCCGGTGCGGCCGGCGGTGCAGCGCTGGCGCTCGTGCCGGCGATCCTGCGTGCGTTTCTCTCGACGAACGAGATCATCACGTCGTTGATGCTGAACTATGTCGGAGCGCTCGTCATCAACTACCTGATCTTCGACTCGCAGTCGTACTGGCGTGACACGTCGAGCGCAACGGCAAAGGTCTTTCCCCAGGGCAAGAGCCTGCCCGCGTCGGCGAGCTGGCCGGTCGCGCATGTCGCGTCGCTGGCGCTCCCATTCGGGCTGCTCGTCGGCGTCGTGATCGCGGTCGGAGTGTGGGTGCTGTACACGCGCACGCGATTCGGCTTTGAGGTGCAGGTGATCGGCGACTCCCCGCGCGCCGCGTCGTATGCGGGCATGAGAACGAGGCGGAAGATCCTTTCCGTGATGGCGCTGTCCGGTGCGATCGCTGGGATCGGCGGGGCGAGCCAGGACGGCGACTTCCGGCACACGCTCGACCCACGCGGTCTCACGACGGCCGGCTACGGCTACGCGGGAATCGTGATCGCCGCGCTCGCCCGCTACAACCCGTTCGCGGTCGTCCTGGTCGCGATCATTCTCGGCGGCATCCAGAACGCCGGCTACGCGCTGCAAGGCGCCGACTTCCCATCAGGGCTCGTGGGTGTGCTGCAAGGGCTGATCCTCTTCTGCGCGTTGGGCGGAGAGCTCTTGATCCGCTACCGCATCCGCGTCGCGCGTGGAGCACGTTCGGCCGAGGTCGCGACGTGATCAACAACTCCGTCGTCGTTGTCGTCCTGGCCTCTGCGGTGATCTATGGAACGCCGCTCCTCTACGCCGCCCTCGGTGAGTTGCTCGCCGAGCGCTCCGGCGTGCTCAACCTCGGAGTCGAGGGGATGATGCTCGTCGGCGCAGTGATGGGCTTCTGGGCCGTGCAGCGGACGGGGTCACTGGCGCTCGGCATCGTCGTCGCAGCGGTCGCCGGAGGCGCGATGGCGACGATCCACGCGTTTCTCGTCATCACGCTGCGCGCGAACCAGATCGTCTCCGGCCTCGCCCTGACGATCTTCGCGGGCGCCGCGGGACTGTCCTCGTACCTCGGCAACGACCTCGCGCTGGCCGACCAGCCCGCGCGGCGGTCGTTCACGCCGTTCCTGCCGCACTCGTGGCGGACCGCGAAGGTGGTGGGGCCGATCTTTCTCGACCACTCGGTGCTCGTGTACGCGTCGTGGGGATGCGTGGCGGTCGTCGCCCTGTACCTGAACCGCACGCGCTTCGGGCTGAACGTGCGCGCAGTCGGTGACGCGCCGGCGGCGGCAGATGCAATGGGCATCAACGTCACGGCCTACCGGTACGCGCACACGGTCGCCGGCGGTGCCTTTGCGGGCGTCGGAGGTGCGTGTTTCTCGCTCGCGATCACACCGCAATGGGTCGAAGGTCTTACCTCGGGTGCAGGGTGGATCGCGATCGCCCTCGTCATCTTCGCGTTCTGGCGACCGACCCTCTGCCTCGTGGGTGCGTACTTCTTCGGCGCTTTCTCAGGCATCCCGTTCACGTTCCAGGCGCGCGGGATCCTGAGCGGGGTGCCGCCCGAGCTCTTCCAGGCGCTGCCGTACCTGATGACGGTGATCGTGCTGGTGCTGGTCTCGAGCGCCGGCGCGCGGCGTCGCCTCGGCGCGCCGGCCGCACTCGGCACGCCCTACGTGCGCGAAGAGCGGTAGGCCCGATCAGAGCTCGCGGAACGAGATCCCCTGCGCGCCGTCCCAGAGCGTCAGCCGACCGAGCTCCTTCAGCTGCTCGCCACCCTCGACCACGGTCGCGAAGTGGTTGGCCCAGAGGTGGCCCGCCTTCGATGCGAACGAGCAATAGCCGTACGGGAAGAGCAACTCCGTCTCGCTCTGCCCCCCGGGATAGAGCGCGAGCTCGCCCGGATGGGGGTACGACGTCGCATTCTCGGGGCCGATTCCGAAGTCTCGGGCGCCCCACGGGATCCAGTTTGATTCTCCGCTCCAGCGGCAGTGGATGATTCGATCGTCGAGTGGGAGACCGGCTCTGAACGCGGCGACCGTCCGCGGAGCGAGCTCCTCCTCCCAGCGCGCCACGAAGCGCATTCCTGCTGCGACGATCTCGAGCACGTGCGAGAACTTACTGCACCCGCCGCCGCATCGATGAGTTTCGTCATGCTGGGGCGTCAATCCAGCATGGCCGAGATCACCGTTGATATCTCCATGTCTCTCGACGGTTTCGTCGCCGGGCCTGATCGGACGCTCGAGGCGCCGCTCGGGAGGGATGGTCTCTTGTTGCACGCCTGGATCTTCGGCCTCGCGAGCTGGCGCAAGCAGCATGGGCTTGTAGGCGGCGAGCGGAACGCTGACGACGAGCGCGTGGCGGCGAGCCTCAGAGCATCCGGTGCGGTGGTGATGGGCCGCAGGATGTGGAGTGGCGGTGCCGGGCCGTGGGATGACGATCCGAACGCTGATGGCTGGTGGGACGATGAGCCGCCCTTCGACGTCCCGGTCTTCGTCGTCACGCACCATCCACGGCGGGCCGAGACCAAGGGTGGCACGCCGATAGCGTTCGTCGACGGGGTCGAGGCTGCGGTCGAGCAAGCTCGCACCGCGGCGGGTGCGAAGAACGTGTCGATCGCGGGCGGGGCGGCGGTCGTTCAGCAGGCGATGAGGGCGGGGCTCGTCGACGAGCTGCGCCTGCACGTGGTGCCGGTGTTCCTCGGCGACGGTGTCAGGCTCTTCGACGGGGTCGCGGGTCGCCTTCGGGTGACGGAGGCGATCAGCTCGCCCGCCGTCACCCACCTCACGTATCGACCGGCCTGACGCGTCCGCCTCGGCCGTGCGCCTCGTGCGGGCGCACCCCGACGCTACGCACCCTCGGCGCTACGCACCCCGGCGCTACGCACCCTCGGTGCCAGGCACCGGTACGGGAGTGTGACCGGGGCCCGCGCGGCCTTCGGAGGCGCCGCTCTCGCAGTTGGCGGCAACCCGCCGGCCGACCCAGTGCCGAGCTTCCCGGGCGAGCGGGGGAGAGAGGCGAGCGGCGCCCCGGTCGGGTGCCAGGCACCGTCACCGGAGTGTGACATGTGCTGCACAGCCCTGGCGCGCCCCCCGCGGGTGCTGCAGGATGGAAGCTCGGGCGGGATGCCCGCGGCACGGTGTCGTTGCGAACCGCTCGCTCGAGCGAGTGCTCGAGCCGGTCTTTCGAGCGCCGCGTCGGAACGAGGCCGGCGATCGGGCGGGAGGTCCGAGAAGTTGACCGCCGGCCCTGCAGGAGACAACCGATACAGGAGACAACCGATCGGCGGCCTCGACCGAACTGCGGGTGCCGTCGACCCGGGCGCACGGCGGCGGAGTGAAACCCCGGCGGTGAGCTCGGTGCGCGGAACGCCGGCGCGATCCACGTCCGTCCCGCGCGGCGGAGACAGGGCGCACGCGGCTGAGATCCGCGCCGGCACCCTCCGAGGTCAGCGGACGAGCAACACGATCGTGAGACATCCCGCCGCGGCGAGCCCGAGGATCGGCCAGACGTTTAGTCCCTGGTGCCTGAGGTTGAAGTAGTGACGCGTCAGCGCGCCGAGTGCCATGAGCGCCACGAGGACGATCCATCCGTGCGCATGGCCGTAGGTGAACGGCGAGTGGTTCGAGAGCATCGCGAGGACAACCGGCAGCGTCAGGTAGTTGTTGTGTACCGAGCGCGTCTTGCCGCGGCGCCCCCAGCGCGCATCTGGCTCCCGGCCCGCCTCCTTCGCGCGAATCAGCTCCCAGTGGGCCGGGATGATCACGAAGAAGACGTTGCCGACCATCATCGTCCCGACCATCGCACCGACCTGCAGGTAGGCCGCTCGGGGCGCGAACAGGCTGTAGGCGCCCCACGAGGACGCGCACACGAATGCGAAGACGAGCACGGCGAGGAAGAGCTCGTCGTCCTCGAATGCCCGGCACAGCCCGTCGTAGGCGAGCCACGCAAGCACGAGTCCGCCGACGGAGAGTGCGATCGCCTCCCACGCCGAGAGATCGGCCACGCTCTTGTCGACGAGGTACGACGACGCGTGTGAGTAGTAGACGACGATGAAGAGCGCGAACCCCGACAGCCACGTCGTATAGGCCTCCCATTTGAACCAGTGCAACGGCTCGGGCAAGCGGTGCGGCGCGACCCGGAACTTCTCGACGCGGTAGAAGCCACCACCGTGAACCTCCCACGCCTCGCCCCCGACGCCGCGCCTCGCGTCGTCGGGGTCCTTGGGCGGCTCGAGATGGTTGTCGAGTGCGATGAAGTAGAACGACGCCCCGATCCACGCCATCGCGGCGATCACGTGCAGCCACCGGAAGAGCAGGTTTCCCCAGCCCCACCAGTAGTCGGAAAGCGCGACGACGCTCGTCATCTCCCTGAGTACCAGCGATCGATCGCGATCTGCACGAGCTCGTCGACGGCGGTCGCGAGCTCGTCTTCGCGGCTGCGCTCCAGGCGCTCGCGCAGCACCGGCACGATCTCCCTGCGTGGGCGGCTATTGACGAAGACGACGAAGCGAAAGCCGAACTTGTTCTCGTACGCCCGGTTCAGCCGGGCGAGCTCCGCGAGGACGGCGGGGTCGTCGTCCGTGCCCTGCTCGCGTTCCGACCGTGCCGAAGCCGGCTTCGCGCCGATCGCCGGGTGCGCATCGAGCATCTCTTTTCGCTCGGCCTCCGAGAGGTCGCGAGCGACGTCGCGCGCGTGTCCGAGCGGATCTTCGAGCCGGGCGAGCCGCGCGACGAGCGCCGTGCGCCCCTCGAACAGCTCAGCGAGCTGCTCCTCGTTCAGCTTCCGCGGTAGCTCGCGCATGCGTACGAGGAGATGAGCAGCGGGACGTGATGGTGCCCGTCGCCGAGCTCGATCGTCAGTTCGACGCGCTTGAAGAACGGGGACGGTGGGTGGAAGACGATGCGGTAGGTGCCGGCGGCCGAGCTCGCGAGGTCGGCGATACGCCCGTCCTCGTCGGTCACACCTTCGCCCACGAGCGAGCCGTCGTGTGCGAAGAGCTCGACGCGGACGCCGGGCGCCGGACGGCCGAGCTCGGTGTCGAGTACGTGTGTCGAGACGGTCACAGCCAGATCCTCGCAGCCTGTTTCCGGTGCTCGCGCGCGATCTCCTGCTCGTCGGCGCGAACGAGAGAGCCGTTGCGGACGACCTCTACCCCGTCGACGATCAACCGGTCGACGCGGTGCGGGCCGGAGAGCACGAGGTTCGCGACGAGATCCTCAGCGCCGCCGAACTCGAGGCCGTCGGTGCGCCAGATCGCGACGTCGGCTCGCTTGCCGGGACTAAGCGAGCCGAGGTCGTCGCGACGCAGGACCTCGGCGCCGCCGCGCGTGCCCAGGCGCAGCGCCTCGCGCGCGGTCAGGGCGTCTCCGCCGCCCCGCCCGCGGGCGAGGAGCATCGCCTGCTTCACCTCGGCGAAGAGATCGCCGCGCTCGTTCGACGCCGAGCCGTCGACGCCGAGCCCGACACGCACCCGCGCGTCGAGCAGGTCGCGCAGCGGCGCGACGCCCGCGCCGAGGCGCAGGTTCGAGGTGGGGCAGTGCGCGACGCCGACGCCGTTCGCCGCGAACGACTGCACCTCGCTCGCCGAGAGGTGGACGCAGTGCGCACACCACACGTCCGAGGCGATCCAGCCGACCCGCTCGAGGTACTCGACCGGCGAGCAGCCGTAAAGCTGCCGGCAGTACCCGTCCTCCTCGAGGGTCTCCGCCAAGTGCGTGTGCAACTGAAGACCCAGGCGCCGCGCGAGTGCCGCCGACTCCTCCAGCAGGCGCGTCGTCACCGAGAACGGGGAGCACGGCGCGACGACGATCTGGCTCATAGCTCCGTCGACCAGGCCCGAGAGCCGCTCGGTGTCGGCGAGGATCGCATCGAGATCCTCGACGAGCGAGTCGGGTGGCAGGCCGCCGTCGGACTCGCCGAGATCCATCGACCCGCGCGAGGCGACCATTCGCAGGCCCAGCTCGGTCGCGGCGCCAAGCTCCGCCTCGACGAGCCCGGAGACACCGCGGGGGAACACGTAGTGGTGATCGAACACGGTCGTGCAGCCCGAGAGCGCGAGCTCCGCGAGGCCGCAGCGCGCCGCCGCGTATTCCATCTCATCGTCGAGCCGCGCCCACACAGGATAGAGCGACTGCAGCCACGTGAAGAGATCTGCCTGCTGTGCGCGGGCGCGCGTGAGTGTCTGGTAGAGGTGGTGGTGAATGTTCACGAGGCCGGGCGTGACGACGGCGCCGCCCAGGTCCTCGCTCGCGGCGGCCGGGTCGCCGGAGCCGACAGCTGCCACGAGGCCGTCCTCGATCCGGATCCATCCGTGCTCGTGCTCGGTGCCGGCGTCGTCCATCGTCACGATCCATGCGTTCGAGAGGATCACGCGATCGCCAACGGCACGAGCTCGAAGCGGTCGACGTCGACGAGGCCCCAGTCAGTCAGCTTCAAGCTCGGGATCACGCTCAGGGCGAGAAACGCGAGATGCTGGAACGGCGCGTCGAGGCGGCAGCCGAGTGAGCGAGCCGCTTCGACGACGGCGCGCGACGCTCGGACGACGTCGTCGAGGGGCGCATCGGAGAGGAGTCCGGCGACCGGCAGCGGCAGCTCGGCGAGCACATCGGCGCCGTCGACGACGACGATCCCACCGCCGCGGTTGGCGAGCCGGCGCACCGCCGCGGCCATCGAGGCGTCGTTCATCCCGACGACGACGACGTTGTGAGCGTCGTGCGCCACGGTCGATGCGATCGCACCTCGTTCCAGGCCGAAGCCGCGAACGAACCCGAGCCCGACGCGTCCGGTGCCGAGGTGCCGTTCGATCACGCCGATCTTGGCGAGGTCACGTTCGGCGTTCGCGAGGGCCTCGCCGGCGTGGAGCAGGGGCTCGTCGACGAGCGAGTCGGTCACGATCTGGCCCGGCACGATGCCGATCACGCGAGCGCTGCCGCCGCTCCAGGGGATCCGGAACATCTCAGGGCCGAGCGCTCCGATGCGCACCGTATGACGGACCCAGTCGGGCACGGGCGCGCGCGGGATCTCGGCCGGCGGGAGACCCCCTTTCAACACCACATCCGGCAGGAAGGTCACGAGGTCGGGCAGGACGAGCAGGTCGGCGCGGTAGCCGGGTGCGACCGCCCCGATCTCGGTGAGCCCGTGCCATGTCGCGGGGCTATGGGTCGCGGCGATCAGTGCGTCGCCGGCGGTGACGCCGAGAACCACCGCGTCACGGACCATCGAGTTGATATGACCGTCGTCGGCGATGTGCTCGGGCTCTCGATCATCGGTGCAGAACGCAATGCGACCCGGCCCGTACTCGGCGAGAAGCGGGACGAGCGCCTGCAGGTTCCGTGCGGCCGAGCCTTCGCGGATCAGCAGCCACATGCCGGCGCGCAGCCGCTCGCGGCCTTCCTCGACGCTGTAGGCCTCGTGGTCGGACCGGATCCCGGCCGCTGCGTAGGCCTGAAGTGAGGTGCCCAGCACCCCGGGTGCATGACCGTCGACATGCTGGGCAAGGGCGAGCTTCGCCACCTCGGCCGGGGCGCCCGCGATCACTCCCGGGAAGTTCATCATCTCCGCGAGCCCGATCACGCGCCGCCGGCGCAGGAGCGACGCGAGGTCGCCCGGCGTCAACTCGCGTCGCGGCGACTCGAACCGCGACGCCGGCACGCACGACGAGGCCATGAAGTAGACGTCGAGCGGGAGGCCGGCAGTCGCGTCGAGCAGCCAGTGCACGCCGTCGGTGCCGAGCACGTTGGCGATCTCGTGCGGGTCGGCGACGACCGCCGTGGTGCCGAAGGGCAGCACGAGCCGCGCAAACTCGTCGACGAGCAGCTTGGACGACTCGAGATGCATATGCGCGTCCACGAACCCGGGGACGACGAACCGTTCGGCGGCGTCGATCTGGTTGCGCCCTTCGTACGAGCCGATCCCGGCGATCCAGCCGTCCACGACGGCGACGTCCGCAGCGAGCCACTCGCGCGTGAACACCGACAGCACCTTCCCACCTCGGATCACGAGGTCGGCGGGCTCGTCACCGCGTGCCACCGCGAGACGCCGCGAGAGGGGAGCGTCCATTGCCGGAGAACCGTACAGTCCGACGGATCGTGGAAGTCCTGACGCCACGCACGCTCGACCACGCTCTGCGCCTCAAGTGCGAGCATCCGGACGCCTGGCCGATTCAGGGCGGCACCGATGTGATGGTTGCGCTCAATTTCGACCGGGGGCGGCCCGAGGTGATCCTGAACCTGAACGAGATCCGAGACCTGCGTGGCTTTTCCCGCGACGCCGGCGCCCTGCGGCTCGGGTCGGGCCTCACCTACGCGGAGATCGAGCACGGCCCGTTGCGCGCGCTGCTGCCGGCACTCGCCGAAGCAGCACGCACCGTCGGCTCGCCGCAGATTCGCAACCGCGGCACGATCGGGGGCAACCTCGGCACCTCCTCGCCGGCGGGCGATGCCTTGCCGCCCCTTCTGATCGAGCGGGCAGTCGTGGAGTGCGCGTCGGTGCGCGGGGTGCGCAACGTCGCGCTCGCGGAATTCGTCACCGGGGTCAAACGTAACGTCCTCGATCCCGATGAGCTGATCACCGCTGTCCGCCTGACGCCCTCGGAGGCGCCGCAGACGTTCATGAAGGTCGGGCCCCGCAACGCGATGGTGATCGCCGTCGTGTCCCTCGCGGTCTCCGCGGGCGAGGAGTTGCGGGCGTCGTTCGGGTCGGCCTCGCCACGTCCGGTGCTCGTGACGGCGCCGCGCGGGGACGCGGGCTCGTTCGCCGAGCAGGTCGCGGCCGCCGCGTCGCCGATCGACGACGTCCGCGGCACCGAGCGGTACCGGCGCCACGCGCTGCGCGTGCTCACCGAGCGTGCGCTGAAGCGGGTGCTCGCATGAGGATCGCATTGCGGATCAACGGGGCGGAGCATCGGGCCGACTGCTGGGAAGGCGAGTCGCTCCTCTTCGCGCTGCGCGAAAAGCTCGGCTTTCCCGGATCGAAGAACGCGTGCGAGCAGGGAGAGTGCGGCTCGTGCTCGGTGCTCCTCGACGGCATCCTCGTCTGCGCCTGCCTCGTGCTCGCGGCGCAGGCGGACGGCCACGAGGTGACCACCGTGGAGGGGCTCTCCGAGGGCGACGCGCTGCACGTCGTCCAACAGGCGTTCGTCGATGCGGGTGCCGTGCAGTGCGGCTTCTGCACCCCGGGTCTCGTCGTCGCGACGGCCGATCTCCTGAAGCGGGTGCCGCAACCGACCGACGACGAGATCCGCGAGGCACTTTCCGGGAACCTCTGTCGCTGCACGGGCTACGCGAAGATCTTCGACGCCGTGCGCCTGGCGGCGAAGGCGTGACGCAGACGGCGGCGCAGCGCACGCTTCACCTCGGGCACGTCGGCGAGGTGGTGCCTCGCGCCGACGCTCCGCCCAAGGTGAAGGGCGAGTTCGCGTACGCGAGCGACCTGATCGTTCCTGGGATGTTGTGGGGGCACACCCTGCGAAGCGGCCACGCACATGCGCGAATCGGGTCGATCGATATCGCCGACGCCGTGGCGATGCCGGGCGTGCACGCCGTTCTCACCCACCGTGACGTTCCCGGGCAGAAGACCTACGGGCTCGAGTTCCCCGACCAGCCGGTGCTCGCGATCGACCGGGTCCTGTACTACGGCGAAGCGGTCGCGCTCGTCGCGGCCGAGCATCCCGAGCAGGCGCGTCGTGCGGCCGAGCGGATCACCGTCACCTACGAGCCGCTCGAGCCGGTGGCCGACATGGAGCGGGCGACCGAATCGCCGCCGCTCCACGAAGGGAGCCCGACGCGCGGGCACGGTTACTTCGACGATCCCCGGCCGAACGTCGTCCGCCACATGGTGATCAGGCACGGTGACCCCGATGCCGCCGGCGAGGTCTCGGTCAGCGGCGTCTATGACGTCGGCATTCAGGATCAGGCGTTTCTCGGCCCCGAATCCGGGCTCGCGGTCCCGGACGGAGAGGGGGGCGTCGATATCTACGTCGCGACCCAGTGGCTGCACGTCGACCGCTCTCAGGTCGCCCCGTGCCTCGACCTGCCGCTGGATCAGGTACGCATTCATCTCGCCGGCGTCGGTGGTGCTTTCGGGGGTCGCGAGGATCTCTCGATGCAGCTGCACGCGGCGCTGCTCGCGCTGCACACCAGCCGCCCGGTGAAGATCGTCTACAACCGCGAAGAGTCGTTCGTCGGTCACGTGCACCGTCACCCGGCGCGCATCTGGTGCGAGCACCGCGCCACGCGCGACGGCCGCCTCGTCAACGTCCGGATGCGGATCCTCCTGGACGGCGGTGCGTATGCGTCCAGCTCGACCGCGGTGACGTCGAACGCCGCGTCGTTCGCGGTCGGGCCGTACGAGGTGCCGAACGCGTTCATCGAGTCGACGGCGGTCTACACGAACAACCCGCCCTGCGGCGCGATGCGCGGGTTCGGCGCAGTTCAGACCTGCTTCGCGTCCGAGGCGCAGATGGACAAGCTCGCGGAGGTACTCGCGCTGGATCCCGTCGAGCTGCGCCTCGTGAACGCGCTCGCGCCCGGCGACGTGCTCCCGACCGGGCAGAGGATCACGGGCTCGCTGCCGATCGCCGAGACGATTCGCGCTGCCGCCGCGCTCGAGCCGCCGGCCGCGGAGGAGCTGCCGCGCGACGTGCTCCGGCTGCCCGGCGGCGCGGGCAACACGACGAACGGCGAGGGGGTGAGGCGCGGCGTCGGCTTCGCGGTCGGGTTCAAGAACATCGCCTACTCCGAGGGCTTCGACGACTACTGCGCGGCTCGGGTGCAGCTCCACAGCGACGGCTCGGCCGACGTCCACTGCGCGGCCGCGGAGGTCGGCCAGGGTGTCTCCGGGGTCATCCTGCAGGTTGCGCGCACCGAGCTCGGGATCGACGACGTCCGCCTCGCCCCGGTCGTCACCGCGACGGTCGACTCCGCCGGCTCGGCTTCTGCTTCGCGCATGACCTGGATGGCGGCGGGGGCGGTGCGGGACGCGTGTCGCGCTGCCCTCGAGGAGCGCCGCCGCCGCGGTGACGGCGAGATCGACGTCGAGAAGATCTACCGTCACCCGCGCACGACGCCGTTGCACCCCGAGACCGGGCAGATCACGGGCGAGCGCGCTCATGTTGCGTTCGCGGCGTGCGCGATGAAGGTCGTCGCCGAGGTCGATGTCGAGCTCGGGCTCACACGCATCGTCTGGATCGGTGCTGCCCAGGACGTCGGCCGGGCCGTCAATCCGCAGCAGGTCGAGGGCCAGATCGAGGGGGGAACGGCGCAGGGGCTCGGCCTTGCGCTGATGGAGGAGATCCAGACGCGCGACGGGTTGATCACGAACGCGAGCTTCACAGACTATCTGATCCCGACGGCGCTCGACATGCCGCCCGTCGAGTCGGTGCTGATCGAGGATCCGGAGCCCGACGCGCCCTACGGTCTCAAGGGGGTCGGCGAGCCGCCGACCGTCGTCGCGACCGCGGCGGTCGTCGCTGCGCTTCGAGCGGCGACGGGGTGCGAGCTCACTCGCGTGCCGGTCAAGCCCGACGACATCTGTCTGCCGCCCCCCGGCACGGGTACCTGAGCGCCGGGCTTCGGCTCACGCGACGAGTGTGCCCGGCTCCACGTCTGCGTCGGGCCGAACGAGCACCGGCCCGGAGTGGTGTGAGCGCGCGGCGAGCACGATCGCCTCGTCTCCGTCGAGCGAGACGACGACGAGCGTTCCCCGAAGCGCGTCCTTGGTGTAGCCGCCGGGCTCCATCTGCGCCGAGCGCGTCCCCCGGGGGCCGAGATCGACCGTGAGCAGAAACGACGGCGCGCGGGCGCCCGGGTGGTCGTCGACACGAAGCACGCGCCCGGCGATCAGGTCGGCCATGGTGACACGCTAACGAACGCCCTCCTCGCGCACCGTGCCGGCCGGAGCGTCCTTGCGAACGACGGTTGCAACCGCGACGACGATGATCACGGCACCGAGCAGCAGTCTCCAGGTCAGGCTCTCGCCGCGAAACAGCACACCGAGCGTGATCGCGACGATCGGATTGACGTATGCATACGTCGAGACCGTTCCGAGCGGGGCGTTCGCGAGGAGCCAGGTGTACGCCGTGTACCCGACGATCGACCCGAAGGTGACGAGGTAGATCCAGCCGACGATCGACCCGGCAGACGGGTGGAGGCCCCCGTGCACGGTGAAGAGCGAGATGGGAAACATCACGACCCCGCCGGCGAACATCTCGTAGCCGGCAGCGGCGAACGGATTCTCGGGCATCGTCAGGCGCGAGGAGAGGAACGAGCCGGTCGACCACATCAGCGCCGAGAGGACACAGAGCCCGATACCCCAGCTCGTCGCCCCGCCCGAGGGTCGTGCGAGCACCGCGACGCCGGCGAAGCCGACACCCACCCCCGGGCGCGCCCTCCCGGGCCGTCGCCCGCGGGCCGGGCGGCCCCCCCCGCCCCTCCCCCCCCGCACCCAGGCGCTGTTCAACCCCGCCAG
>JBBSEJ010000066.1:0-14514 GCA_038239825.1 Gaiellales bacterium
CGTGCTCATCGCCCCATGAGCAACGCCAACGAAAAGCGGCTCCGAAGGAGCCGGCCCCTCCCTCCTGGAGGGAGGGGAGCGAATCGGGGAGGGAGCAGCCCAGTCAGGCGCTCGCGCCCTCAGGCGGGCGCCGCCCACACGACCATCAGCGTTCGCTTCATGGTGGGCGGGGCGAGGTCGATCAGGTGCCCTCGTCCCAGGAAGCGAGGTACTTGGTCTGCTCCTCCGTGAGCTGGTCGATCGTGACCCCCATCGTGGCCAGCTTGAGGCGTGCGATCTCCTCGTCGATCTCGGTCGGCACCGGGTACACCTTCTTCTCGAGCGAGGCAGCGTGCTGAACGGCGTACTCGGTCGCGAGTGCCTGATTGGCGAAACTCATGTCCATCACGATCGCCGGATGCCCTTCCGCCGCGGAGATGTTCACGAGGCGGCCTTCGGCGAGCAGGAAGAGCAGCCGGCCGTCCTCCATCGTGAACTCCTCGACGAAGTTCCGGGCCTCTCGGGTCTCGACGGCGAGCGACTTCAGCGCCGGGATGTCGATCTCGACATTGAAGTGTCCGGTGTTGCAGATGATCGCGCCGTCCTTCATCACCTCGAGATGCTGCCGTGCGATCACATGCTTGTCTCCGGTTGCCGTGCAGAAGATGTCTCCGATTTTCGCGGCGTCCTCCATCGGCATCACCTCGAAGCCGTCCATCAGCGCTTCGAGCGCACGCATCGGATCGATCTCCGTGACGATCACGTGTGACCCGAGCCCTTTGGCCCGCATGGCGACGCCACGCCCGACCCAGCCGTACCCCGCGACGACGAAGCGCTTGCCGGCGAGCAGGACATTGGTGGCGCGGATGATGCCGTCGATCGTCGACTGGCCGGTGCCGTACCGGTTGTCGAAGAAGTGCTTCGTGCGAGCATCGTTGACCGCGATGACGGGGAACGCCAGCGCACCGTCGGCCTCCATCGCCTTCAGGCGGATGACGCCGGTGGTGGTCTCCTCCATCCCAGCGATGATGTCGCCGAGCTGTTCACGCCGGGCGCTGTGCAGGACGCTGATGACGTCCGCGCCGTCGTCCATCGTCAGTTGCGGCTTGTGATCGACCGCCGCCTCGATGTGCGAGTAGTACGTGTCGTTATCCTCGCCCTTGATCGCAAAGCACGCGATGTCGAACTCGTCGACGAGCGCTGCCGCGACGTCGTCCTGCGTCGAGAGCGGGTTGGATGCGCAAAGCACGACGTCTGCACCGCCGGCCTTCAATGTGCGCATCAGGTTGGCGGTCTCGGACGTCACGTGCAGGCAGGCTGAGACGCGGTAGCCGGCAAGCGGCTGCTCGCGCTCGAATCGTTCGCGGATCGCCGTCAGCACGGGCATCTGCCGATCGGCCCACATGATGCGACGCACGCCCTCAGGGGCGAGCGACAGGTCTTTCACGTCATAGCGTTTGGTCGTGGCCATCTATCCCTCTCTCGTTTGTCGCGCGGGGCACTGTAGTGATCAGGCTGCGAGGAGCCGCTCGTGCTTTCGCTGCTCCCATTCGATCCAGGAGCGCGCGTCGTCGCCTGCTGCGAGCCAGGCGTCGACAGCCTGCCGAAGGTCCGGTTCGCGCCGCAGACGGCGTGCAAAAGCAAGCTCGGCGAGCTCGACGCCGAAGTGCGCACGCAGGTCTCGGAGCGAGCGCAAGCGGTTCAGCTCGGGCAGGCCGTAGAGCCGGTAGCCGGCCCTCGTCCGACGGGGGACGACGAGCCTGTGCTCCTCGAGGTACCGGAGCATGCGGGCCGACCAGCCGCTTTCGACTGCAGCATCCCCGACAGTCAGGAGCTCATGCATCCCCCAACCTTATCAGAAGCGTGTGAAGGTCGTCCGCAGCGTCTGGCCGGCTGGATCAGGCCGCCGAGGTGCCTTCCCGGCCGTAGGCATCCTCGAGGCGGACGACGTCATCGATCTGCGGCGTCGAGACCTCGAGGATCGTCGTATCCTCGATCGCCGTCACTCGGTGCACGGTTCCCGGCGCGTAGTGGAAGGCCGCCCCTGCGCCGATCACTTCCTCCTTCAGCGTCCTCTCCCCCGCGTTTCCGAGCTCGAGCCTCGCACGGCCCGACTGGACGAGCCACGACTCGTCCTTCTGGCGGTGGAACTGCAGCGACAACGAGTGGCCGGCGCGGACGTGGAGCAGCTTGCCGCAATACGCGTCGGTCATCGCCCAGATCAGCTCGTGCCCCCACGGCTTCTCGATCCTCCGTACTTCGAACGTCCAGTCGTCGAGGCTGTCGATGTTCGGTGAATGCACGCTCATCGGACCCGAGTCTCTCATGCGAGCCAGTCGGGATGCTCTGCAACATGCTCTGCTGCTGCGCGCAGCTCCTTCGGCGTATTGACCGTCAACCAGAGACCCGTGTGCCGGTAGGCGCGCAGTAATCCCTCCTCGACGAGCGCCGGAAAGGTCGTCGACTCATGGTCACCCCGGTCGGGGAAACGGCGGAGCGCCTCGTCCGAGAGAACGTAGTTGCCGCAATTGACCCAATACGGAACGTGCCCACCTTCCCGGAACCCTCGGACGACGTCGTCCTCATCGACGTCGACGACTCCGAAGGCGGATTTCGGCTGGGCGACCGCGATCGTCGCTACCGCGCCGCTCCGTCGGTGCGCGGCGAGCAGACCGGCGAAGTCGACATCGACGAGCTCGTCGCCGTTGAGCGCGAAGACGGGGCCCGTCTCGGTGCGCAGGCCCGCGGCGAACTTGATGCCGCCTCCACGCCCGAGGCGCTCCGGCTCCTCGGCCGCCACGATCTCCGGACCAAGGCCGGCCAGCTCGGCGACGAAAAGGGCGCCCTGCCCCGCCGCGCACGAGACGATCACCCGGGTCACACCGGCGGCGGCGAGTCGGGCGACCTGGTACCCGGCAAGCGGCTTGCCGGCGATCTCGACGAGCGCCTTCGGGCGGCCGCCCGTCGCATCGCCGAGCCGCTCGGCCTTGCCGCCGGCGAGGATGATCGCCTCCACAGCTCCCGGCGCCCTTTACGCCTCGCTGGGGGAGAGCTCGGGCGGGCTCGGCAGCACGTCGCCCGGGGCGCTGGGCCGGCCGATTCCCTCGTAGGCGAAGCCGGCGCTCCGGGTGGCCTCGGGATCGAGCAGGTTGCGACCGTCGATGATCAGCGGCCGAGCCATCGCCGCGCGCAGCTCGGGAGACGCGAGGGCGCGCAACTCCGCCCACTCCGTCACGATCACGGCAGCATCGGCGTCGCGCACAGCGTCGAGCACGGAGCTGACGATCGTGACGCCGGCCGGCAGGGTCGAGCCGTCGGCGACCGGATCCCACGCACGCACCTCCGCGCCTTCCGCCAGCAGACGCGAGGCGAGTACGATCGACGGCGCCTCACGCATGTCGTCGGTGTTCGGCTTGAACGCCAGGCCGAGCAGAGCAACTTTCTTGTCCCTCAGCGAGCCGAGGTGACGCTTGAGCTTGCCGATCACCCGGCGCTTCTGCAGCTCGTTGACCTCGATGACCGCGGACAGGAGCTGGAAGTGATACCCGGAGTTGGAGGCGAGCTGCTTCAGCGCGAGGGAGTCCTTGGGGAAGCACGAACCGCCGTAGCCGATGCCCGCGTTCAGGAAATGCGGGCCGAGCCGGTGGTCGAGCCCGATTCCCTCGGCCACCTTGACGACGTCGGCGCCCGTTGCCTCGCAGACGTTCGCGATCTCGTTGATGAACGAGATGCGCGTCATCAGGAACGCGTTCGCCGCCAGCTTGATCATCTCGGCCGAGTTCACGTCGGACCGGACGACGGTCGCCTCGAGCGACGCGTAGAGCTGCGCGACCGCATCGCCGTGCCGGTCGTCGAAGGCGCCGATCGCGATCCGGTCGGGATTCATGAAGTCTCGGACCGCGCGACCCTCTGCGAGAAACTCGGGATTCGAGACGTACCCGACGTGCTCGAGGCCGCGCTCGTCGAGCCCGGCGCGCACCTTCTCGCCGGTCCCCACCGGCACCGTCGACTTCATCACGAGGATCGGCCGCCCAACGAGCTCCGGCAGCTCGTCGACGACCGTCCAGACGCGCGACAGATCGGCGTCCCCGGAGTAGGTGGGCGGTGTGTCGACGCAGACGAAGAGGAACGCGCAGTCCGCGACGTCCCCGGCCGCGAGGGTGTACGTCAGGCGCTCCGCGTTCCGCGCGAGCAGCTCGGGAATGCTCTCCTCGTGGAACGGCACCTCGCCGTGCTTCAACGCGGTGATCTTCTCGGGCACCACGTCGCGGATCACGACCTCGTGGCCGAGCTCGGCGAAGCAGGCGCCCGTGACGAGGCCTACCCAGCCAGCTCCGAAGATCCCAACCTTGCTCATCGCGCGCCGGAGACTAACGAACGCTTGTTAGCGGTTTGAGACCCTTGGCGATCGCGAGCATGGTCTCGTTGGAAAGGGAGTCGAGCAACGTATTGACGACCCAGTAGGTTGCACCGTGGGCGTGCAGCACCACCATGTGGAGGTGCGAGCCCGTGTAGTGCAGGTCGAACTCGCGGCCGCCGAGATCATGCCGGAAGCTCTTGTTCCCGAGCGTCGGAGCTCCGTCCCAGTTCGTCTCCTGGATGCCCCAGTACTCCGGGCTGCCGAACCCGAAGCGGAAGACCAGCCGGACCGCCTTGTGCTTGCCGCGGCCGTCGATCCAGTAGCTTCGCTCGGCTCGATCGCCCGGAGCGGTATCCGGTGACGAGTTTCGCTCGAGGATCGTCGGCACGTAGAGCGGGAACTTCACCTTCCGCTGCACGCCGGCGAGCAGTTCCTTGCCGGGGCCGGCGTCGGCGCGGACGACCGCGGCCACGTGCTGCGGCACCTTCGTCTGCGGCAAGGGCTGGATCGTGCCGTGGAACGCGGAACCGAGCGCAACGAGCAGCATCGAGCCAGGATCGAGCGCCCGCAGCTTGGCCGCGCGCGACGGCAGTGGCCTGACGTCGGCCGGCTGCATGAGGTTCTGGAGCACCGTCGCCGCAGCCTTCGAACGCCGCTGCCCGGGGTCGTAGTAGATGACCGAGTGGAAGTAGTTCTGCACCGGGGTATCCGCTTGCGCACCGTTCGGAGGTATCACGGTCGTGTAGCCACGCTCGTGCAAGAGGTACGCGGCGTTCGCGGCCGCTCCGGCGACGCCGCTGCCGTTCAGCACCGTGACCGTGGTCGAGGCCGGAGAGGGCGCCTTCTCCTTCACCTTGCGCCCGAGCGCGACCGTGTTCGCAACCTTCGACGAGGCGACGTCCGGGTTCTGGAACGCGCTCACGGCCTGCTGCACGTCGGACGTCGCGGCCTGACAGCCGAGCGAGCACTGCACGTTCTCGATCTTGTCCTGGAAGAGATGGCCGCCGGGAATCGACTGAGCGAAGAGCGCGTACGAGATCACCTGGTTGCCCCCGAGGGTGTGGCCGCCCTCACCGACCTCGATGTTCTTCGTGATCGTGCTGACGAGGCTCGGCAGCTTCTCGAACGAGAAGCTGTGGGCGACCTGTTCGCGGAACGCCCGCACGAACTCCTGCTGGCGTGCGAGCCGGTAGAGATCGGAATCGGTGTGCCGGAACCGGACGAAGTCGAGCGCCTGCTGTCCCGTGAGTCGCTGGTAGCCGGGCTGGAGATTGATGTTCGCGAAGTTGTCGAGATACGATCCGGTGTTCTTGTTGTAGTAGCGACGGTCGACGTCCATCCACACGCCACCGAGCTTGTCGACCACTTCCTTGAAACCATGGAAGTTGACCGTGATCAGGTAGTTGATCGGGAGACCGGTCAGATGCCGGATCGTCAGGACCGTTCCCTTCGCATTGCAGCGAGAGTAGGCCGAGTTGATCCGGTCGGTGGTGACGACGTGGCCCACCTTGTCGGACGGTGAGGAGCCGCAGTAGATCGGCACGTCGAGATCGCGGGGGAACGACAGGAGGGAGATCGACTTGGTCGCGGGGTCGGCGCGAATCAACATCAGCGTGTCGGAGAGCGACGGATGACTCGACTCGATCCCCGCGCGGTGGTCGTAGCCGATCACGAGCGCGATCGCGGCGTGGTGCGCGACCGGGACGTCGAGGGCTGCCGCCGCCTTCTTGACCCCGACGGTGTGCGGTCGAACCGCAGCAACGGACTGTTGGAAGTAGAGATACGCCCCACCGGCCAGGCCGACTGCGAGCGAGGTGACCGCGAGGAACGTCAGGAGCAAAATGCGCCCGAGCAGGCCGAGGCCGGTCTTCGGCGGGGGCGGTGGTTGCCGGTAACGCGTGACCGCACTGATCGCCCCCGGCGGGAAAACGGCACTGCCGTTCCCATTCGCGACGGAGCTGCGTCCGATGCCTCTCTTCAGTGTCGTCCGCATAAAACGAGTGGGGCGCCCCTGAAGGCGCCTGCGCACGTGGCAGGGTACCCGACGGGCTGGACGCCTTGTCCGAGATGCGGAGACGGTCAGCCGAGGTTGGGTGAGAGCCAGCGCTCGAGCTCGTCCACCGGCATCTCCTTGCGGCGCGCATAGTCCTCGAGCTGGTCGCGGCCGATCCGGCCGACGGCGAAGTATCTCGCCTGCGGGTGCGCGAGATAGATGCCGCTCACCGCTGCCGCCGGGGTCATTGCGAAGCTCTCGGTCAGCCCGAGCCCGAGCCGCTCGGCGCCGAGGAGATCGAAGAGCTTTCGCTTCTCGGTGTGGTCCGGGCACGCCGGATAGCCGAAGGCGGGCCGGATGCCGCGAAACGCCTCCCGCACGAGTTCGTCCGGCCCGAGCTTCTCCTCGGGCGCATACCACTCGCGCCGGGAGCACAGATGGAGCCACTCGGCGAACGCCTCGGCAAGACGGTCGGCAAGTGCCTTCACGATGATGGACGTGTAGTCGTCGAGCTCGGCCGCGTATCGTGCCGAGAGCTCATCCGCTCCGTGGATCGCGACGGCGAACGCCCCGACGTGATCCGAAGCGGGCGCGACGTAGTCGGCGAGCGAGCGATTCGGGCGCTCGTCGCCGTGGTCGGCTTGCTGGCGCAGAAGATTGAAGCGGGTGTCGCCGACGACGATGTCGTCGCCGTCGGAATGAGCCGGCCAGTAACCCCGGATGCCGCGTGCCTGCATCGTGCCGTCGGCGATGATCCCGGCGAGCGTCGCCTGAGCGTCGTCGTACAGCTCGCGGGCAGCAGAGTTCTCGAGAATCGCCGGAAACTTACCCTTGAGGTCCCAGGCGTGGAAAAAGAATTGCCAGTCGATGTACGGCGCGATCTCGTCGAGCGCAGGTGTCACCTCGCGTGGCCCGATGAAGAGGGGCACCGGCAAGTCGTCGAACCGCGTCAGCGCATGGTTCGCTCGGGCGCGCTCGAGTGACAGGAGCGGCTTGCGAACCTTCTCGGCATGCTGGATCCGAAGGCGCTCCTGCAGCTCGCGGTTGTCGAGATCGAGCGCAAGACGCCGTTTCGGGTCAAGGAGCGCGGAGACGACGTCGACGACCCTGCTCGCATCGAGAACGTGAACCGTCTCGTTCTCGTACTCCGGCGCGATCTTCACCGCCGTGTGCTGACGCGACGTCGTCGCACCTCCGATCATGAGCGGAAGCTCGATCCGTCGTCTCTTCATCTCGCGTGCGACGTCGACCATCTGGTCGAGCGAGGGCGTGATGAGACCCGACAGCCCAACGATGTCGACCTGTTCCCGCTCCGCCGTATCGAGGATGGTCTCGGGTGCGACCATCACGCCGAGGTCGATCACGTCGTAGTCGTTGCAGCCGAGGACGACGCCGACGATGTTCTTCCCGATGTCGTGCACGTCACCCTTGACCGTCGCGAGCAGCACCTTGCCCTGCGCGCCGTGCGAGCCGTCCTTCTCCGCCTCCATGTACGGCTGCAAGTAGGCAACTGCGCGCTTCATCACTCGCGCCGACTTGACGACCTGCGGCAGGAACATCTTTCCCGATCCGAAGAGATCACCGACGACTCGCATGCCGTCCATCAGCGGTCCCTCGATCACCTCGAGCGGCCGGGTGGCCTGCTGCCGCGCCTCCTCAGTATCTGCCTCGACATACTCGACGAGCCCGCGAACGAGCGCGTGCTCGAGCCGCTTTCCGACCGGTGCCTCCCGCCAGCCGAGGTCGAGCTCGCGCGTGGTGCCAGCGCCGCGGACGTTCTCGGCCAGCTCGACCAGGCGCTCGGTCGCATCGGGCCGGCGATTGAAGAGCACGTCCTCGACGCGCTCCTTCAGCTCGGGCTCGATGTCCTCGTACACCGCAAGCTGGCCCGCGTTGACGATCCCCATGTCGAGCCCGGCCCGAATCGCGTGGTAGAGGAACGCCGCGTGCATCGCCTCGCGCACGACGTCGTTGCCGCGAAACGAGAAGCTGAGATTCGAGATGCCGCCCGAGGTGTGCACGCCGGGGCAGCGTTGCTTGATCAGCGGCAAGCTCTCGATGAACGCACGGGCGTAGTCGTCGTGCTCCTCGATGCCCGTGGCGACGGCGAGCACATTCGGGTCGAAGATGATGTCCTCCGGCGGGAATCCGACCTCGCCGACGAGGAGGTCGTACGCCCGCCCGCAGATCTCGACGCGTCGCTCGGGGCTCGTGGCCTGACCCTGCTCGTCGAACGCCATGACGATCACGCCGGCGCCGTAGTCGCGGGCCGTTCGGGCGTGCTGGAGGAACTCGGCCTCGCCCTCCTTCAGCGAGATCGAGTTGACGATGCCCTTGCCCTGGAGGGATTGGAGCCCCGCTTCGAGAACCGTCCACTTCGAGCTGTCGACCATCACGGGCAACCGCGCCACCTCGGGCTCGGTCGCGACGACGTTCAGAAACGTGCGCATGGCATCCTCACCCTCGAGCAGGTCGGCGTCCATGTTCACATCGAGGATGTTCGCCCCGCCTCGTACTTGCTCGAGCGCGACCGCGATCGCCGACGAGAAATCCCCTCCCTCGACCAGCCGCCGGAAGCGCGCGGAGCCTGTGACGTTCGTGCGCTCGCCGATCATCACGAAGCCGGTGTCGTCACCGATCTCGAACGTCTCGAGGCCGCTGAAGCGCGGCAACCGCCGCGGCGTCGGAACACGCCGCGGCTCCAGGCCGCGCACGGCCTCGACGATCGCCTTCGTGTGCTCGGGATGAGAGCCACAGCACGAGCCGACGACGTTCAGGAAGCCGTCGACCGCGAACTCGCGCAGGAGTGCCGACGTCACGTCGGGTGTCTCGTCGTAGCCCCCGAATGCGTTTGGCAGGCCGGCGTTCGGATGACACGACACGAGGCACGGCGCGATCCGCGCCAGGTCGGCGACATAGGGGCGCATCTCCTTCGCTCCGAGCGAGCAGTTGACGCCGACGATCAACGGCTCCGAGTGCTCGATCGAGGTCCAGAACGCCTCGGTCGTCTGCCCCGTCAAGGTGCGGCCGGAGAGGTCGACGATCGTGACGCTGATCCACAGCGGCAGGTCAGGCGCGGTTTCGCGCGCTGCGAGGATCGCAGCCTTCGCGTTCAGCGTGTCGAAGATCGTCTCGATCAGCAACAGGTCGACTCCGCCGTTCGCGAGGCCGCGGATCTGCTCGGCATAGGACGCTTTCACCTCGTCGAACGTGTGCGTGCGGAATCCGGGATCGTCGACCCGCGGTGAAAGGGACAGCGCGATGTTCAACGGGCCGACGGAGCCCGCGACGAAACGGTCGCCCGCGACCTCGCGGGCAAGCTGGGCGCCGGCGACGTTCATCTCGTAGCACGCGTCCTCGAGGCCGTAATCCGCCTGCCCGATCGAGGTGGCGGTGAACGTGTTCGTCGTCGCGATGTCGGCGCCGGCCGCGAAGTACGCCTCATGCACCTCGCGCACGATCTCGGGCTGCGTCAGGTTCAGCAGATCGGGATCGTTCTTCACGTCACGCGTGTGTCGTGCGAAGCGCTCGCCCCGAAAGTCGGCCTCGGAAAGCCCACGGCTCTGCAGCAGCACGCCCCAGGCGCCGTCGAGCACGAGGATCCGCTCCTCCGCAAGCCTCCTGATCTCGTCTGCGACGTCGCGCCCCATCTCAACCTCCGGACGTGCCCGAAGAGCGTGCGGAGCGGCGCTCGCGCGGGCTCTTTAGGCGTTTGATGACCCGGTCGCCAAGCTGCCGTTCAAAGCTCTCCGGGAAGCCGCATTCTAGCCATCGTTCCGCCGGGCGCGGCGGCCCGGGCTTACGAGCGGCCGGAGACGGCTAGCTGGTTCTCGGCGTGCCGCACCCGCTGCTCCACCTGCCATCGGTCAGCGGTCGACTCGCCGGTCTCGATCGCCTCGAGCTCGGCCTGCGCCGTCTCGAGTTGCGCCCGCGCACGCGCGTCGTCGATCTTCTGCGCGTCGACGGCGTCGTCGACGAGCGCGATCGCCCGATCCTCCAGCACCTGGAAGAACCCTGGCCCCGTCGCGAACGTCAACACATCTCCTCCCGGCTGATGAACGCGCGTCGACCCGGCTTGCAACGTCGCGATCAGCGGCGCGTGCCGTGCGAGCACCCCGATCTCACCGGCGGCGCCCGGAACGACGATCATCTCGGCGTCGCCCTCGAACGCGGCGCCGTCGGGCGTCACCAGCGAGACCGAGAAAGGCTTACGGTCGGGCAACGGCTAGCTCGGGGCGCCGGACATCTGCTGTGCGCGCTCGACGGCGCCCTCGATCGGGCCGACCATGTAGAAGGCCTGCTCGGGCAGCTCGTCGTGCTGGCCGGCGAGGATCTCCTGGAAGCCACGAATCGTGTCCTCGAGCTTCACGTACTGGCCAGGGGTGCCGGTGAATTGCTCGGCAACGAAGTTCGGCTGCGAGAGGAAGCGCTGGATCTTCCGCGCGCGCGACACCGTAAGGCGGTCTTCGTCCGAGAGCTCCTCGATGCCGAGGATCGCGATGATGTCCTGGAGGTCCTTGTAGCGCTGCAGCACCTCCTGCACCTCCGTCGCGGTCGCATAGTGCTCGTCCGAGACGATGCCGGGCTGAAGAGCCCGCGAGGTCGAATCCAGCGGGTCGACGGCCGGGTAGATCCCCTGCTCGACGATCGCCCGCGAGAGCGTGGTGGTCGCATCGAGATGGGCAAAGGTCTGCGCGGGAGCAGGGTCGGTCAGGTCGTCGGCCGGCACGTAGATCGCCTGCACCGAGGTGACGGCGCCCTTGTTCGTCGAGGTGATGCGCTCCTGAAGCTGCCCCATCTCGGTGGCGAGTGTCGGCTGGTAGCCGACGGCGCTCGGCATCCGGCCGAGCAGCGCCGAGACCTCGGAGCCGGCTTGCACGAACCGGAAGATGTTGTCGATGAAGAGCAGGACGTCCTGGCCCTGGTCGCGGAAGTACTCCGCCATCGTCAGCCCGGACAGGCCGACGCGGAGCCGCGCACCGGGCGGCTCGTTCATCTGGCCGTAGCAGAGAGCGACCTTGTCCAGCACGCCCGATTCCTCCATCTCGAGCAGGAGGTCGTTGCCCTCACGCGTTCGCTCGCCCACCCCCGAGAAGACCGATACGCCCGCGTGCTGACGGGCGATGTTGTGGATCAGCTCCTGGATCAGCACGGTCTTACCGACGCCCGCGCCCCCGAAGAGACCGATCTTGCCGCCGCGAACATACGGTGCGATCAGGTCGATCACCTTGATGCCGGTCTCGAAGATCTCGACTTTCGGCACGAGCTCGTCGAACGCGGGCGGATCGCGGTGGATCGACCAGCGCTCCGTGCCGGCGGGCGGTGCGGGCTTGTCGTCGACCGGCTCGCCGAGGACGTTCCAGACCCGACCGAGTGTCACATCGCCGACCGGCACCGAGATGGGCGCTCCCGTGTCGACGACAGCGGTGCCCCGTGCGATTCCGTCCGTCGCGTCCATCGCGACCGCGCGAACGCGATCGTCACCGAGATGCTGCTGCACCTCCGCGATCAGGTGGGTGCCGTCGGGGCGCTCGATGCGCAGCGCCGAATAGATGTCCGGCAGCCTTCCCGGGAAGACCGCGTCAACGACGACGCCCTTGATCTCGAGCAGCTTGCCGGTGGACGCCTCGTCGCCGTGGTTCTTGCTGCCGTTCCGGTCGATCTCTCTTGCTGACACGTGTTACAGCTCCTGAAGGGGCGTAGGATCGGGGCGATGCCTCCGCAGTGCGCGCAGGATGCGCGCCGGGTTGGGCAGCCGCAGCCTACCGGACTGCGGTTCGAGTCCGCGGGCTCGACGGAGCTCGGATCGCTTCAGGCCTGCCGACACACGGTCGGCGTGGTCGAGGCTTCAGACGTACGAGCTGATCGAGGACGCCATCATGGTAGGTATGCCGACTCGTCCGGCAGACTTCTGTTACGCGGTACCGACCGACCCGGCGTGACGAGCATCGCACGCCGCAGCTCGCGGAGCACATCGGGCGCGTCCCCAGCGGCGAGGATCGCAACCGGAGCGGCCCGGGGCGCAGGGGCGGGCCGATCGAACCCGATGACGGCGGCGGCCGCCGCGCCGGCGGTGATGAGCGTCGTCGCAATCAGGGCCTCGAGGGCCTGCATGGCGGGCCGCCGCGGCAGGACGAGCGCGACCGGCGCGGGCCGTTCGAGGCGGGCCGCACGCAATGCGGCCGCTACCTCCTCGGCGCCCCCCGCGAAACTGCGGCACGGGAGACAGCGGCCGAGGTGCACATCGAGGAGCGCCGACTCGAGCTCCGAGAGCTCAGCGTCGGCGCGGAGCGACGCCCACTCCCGTGCGCGCTCGCACGTTTGCGAATCTGCGGTCATCCATCATTGCTGACGAACCATGGGACTGCCTGTTAGTTCGAGTTCCAGATAACACCGCGTCAGTGAAGCGAATAGCGGGTGTCGGCGACGACGCCCATCGCGATGATGATGAAGCCGAGGATCACGAGCACCGCCGAGAGCGAGATCGCCTCGCGCTGCTCGTCGGGCGTGGCCCACCGCGTCCAGCGTTGCAGCGAGAATGGGCTCCAACCTTCGCCCTGGGGGCGCGACGGGCCGCGGTTGCCGATGAAGAAGCCGCTGATGAGGAGCGTCGAGCCGATGATGTACCAGCCGACCGACAGCGAGCGACCGACACCGGCACCGATCGCCAGCCCGAGCGCGAGCGCGACCACTGCGGTGCCGCCGGCGAGAGCCGCGAAGAGCGTGCCGAAGCGGCGAGCCGCCGCGAGCACTAGTGCTCCGTTCCGGAAGCTCCGTGGTGATCCTGGCGAGCGAAGAGCAAGCCGGGCAAGGACGCAGGGAGCCCCGATAGCGGTGTTCTATCGGGGCGACCGAGGACGCAGCCCGGCGCTTGCCCATCAACTGCCGCTCTGCAGCCGCCAGGGCGCCCGAGACTTTCGGAACGGTGCACTAGCTAGACCGTCTCGGCGGGCGCCGAGACGGCAGTCGCCGAGCCGGGGATACGCATCTCTTCCTCGGACATCGGCCAGCGCTCGAGCGGGTAGTGGCATTTGGTCACGTGCGACGACGACGTGCCGCGCGGAATCAGCGCGGGCTCCTCGACGTCGCAGTGCCCCTCGACGAAGCGTGGGCACCGCGGATGGAAACGGCAGGCGCTCGGCGGATTGATGGGGCTCGGAACGTCGCCCTCGAGGACGATCCGTTTGCGGTTCCGCCCCACGCTGGGGTCGGGGACCGGCACGGCCGAGAGCAGCGCGCCCGTGTATGGATGCATCGGGTGCGCGTAGAGGTCCTGCCGCGTCGCCGTCTCGGAGACCTGCCCGAGGTACATGACCATCACGCGATCGGAGATGTGCCGCACGACGTTGAGGTCGTGAGCGATGAACACGTAGGTCAGGCCGAAGTCACGCTGGAGATCCTTGAGAAGGTTCAGGATCTGCGCCTGAACGGACACGTCGAGCGCCGAGACCGGCTCGTCGCAGACGATCAGCTTCGGGTTGACGGCAAGCGCGCGTGCGACGCCGATGCGCTGGCGCTGGCCGCCGGAGAACTCGTGGGGGAAGCGGTTGTAGTGCTCGGGGTTCAGTCCGACGACCTCGAGCAGCTCCTGCACCCGACGCTTGATCTCCGCCTCTGTACCGAGTTTGTGCACCTGCAGGGCCTCGGCGACGATGAAGCCGACGCGCTTGCGCGGGTTGAGCGATGCGTACGGGTCCTGGAAGATCATCATCATCTCGCGACGGAACGGCCGCATCTCGGCGCGGGAAAGACGGGAGATGTCGTGGCCCCGGAAGTTGATCGAGCCGCTCGTCGGCTCGAGGAGCTTCATGACACAGCGAGCCATCGTCGACTTGCCGCAGCCCGACTCACCGACGACTCCGAGCGTCTCACCCTCGTGCAGCGCGAACGAGACGCCGTCGACCGCCTTCACCGAGGCGACCTCCTTCTGGAACACGATCCCTCGCGTGACGGGGAAATGCTTCTTCAGGTCCTGGACGACGAGTAGCTCGTCACCCGTCAGGTCGAGCGCCGTCTGCTGCATCGGCGCCTGATCGTTCGAATCCTGCCTGAACGCCAAGGCTAGTGCTCCGTTCCGGAAGTTCCGTGGTGATCCTGGCGAGCGAAAAGCAAGCCGGGCAAGGACGCAGGGAGCCCCGATAGCGGTGTTCTATCGGGGCGACCGAGGACGCAGCCCGGCGCC
>JBBSEJ010000067.1:0-14488 GCA_038239825.1 Gaiellales bacterium
CCCCCCCCCGCCCCCCCTCCCCCCCCGGCGGGGGCCCACCCCGGGGGGGGGCGGCTATTTGTTAGGGGGGGGGGGGGGGGGGGGGGGGATTCACGGGGGGGGGGGCGCCCCGCCCGGCCCCCCCCCCCCGCGCCGAAGGTCAGCCCTTCGGGCTCCCGATGACACCCTTGACGAGATAGTTCATCGACATCAGATCCGCGATCGACGCGCGGTGTCCGGGCTTGATACGCAGCTTCCCGCTCTGGTCATAGACCGGGCCGCTGAACTCGTTCCACTTCCCACTCACGATGCGCGCCTTCTGCTCCGCGATCAGCTTCCTGGTCGCGGCAGAGACGTTCTTGCCGAACGGCGCGAGCAGCGTGAAGCCGTCCTTGATGCTGCCGTAATAGCTGCCCGTCTTCCAGGTCCCGTTCATCGCAGCGCTCACGCGCTTGGCGTAGTACAGGCCCCAGTTGTAGACGGCTGCCGTGAGCCACGAGTTCTTGGCGAACTTCTGCGCGTTCGAGTCGTAGCCGACCCAAGGCACGCCCGCCGACTCGGCGTACTGGCCCGCCGATGGGCTGTCCACGTTCTGACCGATCACATCGGCACCGGCGGAGTGCAGGTTCTCGGCTGCCTTCTTCTCCTTGTCCGGTGCGAACCAGGAGTTCGTCCAGATGATCTTCACCTTCGCCCCCGGGTGGGCCTTCTGCACGCCGAGCGTGAAGGCGTTCGTGTGCCTGATCACCTCGGGGATGGCGAACGGGACGACGTAGCCCACCGTGCCGCTCTTCGTCGCGGCGCCGGCAGCAATGCCGGACAGGTAGATCGCGTCCTCACCTGCGCCGTAGTAGTCCGCCATGTTCTTGGACGAGAGATACCCGGTCGCCATCTCGAACTTCACATCCGGGTTCTTCTTCGCCGCCGCCACCATGGCGTTCTGGTAGCCGAACGAGGTCGCGAAGATGATCTTGTTCCCGTCGCGGATGAGCTGATCGATCACCTGAGCGACCTGCGGTCCCTCGGGGACGTTTTCCTTGTAGGTCGTCTGCACCTTCGAGCCGAGATGGCTCGACACGTACAGCCGCCCCTGGTCGTGCGCCTGTGACCAGCCTCCGTCGTTGTGCGGGCCGACATAGATCCAGGCCGCCTTGAACGTGCCGCTCGATTTCGCCGAACCGGCAGACGTGCCGACGGCGAGCATCGCGGCCGCGGCCGCGATCGCCAAGGCGATCGCGGCGAGCGCGAGCTTCCTCTTTTGCAATGTGCTCCTCTCCTCCTGAAGGAAAAACCGGTGGGTCCCGGGGGGTGAAGGCGACGATATCCCACCCTGCGGCGGGTGCCTAGTGGTGTGGCCGGTAGCGTTGCCCGGTTCCTGAATCGCGAGCACCGAGCCAGGGGCCGTCATCGTCCGCGGGCAAGGCTTTCAGCCTTGACAACGACGAGGGTGGACTCTGGCGCAGCGTGATCGCGGTCTGGGACCCGGCGAACGTTGCCGGTCCCATCTCTACTTCGGTTCGAAACGAGCCTGCAGAACGGGCTCTTCCGCGCTCCAGGGAAAGGTGATCCACCGATCCGTGCGGCGCCAGACGTACTCGCACCGGACGGCCGAGCGCGGCTTCTCGTAGAGGACGGCGCAGCGCACCTCGGCCACCTTGCCCGCGCAGAACTCCTGCACGAGCCGGAGCGTCGCGCCCGTGTCGGCCACATCGTCGGCGATGAGGACGCGCGTCGCGTGAAAATCGACGAGGTCGGGGACGGGCGGCAGGATCATGGGCAGCTCCAGCCGCTCGTCGATGCCGGTGTAGAACTCGACGTTCATCGTGAAGGTGTTCTTCACGCCGAGCGCATAGCCGAGAGCTCCCGCCACGAGCAGGCCGCCGCGCGCGATGCCGAGGATCATGTCGGGTCGGTAACCGTCGCCGACGACGGCCCCTGCGAGCTCCCGCGCCCCCCGGCCGAGCTCGTCCCAGGTCATCACCTCCCGTTCGATCATGAGAGGCGGGCGAGCGTCGCCGTGAGCGCATCGATCCCGAGTGCGATGTCGCCGGCACCCGAGAGCTCGTCGGGGCTGTGGCTGATGCCGCCGTTCAGGCTCCGCACGAAGAGCATCGCCGTCGGCACGCCGGCGGCGGCGACGAACATCGCGTCGTGCCCCGCCCCCGAGACGAGCCTGGGCGCGTCGGGAAGGATTCGCGCGAAGGCATCGCTCATCGCCACCGGGTCGAGCCGCCACTGCGGCTCGAACCCGATCGCGCGGATGAGCGCGTCGAGCAGCTCGGCATCCGCAGACCGCGCGTCGATCGAAACGGTCACCCGCTCCGGCACGACATTCGTCGCGTTCGGTTCCGCGTGGATCGCACCGACCGTCGCGACCGTCCCTTCCCGAGCGCACTCGCGCACATGCAGGATGAACCGTGCTGCCTCGACGAGCGCGTCTGCCCGCGCGTCCATCGGGGTCGTCCCTGCGTGATCCGCGCGGCCCTCGAAGACCCTCAGGCCGCGGGCTTGGCCCGCGATCGCCGTCACGACTCCCAGCGGCGCGCCGAGCGAAGCGAGCACGGGGCCCTGTTCGATGTGCAGCTCCAGATAGGCGTCCGGCAACTCGGCGAGCTGTTTGCTGCCCATCGGACCGGTCTCCTCCGCGCGAAACGCGACGACTCCGACCTCCGCGTCGGGGAGCCTCGCGGCTGCCTCGATCGCCGCGACGACTCCCAGGGCCCCGTCGAACCGGCCGGCGGTCGGGACGCTGTCGAGATGCGACCCCGCCCACACGCGACCAGACCCGCGCTTGCCGAAGAGGTTCCCGGCGTCGTCGCGCGAGACGTCGAGGCCCGCCTCGGAGAGCCACGCCGCGGCGAGCTCGTGCGCCGCGTCCTCTTCCGACGAGTAACCCGCGCGGTGCTGCGCGATCGCGTAGATCTCGTCGAGGCGGTCGAGCACACGGCTCATGACGGCAATGCTCGCAGCACGCGCCAGCCGAGGAGCGGAAGGGCGGCGATCGCCGCGAACCCGACCTGCCACGACGACGCGGCGACGAGCGCGCCGAAGAGGCCTGGATACAGGGCGCCCGGGCCGTTCAGGAGCGTTTGCTGGAGCCCGATCGCAGAGCCGCTCCGCCCGTAGCCGGCCAGCTCGACCGCAGCCGCGAACGACAGGCTGTTCCAGCTCATCGAGATCACGCCGGCGACCACGAGCACGGGTACGAGCACGACGAGCGGCGCCTCGAGCAAGGCCGCCGTCAGCGCGACGAAGGCGGCGGCGGCGAGCGCGATCGCCCGCAGCGGGGCGAGCCTCGATGCCCGCAGGTCCGACCATCGGCCGGCGGCGATCCGGCCGCCGACCGCGAGCGCCTGCATCGCCGCGAGCACGACCGCCGCGCCGCCGGCCGACATCCCGCGGCGCTCGTGCAGGTACAGCACGGTGAATCCCGTCACGCACAGTTGCGGCGCGATCAGGAGCGCGCTCCCGAGTGAGAGCTGCCAGATCCGCCGGTCGCGGATCGGCGCGCGTCCGAGCGGCGTCCCGGCCGGGGCGTCGCGCAGCGGTCCCTCTCGCAGAACGGCCCCGCCCACGACCGCACCGGCGAGCGAGGCGATCCCGATCGTCATGAAGCCCCACCGAACGCCACCCGCATGCACGATCGCGGGGAGGGCCAGCGAGGTCGCGAACCCGCTCGCGGGAACCGCCGTCTGCCTGATCGCGAGCGCGAGCCCGCGCTGTGTGGGCGCGAACCAGTGCGTGACAGCGCGACCGCTCGCCGACTGGACGCTCGCCCCTGCGGCGCCGGCGAACGCGATCAGCCCGGCGAGCGCCCAGAAGCCACGCACCTGGCCCGCCGCGATGAGCGCGGCTCCACCGAGCGACAGGCCGACGACGAGCACCAGCCGCTCGCCGATCCTGTCGGTGACGATTCCCCAGCCGATCAGCGATACGAGCGAGCCGACGAGAGAGCTCGAGATCAGGAACCCGGTCTGGGTCAGCGACAGGTGATCGCGCGCCCGCAGCGACGGCGCCATCACCGCGACGGAGAACCAGATCGCCGAGTAGGCCGTCTGCGCCGCCGTCCCGGCGGCGAGGACGGCCCAGCGGTAGTGCACGACTACAGCCCGAAGGGATTCGTCGGTCGTGTGCCGGTGTAGGTGACGACCGACTTCGTCTCGAGGTAGAGGTCGAGCGTCTCGACGCCGAGCTCGCGTCCGAACCCCGACTGCTTGTAGCCGCCGAACGGGATGCCCGGGAAGGCGGTGTACGGCATGTTGATCCCGACCGTTCCCGACTTGATCCTGGACGCGATGCGGTGCCCGCGGCCGGGGTCGCCAGTCCACACCGTCGCCATCAGGCCGTACTTGACGTCGTTCGCGATCGTGACCGCGTCGTTCTCGTCCTCGAAGGGGATGACGGTGACGACCGGGCCGAAGATCTCCTCCTGCGCGGCGCGTAGGGCATTGCCGGCGTTCGCGATCACGGTCGGCGGGTAGAACGCACCCCGCCCGGCACCGATCACGCCGCCCGCCGTGACATCTGCACCTTGCTCGCGCGCGCCTTCGACGAAGCCGTGAACCTTGTCTCGGTGCGACGTCGAGATCAGCGAGCCCATCTGGGTCTCGGAGTCGAGCGGGTCGCCGACCTTCACCCGCCCTGCAAGCTTGGTCACCTGCGCGACGACGTCGTCGTAGATCGACGACTCGACGAGCAGGCGCGAGCGCGCTTCGCACGACTGGCCCGCCGAGGCATAGATCGCCCAGACACTGGCGGGGACGGCGTCGGCGAGGTTCGCGTCCGCAAAGAGAAGGTTCGGGCTCTTGCCTCCGAGCTCGAGCGTCAACCGCTTGATCGGGTCCGAGCAGAGGCGCATGATCTCGCTGCCGGTCTTCGTGGAGCCGGTGAACGCAACCTTGTCGACACCAGGGTGAGCGACGAGATAGGCACCCGTCGTCGGGCCGTCACCGGGAACGATGTTGATCGTCCCGGCCGGGAAGCCGACCTCCGTGGCGAGCTCGGCGAGGCGCAGCACCGAGAGCGGCGTCTGCGGGTCGGGCTTCAGGACGACCGGACAGCCCGCGGCGAGAGCGGGTGCGAGCTTCCAGGTCGCCATCAGCAGCGGGTAGTTCCACGGCACGATCTGCGCCGCGACGCCGACGGGCTCTTTCTGCGAGTAGAAGAGCAGCGAGCTACCGATGGGGTTCGAGCGGCCGGCGATCGATGCGATCGCCGACGCGAAGAAACGGAAGTTCTCGGCCGCGCCTGCGAGCTCCGCCTTGACCGACGAGATGGCCTTGCCGACGTTGCGGCTCTCGAGGTCGGCGAGCTCCTTGCGGTTCGCGATGACCGCGTCCGCGAGAGCATGGAGCAGGCGTGAGCGCTCGGTGCCGGGCGTCTTGCCCCAGGCGCCGTCGAGGGCGGCGCGCGCGGCGGCGACGGCCCGGTCGACGTCGGGCTCGCCGGCCATCGCGGCCCGGGCGAGCAGCTCACCGGTCGCAGGCTCCCGTATGTCGCGGAGCTCTCCGGACGAGGGCTCGGCGGCCGCGCCGTCGATGAAGAGGCCGTAGTCCCGCTCGGTCGCGACCGCCATGGCGGGAATCTACCGCGCTTTCAGCAGGTCGCCGACGCGCACGTGCGATGTGAGCAGCGTCCGGAATCGTGCCGGGTCGCCGTCGATGTAGGAACGGCAGAGATCGCGGCCCGCGGAGTAGGTGACGACATAGGCCCGCCAGGTGGGATCGGTGACGAACCGGACACTGTGCTTCGCCTGTTCCGGCGTCACGAGCGTCCACTTCTCGGTGAAGGCCTCGACCTCCTCGACCGGCACGCCCTCCTCGTGGATCATCAGCGCTGCATCGACGCCGACTCCGCGGAGCGCCTCGGAGGCTCTCGCGATCCGCTCACCGCGCTCCGGATCGACGAGCTCGACGCCGTGGCGACGCAGGATCGCATATGCCTCCTCCTTCCCGGTCTCGTCGAGCACCACGTCGATGCCCGCCTCGGCGATTCCCTCGCTGAGCACCGCCTGCGGCGTCGGGACGAGCTGGATGCTCTCTTCGATCCGTCCCTGCTCGAAGACCAGAAGCTGCTCTTTGACCGCATGCTCGGTGTGATGGCCGGGGTAGGCCTCATGGCCGACGAGATGCAGTAGGTCATGTCCCGTCGTCGGGACGTCGGTATTCAGGACGACGCGGCTCGCCAGGTTCCCGAGGTAGTAGTTGAACGCCCACCACGGCTCGTCGGAGACGGCCTCGAGCTGGAGCGTCTCGCGGGCCGGGAGATCGAGCAGCTCCGCGGTGCGCGAGCGGAGCACCGGCAGCAGGTCCTCGAGCACGGCAACGATCGCGTCGGCCGGCACGAGATGTCGGTGGCGCCAGGCGATTCGCCGCTCGTTCAGCCCACCGTCGCCGGGGAGGAGCTCGTCGAGCTCCGCGTGCGCCGCTTCGTAGACGGCCTGGGGAGTCCTCGACGGTCGGACGCCGTAGCAGCGCTCGACCTCGTCGCTGTAGGTGATGTCGTCGCCGGCGAGCACGTGAGCGTAGGTCGCGCAGCCTCGCACCTGATCGCCGAGCCAGCCGTCTCCCACCTCGGCGAGGAGAACCTCGCCGTCGGCGGCGAGCACGCCAGCGTCGATCGGCTCCTCGGCGTCGACGCGCTCCTTGATCTCGGCCGGCCCATAGTAGGCGTCGACCAGACCGTCGACATGCTTTCCGAGCCGCAACCCGAGCTCGAGGTACCGCTCGGCGTGCGTCACGCGCCGGCCTCGAAGAGCGCCGCCTGACCCTGTCCGACCCCGACACACATCGTCGCGAGGCCGTAGCGGCCTCCTCGGCGGCGCAGCTCGTGCAGCAGCGTCACGACGAGGCGCGCGCCGCTCATCCCGAGCGGGTGGCCGAGCGCGATTGCGCCGCCATTCACGTTTACCTTCTCCTCGTCGAGGCCAAGCTCGCGCACAACGGCGAGCGACTGCGACGCGAACGCCTCGTTCAACTCCACCAGGTCGAGCTCGCCGGCATCGATCCCCGTGCGCCCGAGTAGCTTGCGGACGGCCGGAACCGGGCCGATTCCCATCACCCGCGGGTCGACACCCGCGACGGCCGAGCCGACGAACCTCCCGAGTGGCTCGAGCGCGAGCTCCCGCGCCTTCTCCGCCGATGCGATCACGACCGCCGCCGCGCCGTCGTTCAGGCCCGACGAGTTTCCGGCCGTCACGGAGCCGCCGTCGCGAAACACCGGCTTCAGGGCCGCGAGTCTCTCCTCTGTCGTCTCCGGCCGGGGATGCTCGTCGCGCGTGAGGTCGTTCACGGGGACGAGCTCGTCGTCGAACCGGCCCGCGTTCGCGGCCGACTCGAAGCGGCGCTGGGAGCGCAACGCGAATGCATCCTGATCCTCGCGCGAAACGGCCCATCGCTCCGCGACGTTCTCACCCGTCTCGCCCATCGATTCGAGCGGCACGCGCTCGGCAAGTCTCGGGTTCGGAAACCGCCACCCGAGGGTCGTGTCGTACAGCGTGCGGTCGCCGCGCGGAAACGGCGTTTCGGGCTTCGCCGTCACGAGCGGTGCCCGCGACATCGACTCGACGCCGCCGGCGACGAAGAGCTCGCCGTCACCTGCGACCACCGCATGGCACGCACCGACGACAGCCGCGAGCCCTGATGCGCACAGCCGGTTGACGGTGACGCCGCCGACCGACTCCGGCAGCCCCGCCAGCAGCACGGCCATGCGGGCGACGTTCCGGTTGTCCTCACCCGCCTGGTTCGCGCACCCGAGCCAGACGTCTTCGATCTCAGCCTCCGGAACGCCCGACCGATCGACCGCCGCGCGCACCGCAATCGCCGCGAGGTCGTCTGGTCGCACGCCGGCGAGTGCGCCGCCGTAGCGTCCCACGGGCGTGCGCACGGCCGAGAGGATGACCGCGCGCGTCACGCGGCGACGTAGTCCGGCGAAACGCCGAGCAACAACGACACCGCGCGCCGGCCGCGGTCGCCCATGTCGAGCGTCAGATCGTTGACGTACATCGCGACGAACTCGTCGGCGGTCGCTGCGTCGATTCCACGGCCGAAGCCGATCGCGTACTCCAGTGCCGCGCTCCGGTTTGCGAGGCCCGCGTCGATCGCCTCGCGGAGCACCGCCGACACGTCGCCGAGCCGGTCGAGGTCGCGCCGCGCGGCAACGACGCCGAGCGGAAGCGGCAGGTCGTACGCCTCCTGCCACCAGACGCCGAGGTCGAGCACCTTCTCGAGGCCGTGGTCGGCGTAGGTGAGCTGGCCTTCGTGGATGAGCAAGCCGGCCTCGGCCCGGCCGGAGGTCACCTCGGTGAGCACTTCGTCGAACGGCAGGTCGCGGGTGCGCACGTCGGCGCCGAGCGCGAGCCTCAGCACGCGCGTCGCCGTCGTCAACGGGCCTGGCGTGACGATCTCGTCGAGCCCGCGTAGGTCGTCGACGGAGAACGGCTCCCGCGCGACGACGATCGGGCCGTAGCTTTCGCCGAACGAAGCGCCGTGGGAGAGCAGGGCGTAGCGGTCTGCGATCGAGGGATAGGCGCCCGCCGAGACTGCGGTCACCTCGAGCCTGCCCTGAAGCGCCCACTCGTTCAGCGACTGGATGTCCGAGGCGACGGGCTCGAGCTCGAGCCCCCGCGTGTCGACCGCCCCTGCCGCGAGCGCCCACACCATGAACGCATCGTCGGGGTCGGCCGAATGACCTACGCGGATCGCCACGGCGGCCACGTTACCCTGCCCCCGATGAGCAGGGCCGGACTCTCCGAGTCGATCCAGGACTACCTGAAGAGCATGTACAAGCTCGAGGCCGAGAACGGGCGCGTGACGATCGGCGCACTCGCGAAGGATCAGGGGGTCTCACCCGCGTCGGCCTCGGCGATGGTCAAGAAGCTCGGCGCACTCGAGCTGCTCGAGCACGAGCGGTATCGGGGCGCGCAGCTGACCGACTCCGGCGAACGGGTCGCGCTGGAGGTGATCCGCCACCATCGTCTGCTCGAGCTCTATCTCGCGAGGACCCTCGGCCTCGACGTCGAGTCGGTGCACGACGAGGCCGACCGGCTCGAGCACGTGATCTCGGAGGAGCTCGAAGCGCGGATCGACCGTGCCCTCGGCTTCCCGACACACGATCCCCACGGCGATCCGATCCCGGACGCCAACCTCGAGTGGCCCCGAGAATCGAGCTGAGTCGGTCTATACTCGCCCCGTCTGTGGGGATGATCGATTCGATCCGGAGCGCGTTCTCGTTCCTCTCGTCGCGCACGCGCGGCGAGGATCGGGTGGCCGAGTACGTGATCCGCGAGCATCAGCGCGGACGGCCACTGCGCGAGATCCTCGACGACAACTACGTCACCAATCGCTGCTCGGCGGAGCAGATCAGGCGCCTGCTCGACCGCCCCGAAGTCGTGCACGCACTCGGCGACGACGTGGCCGCCGCGCGCGCTCGACCCTAGAAGGGCGGGGCACGGAACCAGGTGCGTTCTGTGAACCTGGTTCACCGGCAGAACCAGGTTCCATTGCGGGTTGATCAGACTTCTCTCCCCTTCCCGGCGGCACGGGCGAGCTCGATGACCCGAGCCGCGGCGGCGAGATCCCAGGCGGCGATGCCGTTCGACTTGAAGAGGACGACGTCGTCTGCTGCAGATCGGCCTTCCAGATCGCCGGCGACGACCTCGTGCAGCTCGTGCACGTCACTCCATTCGAGCAGACCGCGCGCGACGGGCGCGATCAGATCGCCCGACTCATGCCGAGCCTGCTTGCGCGAGTCACAGCAGACGAACGCCGCTCGCTCGATCGTCGCGTCGTCGACCTCGCGTGCATCGGGCTCACTCGCTCCGACGGCGCAGACGAACGCACCGTCGATCAACCATTCGCCCCGGAGAACCGGCTCGCGCGAGGTGGTGACCGTGACGACGATGTCGCAGGCGGCGGCCTCCTCGGGCGACTCGGCAGCGGTGCAGCGGTGGTCGGCCGAGAACGCGCGCAGCCGTTCCTCGTCCCGGCAGTAGACGAGCACATGCTCGAGCGCAGGCAGGGCGGCGCGCATCGCCGTAACGTGCGAGGCGGCTTGCCGGCCGCAGCCGAGCACGCCGAGGGTCGCCGACCCCTGGCGGGCGAGCTTCATCGCCGCGACCACCGAGGCGGCCGCGGTGCGCCGTTGCCCAAGCACATCCGCTTCGACGAGCGCGACGAGCCGTCCCTCCTCGATCGAGAACAGGACGATCAGGAACGGCGTGCCACCCGGCAGCCACGCAAAGGTCTTCAGTCCGGCGAAGCCCAGCTCGTGGTCGACGCACGGCATGACGGCGAAGTCTCCGCCGGGGATGCCGACCCGCACACGCGGCGGATTGTCGACCCGGCCGCGGGCGAGCCGCCCGAACGAGGCCGCGACGGCCGCGAGCGCCTCGGCAGGGGTGAGCAGGTCGGCGACCTCCGCCTCGGTGAGATACAGCGGCACGGTCGGAGCCTACGAGGTGCGCGTGATGAACAGAGCTACCTCGTCTCAGTCCGATTTCTTCACGAAGCTCATGCTGCCGCTCGACTCGAGCACGCACCACTTCACCTCGTCGAGGGACTCGATGCCCTGGCCTCGCATCTCCTCGCTGACGTCCCCGAGGTTGAGGCGCTCCGACTTCAGGTTCTTCTGCACCGGCTTGCCGTTCTCGACGAGGATCAGCGGCTCACCCTCGATGACGCGCTGCGCGCGCGGGGACTTGAACGTGACGAAGGACATCCCGATCGTCATGAGCGAGATCGTCGAGACCGCGAGGAAGATCCCCGTCACCGAGTAGTCCGACTGGGTTACGCCGTTCTGGATCAGGTCGCCCATCACGACGAGCAGCACGAGGTCGGTCGGGCCGAGCGACGAGAGCTCCCGGCGGCCGATGATCCGCAGCATGAAGACGATGAAGACGTACGCGATTGCGGCACGAAGGACGATGTCCACGGCAGGCGGCCTCTAGGGGAAGATCGTGATCGTGCGGTGGACGGTGGCGACGAGCGTGCTGCCGTCGTAGAGCCAGACGTCCTGCGGGCGGTGGCCGACATTCGTCGGGTTCACCTGCAGCGAGATCCAGAACGTCAGGTGGCTGCCCGCCGGGATGCGACCGAAGCCGAAGTTCAGCTTCCCGTCGGTCGAGCCTTCCGTGAGCGGCTGTGGCGCGGCGCCGTTGACCGTGTACCCCTCGGCCCAGCCAGGGCTGAGTATCAACCTCGCCTGCTTGAGAACATGGGTTGCGTCGATGCGGAAGCGTGCTGCGTAGCTCAGTCCGCTGCGTGCGTGGACCGGGGCATAGACCGTGATCTTGCCGGTCGCTCCGCTCGCGGCGGTGGTCGCCGGGCGCTGGCCGAAGGCGTTCAGGAGCCCGAGGACGACGAGCGAGGCCGGGACGAGCAGCAATGCCCGGCGAATCCAGACCGACTGCCACCAGTTCTGCCTGTCCCGGTGCGTCTTCAGGGTGAGGCTGTGCGGAGGCGACGCCACGAGATCACGTTCGCGGGCGAACAGGGCGTCCCTGCCGCGACCGGCACGCCGAGCTACTGCTTGGCGATCCGCACCGCCGTCCCGTACGCGCAGATCTCGGTCCAGGTGTCGCCCATCTCGGACGTGTCGAAGCGCATGGCGACGATCGCATTCCCACCCTTGGCCTCGGCCTCCTCGACCATCCGCTGAACGACTTCCGCTCGGCTGTCGACGAGCGCTTTCGTCATGCCTTTCAGCTCGCCTCCGAGCATCGACTTCAAGCCGGCGCCGAGTTGGGAGAACGCGTTCCGCGAGCGAACGGTGAGGCCGAACACCTCGCCGTAGACGTCGGTGATCTCGTGACCCGGAACGTCGTTCATCGTCGTGATCAGCATCGTCGAACCTCCAGCATGTTGGGGACCGGGCGAGGACTGACCTTCCCACATCCCTCGGCGGTTGGCTCCGCGCGGGGACGCAGTCTCATCTCCTTCTCTGTCCTCCGTGGAAATGCGGCGGCACCGCACGCGGCGCGAGCTACGGGCGACGACGCGCTGGATCCGCACGCCCACCCGCGAATGAAGGAGCTGCGCCGGACAACTCGTCGGCCCGAGATCGCGCGAGCAAACCAACGACTCTTTTCGAGGTGCGCCCGGCAGGATTTGAACCTGCGACCCCCGGCTCCGCAAGCCGGTGCTCTATCCCCTGAGCTACGGGCGCGAGGAGGCGGTCAGTGTAGCCGCGCCGCGGAGCCGTCGACGACGAGCGCGGCGTCCTCCGGTACCTCGACGCGGACGTAGGCAAGGGCCAGCCCGGCTACCGCGCTCGTCACTCGTCCGACGACCTTCTCGCCGTAGACGACCGGCGCCTCCGGCGCAGCTGCGTGCCCGTCGATCTCGAGCACGCGCAGCCGCCGGTTCACCTTGCCGCGATGGTGCTGGCGCGCAACGGGCTCCTGTCCGGGAAAGCAACCCTTGCTGAACGAGATCGCGCGTTCCTCGAGGCCGGCCTCCGCCGGCAGTACGCGATCGTCGAGCTCGCGCCCGAACCGCGGCGTCGCCGCCCCGATCCGGAGGCGCTCGAGCGCTTCGTCGGGAAGCGTCGTCTCGAGCGGTGAGTCGAGCACCTCCGAGGCGGGCACGCCGTAGTCGCGGTTGGCGATTCCGCCACCCGACTCGAAGACGATCGTCGAGGTGTGCTCCTCCAGGGCGATCTCGCACTTCGCCGCGAAACGCATGCGCGAAAGGTGCGTGACGACCACGTCGCCGAGCTCGGGCTCGGTGAGCAGTAGGAAGTCCTCGTCGCCGCGTCGCCAGACGAGAATGGGGGCGATCACCTTCGCCTTCGCGGTGAGCAGCAGCGCGTCGACTGAGTCTCCGGCGAGGACGTCGTTCGAAACCATTCGTTGCAGGAAGTCCGCGGCGTCGGGTCCCTGCACGCGCACGTAGGCGCGGGTGCGGCGCGCGGCGCGCGGTGTAACGATCGTCATCGGGTTCTAGACTAGACGCCATGTTCAGGTCGAAAGCGGAACGAAAGGTGGTGGAAGCGGGTTACGACCCGGCCCGCCTGCCGCCGGGGCAGTACCTCACCGAGAAGTGGCCCGTCCTGCACGCGGGGTCGGTGGCCCGGTACGACGACCTTGCAACATGGACACTGCGCGTCTTCGGCGACGTCGAGCAGGAAGTCGAGCTCTCGTGGGAGGAGTTCACGCGCTTGCCACGGAGCTCGAACGTGCAGGACATCCACTGCGTCACGCGCTGGTCGAAGTTCGACACCCCATTCGAAGGTGTTCACTGGCGTGAGCTTGCGTCTCTCGCCCGGCCGAACCCGACTGCCCGGTTTGCGGTCGCCCACGCCGAGGCGGGCTTCACCGCGAACGTGCCCCTGAGCTACCTCGAGGATCCGAACGCGCTTCTCGCCACACACGGCGACGGAGACGAGCTGAGCGCCGACCACGGCTACCCGCTTCGACTCGTGATCCCGGGCAAGTACTTCTGGAAGAGCGCCAAGTGGCTGCGCGGGATCGAGCTCTCGTCGATCGACAAGCCCGGCTTCTGGGAGCGCTACGGCTACTCGAACGACGCCGATCCGTGGGCCGAGCAGCGCTATGGATTTTGAAGAGACGGACGGCTGACTCACTCCTTCAAGGGATCTACCGGGGCCGTCCGGACCCCGATACCTGAGGGGCACCACCCTCCCCCGATCGACTCGAAGGCCCGCGCACCGCGGGTCTTCGTGTTTCTCGAGGCCGATTGCACAAAAAATGGGGCGGCCCGACGGGCCGCCCCTTGGAACTCGCCCGAGGCGAGTCCCTACATCATCCCGCCCATGTCCGGCATGCCGGCGCCCATCCCGGCGCCTGCCTTCTCCGGGGCCTCGGCGACGATCGCCTCTGTGGTGAGGATGTTCTTCGCGATCGACGCAGCGTTCTGAAGCGCCGAGCGCGTGACCATCGTCGGGTCGGTGATGCCAGCCTTCACGAGGTCTGTCACCTCACCGGTGTCGACATTCAGGCCTTCGCCCGCCTTGGCGGATCGAACCTGCTGCACGACGACCGAGCCTTCGAGGCCCGCATTCGTCGCGAGCTGGCGCAGCGGCTCCTCGAGCGACTTGATGATGATCTGCGCACCGGTGCGCTCATCACCCTCGAGCCCGCCCAGGACCTGCTCCTTGATCGCGTCGGATGCGTTCAGCAGCGCGACGCCGCCACCCGGGACGACGCCCTCTTCGAGCGCGGCGCGGGCGGCCTGCAGCGCGTCCTCGACGCGATGCTTGGTCTCCTTCATCTCCGTCTCGGTGGCTGCGCCGACCTTGACGACGGCGACACCACCGGACAGCTTCGCGAGGCGCTCCTGGAGCTTCTCGCGATCGAAGTCGGAGTCGGTGTTCTCGATCTCGGCCTTGATCTGCTTGATCCGAGCCTTGATCGCGTCACCCTCGCCTGCGCCGTCGATGATCGTCGTCGTGTCCTTCGTGACGACCACGCGGCGGGCGTTACCGAGCTGCGAGACCTTCGTGTTCTCGAGCTTCAGGCCCATCTCCTCGGTGATCACCTCGGCGCCGCTGA
>JBBSEJ010000068.1:0-14487 GCA_038239825.1 Gaiellales bacterium
AACGTGCGGATCGACTCGCGCTCGACGCGCAGGCCGATCACCTTCGTGCCGTCGTCGATCTGCTCGATCGACTCCGCGGTCACGATCCGACGGCGACGCGCGAAGAAGCCAGAGCGAACGGACAGTGCGTCCGGCATTTCGGGGCTCGTACCGTACATCGGGCACTCGACCGTGCCGACCACGCGGCCTCGCGCATCGGCGACGAGGAAACCCGCGGTGGCTCGGAGATCGATAGCGAGAGCGCTCATCGGTAGGAACCTATTCTGCGTTTGCGAGGATTCTCCCTCTTTGCCGTAAACTCTTTGTTAGCCCCATTTCACCGCCATCGTGAACCAGGCGACGCCGAGCGGGACGAGATAGATGCCCGTTCCGGCCGCGCCGAGGCGTCCCACGACCGCCGTGCCGCGGCGCTTCCATCGATAACCCGAGGCCGATCGAGACCAGCAGCACGAGGTGGCGGAGGAGCCCGCTCTCGCTCGGCTCGTCGGCGCGCCAGGCGAGCATCTTCAGTATCCCGGCGGCCACCGAACCGCCGACGAGGAAGAACGCGCCCGTCACATCAAGTGCGAGAAGCCAGTCGCACAAGCTCGACGAAGGCGAGCGTACGCTTGAGTGCGGATGAACGAGCAGCGCGAACGCCACCTGAAGCTCTTGACCGACACGATCGAGGCGGTCAACTCGACGCTCGACCTCCAGGAGGTGCTCGCGCTCGTCGCCACCACCATTCCCGATGCGCTCGATGCGGACGCATGCTTCGTCTACCTCTACGACGAGCGCGCAGACGAGCTCGTCCTGCGGGCGGCGCGCGGGACGCACATCGACGAGCTGTCTCGGCGACCACGCATGCGTCCCGGGGAGGGGATCACCGGCTCCGCCGCCGCGGCTCGCGCGCCGGTCATGCTCGCCTCGAAGGCCCATCTTGATCCACGCTTCAAGCACTTCCCGAACCTGCCGGAGGACGAGTACGAGTCGATCCTCGCCGTGCCGATCGTGACGCGCGACGGCACGCTCGAAGGTGCGCTCAACCTTCGTACGCGCGAACCGCGCACGTTCAAAGACGGCGAGGTGGATTTGCTGCTCGCGATCGCCGCCCAGGTCGCGCAGTCAATCGAGCATGCGAAGCTGTACGCGGACGCCCAGCGTCGGGTGCACGAGCTCGAGGCGCTCGCGCGAATCTCCGAGGCTGTGTCCGAGTCCCTCTATCTCGAGGGGTCCCTCGAGGCGATCGTGAAGGCGACGATGGATGCGCTCGGGGCGACCGGCGCGGCGCTCGTGCTCGACGACGGGCGCATCGCGTGGCCGGAAGGAACGGCCGACCTCCACGCCATCCGGCAGCCGCTGCGCTGGCGGGGCCGGGAGATCGGAGAGCTCGTGGCCGACCGCTCGCGGGCGTTCACCGACGACGACCGCGAGCTGCTCGCCTCGATCGCGACCCACGCCGCCGTCGCGCTCGAGCACGGGCGCGCCGTCATGCGCGGTGTTCTCGCGCAAGAGATCCACCACCGTGTGAAGAACAATCTGCAGACCGTCGCGTCGCTGCTGCGGCTTCAGGCGCGCTCGGCCGACCGCATCGACCCACGCGAAGCACTCGAGCACTCGGTCAACCGCATCCTCGCGATCGCCGCCGTGCACGAGCTGCTGACCGAGCAGCGCGACGAGGACATCGAGCTTGCAGATCTCATCGATCGGCTTCGGGCGATGCTCGTCCAGGGAGTTGGCGGCGGCAAGGACGTGAGCGCGCACCTCGAGGCCGTCTCGCTTCCGGGCTCGCGTGCCACCGCGCTCGCGCTCGTGTTCGCGGAGCTGCTGCAGAACGCGCTCGAGCATGGCGGCGATCGCATTCGCGTCGAGCTCACGCGGCGAAACGGCGATGTCGTGCTTGCAATCGAAGATGACGGGTCCGGCTTGCCCGACGAGGTCGCGGGCGGCACGGGGCTCTCGATCGTCCGAGCGCTCGTGCGAGACGAGCTTCGCGGCACGCTCGACCTGCGAGCCGCCGGCGGGACGCGAGCCGAGGTCGTCTTTCCGGCGTAGCGCCACGTGGTTCTCCGGCACCTCGGTGAAGACGCGGGGATCCGCCGGTTCGAACCGCGGGCGGACCCGAGCCACGATTCCCATGACCCGCTCGTCTGGGCGATCGACGATCGGCACGTTCCTGCGTACTGGTTCCCGCGGGATGCCCCGCGCGCAACGTTCTGGGCGGTCGAGGCGACGAGCGCTGCGGATGTCGAGTGGTTCCTGACCGGAGATCGCGGACGGCGTGTTCATGCGATCGAATCGACCCGGCTTCGAAGGGCCCGCGACGCACGGCTCTACGCCTACCGGTTGCCCGTGTCGAGCTTCGTATCCCCCGGCAGCCGGCTACTGGGTCTCGCGCGAGCCTGTCGAGCCCCTCGAATGCGTCGCGCTCGGCGACCTGCTCGTGCGGCATGTCGAAGCCGGCATCGAGCTTCGCATCGTCCCGGAGCTCCGTCCGCTCTGGGATCGCGTGATCGCATCGACGCTCGAGTTCAGCGGCATCCGCCTCCGCAACCTCTGAGAATCGTGCGACGTGGGTCGCGTTCGACGGGTTACGTCAGCTGATCGTCGAAGCTGAAGTGGAAGTGGTCGTCGTGGGAGTGGACGCCCAGCACCTGGTCGGCGAGCGCCGTCGCGGCCGCGGCGTCGAGGTAGACGGTCGCGCCGTCCCGCTCGACGGTCTCGTCCCCGTCGACCGGCTCCGTCGCGTCCTCGATCGCGATCTCGACCTCACCGTCGACATCCTCCGCGGTGATGCGGAGAGCGCCCATCTCTCTCAGTGCGTCAACCGCGCCGTCGGCGATCTCCAGCATCGTGCGAGTCTATGCGGAATGCGGATCCTGATCGCCGAGGACGAAACCATCATCCGGCTCGACCTGCGTGAGCTGCTCGAGCGCTCCGGCCACGAGGTCGTCGCCGAGGCCCGCGACGGCGAGGAGGCGGTTGCGCTCGCCCGCCTGCACGAGCCCGAGCTCGCGATCATGGATGTGAAGATGCCGCACCTCGACGGGATCGAAGCCGCGAAGAGGATCCTCGACGAGCGTCCGATACCGATCGTGATGCTGACCGCTTACGGCCAGGAAGAGCTCGTCGACCGTGCGGTCGAGGCGGGAGTGTTCGGCTACCTCGTGAAGCCGTTCCGTGAGCAGGACCTCGTCCCGGCAATCGCGACCGCACGCGCACGCCACGAGGAGCTCACCGCCGTCCGCGAGCAGGCGGAGTCGCTGGCGGACGCACTCGCGGCGCGCAAGGCGATCGAGCGTGCAAAGGGCCTGCTGATGACGAAGGAGCGCTTGTCGGAGGCAGATGCGTTCGCGCGGCTCCGTAAGGCGAGCCAGGTCTCGGGACGGCCGTTGCGCGTGATCGCAGAGGCCGTGATCGATACATTCGACGCGTCATGACGCACACGCTCACACCCCCCAGGGAACGGATCCGCCAAAGCGGCGGCGCCGGCACGGGAGACGCGTGGCGCGTGATCGTGCGGAACGACGACCACAACACATTCGAAGGTGTCGCCTTTGCGCTCGCACAGATCATCCCGGGGGTCGACTACGACAAGGGCATGGCGTTTGCGACGCGCATCCACAACACCGGCCAGGCGATCGTCTGGTCGGGACACCAGGAGCTCGCTGAGCTCTATCACGCCCAGCTCGAGGGTTACGGGCTGACGCTCGCTCCACTCGAGACGTGAGCGCTCGACCGATTGAGGCTCCCGCGGCGAGTGCGGCGGCGCTCGCGGGCATCCGCCGGGTGTTCGACGCGTTCCGCGGCGGGAATCCACGAGCCCTTTTCGAGGTGATCGCAGAGCACGCCGTCTGGACCGTCAACGGATCGGTGGCGGTGGCGCAGGAATACCGCGGGCGGGAACGGATCTTCGAGCTGTTCCGAGAAACCCGCCGGCTGACCGACGGCACCTATCTCTCGGAGCTCATGTGGTCGCTCGCAGACGACGAGCACGCCGTCGCCGCCTACCGCGCGCGCGGTCGGCGGCTCGGTCGCGAGCTCGAGATCGACCAGGTGCTGCTGATCGACCATCGTGACGGCGTCTGGCAGAAGATCACGGCGATCCCGACAGATCCGCCGGCGTTCGAGCGGTTCTGGGCATGAAGGTCGGAGTCCAGCTTCCGGAGGTCGAGCGGGACGTGCGCTGGCCCGAGCTCGCCGAGATCGCGCGCACGGCGGAGGATTGCGGCTTCGACTCGCTCTGGGTGGGAGATCACCTGCTCTACCGCGGCCACGGCCGCCCGGAGCGCGGGCCGTGGGACTGCTGGACGACGCTTGCGGCTCTCGCTGCCGTCACCGAGCGTGTCACACTCGGCCCGCTCGTCGCATGCACCGCGTTTCACGCACCGGGCATCCTCGCGCGCCAGGCCGCCGCCGTCGAAGAGGTGAGCGGCGGCCGTCTCGTGGTCGCTCTCGGAGCCGGCTGGAACGAGGCGGAGTTTCGCGCTTTCGGGCTCCCGTTCGACCTGCACGTCTCGCGCTTCGAAGAGGCGTTCGCGATCATCCGGCGACTGCTGGCCGGGGAGCGCGTGACCTTCGCGGGGCGTTTCCATTCGGTCGAGGATGCAATCCTGCTGCCCCCGCCGGGTCGCGCCCCGAGGTTGATGGTCGGGGCGAACGCACCGCGAATGCTCTCGATCACGCTGCCGTATGTCGATGCCTGGAACACGTGGTTCACGCACTATGGGAACACCGCACCGGGCTTCGCGCGAGCGAGTGCCGAGATCTCCGCCGCGGCCGAGCGAGTCGGTCGCGATCCCGCCACGCTCGAGCGAAGCGCGTGCGTGCTCGTCGAGGCGGGAGATGCCCGCGAGCGCCCGCGCGACGTCGAGGCGGTTCCGCTCGAGGGTCTCGCCTCGCACCTTCGCGCGCTCGCCGACGCGGGTGCGGACGAGGCGATCCTCGTTCTCGATCCGATCACGAAGGAATCGATTCAGGCGGCTGCGCACGCGGGGCTCTGACCGGCGCCGCCGGACGAAAGGCGACGTCAGCCGGGGCGGTCGAGGCTCTCTGCGTGGAGCAGCCCCCAGAGCAGGAGGTCGACGCGCCGGCCGCGCTCGAAGTTTCGCTTGCGCATCGTTCCCTCGAAGACGTAGCCGAACCTCTTCGCGATGCGAGGGACGGCCTCGTTCTCCGGCAGTGCGGTCAGCTCCATCCGCTCGAGGCGCAGCTCTTCGAAGGCCCAGTCGAGCACGAGCCGGAGCGTCCGCGTGATCGTCCCGCGCCCGCGGGCACGCGGCGCCAGCCAGAACCTGGTCTCGGCGCGTCGATTCTTCCAATCGCAACTGTGGATCATGATCGCCCCGCTGAAGCTGTCATCGGCGGCGTCCGCGATCGCGAACTCCCAGCTGCGGAGTTCCGGCGGACCGGTCCACATCGCGTCGACCCAACGCTGCACGTCCGCCGGGTGCGGATCGGCGTCGTAGCCGAGCAGGTTCGCAAGCTCGGGATCGTCGCGAAACGCCTCGACGTAGGGCTCGATGTCGGCCGCGCGCAGTGGCCGGACGGTCACTACCCCATCGCTCAACACCGGTGCGCTCATGCTTGCGCCTCCTCGAAGACGTTCTCCCAGCGCTGGAGGAGCGCTGCGAGATCCTCGCGCGCTGCGCGGTGCGCGGCGAGCAGTGCGACGTCGTCCCAGTCGGCGGCGAGCTTCTGCTCGAGCTCGGCGACGTGTTCTTCCGCCCGCGCGACCTCGAGCTCGACGAGCTCGAGCGCGGAAGGCTTCGGCTTCGCGGGCCTCCGGGGCTTCTCCCGCGTCGACGGTTGCATGGCCACGACCGGCGTAGGCGCCGCATCCTCGGCTTGTGCGCGAGCGTAGTCCGCCCACCCGCCCGGGAACGAGACGATGCGCATTTCCTCGACGGCGAGCAGGCGGCTCGCGACCGCGTCGAGGAGCGCGCGATCGTGCGAGACGAGCAGCACGGTGCCCGGGAATGCCTCGAGCGCGATCTCCAACGATTCGCGCGACTCGAGGTCGAGATGGTTCGTCGGCTCGTCGAGCACGAGGAAGTTCGCGCCCGACGCGACGACGATCGCGAGTGCGAGCCGGCGGCGCTCACCACCCGACAGCACGGCGACCGGTTTCTCGTGCTCGTCCCAGCCCGAGAACAGGAAGCGCCCGAGTAGGTTTTGCGCGTCTGGGCGCTTGAGGCCGGTGCCCGACATCGCCGCATCGAGCACCGAGCCGCGTTCGTCGAGCTCCGCCTCGTGCTGGGAGAAGTACGCGACCTCGACGCCATGCCCGAGTCGTACCTTCCCGGCGACCGGCTCGCGCTGACCGAGGAGCGTCTCGAGGAGCGTGGTCTTCCCCGATCCGTTCGGCCCGACGAGCGCCACGTGCTCGCCGCGCTCGATCGCGAACGACGCGTCGACGAGGAGCTGCTTGTCGCCCGCGCGAATCGAGAGACGTTCCACCACGACGACGTCGCGCCCCGAGCGCGGCGGTTTCAAGAAGTCGAATCCGAGCGCACGCCGACGTTCGTCGGGCGTCTCGACGCGGACCTTCTTGATGCGATCGATCTGCTTCAACTTGGCCTGCGCCTGCTTCGCCTTCGACGCCTTGGCCCGGAAGCGCTCGACGAAGCGCTCGAGCCTCGCGATCTGCTCGGCCTGGCGCGCGGCGGTCTTCACGAGATGGATCGAGCGTGCGGCCTGCTCGCGTCGCCAGACGTGCCAGGCGCCCGGGAAGTACACCGACTTCCCGCCGTCGAGCTCGAGCACCGCCGTCGTGACCGCCTCGAGGAACCAGCGGTCGTGCGCGACGAGGATCACCGCCGCATCGAGGGTCTTCAGCATTCCCTCGAGCCACTCGAGCGACTCGATGTCGAGGTGGTTCGTTGGCTCGTCGAGCAGCAGGAGATCGGGTTGGGATGCGAGTGAGCGAGCCAGCGACGCTCGTGTCAGCTCGCCTCCCGAGAAGGTCGATACAGGCCGTTCGAGGTCTGCGTCCGTGAACCCGAGGCCGCGCACGACGGCTGCGGCCCGATCCCGCCAGTCGTAGCCTCCCGCATGCTCCAGCCGAGCCTGCGCCGCCGAATAGCGGCGGAGCGTCGCCGGATCGTGCGTGCCGTCGGCCATCGCACGCTCCAGGGCGCGCAGTTCCTCCTCGACCGCCGCGAGGTCGGCCGTCCCCGCGAGGACGTAGGAGCGGAGCGGACGGGAGCTCTGCGCGGGGGGCCGCTGGTCGTGCAGCGAGACCCGCGTCCCACGTTCGAGCTGGAGCTCTCCCCCTTCGAGCGTGATCTCGCCGGCGAGCGCCCGCAGCAGGGTCGTCTTCCCCGCGCCGTTCGGCCCCGCGAGCGCCAGCCGGTCTCGTCGTTCGACCTTGAACGACACTCCGTCGAACAGGGCGGCCCCCGAGAGCTCCTTGCGGAGGGAGGATGCGATGACGACCGCCACGTCCTGAAAGTATCTGGTGATGCGCCTGCTTCCGATCGCTCCCGAGGAGCTGGCGGCCTGAGAGTCGTCGCGCTCGATGTGGGCTCGTCGTCCGTCCGCGCCGTGGCCTACGACGAGCACGGTGAAGCGGAACCGGGAGACGCTCGGCTCGCGTACCTCGACCTCGACCCGGACAGGCTCGTCGACTCGTGCCGTGCGGTCTTGGACCAGGTGGGTACCGGCGATGTGCTCGCCGTCTCGGCGTTCTGGCACTCGCTCGTCGTGCTCGACGGAGCAGGGCGTCCGCTCGGGCCGGTCCTGACGTGGCGCGACACCATCGGCGAGCCGCCTGCGCTCGATCCCACGGACTATCACCGGCGTACGGGCTGCTTCCTGCATCCGGCGTACTGGCCGGCCAAGCTGCTGCGCCTCGCGGTCGAAGGGGTGCGGCCGGCGCGACTCGTCTCGTTCGCCGATTACCTCACGCTCCGGTTGACCGGCGAGCTTCGGACGACGGTCTCGCTGGCGGCAGGCACCGGTCTCTACGACCCCAACGCACTCGACTGGGACGACGAGACGCTTGCAGCCGTCGGCGTCGGCCGCGAGCAACTCCCGCCCGTGTCGGCCGAGCCCGTCGCCGGGGTCTTTCCGGCGCTCGGGGACGGCGCCTGCTCGAACGTCGGCGTCGGAGCGGTCGAGGGGGACCGCGTCGCCCTGACGGTCGGCACCTCCGGGGCCGCGCGGGTGATCTACACAGCCGGCTCGGCCGAACCGAAGCCAGGGCTCTTCCTCTACCGGCTCGACGACCGCCGCTTCTGCGAGGGTGGCGCGCTCTCGGACGGCGGCAACCTGCACGCGTGGCTCAGGGAGACGTTGAGCGAGTTCGACGCGTCACGCCTCGCCGAGCGGCCTGCGGCGGCTCACGGCCTCACGTTTCTGCCGTTTCTCGGCGGCGAGCGCTCGCTGGGCTGGGATGCGTCGCGTCGCGGGGTCGTCCAGGGCCTATCGTTCGCGACGACGGCGCTCGACCTCGTGCAGGCTGCCCTCGAAGGGGTCTGCTACCGGTTCGCCGCCGTGCTCGACGCGCTCGGCGAGGTCGGATCGGTCGTCGTGACGGGCGGCGCGCTCCTCGCCAACCCGGCTTGGGTGCAGGTGCTGGCCGATGTGCTCGGCCGGCCCCTCGAGGTCTCGGCGGCGGCGGAGGGCTCCGCGCGAGGTGCAGCGCTCGTGGCGCTCGAGCGTTTAGGCTTTACGATTCCGCCGGCGCCGATCGCACGCGTGGTCGAGCCGCGCACTGAGCGCTTCGAGATCCATCGGCAGGCGCGGGAGGATCACGAGAAGCAGATGCACATCGAGGAGGGCACATGATCGAGATCGTGGGTGGCGGGCTCGCCGCCGCCAAGCTCGTCGAGGGTTATCGCGCGGCAGGCGGCACCGACGAGATCACGATCTGGTCGCAGGATCGACACGGCCCTTATCACCGCCCGCCTCTTTCGAAGCGAGTCCTCCGCGGCGAGATGGAGGCGGAGGCGAGCCTCGTCCATCCGCACGAGTGGTACGTCGAGAACGGCGTCGACCTCCGGCTCGACGACACCGTTTCCTCGCTCGATGCGCTGACGGGCGAGACGATCGTGATCGCGACCGGGGCCCGCCCGCGAGAGCTTCCGGGTGCGGTCAGCTTGCGCACGCTCGACAGCGCGGTCGAGCTACGAAGGCGCGCGGTGAACGCGCGTTCGGCCGTCGTCGTCGGCGGCGGCTTCATCGGCTGCGAGGTCACGGCTTCGTTGACGGTCTCGGGGGTCGAGGTCACGCAGATCGTGCGTGACGACATGGTGTTCGCTGCAGTTCAGGCTCCTCCGTTCTCCGAGTCGCTCCACGACCTCTACCGCTCGCACGGAGTCGATCTTCGGCTCGGTGCAGCCGAGGTGCCGGCCGGTGCCGATCTGATACTTGCCGGGATCGGAGTCGTCCCGAATGTCGAACTGGCCGAGGACGCGGGGCTCGAAGTGCGCAGCGGGATCGTGGTCGACGAGCGCTTTGCAACCGCGCAACGCGGCGTGTACGCGATCGGCGACGTCGCCGAGTTCTACGACCCCCTCTACCGACGGCATCGGCGCATCGAGCACTGGTCGAATGCCGCCTACCACGGTACGACGCTCGGCCGGATCCTGGCGGGCGAGGACGTCCGCTATGAGGCCGTCTCATCGTTCTTCTCGGAGGAGTTCGGCCAGGCGTTCAAGGTGTTCGGCGATGCGGCCGGCCACGACGACACCGCACTCGAGGGAGACTTCTCGGGCGAGCGTGCCGTCTTTCGCTTCTTGAAGGGCGGCGAGGTGGTCGCCGCCGTGCTGAAGGGCCTTGCCGAGGCGGAGGAATCAGCGCTGCAGGACGAGATCCGAGCCGGCGCGGCCGCCTCTCACTAATCGTTACCCTCGCGGTGATGCGACCCGCGAGGAGGACAGTTGGCCACGACTGAGATCGAACGGCTCTCGATCGACACGATCCGCACCCTGTCGCTGGACGCGGTTCAGAAGGCGGGTGTCGGGCATCCGGGCACGGCGATGGCTCTCGCGCCGCTCGCCTACGTCCTCTACGGCGAGGTCTTGCGCCACAATCCGGCGAGCCCGCACTGGGCCGATCGCGACCGGTTCATCCTCAGCGCGGGCCATGCATGCGTCCTCCAATACTCGGCGCTCCACCTGACCGGTTACAACCTGTCGCTCGAGGAGTTGAAGCGCTTCCGTCAGTGGAACTCGGCGACGCCGGGGCATCCGGAGTTTCGCCACACCGACGGGGTCGAGATCACGACCGGGCCGCTCGGCCAGGGCTTCGCGAACGGTGTGGGCATGGGCATCGCCGAGCGGTTCCTCGCCGACACCTTCAACCGGCCGACGCACTCCCCGGTCGTAGACCACCGCGTCTACGCGATCTGCTCCGATGGCGACCTGATGGAGGGCCTCTCCTACGAGGCGGGGTCGATCGCCGGTACGAACGGCCTCGGCAGGCTCATCTACTTCTACGACGACAACCACATCACGATCGACGGCACGACGCAGATCTCGTTCACCGAGGATCGCGCGCTTCGCTTCGAAGCACTCGGCTGGCACGTGCAGCGCGTCGACGACGTGAACGATCTCGGGGCGCTCCGTACCGCGATCGCCGCGGCGCAGGAAGAGACGGCGCGCCCCTCGATCGTGATCGTTCGCTCCCACATCGCCTTCGGCGCGCCGAACGCCGTCGACACGGCGAAGGCGCACGGCTCGGCCCTCGGAGTCGAGGAGGTCGCAGCGACGAAGAGGGCGCTCGGCTGGGACCCAGAGAAGCAGTTCGTCGTGCCGGACGAGGTCTATACGCACCTGAACCGCGTCGACCGCGGCAACGAGCTCGAGAGCGAGTGGCGTGCGAGGTTCGAGCTCTGGTCGGGCGCGTTTCCCGAGCTTCGCGAGAAGTGGGATGCAGCCTACGACGGCCGCATCGGCGCGTGGGAACTTCCGGTCTTCGAATCCGGGGAGGAGATCGCGACACGCGATGCGGGCAAGCAGGTGATGCAGGCGTTCAAGGATGCGGTGCCAACGATGATCGGCGGCGCGGCGGATCTCGTCGAGTCGACGAAGACCGAGTTCGAAGGCGGCGGTCTCCTCTCGGCGCGATGGACCGGACGCAACATCCCTTTCGGGATTCGCGAGCACGCAATGGGCTCGATCGTCAACGGCATCGGCGCGCACGGCGGGTGCGTGAAGCCGTACGGCTCGACGTTCCTCATCTTCAGCGACTACATGCGGCCCGCCGTGCGGCTCTCCGCGCTCATGCGGCTGCCGGTGCTCTGGGTCTGGACCCACGACTCCGTCGGGCTCGGCGAGGACGGGCCGACCCACCAGCCCGTCGAGACCTATGCCAGCTTGCGCGCGATCCCGAACCTCTGGTTCATGCGCCCCGCGGACGCGAACGAGACGGCCGAGGCGTGGCGCGTGGCCCTCGAGCGCGACGACGGCCCCGTTGCCTTCTCGCTCTCACGGCAGAAGGTGGCGACGCTCGATCGCACCGACCTCGCTCCCGCCTCATCGCTCGAGCGGGGCGCCTACACGCTCTGGGAGTCGCAAGCGGCGCCCGAGCTGATCCTCATCGGGACGGGCGCCGAGGTCGGGCTGACGCTTCAGGCAGGCCGTGATCTCGCCGCGCGCGGGACCGCGGTCAGGGTCGTCTCGATGCCGTGCTGGGAGCTCTTCGAAGCGCAGCCGGCGGAGTACCGCGACGAGGTGCTCCCACCGGCCGTGCGGGCGCGGCTCTCGGTCGAGCCGGGCGTCGAGCTCGGGTGGTCGAAATGGGTCGGAGATCTCGGCGAATCCATCTCGATCGAGCACTACGGCGCATCGGCTCCCGGCGAGACGGTCCTCTCCGAGTTCGGCTACAACCTCGACAACGTCGTTGCGCGTGCGACCGCGCTCTTGGAGCGAGAGGCGTGAAGCTCGCGGTCGCCTTCGATCACCGCGGCGTTCATCTGCGCGACGCCGTTCTCGAGGCGATCGCCGGGAACGAGATCATCGACTTCGGCACCGACACGGACACGGTCCGCCTCGACTATCCCGACAAGGCGCGCGAGGTCGGTGAGGCGATTCAGCACGGCGATGCCGAGCGCGCGATTCTCGTCTGCGGCTCGGGTGTCGGCGCATCGGTCGCGGCGTGCAAGATGACCGGCATTCGCGCCGCGGTCTGCCACGACGCCTACAGCGCCCACCAGGGCGTCGAGCACGACGACATGAACGTGCTGTGTCTCGGCTCGGACATCGTCGGCGCGTCGGTTGCCCGCGAGTTGGTCGACGCATTCCTGAACGCGACGTTCAACGGCGGGGAGCGCTACCTGGCGCGCCTGCTGAAGGTCGCTGAGCTTGAAAGGACGATGAAAGATGGCGAAGTCACGGCTGCATGAGGTCGCTCTGAGGGGCCAGTCGGTCTGGTTCGACACCCTGTCGCGGACGCTTGTCGAATCGGGCGGCCTGAAGAAGATGATGTCTGCCGACGCCGTCACCGGTGTCACCTCGAATCCCTCGATCTTCCAGAAGGCGCTCTCCGAGGGGAATGCCTATGACGGGCAGATGAGGGAGCTCTTGAAAAGCTCGGACGACCCGACCGAGATCTTCTTCGGGCTCGCCCTCGAGGACATCCGTAGCGCCTGCGACGTGCTCCGCCCCGCCTACGACAAGGCTGCCGGAAACGACGGTTACGTGTCGATGGAGGTCGAGCCCGGAATCGCGTACGACACCGAGAAGACGTTCGAGCAGGCACGGTGGATCGCGAATGAGGTCGATCGTCCCAACTTGATGGTGAAGATCCCCGCGACCATGGCGGGCTTGCCGGCGATCGAGGACTGCACCGCGAAAGGGACGTCGATCAACATCACATTGATCTTCTCGCTCGACCGCTACAAGGCCGTCGTCGAGGCGTACCTCCGCGGGCTCGAGCGGCTTGTCGCGAGCGGCGGCGATCCGTCCGCGATCGCCTCGGTCGCGTCGTTCTTCGTCTCACGCGTCGATACCGAAGCCGACAAGCGCCTCGAGGCGCTCGGCAACACGAAGCTCCAGGGGAAGCTCGCGATCGCGAACGCCAAGCTCGCCTACCAGCACTATCTCGAGGCGTTCTCCGGCCCGCGGTGGGAGTTCCTCGCAGGCAAGGGCGCTCGCAAGCAGCGCTGTCTCTGGGCATCGACGTCGGCGAAGAATCCCACCTACCGCGATGTCGTCTACGTCGAGGAGCTGATCGGGCCGGATACGGTCAACACCATGCCGCTGGAAACGATCAAGGCTTTTCAGGATCACGGCGAGGTTCGCGGCGACACGGTGGAAAAGGGCATCGGCAAGGCGGAGAAGCTGCTCGTCGAGTTGCGTGACGCGGGCGTCGACTACGACGATGTCGTCGATACGCTCGAGATGGAAGGCGTGCAGAAGTTCGCCGACGCTTTCGGCGAGATCACCGACAGCATCCGCGCCAAGCGCGGGTCGCTCGCGGTGGCATGAGCGAGCTCGTCGACCGCATCTGGGCGCGCGACCCCACCGTCTGGACCGGTGCCGACGAAGGCGAGTGGCTCGGCTGGCTCGACGAGCCTGCCCGCATGAGCGGCGAGATCGATCTGCTGCTTCAGTTCGCCGACTCGGTCGTCGACCGCATCGACACCGTCGTCCTCCTCGGCATGGGTGGCTCGTCACTCGCGCCGGAGGTGATCAGGCGAACGTTTCGCCAGGAGACCTTCCACGTCCTCGATACGACGCACCCGCAGGCGATCCGCACGCTCGAGTCGAAGCTCGACCTGGCGCGGACGCTCTTCATCTCGGCGTCGAAGTCCGGCTCGACGCTCGAAACCCGTTCCCACACCGATTACTTCTGGGAGAAGACGGGGGGCGCGGGAGATCAGTTCGTCGCGATCACGGACCCGGATTCCGATCTGGAGCGGCTGGCACGCACACGGGAGTTCGCGGCCGTCTTCTTTGGGGAGCCGACGATCGGCGGACGCTACTCGGCGCTCTCGGCATTCGGGATGGTGCCGGCGGCGCTGATGGGCGTCGACGTCTCCCGTCTGCTCGAGCGGGCCCAGGAGATGGCCGATGCGTGCCGCCTCGCGGAGGGCAACCCGGGTCTGGATCTCGGTCTCGCGCTCGGTGAAGGGTGGCGCGAGGGACGGGACAAAGTCTGCATCTCGCCCAATCCGGGTGGTTTCGGCCTCTGGGTCGAGCAGTTGATCGCGGAGTCGACCGGCAAGCAAGGCAAGGGCCTCGTTCCGGCTCCCGACGAGCCACCCGACGGTTCCGACCGGCAGGCGCAGGAGGTGCGCCTGAGCGGCGAGTACCAGCTCGGCCAGGAGTTCTTCCGGTGGGAGTTCGCGACGGCCGTTGCCGGCTCGATCCTCGGGATCAACCCCTTCGATCAGCCCGACGTGCAATCGGCGAAGGACAAGACCCGGGAAGTGCTTGCAGGCGGCTCGCCGCCGGACGTCGAGCCGCGGGGCTCGGCCGAGGAGCTCTTCGCCCAGGCGACCGAGGGCGACTACGTCTGCATCCAGGCGTTCGTCGACCCGACGCCGGCGAGCGAGGCGAA
>JBBSEJ010000069.1:0-14462 GCA_038239825.1 Gaiellales bacterium
CAACCTCCGGGCACGCATCGCCACCCGGCTCCTCGCACTCGCCGCCTGCATCAGCCTCAACCACCAACTCGGACGACCCAGCCGTGCAATCGCCGACTACACCGCCTAACCCCGTGGCATCAACCGTCTAGGCCGCGAGCCCGGCAAGCTCGCGCAGTGCGGCGAGCCGCGAGAGCGCCTGGCCCTCGAGCTGCCGGACGCGCTCGCGCGTCAGGTCGAGCTCATGGCCGATCGCCTCGAGCGTCCACGGTTCACCCTCGAAGCCGAACCGAAGCTCGAGAATCCGGCGCTCGCGCTCGGGCAGAGCATCGAGCGCCTTGCGGATGTTCTGGCGGCGAAGCGACTCCTCGGCCTCCTCGAACGGATCGGCAGCCTCGCGATCGGCGAAGAGATCACCGAGCTCGCCCTCGTCGTCGGCGCCGACCGTCTGGTTCAGAGAGACGGACGCGGACGCGGCAGAGAGCGCCTCTTCGACGTGCTGGAGCGGAAGGCCGGTCGCCTCGGCGAGCTCTTCTTTCGTCGCCTCGCGACCCAGCTCCACCTCGAGCCGGCGTGCCGCCCGCGACAGCTTCTGCTGGCGCTCGACGACGTGCACCGGAACACGGATCGTGCGCGCGTGGTTTGCGACCGCGCGCTGCACCGACTGGCGGATCCACCACGTCGCGTAGGTCGAGAACTTGTAGCCGCGGCGCCAGTCGAACTTCTCGACCGCACGGTTCAGGCCGAGCGTGCCCTCCTGGATCAGGTCGAGAAACGGGACACCGAGACCTCGATAGCCCTTCGCGATCGACACGACGAGCCGGAGGTTGGACTCGATCATGCGCCGCTTCGCGCGACCGTCGCCGCGTTCGATCGCCTTGGCCAGGACGACTTCCTCGTGGGCGGTGAGCAGCTTGTGCTTTCCGACGTCGGCGAGGAAGAGCTGCAGGCTGTCACCCGCGCCCGAAGGAGCCGAGGCCTCGTAGACGACGGGCTCCGGCTTGTGCTTCGTGTTCTTCTCCTCGGTGACGGGCTCGCGGACTTCGAGGCCGATCCGCTCGAGCTCCTTCACCACGTCGGTGATCTCGCCTTCGGGCAGGTCGTTCTCGACTGCGAACGCCTCCAACTCGGCGGGTTCGATCCAACCGCGCTCTTCTCCGGCCTCGATGAGGGTGCGGGCGCTCTCGGTCTCGAGCAATTCGGTCAACTGAGTCTGGGTCAAGTCGCTCTCGATGTCCTTTCGATTCTCCGGGCGCTACCGCAAACCTGCCAGGCAATCCTGCCGAGATTCAGGGTAGCGACCATTGCACTGCGCACGACGACGGCGCCATTCCGGCTGCGGCCTCCTCTGATTATGTCCGGTCTGCGCAGCGAAATGTTGCAATGACTGTTGCAAGCTCGTTACGAACGCTTCTTTTTTGTGCGCTTTTTGGGCGGACCGGCTTCCCGGCGATTCTGGAGCAGCTCCGCAGCCCGCGCCGGCGTGATCTCCTCGACCGAATCCGCTGCCCGGAGACTCGCGTTCGTCTCACCGTCGGTCACGTACGGCCCGAAGCGGCCCTCCTTGAGCACGATCGGCTTGCCGCTCGAAGGATCGTCGCCCAACTCCTTCAGCGGTGGGGCCGCTTCCCGGCGACCGCGGGCCTTCGGTTCGGCGAGCAGGGCGAGCGCCTCGTCGAGCGTGACCGTGAAGAGCTGCTCCTCCGACGCGAGCGAGCGTGACTCCTTGCCTTTCTTCACATAGGGGCCGTAACGCCCGTTCGCGGCGACGATCTCTTCGCCGTCGACCTCGCCGAGTGAGAGCGGCAGCGTGAGCAGGCGGACGGCGTCGTCGAGCGACACGGTCTCGGGCGACATCGACTTCAGCAGCGAGGCGGTGCGCGGCTTCTCGCCGTCGACCAACTCGGTGACGTACGGCCCGTAGCGCCCCGAACGCACCGCGATCTCGTGGCCGGACTCCGGGTGAACGCCGAGCACCTGCTCCTTCCCGGCCTGCGCGAGGATCTCCTCGGCGCGCTCGGGCGTCAGCTCGTCGGGCGCGATCCCGTCGGGGAGCGTCTGGCGGTCTTCGCCTCGCTCCAGATACGGGCCGTACTTGCCGACGCGAACGACGATGTCGGTGCGCGGAAGAGGAACCGTGTTGATCTCGCGTGCGTCGATGTCACCGAGCTGCCGCTCGACCAGATCCTTCAGGCCGTTGTCGCCGTTCGAGCCGAAGTAGAAGCGCTGCAGCCAGGCGGTGCGCGCCTCGTCCCCGGACGCGATCTCGTCGAGGTCGTCCTCCATACGCGCGGTGAACTCGTAGTCGACGAGCTGCCCGAAGTGACGCTCGAGCAGGTTGACGACCGCGAACGCGAGAAACTCGGGCACGAGCGCTTGTCCCTGGCGGCGCACATAGCCGCGATCGAGAATCGTGCCCATGATCGCGGCGTAGGTCGACGGTCGGCCGATGCCGCGCTCCTCGAGCGCCTTCACGAGGCTCGCCTCGGTGTAACGCGCAGGCGGCGAGGTCGAGTGTCCCTCCGCCTCGAGCTCGGTCGAGCGCAGTGCGTCGCCCTCGTGCAGCGCCGGCAGCACCTTCTCCTCCGCGTCGCCGGTCGGCTCGTCGCGCCCTTCCTCGTAGGCGAGCAGGAAGCCACGGAACGTGATCACCGTCCCGGCGGTGGCGAACTCTGCACGGCGGCCGTCACTCGACGTGCCGGCGATGCGCACCGAGACCGTCTGGCCTCGGGCGTCTGCCATCTGCGATGCGACCGTGCGCTTCCAGATCAGGTCGTAGAGCTTGAATTCGTCGCCCGCCAGCTCCCGCTTCACGTCACCTGGCGCGCGAAAACGGTCTCCCGCAGGCCGGATCGCCTCGTGCGCTTCCTGCGCATTCTTCACCCGCCGTTCGTATCGGCGCGGCGCGTCGGGGACCGAGTCGGCCCCGTAAAGCTCGCGCGCCTGGCTTCGCGCGGCCGTGAGCGCCGACTCCGAAAGGGTCGTCGAGTCGGTGCGCATGTACGTGATGTAGCCGTTCTCGTAGAGGCGCTGTGCGGTGCGCATGGTCTGCTGCGACGACAGGCGCAGCTTTCGGCTCGCTTCCTGCTGGAGGGTCGAGGTCATGAAAGGCGCGGCGGGCCGCCGCGTGTACGGCTTCTCCTCCACCGAGGCGACCTCGAACGGGACGCCGTCGAGTGCCGCCGCGAGGCCCCGCGCATCGTCCTCGGTCAGCTGCACCGCCTCCGCGGCCTTCAGCTGCCCCTCCCGACTGAAGTCGCGACCCTGCGCGACACGACGGCCGTCGACACCCGCGAGCCGGGCAGTGAAGTCGCCCGGAGCGAACGTCGCGACGACATCCCAGTAGTCCGCGGCGATGAACAGCATCCGCTCCCGCTCGCGCTCCACGACGAGGCGAGTGGCAACCGATTGCACCCGCCCCGCCGAGAGGCCCTGCATGATCTTGCGCCACAGGACGGGCGAGACCTCGTAGCCGTAGAGGCGGTCAAGGATGCGCCGTGTCTCCTGCGCGTCGACGAGCGACCTGTCGATGTCACGCGTCTCGGAGAGAGCGCGCTCGATCGCCTGCTTGGTGATCTCGTGAAAGACCATTCGCTTGACCGGGATCTTCGGATCGAGCACCTGCATGAGATGCCATGCGATCGCCTCGCCTTCGCGATCTTCATCGGTCGCGAGCAGGAGCTCGTCGGCGTTCTTCAGCTTCGCCTTCAGGTCGGACACGACCTTCTTCTTCCGTCCGTCGACGACGTACAGCGGCGCGAAGTCGTGCTCGGTGTCGACACCGAGCCGGGCCCAAGATTCCTCCTTGTACTTCGCCGGGATCTCAGATGCATTCGTCGGCAGGTCGCGGATGTGGCCGATCGAGGATTCGACCTTGTAGCCGCTGCCGAGGTAGCCGGCGATCGTCTTCGCCTTGGCAGGTGACTCGACGATCACGAGCTTGTGTTTTCCGGAGGCCATTTCGGGCGCCACCATAGCGCCGTGGCCCCGATGCGCGATACTCGCCGCCGGTGACACGTCCTCCCCGGCCCACACCTCTCTACGCGACGATCGGCCTGCTTTCGTGGCCCATCCTCCACATCGCCTACCGTTACCGGGCCGCAGGCACCGAGAATCTGCCGCGCGACTCCGGCTACGTCCTGGCAGCAGGCCATGTGTCGAACGTCGACCCGTGGGCGATCGGCATGGCGCTGTGGCCCCGGCGGTTTCTGCGCTTCATGGGGAAGTCCGAGCTCTTCTGGTTCCCGCTCGGCCCCTTCCTCGCAGCCTGCGGCGCCTTCAAGGTGCGGCGTGGCCAGGCGGACTATGGGGCGATCGCCACCGCGGTCACGCTCGCGCGCGACGGTCATGTGATCGCGATGTTCCCGGAAGGAACACGGCGCTCGAAGGGCCTACGCAAGAAGTGGGAGGCACACGCGCACACGGGAGCCGCCCGCATCGCGCTGGAAGCGGGGGTGCCACTCGTCCCCGCCGGCATCAAGGGCACGAACGAGCTGCGCCGGCTCGGGCCGATCAGCGTGCGCTACGGGTCTCCGGTGATGCTCGATGACCTCGGGTCGCTCGACACGGCGGAGGCGGCGCGCGTCGCGACCGACCGGCTGATGGCGGCTATCGGCACACTCGAAGAGTCGCTATGAGCGCCGCCCCCGGTCTCCTGCTCGCCGTCGACGGAGACTCGCTCGCGCATCGGGCGTATCACGGAGTCCCCAAGAGCGTGCGCTGGAATGCGCTCGTCGGGTTCTCGAACTTCCTGCTGCGGTTGTGGGACAGCGAGCACCCTGAGGCAGTCCTCGTCGGTTGGGACTCGCTTGAGACTCCGACGTATCGCCACGAGGCGCTACCCGCGTATCAGTCCGGCCGCGAGTTCGAAGACTCCATTGTCGCGCAGCTCGCATTGCTGCCCGATCTGTGCACGTCGTTCGGCTTCCAGATCGGGAAGGCCGGCGGCTTCGAGGCCGACGACTTCCTCGCGGCCGCGGCGGGCGCGTGGGCCGGCGAGGTGCTCGTCGCGACCTCGGATCGTGACGCCTACCAGCTCGTCTCCGACCGCGTCTCGATCCTCCAGCCGGTGAAGGGCGTCTCGGAGCTCGCGCGGATCGGCCCTGCAGAGGTCCGGGAGCGCTACGGCGTCGAGCCGGTTCAGGTTCCGGATTTCATCGCGCTCCGGGGGGATCCATCGGACAAGATCCCGGGCGCTCCAGGCGTCGGCCCGAAGAAGGCGGCAGAGGTCTTGAAGCAGCATGGCTCGCTCGCACAGGCACTCGCCGACGGGCGCTTCGCCCAGATCGCCGATGAGCTTCTCCTCTACCAGAGCATCGCGACGATGGATGCGGAGGCTCCGTTACCACCGCTCGCGCCGACGCCCCCCGACTGGCAAGGCGCTTCCGAGTTCGCCCGCGGTCTCGGGCTGAACACACTCGCTGACAAGCTCGCCGCGCGTCACTGAATGACCGTCTGGCCGCGTGCTGCACCTGTTGTGGTCGGCCGCCCCCGGGGCGAGCGGCCGTCTGCTGTGCTCGGGGCGATCAGCTCATCGACGTCGTAAGCCACCCGGCATTCGCGACGTTGCATCCGACCGGCTCGCACCCGGAGTCTCAACGCCGCATCGAGGTGCTGCACGAGCGCTTCGCCTTCACCGAATGCGTGGCAGCGAGCGAGGAGGATGTGCTGCGCTGCCACACGGAAGGATTGCTCGAGCGGGTACGCACGACGCGAGGCGCGATCGACGACGACACGCTCTGCACCGAGACGACCTTCGAGGCGGCGCTGCTTGCGGCAGGTGCTGCGATCGAAGCGGTGCGGCTCGGCGGTTTCGCACTCGCTCGGCCGCCCGGCCACCACGCCGAGCACGATCGACCGATGGGCTTTTGCCTCTTCGACTCGGTCGCCATCGCCGCGCGCTGGGCCCAGGCGGCGCTCGGGACCGAGCGAGTGGCGATCGTCGACTGGGACGTGCATCACGGCAACGGCACGCAGGCCATTGTTGGCGACGATCCTTCGATTCTCTTCGTCTCCGTGCATCAGTGGCCGTTCTATCCGGGAAGCGGCGGACCGAACGAGCAGGGTGCGACTCTCGTCAACGTTCCGCTTCCGGCCGGTTCCGGTGACGCCGACTACCTCGCTGCGTGGTCGACGGTGGAGCGCGCCGTCGAACGGTTCGCTCCCGACCTGCTGCTCGTCTCAGCAGGCTTCGACGCCCATACCGACGATCCGCTCGCCGACATGGCGGTGACGGCGGAGGGTTTTCAAGAGCTCGCACGCCGTACGGCGCAGCTTGCGCCGCGCACCGCCGCCGTGCTCGAGGGTGGCTACAACCTGCGCACGCTGCCGGGGCTCGTTGCCGCAGCACTGGCGGGCTTCGAGTCGCGGGCGGACTGATGCGTCAGTCGCCTGCGAGCTTCGCGAGGGCTTCCCGGCGCGACGAGACATCGAGCTTGGCAAGGAGGCTCTTCACGTGCGAGCGCACCGTGTGCTCGGAGATGAAGAGGCGAACCGCGATCTCGTCAGTGCTCAGGTGCCGGTCGAGCAGCAGGAGCACCTCGAGCTCTCGCGCCGACAGCGTCTTCGCGACCGAGTCGGGAACGGCGGCGCGGCCACCTTCGCGAACCTGGTCGAGCAGTTGGCGTGCAACGGCACCCGACAGCGCCGCTTCGCCCTGGGCGACACCGCGCAGGAACGCGACGATCCGCTCGGGAGGCTCGCTCTTCAGGAGGTAGCCGGCGGCTCCGGCCCGGATCGCGCCGAGCAGGTTCGACTCCTCCTCCGACGCGGTCAGGACGACGATCTCGGCCTTCGGCGCGACCTCATGGAGTTTCGGCAGGGCGGTCAGGCCGTCCATGTCGGGCATCGAGAGGTCGAGTAGCACGAGGTCAGGATGCAGCTCTCGCGCCTGGATGACCGCGTCCGCCCCGCTCGCCGCCTGGCCGACGACATCGAAATCGTTGTGGGCGAGGAGGGCCGCCAAGGCGTCCCGGGTCAGGGGATGGTCGTCGACGATCAGGATCCGTTCTGTCATGCCTCGGTGAGATTGTGCCGATACTGTCGGCGATGCATCACAGTCGCTTCGAAAGCTTCCTGTGGGGGTTGGTGCTCCTGGTCGCCCTGCTCGGGGTGACCCTTGCCCTCTCGCTGGCCTACCCGACCCTCCGGCATCCGTATCCGCTCCCGGAGTTGAAGCTCGTGCTCGCGACGATCTTCATGCTCGCCGGCGGACTCGTGGCACTCCTCAGCGCCACAAGGTTCGCCGTAGAGGGCCGCCGCTTCGATCTCGTCGTGTGCACCGGATTCTTCCTCACGTCCGCCTCGTGGCTCGCGTTCTCCGTCGTTCCCAGCATCCCCGCGACCGGCGCGCGTCGCACCGAGCTCTGGGCGGCGCTCATCGGCCGCATGCTCGGTTGGGGTGTGATCGCAGCTGCGCCGTTCGTCGGCGGCAGGATCCAGCGGCGCAAGTTCGTGCTCGCAAATGCGTTCGCTGCGGCGATCGGCTGCCTCCTCATCGTCTGGGGAGTGACCCATTCGCTCGGACCGGCGCTGCCGAACCTCGGTACGGACTCCAACCTCTCGGTGCCGGCTTCGCTGATCGCGGTCCTCACCGCGCAAAGCTTCCTCAACCTGCTGGCCGTGATCGGATTCGCAATTCACCTGCGCTCGACCGGGGAGGATCTCGATCGTTGGCTCGCACTCGGCGCGACGCTGATGCTCTTCTCGTCGCTGCACTTTCTGTTTACGCCGTTCCTTCATGCGGGCGACGTCTCGCAGGGCGACTGGCTTCGCCTCCTCGCATACGGCGTGCTGCTCGTCGGCGTGTGGCGCACTATCCGCAACTCCGAGTTCGGTCGTGCGGTCGCCGAGGAACGCGCCCGGGTGGCGCGCGACATCCACGACGGCTTGGCCCAATATCTCTTCGCGATCTCGACCCACGCATCGATGCTCGAGAACGGTGCCGATCTCGCAACCACACTGCCTGGCCTCAAGGAGGCGGCGCTCGCGGCGCAGCAAGAGGCGCGCTATGCGATCCTTGCGCTCTCCTCGGCATCCGGCCGCGCGCCGTTCGATGCCGCGCTGCGCCGCTATGTCGACTTCCTGACGGCCGACGGCGTGCTCGAGGTGGAACTCGAGATCGACCCGGCGATCAAGCTCGGTCCGGACGAGCAGATCGAGCTGTTCCGGATCGTCCAGGAGGGCCTCGCGAACGCCCGCAAGCATGCCGGGGCGTGTCATGCGTGGGTGCAGATCGGCGAGCGCTCCGGGGAGCGGTTCGTCGCCCTCCGTGACGACGGTTCCGGGTTCGATGCCGAGGCGGGAAGCGGAGGATTGGGGCTGCGCAACATGCGCGAGCGGGCGGCATCGATCGGCGGTGCTCTGACCCTCAGCTCGTCCCCTGACACGGGAACGGCACTCGAAGTCCTGCTGCGCGCCTAGCGAGGGTCGCGACTCGAGCGTCGGTGTGGCCGGGGACGAGCCTGTCGGACGGCGATCAAGGACTGAGCCACGCCGGACAACCTCGACGCGGTCGCCCGACGCTGTCGTCTGGAGACGTGCGGCTCGGCGAGGGCGAAGCCGCCCGTCGCGTTCGAACGCCGACGACGAAACGCGTCCGCGCACATACGTCGACTTCGCGGGACGACGCGAGGCTCAGCAAATCTCGATAGAAACAAGCCCTGTTATTAGGGCTTTTTCTGTAGCAGGCCATCGGACTCCGCTTCGAACTTGCGATTCCGCTGAAGGCGCCAAATGCTGGGCCGGTGATGCATCGCCGGTTTCTCTGTTTGCCAGAAAGCAAACGGTCTGCGCAACGTTCCGCTTGTTGATCACAACGGACTTCGCTGCCGTACCGCTGCTCAGCCGTACCCCGGTACGGCTTCGATCACGGCGAGACCGGAGGCGCTCGGAGTGGCCGTCACGAGCCGGAACCCGCTGCGCGCCAGCAGGTCATCCCACTCCTCGAGCGTCCGCTCCCGACCCGCGGGCGCGACGAGCATGTTGAGGTCGCCGAACTTGGTTTGAGCATCCTCGTTCGGCGGGCCGACGATGCGCTCGATGAGGAGGAGCGCTGTGTCGGCACCCATCGCGCGTAGGCAGACGCCGAGGATCGCGACGGCCCGCTCATCCTCGTAGTCGTGGATAATCGACTTCAGCACGTAGGCGTCCCCGCCGTCGGGAACCTTGTCGAAGAAGCTCCCGCCCACGATCTCACATCGATCGGCGACGCCCGCCCGTCCTAGGACGGCGGCCGCGTTCGCGACGACGTGCGGCTGATCAACGAGGACGCCGCGCATCGCGCGGAACTCGCCGAGCAGCGCTCCGAGCAGCGCGCCGTTCCCGCCCCCGACGTCGACCACGGTTCCGAAGCGGCCGAAGTCATAGGCGTCGAGGAGGGCCTGGTTCGAGGCGCCCGTCAGCGACTCCATCGCACGGTCGAAGATCGCGCTCTCGTCCGGACGCTCGGCTCGATAGCTCCAGATGCCGGTCCCATGAACGTGTTCGAAAGCGTTCTCGCCGGTGCGGATGGAGTACTCGAGGTCGCTCCAGGCCTCCCGGAAGTACGGGCGGCCAACGAACGCAGCCCATCCCCGCAGCGACCCGGGCACGTTCGAGCGCAGAAGCTCACCCGTGGGTGTCAAGGCGAACCGCTTGCCGTCGCCCTCGCGGAAAATGCCGACGGATGCAAGTGCGCGGAGCAGTCGATAGAGCGAGCCGGCGTGAGAGTTCGTCGCAGCCGCGAGCTCGTCGCTCGTCCGAGGGCCGTCGACGAGCAGGTCGGCGATGCCCAGCGTCGCGGCGACGTGGATCGCCTGGCTCACCTGGAATCCGAGGATCAGGCGGCCGAGGGTTGCGCCCGGTGTTTCGTCCATGGACGAGGACCTTATCTCCGCCTGTCGAGCTATCACCCGCTCGATCTTGATCCCCGTCGGAGCGGTGGAAGGCGACGACGCGCGGGAAGCCCGGTGGTCGTCACGGTTTTCCCGCGCTCCTGGGCCTGGGACGGCTCGCCTCGCGGCACGGCGTTCTCCAGGCGCTCCAATACGAACGACGAGAGATCAGGGGCCGGACCTCCACGGCGAGAGCAACCGGCCCCTGCTCTTCCCGAGTGAGCGATCCCCTCTCTAGATCCGCACCGCCGACGTCGAGTGGCGGCACACTTGGCTTAAGACCACCGGTCGAGGCCGCTGAAGCCGTTGGTCTTGGACCATCGATCGGCGGCCGTTCCCGAATTGCGTGATGCCGCAGTGGTACACGAACAGATAGAAACCCCCGCATTTGCAGGGATTTCCTTAGCAGGCCTGTAAGCCGGAGTACCGTCATGAGGTTGCAGACAGAGGCCTACGGCCTGCTCGAAGGGCGGTCTCATGCAATCCGAAGTGGTCGATTTCCTGCGCTATTGCCGGCTGGAGCGGCGTCTCGCCGACCTGACCTGCTCGGCCTACGAGCGCGACGTGACGGCCTGTATGCGCTTCCTGGTCGGGGAGGGATTCAAGGACTGGGCGGCGGTGCGTCCGCCCGACTTGCGCGGCTTCCTCGCGGCCGAGGCGGTGACGCGGCCGGCGGCGTCGAGCCAGGCGCGCACGGTCGCAGCGCTCAAGGGCTTCTTCCGCTTCTGCGTCGAGAACGAGTACCTGGAACGAAACCCGGCGCTCGTGCTGCGCACGCCGAAGAAGCGAGAGGTGCTGCCGGACGTGCTCGACCGGCGCGAGCTCGCGCGGCTGCTCGCGGCGACCGAGAACGAGGAGCTCTGGCAGCGCAACTTCCCCGGCAAGCGAGAACGCGACCGGCTGATGCTCGGCCTGTTCGCGTTCGCCGGCCTACGCCGAAGCGAGCTGCTTGGCCTCGACTGGGACGACGTCAGCCTCGAGCGGCGCACGGTGCGGATCCGGCGCGCCAAGGGCGGCCGGCAGCGGACCGTGCCGCTGCACCCGGCACTCGTTCCGCTCGTCGTCGACTACGCCGCGGTGCGCGCGGCCGATCCGGAGCCCGCACTCTTCGTCGGCGTGCAAGGCAAGCGACTCTCGCAGACGATCCTGACCCAGACGTTTCTGCGTTACGTGCGCGCCGCCGGCGTCGGCGAGCGCAAGCACGTGCCGCCGCACACGCTCCGGCACGTGTTCGCGTCCGAACTACTGCACGCTGGCGCGAACCTGCGCCAAATCCAGGAACTCCTCGGCCACAAGCATCTCGACTCGACGCAGCGCTACACCCGCGTCACCGCACACGAACTTCGCGGTGCGGTCAAACGGCTGCGCTTTCCGGAGCGTCAACTCCCGGCGACTGCCGGATCGGATTGAGTTCTCAGACTCGTTAGCCCAACAAGAGACGGCATAACGTGGGGCCAGTCCGTCGTGTATTCGGTGTAACAGCCGTCGCTTCGCGGCGGATGCGCCAAGCTACTCCGCGTCGATGCTCCGACGGCGTGCCACTTCCTCTGGGGAATGAATGATGTCCAGCGCTTTCTGGATGGGCGTCACGATGGCGATGCCGGTGTTCAGCACCTCGCCTTCGGTCTCGCCGAAGTCTGCAAGCCATTCGCTTTGCTTGTACCAGTGCCCGCGGATCAGACCGAGGAGGTAGAAGTGGAGTCGGCGCTCAGGAACATGTGAGCCCGGTGTGACACGAGCGGGGTTGATGACGAGCCATACGGGAGAGCCGCTTAGGCCGCCGACCGAACGGATCTCGGCGAGGTAAGCATCGTAGGAGAGCCCGGATTGTTGATCCGCGATCGGCTCATCAGGCATCGCGGCGATGATTCCGGAGCGGACGATCGGACGGTTCACGTCGCGTCCGTGGTGCGATGTGAATAGGCCGGTGACTATGAGATCGTCCCCGAGACCGATCTGCTCTCGCGCGATGACGTCGTCCGTGGCACAACTCTCAGCCTCGACCACTACGAGCATGTACTCCTCGTGTGGAGGCATGAACGGAGTAACGGCTACATCGTTGGCAGGGTCGTCGTGATAGGTCCACTTGTCGAGCGGCCCGAAAAGCTCAGAGTCGCCCACAACCCAGGCGGCTGGGCTCCGATCTACCGGCCCAGGGTTACGGCGACGATTGACTCTCGCCCCTAAGGCGCCGTACTGCTTGGCCTTTTCGACGCAATGTCGAGCAGTCACTAGGTATCCGTGCGTGACGTCGTGTATCTGACCGCACGCCGATGACGAAGCCTGTTCCAGCCATCCGCGGCTGTCCGTCAATCTCGACAGCAAGAAAGACCGGGTTATGGACGACGAGATCGTGGACGCGCACCTGGCAGTTTTACCCGACCAGGGCCGCGCTCACGGTGACTCTGACAGGCCGAGTTGATCGTGCTCGGCGCGTAGCCGTCCGTAGAGCCGTTCGGCGTAGTGGTCGAGCACGGTCTGTTGGAAGGCGGGCTCGTCGAGGATCCGCTTGAAGATGTCCTCGTTCTCGTCCATCCGCCGCACGACCGTGTCGAGGAACGTTCGGTCGAAGACGAGGCGGAAGTTCTGGAAGTCGTTGTTGCGCGCGCGGGCTGCGAGGGTCGCGTCGGCAGCCCACGACTCCTCGAACTGATCGAACAGAAGTTGGTCGGCGTCGCCGAGCTCGAGGCCGAACCGCTCGTTCATGACGTCGACGATCTGCGAGAGGCGCTCGGACTCGGGATCGTGTTCGGGCCCGCGGCCGGAGAAAATCGCGACGACTTCACCGCCGCCTTCCTCGAGCGACGCGGAGCCTTCGTAAGTCTGGGCGATCTTCAGATGCGTCAGCTCGACTTCGCTTCCGAGATCGAGACGCTCTGCCGCCTGGCCCGGCAGGCACGCGAGGAGAGCGCGCGCGTACAGGTAGTCGCGTTCCAGCTCTCGGTCGACGTAGGAGACGATCTGCGAGACGAACGCGTACAGGCTCGCGAAGCGCGCGAGCAGGTCGCGGAAGGCGTCCTGCACCTCCTCGTCGAGCTCGAGGAACCGGCCGCGCGCCGAGTCGAGCGCCGCATAGACGGCGCCGTGCCCACTCTTCTCGGTGACGGCGAGCAGCGCTCGCACACCTGTCTCGACCTCGTCCTCGCGGAGCACGCCGAAGTCCCACAGCGCCCGGTGCGCGTCGTAGAGCAGGTTCGGGTCCGTCGGCACTGCCTCAGTGCGTTCGTACCAGGGCCGGAACGCTTCCTGGATCTCCTCGAGCTCGTTGCGGAAGTCGAGCACGAACGTGTTCTCCTTCTCCGGCGGCAGGATCCGGTTGAGTCGGCTCAACGTCTGCACCGCGTTCAGACCCGTCAGCACCTTGTCGACGTACATCGTGTGCAGGAGCGGCTGGTCGAACCCGGTCTGGAATTTCTCCGCGACGATCAGCACCTGGTAGTCATCGCCCGCGAACTGCTCTGCCGTCTCCGACTCCGGGAACGCGTTCATGCCGGGCTCGGTGAATTCATCGCCGTCGTCGATCACCTTGCCCGAGAACGCGACGATTGTCCGCACGTCGGGATAGCCGTGCTCGGCGATGTACGCGTCGAGCGCGAGCTTGTAGCGGACCGCGTGCAGACGTGAGCTGGTGACGACCATCGCTTTCGCTTTGCCGCCGATCTTCTTCATCGTGTGGGTGCGGAAATGCTCGACAATGATCTCGGCTCGTTGCGCGAGGTTGTGCGGGTGGAGCGTGACGAAGCGGGCAATCGCGCGTCGCGCTCGCGCCTTGTCGTACTCGGGGTCGTCGGCGACCGCCTTCTCGATTCGGAAGTAGGTCTTGTAAGTCGTGTAGCTCGCGAGCACGTCGAGGATGAAGCCCTCGTCGATCGCCTGGCGCATCGAGTAGAGGTGGAACGGCCGGTAGCGGAGACCCTCGGCTGTCTGGACAGGGGTGCCGAAGAGCTCCAGCGTCTTCGCCTTCGGCGTCGCCGTGAATGCGAAGAAGGAGAGGTTGTCCGGCCGTCCGCGGCCCGCGAGCGAGCGCGCGAGCAGATCCTGCCCGTCGCCGTGCTCGGCCTCTTCGGCTGCATCCTCGCTCTCGGCCGCCTCCAGCGAGTCGGCCGTCAGTGCGCGCCGGAGGTCGGCAGCGGCCTCGCCAGTCTGCGACGAGTGCGCCTCGTCGACGATCACGGCATAGCTGCGGGCGGGCAGCGCCTCGATCTTGTCGAGCACGTACGGAAATTTCTGCAGCGTCGTGATGATGATCCGCGCCTGCTCGCCCGCCAGCGCCTCGGCGAGCTGGCTCGAGTCCTTGTCGATGCGGACGACGACGCCGTGCACGTGCTCGAGCTGGTAGACGGTCTCCTGGAGCTGCCGGTCGAGCACGAGCCGGTCGGTGATGATCACGACCTTGTCGAAGACCTTCACGTCGGCGGCGTCGTGCAGGGTCGAGAGTCGGTGCGCGAGCCAGGCGATCGAGTTCGACTTGCCAGAGCCCGCCGAGTGCTCGACGAGATAGCTCCGGCCCGCGCCGTTCGCGCGTGCGTCGGCCTCGAGCTTGCGCACCGAGTCCCACTGGTGGAAGCGCGGAAAGACCATCCGCATACCGGCGCGCCGTTCGGCGGCCGA
>JBBSEJ010000070.1:0-14461 GCA_038239825.1 Gaiellales bacterium
AGCCCTTGGTGAACGAGATCGCGCGCTCCTCGAGGCCGGCCTCGGCCGGCAGCACGCGGTCGTCGAGTTCCGAGCCAAAGCGCGGCGTGACCGCCTCGATGCGCAGACGCTCGAGCTCGTCGGGCGGGAGGGTCGCCTCGAAGGGCGCGTCGAGAACCTCGGACGCAGGCAGGCCGTAATCGCGGTTCGCAATGCCCACCGCCGCCTCGAACACGATCGTCGAGGTGTGCTCTTCCACCGCGATCTCGCACTTCGCCGCAAACCGCATGCGTGAAAGGTGCGTGAGAACGACCTCGCCGAGTTCCGGTTCCGTCAGCAGCAGAAAATCGTCTTCGCTGCGCCGCCAGACGAGCAGCGGAGCAATGACCTTCGCCTTTGCCGTCAGGAGGAGCGCATCGACCGACTCGGCTGCGAGCACGTCGTTCGAGACCATCCGCTGAAGGAAGTCCGCGGCATCGGGGCCCTGCACGCGCACGTAGGCACGGGGGCGGTGGGCGGCGCTTGGCGTAACGGTTGCCACGGAACCTAGACTAGATACACACGATGTTCAGGTCGAAGGCGGAGCGGGAGGTTGTCGACGCGGGCTACGACCCGGCGCGCCTGCCGCCGGGGCAGTACCTGACCGAGAAGTGGCCGGTGCTGCACGCCGGCTCGGTCGCCCGCTACGACGACCTCTCGACGTGGACGCTCCGCATCTTCGGCGACGTCGAGCACGAGGTCGAGCTCTCGTGGGCCGAGCTCGAGCGGTTGCCGCGGAGCTCGAACGTGCAGGACATCCACTGCGTGACGCGCTGGTCGAAATTCGACACCTCGTTCGAGGGGGTGCACTGGCGGGAGCTCGCAGCGCTCGCCCGACCGAACCCGACCGCGCGCTTCGCGATCGCCCACGCCGAGGCGGGCTTCACGGCAAACGTGCCGCTCGCGTTCCTCGAAGACCCGAATGCCCTCCTCGCGACGCACGGCGACGGCGCCGACCTGACCCCTGACCACGGCTACCCCCTGCGACTCGTCATCCCCGGCAAGTACTTCTGGAAGAGCGCCAAGTGGCTGCGCGGAATCGAGCTCTCCTCGATCGATAAGCCCGGCTTCTGGGAGCGCTACGGCTACCACAACAACGCCGACCCCTGGGCCGAGGAGCGCTACGGATTTTGAAAACGAGGGAAACCATGTCTTCCCCATCAGATCACTCAATGGAGGGATCTCCAGCTTCTCCACCGGGCCGATGAAGGGAAAGCACCACCCTCCCCCAGATCCCCCGAAGGCCCGCGTTTAGCGGGTCTTCGTTTTTCCGGGCCGAACAGAAAAGGGGCGGCCCAGTGGACCGCCCCTTTTGAGGAATTCGCCGCAGGCGAATCCCCTACATCATCCCGCCCATGTCCGGCATGCCGGCGCCCATCCCGGCGCCTGCCTTCTCCGGTGCCTCGGCGACGATCGCCTCGGTGGTGAGGATGTTCTTCGCGATCGACGCGGCGTTCTGAAGCGCCGAGCGGGTGACCATCGTCGGGTCGGTGATACCGGCCTTCACGAGGTCGGTCACCTCGCCCGTGTCGACGTTCAGGCCCTCGCCCGTCTTCGCGGAGCGAACCTGCTGCACGACGACCGACCCCTCGAGGCCCGCGTTTGTAGCGAGCTGGCGGAGCGGCTCCTCGAGCGACTTGATGATGATCTGCGCACCCGTGCGCTCGTCACCCTCGAGGCCGCCGAGAACGGCTTCCCTGACAGCGTCCGCAGCGTTCAGCAGCGCAACGCCACCACCCGGGACGACGCCCTCTTCGAGCGCAGCGCGGGCGGCCTGCAGCGCGTCTTCGACGCGATGCTTGGTCTCCTTCATCTCCGTCTCGGTGGCTGCGCCGACCTTGACGACGGCGACACCGCCGGACAGCTTCGCGAGCCGCTCCTGGAGCTTCTCGCGATCGAAGTCGGAGTCGGTGTTCTCGATCTCGGCCTTGATCTGCTTGATGCGCGCCTTGATCGCATCGCCCTCGCCTGCGCCGTCGATGATCGTCGTCGTGTCCTTCGTGACGACCACGCGACGGGCGTTACCGAGCTGCGAGACCTTCGTGTTCTCGAGCTTCAGGCCCATCTCCTCGGTGATCACCTCGGCGCCGCTGAGCGTCGCGATGTCCTCGAGCATCCGCTTGCGACGGTCACCAAAGCCCGGCGCCTTGACGGCGACGGCCTGGAACGTGCCGCGCAGCTTGTTGACGACGATCGTCGCGAGCGACTCGCCCTCGACGTCCTCGGCCACGATCAGCAGCGGACGACCTGCCTGGATCACTTGCTCGAGCACCGGCAGCACGTCCTTGACAGCACCGATCTTCTGGTTCGCGACCAGGATGTACGGGTTGTCGAGCACGGCCTCCATACGCTCGGCGTCCGTCACCATGTACGGCGACAGATAGCCCTTGTCGAACTGCATGCCCTCCGTGAACTCGAGCTCGAGGCCGAACGTCTGCCCCTCCTCGACGTTCACGACGCCGTCCTTGCCGACCTTCTCGATCGCCTCGGACAGGACCTCGCCGATCTCGGTCGAGCGCGAGGAGACGGTCGCGACCCGCGCGATGTCCTCTTTGCCCGAGATCTCGGTCGACTGCGACTTCAGGTTCTCGACGACGGCCTCGACAGCGCTTTCGATGCCGCGCTTGAGGCCCATCGGGTTCGCACCGGCCGAGACGTTCTTCAGGCCCTCGCGGACGATCGCCTGGGCGAGAACGGTGGCGGTGGTGGTGCCGTCGCCGGCGACGTCGTTCGTCGCGGTGGCGACCTCACGCACGAGCTGTGCGCCCTGGTTCTCGAACACGTCCTCGACGTCGATCTCACGCGCGATCGTCACACCGTCGTTCGTGATCGTCGGGGCGCCGAACTTCTTGTCGAGGACGACGTACCGGCCCTTGGGGCCGAGCGTGACCTTGACTGCATCGGCCAGGATGTCGACGCCGCGCTGAAGCGAGCGGCGTGCTTCCTCGCCGAACTTGAGCTCCTTGTGAGCCATGTGTCTCTCTCTTTCCTAGACTGCGGCGCGGTCGCCGACGACTTTCGCCAGGACGTCCGACTCGCGGAGGATCAGGACTTCGTCGGCACCGAGCTTGATCTCGGTCCCGCCGTACTTGCTGAAGATGATCTCGTCGCCCTCTTCGAGATCCATGGCGATGTGCTCGCCACTCTCGTCGCGGGCGCCGGGGCCGACTGCGAGGACGCGGCCGCGCTGCGGCTTCTCCTTCGCCGTATCCGGCAGGACGATGCCGCTGACCGTCGTCTCCTCTTCCTCGAGGACCTCGACGATCAGGCGATCGCCAAGCGGCTGTAGATTCATTGAAAGACCTCCACCCTTCTGACGGGCTTGACCAATAGGATTCTGCTGCTTGGTGCCGTTGGCACTCTACCCACGTGAGTGCCAGCGCCGCAAGTGTAGCGTACAAATCTCTGTGTCATCGACTCAGATCGGCTCGCATGCGGCGTGAGTTCTCGGCGGGCGCTGTGCTCGTGCGGCGGCTGCGCGGCCGGTGGATGGTCGCCGCGATCCGCCCCGGCGGCCGTCCGGCGGGCATCTGGGCGCTCCCGAAGGGCCGGATCGATGCGGGTGAGGGGGCGGAGGAGACGGCGCTCCGCGAGGTGACCGAGGAGACGGGCGCCCGTGGCCGCTCGCTCGGCAAGCTCGGCGACGTCCGCTACGTCTATACCTGGCAAGGCGAGCGAATCTTCAAGGTCGTGTCGTTCTTCCTGCTCCGCTACGCGGGCGGTCGGCTGGGCGACGTGCCCGAGGCGTTCCGCCACGAGGTCGCGGAGGTACGCTGGCTGCCGCTCGAGGAGGCGTCACGGCTGCTCGCCTACGGCGGCGAGAAGGACATGGCCAGAAAGGCCTGGGCGGCCCTCGCGGCCGACGACGTATGATCGGCACGCGGTGCCCTCCTTCGCGCTGAACTTCTACTCGCCGATCGTCGAGGCCCAGCTCAAGTCGCATCGCAAGTCGGCGACGATCCGGCTGGGGGACAAGTCGCGCAAGTATCAGAAGGGGATGATCGTCTCGGTGCTCGTCGGAGCCCGGTTCGGGCCGAGGCAGCACGTGTTCGACGCCGTGATCGACAAGGTCGAGGTGAAGACGATCGGCGACCTGTCACCGAACGAGATCGAGCACGACAACCCGGAGATCCGCCACACCGACGAGCTCTGCCGTTTCCTCGGCCAGCTCTACAACCGCGAGGTCACGGTCGACGACACCGTCACGGTGATCCGGTTCTCGGCGATCAAGCCGAGCTACGGGTTCTAGAGGCATTGGGCCGCACCCCGCTGCGAGCCCCTACGACAAAGGAGGTCGGGGCAGAGCTCGGCATCGAGGCCTTCGGCGCCTACCAGGTCGAGCTTCCACCCGGGGGCCGGCCCGTCGAGCACGACCAACACCGGGGCGGGGCGGAGGATCTGTACGCGGTGATCGGCGGCGACGGGAACGTCGTCGTCGACGGAGAGGGCATCCCGGTGAGGCCTGGCACATTCGTCGTCGTCACGCCGGGGTCGGCGCGGTCGGTGCATGCGGGTGACGGCGAGCTCGGCTACATCGCCGTCTGCGCGACGCCGCGACGCTGACCACGGTCTCCTCCTCGACGCCTGGTGCTACCGGCCGCGATCGGGGCGCCGGATCCGCATCCCGAGCAGCTCCGGCTCCCGGAGGGCAGTGCCGCAGACCTCGCACTCGACCGCGAACGTCGAGACGAACGGGGCGTCACAGGCGGGGCAGCGGTGGAGCATTGCGCCCCCGCACGAGGCGCACGTGCTCGAAAGCTCGCTCTCGGACTCCTCGAACCAGCGGCGGGCGGCGCCGCACCGGAGGCAGAACGCGCTCCAGTGGCCGAGAACGTTCCGGCGCTCCTCGCGAAGCCAGTCTGCCGCCTTCCCCATCCTGCGAGACTACCGTCGTCGTTACGATTGGGCCGGTTCTTCCCACCCTTCGAAACTCGAGGACGGTGCAGTGGCAATCGCGCGCGTGGCCGAGCCGACCGGCTCGCTCCAAGAGGTGAAGGAACAGGGTCTCGACCGCGAGGACCTGCTTCAGATCTATCGCAACATGCTGATCACGCGCGGCGTCGAGGAGCGCGGCCACATTCTCTACCGCCAGGGGAAGATTCCCGGCTCGTTCTACACCGGCCGTGGCAACGAGGCGGCGGCGGTCGGCGTCGCGACGGCGATGGGGCCGGACGACGTCGGAACGCCCTTGCACCGCGACATGGGCGTGCACATCACCCGCGGCGTCGAGCCCTGGCGGATCTTCGCCCAGTACATGGGCCGCGCCGACGGCCCGACGAAGGGGAAGGACGGAAACGTCCACATGGCCGACGAGCGCCTCGGGCTGCTCGCGATGGTCAGTCACCTGCCAGCGATGCTGCCGGTCGCGGTCGGCTGCGCGCTCGCATTCCGGATCCGCGAGGAGAAGCGCGTCGCGGTCGGCTGGTCGGGCGAGGGCGCGATGGGCCGAGGGGACGCCCACGAGGGCATGAACTTCGCAGGCGTGCGCAAGCTGCCGGTCGTCTTCATCTGCGACAACAACCAGTGGGCCTACTCGACGCCCACCCATCTCGGCTATGCGGTCGAGCACCTCGCCGACCGCGCGCAGGCGTATGGCTTCGACGGCGTCGTCGTCGACGGCACCGACGTGCTCGCGGTGTACCGAGAGGCGAAAGCGGCGGTCGAGAAGGCCCGCGCCGGCGGTGGGCCGACGCTGATCGAGTGCCAGACGCTGCGCATGGAGGGCCACGCCGTCCACGACGACGCGTTCTACGTGCCGAAGGAGCTCTTCGAGCGCTGGGCGGAGCGCGACCCGATCGAGCGGTACCGCACGTGGCTGCGCGACTACCTCGACATGAGCGACGACGACGAGCACGACATCACCGCGTCCGTCAAGAAGCTCCTCGGCGACGCGCTTCAGCGTGCCGACGAGTCGCCACAGCCGGATCCCGACACGCTTCTGGACGGTGTGTACGCGACGCCGGAAGACCTCGACACTCCCCACCACAAGTAGAGGCTGCGATGGCCGAGAAGACCTACCTCCAAGCAATCTCCGACGGCCTCCGCCAGGAGATGCGCCGCGATAAGCGCGTCTTCGTGCTCGGCGAGGACGTCGGCGTCTACGGCGGTGCGTTCAAGGTCACGCTCGGCTTCCAGGAGGAATTCGGGGCGTGGCGCGTGATCGACACACCACTCTCGGAGACTGCGATCATGGGCGGGGCGACGGGCGCGGCGCTCATGGGCCTGCGGCCCGTGGCGGAGATGCAGTTCGCGGACTTCGTCTCGTGCGCGTGGGATCACCTCGTCACCGTCGCCGCGAAGCAGCGGTGGCGTGCGGGTACACCCGTGCCGTTCGTGCTCCGGCTGCCGTCGGGCGGCGGCTTCTCGGGCGGGCCGTTCCACTCGCAGAACCCCGAGTCGTCGTTCGCGCACATCCCAGGCCTCAAGTGCGTCTGCCCGGCGACGCCGGAGGACGCGAAGGGCCTGCTGGTCGCAGCGATCGAGGATCCGAATCCGGTTCTCTTCTTCGAGCACAAGCACCTCTACCGGCGGATCAAGGGAGAGGTTCCGGACGAGCGGTACGTCACGCCGATCGGCAAGGCCCGCATCCACGCCGAGGGGGAGGACGTCACGGTGATCACCTGGGGTGCCATGCTCTACACGGCGGAGGAAGCGGCGAAACGACTGCCCGACTCGTCGATCGAGATCATCGATCTGCGCACGATCATGCCGTGGGACAAGGAAGCCGTCCTCGAGTCTGCGCGCAAGACGTCGAAGGTGCTCGTGCTGCACGAGGACACGCGCACCGGCGGCTTCGGCGCCGAGATCGCCGCGACGATCGCCGAGGAGGCGTTCGAAGATCTCGACGCGCCGGTGAAGCGCATCGCCGCACCCGACTGTCCCGCGCCGTTCTCGCCCGTCCTCGAAAAGGCGTATATCCCTCAGGTCGACGATGTCGTCGCCGGACTCAAGGAGCTCGTGAGTTACTGATGTCAAGCACCGGAACCGCAGTCGACGTCGTCATGCCCCAGATGGGCGTCTCCGTCTCCGAGGGCACGATCACGAGGTGGGCGAAGCACGTCGGCGACCAGATCGAGCCCGACGAGACACTCCTCGAGATCTCGACCGACAAGGTCGACACCGAGGTGCCGAGCCCGGCGGGGGGAACGATCACCGAGATCCTCGTCCAGGAGGGCGAGACCGTGAGCGTCGGCACGGTGCTGGCGCGCATCGGCGGCGAGGCCGGCGGAGCCAGTTCGCCGCCCGCGGCCGAGCCGGCCCCAGAACCGGCTCCGGAGCCGCCGACGCAGCGCGCCGCCGACGCCGCTTCTGCGTCAGCGACCGAAGGCTCGACGACCGCCGGGGAGCCACAGGCGCTCGAGGCCAGGCCCGCCTCGGCCGGCGATGACGGCCGCTCGTTCGTCTCGCCGGTCGTCGCACGCATCGCCGCCGAGCACGGCATCGATCCCGCGCAGGTCTCCGGGACCGGCAACGGCGGCCGCGTCACGAAGAAGGACATCCAGGCCTTCATCGCCGCCGAAGGAGAGGCAGAGATACCGGCGAGCCAGATACCTGCGAGCGTTGCGCCAACCACTGCGCCGACGGCGCCCGCACCGCCCGCGCCGGACGTTCCAGTAACACCGGCAGTTGCGCCGGCGCCTGCGCCCGTAGCTGCGCCGGCGCCTGCTGCTGCGCCGGCAGCAACGCCCGCAGCCGCGGTTCCGAGCCAGGAGCCCGAGCTTGCGGCTCCCGGCGAGAGCTTCGAGCCGATGACCGCGATGCGCCGCGGAATCGCCGAGCACATGCGCCGTTCCCTCGACACCTCGGCGCACGTCACGAGCGCGATCGAGGTCGACATGTCGAAGGTCGTGACGATCCGGGAGAAGCTGAAGAAGGAATACCGGGCTGCCTACGACGTCAACCCGACCTATCTCGCCTTCATCGCTCGCGCGACCGCCGAGACCCTCGCCGAGTATCCCTGGGTGAACGGCGAGCTGCGCGGCGACAAGATCGTCACGCGCAGCTACGTCAACCTCGGCTTTGCGGTCGAGCTCGCCGAGGGCAAGGGACTGATCGTCCCCGTCGTGAAGAACGCGGAGACGCTCAACCTGCTCGGCATGGCCAAGGGGATCGCCGAGATCGCGAGGCGCGCGCGAGAAAAGCAGCTGACGCCGGACGACGTCGTGGGCGGCACGTTCACGATCACGAATCCCGGCGGCTACGGGACGTTCCACGGCACGCCCGTGATCAGCCAGCCACAGGCCGGGATCCTCGGGACGTATGCGATCGTGAAGCGACCCTGGGTGATCACCGACGACAACGGCGCAGACGCGATCGCGATTCGCTCGATGATGAACCTCACCCTCACCTACGACCATCGACTCGTCGACGGCGCACTCGCGGGCCGCTTCCTACGCGACCTGCGCGAGCGCCTCGAGAGCTGGGGCGAAAGCGACTACTAGCTCATCCAGAGGCTCCGTCCTCGTCACCGGCTGCTCGACGGGCATCGGCCGCGCGACAGCGGCACGGCTGGCTGGCGCGGGCTGGCGTGTCTACGCGAGCGCGCGGCGGCTCGAGTCGATCGAGTCGCTCGGCCGGGATGGGTGTGAGCTGCTCGAGCTCGATGTGGCCGACGACGCATCACGCCGTGCCGCCGTATCGGCGATCGAGGCTCGCGACGGCGTCGTCACGGCCCTCGTCAACAACGCGGGGTACAGCCAGTCCGGAGCGGTCGAGACGGTGCCGCTCGAGCGGGTGCGGCGACAGTTCGAGACGAACTTCTTCGGTCCGCTCGAGCTCTGCCGGCTGGTCCTGCCAGGGATGCGACGCGAGCGGCGGGGACGCATCGTCAACGTCAGCTCGATGGGCGGCAGGCTGACGTTCCCGGGGGCGGCGGCCTACCACGCGTCGAAGTATGCACTCGAGGCGTTCTCCGACGTCCTGCGCTTCGAGGTCAGCGGTTTCGGCATCCACGTCGTCCTCGTCGAGCCCGGGCTCATCCGCACCGAGTTCTCGGCGACCGCAGCCGGCGAGCTGGCCGAGGTCTCACCCGACGAAGGGCCGTACGCCGGATTCGACGCGGCCGTGGCCGCGTCGACCGTGAACGGCTACGAGCGAGGGCCGCTCGCACGGCTCGGCGGTGAGCCGAAGAGCGTCGCGCGCGTGATCGAGCGTGCGCTCGCAGCGCGGAGCCCACGAGCCCGCTATCTCGTGACGCCGTCCGCGCGCCTGCTCGTCGGCCTCCACGGCCTGCTCCCCGACCGGCTGTGGGACCGGATGCTCGCCTCGAGCTACCCACGACCGGGGACGTAGCGGGCTTCCGCGACCGAGGAACCGCTCGCACAGGGCCAGCGATCGAGCGAGCGGTAGGGTGGCGACATGGTCGGCGCGCAGCTCGTCAACCTCGGCACGGTAGACTACCGCGAGGCGGTCGCGCTGCAGCGGTCGCTCGCGACGGCGGTCGGGGAGGGCACGATCCCCGACACGGTGCTCTTCCTCGAGCACCCGCCGACGATCACGCTCGGTCGCCGCACGGAGGAGGGGGAGGTGCACCTGCCGGTCGGCGCCGAGGTCGAGGTGGTCGAGGTCGACCGCGGCGGCAAGTCGACCTACCACGCCCCCGGTCAGCTCGTCTGTTACCCGATCCTCGATCTGACCCGACACGGCAAGGACGTGAGGCGCTACTGCCGTGACCTCGAGGAGGCGCTGATCCGGACGATCGCCGCGTTCGACGTCGCTGCCACCCGCATCGAGGGGCTCACGGGAGTCTGGCTCGAGAGCCCACCACGCAAGATCGCCTCGATCGGCATTCACCTGTCGAAATGGGTCTCGACGCACGGGTACGCGCTGAACGTCGATCTCGACCCGGCGCCGTTCACCGACTGGATCACCGCCTGCGGGCTCGACGGCTACTCGTTCACCTCGCTCGCCCGCGAGCTCGGGCGACCGCTCGCGGTGGACGATGTGCGCCCGGTCGCGGCGCGGGCGCTCGCCGATGTCTTCGGCCTGAGCCTCACCGAGACTCCGGCGGCCTCGGACAACCTGGGTCGCTCCCTGAACCAGGTTCCTCGGAGCCCAGCCGCCGCTCGAAGCTCGTGAACCCGGTCGAGCCCAGGTTCCCCTCCTCCCGTGCGCGTACACGCAACCTGGTTCGCTCTCTGAACCAGCTTTAGGACTGTCGCCTCGTCGCGACAGTCTAAGAGGCAGGCGGCTTCGGCTTCGCCCACTTCGGACGCGGCCGATCGCTGCGAGTCAGGCGCTCGAGCCGGTCGAGCAGGCCCTCGGCATCAGTGCCGACCGCGATCGAGGCGAGGTCGGATTCACGCACGAAGCCCTCCTCGGTCGCGTGCCGGGCAAGCCCGATCAGCGGCCGCCAGTAGTCCTCGACGTCGTAGAGGCCGATCGGTTTCGCGTGCAGCCCGAGCTGCGACCACGTGAGTTGCTCGAGCAGCTCGTCGAGCGTTCCGAACCCACCGGGCAGGGCGACGAACCCGTCGGCGAGCTTCGCCATCAACGCCTTGCGCGCGTGCAAGGAGTCGACCACGTGCAGCTCGGTGAGCCCCGCGTGCGCGAGTTCTCGCTCGACGAGCGCCTGCGGGATCACCCCGACCACCTCGCCGCCGGCAGCGAGCGCCGAATCCGCGACCGCGCCCATCAGCCCCACCCGTCCGCCCCCGTAGACGAGACCGAGGCCGCGCGAGGCGAGCGCCTTGCCGAGCGCACGCGCCGCATCCGCGTACGCCGCCAGCCGGCCGCTCGAGGCGCCACAGAACACGCAGACCCGCCGCACCGCGGGAGTCTAGCGACGTTCTCTACCGTGGAGCCATGTTCGGCGGCTTCCACGGCAGCACGCGTGAGATCCCGGATCGCCCGAAGGATCCGGCGGTCAGACGCGCGAACCTCGCGCGAATCGCGGGTCTCTTCCGTGCGTATCGCCGGCGGCTCGGCGCCGTACTCGCGCTGATCCTCTTCTCCGCCGCGCTCGGCGTCATTCCTGCCTTCCTCTTGCGCGGCGTGCTGCAGGCGATCGAGCGCCACCAGACGACGCGCCTCTCCGTGCTGGCGGCCGGAATGGTCGCGATCGCCGTCGCCACCGGCGTGATCGGGGTCTGGCAAACGCTCCTCTCGAACCAGGTCGGCCAGCGAGTGATGCACGACCTGCGCGCGGCGGTCTTCCGTCACCTGCAACGGCTCTCGCTCGCCTTCTTCACTCGGACGCGGACCGGCGAGGTTCAATCGCGGATCTCGAACGACATCGGCGGCGTCCAGAACGTCGTGACGAGCACCGCGACGTCGATCGTCTCGAACGCGACGACCGTCCTCGCGACGATGGTCGGGATGATCTTCTTGAACTGGGAGCTGTCGCTGTTCGCCTTCGCGCTCATTCCGCTCTTCGTGCTGCTGACCCGGCGCGTCGGCAACGAGCGGCGGCGAATCGCGACCTCGACGCAGGAGACGCTCGCCGACATCTCGAGCCTCGTGCAGGAGTCGCTCTCGGTCTCCGGGATCCTGCTCGGGAAGACGATGGGCAGGACCGACGAGCTCGCCGACCGGTTCGAGGGCGAGTCACGAACGCTTGCCGACCTCGAAGTGCGGCAGCGCATGGCGGGCCGCTGGGTGATGGCGACGATCCAGACGAGCTTCGCGGTCATGCCGGCCGCGGCGTACTGGTTCGGCGGGCTCGCACTCGCGCACGGCTCGCACGCGATCTCGGTGCCGACGCTCGTGTCGTTCACCACGCTCCAGACGCGGCTCTTCTTCCCGGTCGGCTCGCTGCTCGGTGTGAGCCTCGACGTCCAGACCTCACTCGCCCTCTTCGACCGCATCTTCGACTACCTCGACCAGCCGGTCGACATCGAGGAGCGCCCGGGCGCACGGACCCTCGACCACGCGGGCGAGGTCGCGTTCGATCACATCTCGTTCCGGTACGGCGACGGCCCGTGGACGCTCGCGGACGTGACGTTCGTGGTGCCCGCAGGGACGAAGACCGCGCTCGTCGGCGAGACCGGAGCCGGCAAGACGACACTCGGGTACCTCGCAGCGCGGCTGTACGACGTCGATGAGGGAGCCGTGCTGGTCGACGGCATCGACGTCCGGGATCTATCGTTCGCGTCGCTCGCCCGACTCGTCGGTGTCGTCTCGCAGGAGACCTATCTGTTCCATGCGACCGTGCGCGAGAATCTACGCTTCGCGAAGCCGGATGCGACCGACGACGAGCTGGAGCTGGCGGCGGAAGCCGCACGGATCCACGATCTGATCGTGTCGCTGCCGGAGGGCTACGACACCACGGTCGGCGAGCGCGGCTATCGGTTCTCGGGTGGGGAGAAGCAACGGATCGCGATCGCACGCACGATTCTCCGCAACCCGCCGATACTCGTGCTCGATGAGGCGACGAGCTCGCTCGACACCGAGACCGAGCGGCAGGTTCAGGAGGCGCTCGATCGACTCGCCGAGGGGCGGACGACGATTGCGATCGCGCACCGTCTCTCGACGGTGCAGGACGCGGATCAGATCGTCGTCCTCGATGGCGGGCGCATCGTCGAGCGGGGGACGCACACCGAACTGCTCGCACTCGACGGGCGCTATGCCGAGCTGGTCGGTCGCGCCCCGGTCGCCCTCTAGACTTCAGCGGATGGAGACGTCGCTTCCCGTCGCCGAGCGCCCACGTCGCCCCGAGTGGATGAAGGTGCGGGCGCCGTCGACGACCGGGAGCTACTTCGACGTGAAGAAACTGATCCACGGCGCCGGCCTCAACACGATCTGCGAGGAAGCGCGCTGCCCGAACATCGCCGAGTGCTGGGGCCGTGGCACTGCGACGTTCCAGATCCTCGGCGAGACGTGCACGCGCGCCTGCCGCTACTGCTACGTGCACTCGGGCAAGCCGAGCGAGCCCGTTGACCCCCTCGAGCCGCTACGGCTCGCGCAGACGGCGAAACAGATGGGCCTGAAGCACGTCGTCGTCACGTCGGTCGACCGCGACGACGTTCCCGACAAGGGCGCGGGCCACTACGCAGCCACGATCCGCGCGATCAAGGCGAAGCTGCCGGAGGCGACTGTCGAGGTCCTGACGCCCGACTTCCTCGGAGCCGAGGAGGCGGCGCTGCAGACCGTGCTCGCGGCGCGGCCCGACGTCTTCAACCACAACATCGAGACCGTGCGCCGTCTGCACCGCGCGATGCGTGGCGGGAAGGCGAGCTACGACGGCGCGCTCGAACTGCTGCGCCGGGCCAAGGAGATCGCCGCCCACGACGTGCTCACGAAGTCCGGGATCATCGTCGGCCTCGGCGAGACCAACGACGAGGTGGTCGAGACGCTCCGGGACCTGCGAGGAAACGGTGTCGACGTCGTGACGATCGGCCAGTACCTGCAACCGAGCGCGAGACACGCGACGATCGATCGTTGGGTGCATCCAGACGAGTTCCGCTGGTTCCGCGAGCAGGGTCAGGCGCTTGGATTCGGATCCGTCTTCGCCGGGCCGCTCGTGCGCTCGAGCTATCGAGCCGACGAGCAACGCCACGCGGCCGACAGCGGCCGCGGCGCCGTGTCGTACTGACACGACCGCAGCCCGACGAGCCCGGCCCTACCGAATGCCGGTATCGATCGAGATGTTCCGCACGGTCATGCGCCCGGCGATGACGGTCGCTATCCGCGGATCGGATCCGAAGCGGGCGGATGGGATACGGACGACGTAGCGACCGGGCGCGAGGAGGACGCGATAGCGGCCGTCGACCGCGGTCGTCACCGATTTCATCGTGGCGGCTCGGCTGAAGGAAATGCGAACGCGCGGCGCGGGTTGCGAGCACGCGACTCCCGGCCTACAGACGGGGGCGATCGGGCCCTTCGTCACGACACCACGCAGGCCGGACGACGTGGTCGCTCCTGCCGGAAGCGCGACCGCGACGACGGCGAGCAGCGGAAGGACGGCTGCGCTCCTACGGCCCACCGGCACGCCCGAGTGCCTACTGCGGCGAGCAGTCGGTCTGGCGGGAGCGGAGCGTCGCTCGCATCCCGTTCGCATCCCACGCCGTCACGGCATACCTCGTGCAGCGTCCGAGACGGATCGTGAAGCGCGCCTGGAACGCACCGCCGGCCGAGGCTATGACGTCACGAGACCAGCTGCGACCTGCCGTGAAGACGACGTGAACGCGCGCGCCGTCGGAGAAACCCGAGCCTACGACGGTCAGCGGCGCCGCCTTCACCCGCAGCGCCGGGCTCGACGCCGTCCCCGACCCTGCGAATGCGAGCGTCGCGACCAGAGCTGCGGAGAACGCTGCAAGGAGCGTGATGCGCATGCTCACAGTATGCCCGCGATTTCGCCTCGCGGGGTCAGCCACGATCAACCGGCTCGGGCCGGAACATGACGGCCGGCCCGGTGAGGACGGGGGCGTGCGCCCGTTGAGCTTCGGTAGCCGCCGGCTCGAGCTCGTCGGGGCCGGTCTCGTCCGGCTCGAGATCGTCCGGCTCG
>JBBSEJ010000071.1:0-14097 GCA_038239825.1 Gaiellales bacterium
AGGTCACCTGCCAGCTCGGCGGACCCGCCCAGCCGGGCTCGCCAGCGTTGGAAGCCACGTCCGAAACGCTCCACGTGCAGGTGAACCTCGATCCATCCGACCAAGGTCAGGTCAAGCGCGGGGATCGAGCGCAGATCACCTTGCCCGGCACCACGACGCTCCCGGGCAAAGGTCGTCGGGTTCGGACGGGTCGCCGAGGCACCCGCCGACCAGGGCAGTGGCGTCGCGGACGCGACCATCTCCACCTTCATCAGCCTCGACGACCCGGGCAAGGCACGCGGGCTGGACAAGGCCCCAGTCGGAGTGGACGTCGCCACCGCGGGGGTGGCGAGCGCGTTGAGCGTCCCGGTCACCGCCCTGATCGGCAAATCCGGCGGCGGGTTCGCCGTCGAGGTGGTGCGCGCCGGCGGGCGGCGCGAGCTGGTCGCCGTCCGGGTAGGCCTGTTCGACAACGCCGGCGGGCGCGTCCAGGTCGAGGGCAACCTGCGCGAAGGCGACGCGGTGGCGGTGCCGTCACTGTGAGCGGCGAAGCTGTTCTGGAGCTCGACGCGGTGACCAAGGTCTACGGCGAGCAGCCGCCGGTGGCCGCGCTGCGCGGAGTGTCCTTCTCCGTGCCGGGCGGCGAACTGGCGGCGATCGTCGGACCGTCCGGGTCAGGCAAGTCCACGCTCTTGCACGTCATGGGGACTCTCGAGCGGCCATCCAGTGGCGTCGTCCGGATCGGCGGGGTCGACGCGGCGCAGCTGGATGACCGCGAGCTGTCGCGACTACGGGCGCGGCAGATCGGCTTCGTCTTTCAGCAGTTCTTCCTGGCCGAACACGCCACGGTGCGGGAGAACGTCGCCGACGGATTGCTCTATGCCGGCGTCCCCGCCGCCGAGCGGCACCGGCGAGCGGATGAGGCGCTCGAACGGGTCGGCCTCTCCGAACGCGCGACCTTCAAGCCCACCAAGCTCTCCGGAGGGGAGCGGCAGCGGGTGGCGATCGCCCGCGCCCTCGTCGGGCGTCCGGCGATCGTGCTCGCCGACGAGCCGACCGGGAACCTCGACAGCACCAACGGCGCGTCGATCATGGAACTCATCCGAGAGCTCAACGCCGCCGGCGCCACGATCATCATGATCACGCACGACGCGAGCCTCGCCGGCCAGCTGCCCCGCCAAATCCGGATGCTCGACGGCCAGGTGGTCGCCGACACCCGCCGCGTTCCCGACGTCCTCAATGCAGGGACAGACGGCGAGCTGCCATGAGCCTCGTGAGCGGACGACTGGGCCCAAGGGACGGGCTGCGAGTGGCGAGCGTTGGACTGCGCACCCGGCCACTGCGCGCCGCGCTGTCTGCACTCGGGATCGCAATTGGCACGGCAGCGATCGTGGCGATTCTCGGGCTGTCCGCCTCGTCGCAGGCCGGGCTGCTCGCGGAGATCGACCGCCTCGGCACGAACATGCTCACCGTCGAGGCGGGGCAGAGCCTCACCGGGCAGGAGGCGAAGCTGCCCCTCGAAGCACCCGGGCGGATCACACTCCTGGACAACGTCCAGCTGCTGGCGCACACCGGCCTGATGAAAGACGAGAGGGTCTACCGCAGCTCGCTGATCCCCGTGGCTCAAAGCGGCGGCCTGCAGGTGCGGGCCACCAGCCTGAACCTGTTGTCCGTGCTCAGCACCGGCGTCGCCCGCGGCAGCTGGCTCAACACGGGCACCGCCCGCGAGCCGGTGGCCGTGCTCGGGGCAGTCGCTGCAGGGCGCCTAGGCATCGACCGCGTCCACGCCGATCAGCGGATCTGGCTGGGGGGCCAGTGGTTCAACGTCGCGGGCATCCTGGAGCCCTCAGCGTTGGCCACCGACATCGACACCAGCGCACTCGTCGGCTACCCCGCCGCCCAGAAGTACCTCGGTTACGTCATCATCGCCCGCGGCGAGCGGAAGGCCGGCCCCCCCAGCACGATCTACGTGCGCGCCGCCACCGGCCACGAGGCCGCGGTGCAGGCACTGCTCGCACCGACCGCGAACCCGGAGGCACCCAACGAGGTCAACGTCAGCCAGCCCTCCGACGTGCTCACCGCACGCGCCGCCGCGGCCGGGGCATTCGCCAGCCTCTTCCTCGGGCTCGGGGTAGTGGCACTGATCGTGGGCGCCGTCGGCGTCGCCAACATCATGATCATCTCGGTGCTGGAACGCCGCTCGGAGATCGGCCTCCGTCGCGCGCTCGGTGCGACGACGGGCCAGATCCGGACGCAGTTCCTCGCGGAGTCGATCCTGCTCGCCGTCATCGGCGGCGTGGTCGGCGAGCTGGCCGGGGCCGCAGCAACGGCCATGTACGCCAACTCGAAGAGCTGGGCCGTCGTGATCCCCGTCGAGGCGTGGTCGGGCGGCATCGCCTCGGCCATCCTGATCGGCGCGCTCGCTGGCCTGATGCCAGCCATTCGAGCGTCTCGGATGCCTCCTACCGAGGCATTACGAACGGTATGAGGAGGATCCTATCGGGAGACGACTCTGCGGCCCCGCGTTTGCGGTGAGCGCGGCGTCGAGGGCAATGGCGCCGACGCAGCCCTGTGCTTTGCCTGAACAACACATCGCGCAAGCGGAGCGCACGGGCATCGATCACGACATCGGCGCAGCAAGGTTCGCCGCGGCGCCGTAGCGCGAATCTTCTCGATCGGAACGAACGACCTCGTGGCGACCACACTGGGGCTCGACCGTCAACAGGGAGACGCCTCGCCCCTGACCGCGGCCGACCCCGCCGTCGTCGATCTGATGCGACGGACGATCGCCGCAGCGCACGAGGCCGGCATCACGGTGGAGATCTGCGGCGAAGCCGCCGGGGAGCCGGAACTGACCGAGCTCCTCATCGGCTTGGGCGTCGACGAGCTCAGCGTTTCACCGGCGCGCCTCGACGCCCTACGCGACGCGATACGCCGGTCAGGAAAAGCGAGTGACGAGTTGCGCGAGCTCCGCGACCGCCTCGGCGGCGTCGTCGCCTGAGGCCGAGATCTTCAACTCGGCTCCGCCGTCAGCCCCCAGCCCGAGAATCTCGAGGATGCTCTTCCCATTCGCCCGTCGTCCGTTTGCCTGCACCTCAACCGTCGCAGAAAACGATGCGGCCGACCGCACGAACGTCCCGGCCGGACGCGCATGCAGGGCCACCGCCGCAGGCAGCGTGACGAGCTCAGAACTTTCTGACATCGCGCGCCTCCTCCGCCGCGCCCGCGACTTCCGCCAAGGTCGCGCCCGTCAACGCGGTCACACCTGCGGCAATCGAGCCCTCGACGAGCGGAGCGTCAGCGAGAACGATGCGCGCCTGCTCTCCGCTGCTCAACTCGGCGAGTGCCGCCCGGACCGAGAGCAGCGAGCTGCCGAGGTCGACGAGCACCACCGTCCCCGCCTCCGAGTCGGCCGTTCGCAGTGCCTCGAGCACGCGGCCGCCATCGGTGCCGAGCGTGCCTTCCGGCCCGCCTCCTGCCGTTACGATCGTCACGTCCGGCCCAGCGACCTGCGCCACGAGCTCCGCCAGCCCCGCTGCGACCGCCGCGCTATGGGAAACGAGTGCACCACGTGTTCCGTCCAGACACGTCGCTGCAGAGATCCTCGCCCGCCGCCTGAAGAAGCATGTTTGCCCCGCGATGGTTCGGTTGCGGTTCAGTTATTCGCGGCGGTTGCCGATGGCCAGGGTGGTGGCTGCGCGTTATGCGCGTGGGGGCCGCTCACTATGGATTACGAAAAGAGTCTTCCGGCAACCGGGCTCGGCACGCTCACGGTCGGCGGGATCGTGATGCAGCAGTTGTGGCTGCCCGCGGTGGCTCTGGTGATCGTCTTGGTCGCTGCGACGGTGATCAGGCTCGTGTTCAGGCGCAGACAGGCCGCGACGGATGCCTAGCGCGATCCCTTCCGCTCGGCTGCGCTCGCGTGTGGGGCCGTTGCTCGCGCTGCTGCTCTTGAGTGTCGGCGTGGCGTGGCTCGGCCGGCATGCCTACGACACCTACTCCATCTTCCACGGTCAAAGCGGTCGCTCGTTCGAGCTCTTGTGGCTGCTGGTGTTCGTTTCGCTTGCCTGGCACCTGACGCTCGCCTGGCTGGAAAAGCCGTGCACGGTCTCCTGCGCGGAGGAAGAGACGCTCGACCGGCTGAAGGTCGTGCTGAACGTGCCCTGCTTCAACGAGGACCCGCAGGTGTTGGAGACCGCGCTGGAATCCCTTCTTCGCCAGAAGCGCCAGTTCTATCGCGTCCAGGTCGTGAACGACGGCTCGGACCGGAACATCGAGGATCTGGCACGCGTCGAGGCGTGGTGGCTCGCTCAGCAACACCGTACGGCGACGATCCTGCAGTGGGTGAATGTGCCAAACGCGGGCAAGCGCCATGCTCAACTCGTCACCTTCGCAGACGATCAGGAGGCAGACCTGTTCGCGACGATGGACTCGGACACGATCCTCGACGGTCGTTGCCTCAGCGAAGGCGTGAAACCGTTCGCCGATTCCCGCGTCGCCTCGGTGACATCGGTGATCCTTGCCTACAACAACCGCAGTTGGTTCGTCCGCCTGACCGACCCGTGGCTTCTCACCTTCCAGCTGGTCGTGCGTGGCGCGATGTCGAAGCTTGGCTGTGTGCTCGTCAACTCCGGCAACTTCGCGCTCTACCGCGCAGAGATCGTCCGCGAGGCGAGCTCTGTGTACGCGAGCGAGCGCTTCTTCGGGCAACCAGTCCAGTTTTCCGACGACTCGCTGCTGACACTCTTCGCCCATCTGAAAGGGCGCACCGTGCAACAGCCATCCTCGTTTGCGTTCACCGTTCTCCCAGACAACATCAACCACCATCTGCGACAGCAGCTGCGCTGGATGCGCGGATCGACGATTCGCTCGATCTGGCGTTTCCGCTACCTCCCGATTGCCGGGATCGCCTACTGGGAGCACTTCGCGGCCTGGGTCAACTTCGTGCTCATCACTTGCGCCTTCACGTTCTTGCTTCTGCTCGCCCCGCTCACGCACAGCCACGTCACACCGATCATGGTCGCCTTCTCGACCCTCGTCTGCTACGCAACCGCACTTCGATACCTGACGATCAAACGATCCGATCAGTCGCTCGCCTGGCAGATCGGGACCTTCATGCTCGCACCGGTGATGCTCGCCTGGACAGCCTTCGTGCTGCGCCCACTACGCATCTACGCGATCTTCACCTGTCACCGCACCGGCTGGGGGACACGCACCGGAAAGGTCGAAGTTGACATCGGATGAAACGCGGCCTCGCCATCCTCACCGTCGCCGCCGTCGTCGGAGCATTCACCGCCGCGAGCGCCGCCTCAAACCATAAACCCGTTCTGGGCGTCACGACGAGCCCTGCAGCAGCGCCCGCGTGGTCAGCTGCCCTCGCCACGCCCGTCGGGGTGCTTGCGAACTTCATCTCCTGGAGCAAACCGTTTCGGTACGCGGACTACCTGAGCACGGTTCCCGACGCCATGACGCCGATGATCACCTGGCAACCCGATCCGGCCGGCGGCAACGCCGCAATCGCAGCGGGAAACGACGACCCGTTCATCCTCCAGACCGCCCAGTCGATGGCCGCGTACGGCCGGCCGATCTACCTCCGCTACGCGCACGAGATGAACGGCAACTGGTACCCCTGGTCGCAGGGCCCGCCCGCAACCTACGTCGCCGCCTGGCGACACGTCTACACGCTTTTCCGCAGCGCAGGCGCCAACAACGTCCGCTTCATCTGGTCCCCCAACGCAGCCGGCCAAACCACGCAAAGCTTCCTCGACTCGATCGGGCCCTACTGGCCCGGTCGGCGTTACGTAAACCGCGTCGGCGTCACGACGATCGAGTCCCACGGATCGGTCAACCGCTACCTGAAGGAACTCGACGCGCTGCACGCCGCCTACCCACGCAAACCAGTCACCCTGCCCGAATTCAACGGCATCACGGTCGGCTGGGTCAGCGACTTCGCAACCGCGATCCGAGCACGCCCCTGGATCAGCGTGCTTGTCTGGTACGAAAAGCCGGCCTATGGCAGCCTCCTCCAACACCCAGACCTCGCTCGAGCCCTCCAAACCGCGCTTCGCTAACGACAACGCCCTCGGGTCCTTGAAACGAGTCGCTCTTGCTATCGGCGTATGCAAACCGAGGCTTCAAAGCAAGAAGCCCGATTGCAGGCGCCATTCGACGACGCCCTCGAGACCACTCACTACTATCGGGATGCAGTCGCACTGCTGAGGGCGTGGCGCGCAACGCTCGCGCACGTCGGTCGCGAGGGCGAACTGGCGCTCGACCTCCGCCGCATCAGGCACGAGAACCAGCGCCGGACGAAGCTGGTCGAGCTCCTCGACAAGGCGGCTCGGGCCGTAGGTCAACGTGAGCACGCCGGCGGTCCTACCCGGTCGGGGGGCGATCACGTCCGAGACCGATGATGTGCGCGGCGATCTGGGTCGCTCTCCGTAGGATCATCTCGTGCGCGCCGACGCTGACGAGCTCCGTGCCTGCCTCGGTGAGATCCTCGGGACGATCCCGCCGACGTCACCCGACGGCGACGCGCTCGTGTTCTTCAAGCAGTGGCTCGCGGAGCGAAATCTCGGACTCGTTCCAATCGACGATCCCGCCGCGTTCGAGTGGCCGGGACGATGGCTTGCCTGCGTCCGCGCGTCTGACGACGACCACGCGGTCGTGATGTTCGGTGCGCCGTCCGGTCCGATCTTCGACCCGGCAGACGCCCTGTCCGAAGGTGGCAAAATCCAGGCGGGATGGGTGCTCGCGCCGCTCGACACGACGCTCCCGCCCGACACGCCCTACGGGACCGATTCGGGCGTCGGGTCGGTCGTCGGGTTGCTGCTGGCCGCCGCAGCCGAAGCACCGCTCGTCCCGGTCGACCAAGCTCTCGCCATAGCCGGACGTGGGCTCGAGGGCGACCGGTACGCCGCGGGGCGTGGCACCTTCAACGGGCCTGGTCGAGGCTACGAGTTGACGCTGATCGAGGCCGAGGTCATCGACGGGCTCGGCCTCGCGTGGGAACAAGCGCGGCGGAACATCGTCACGCGTGGGGTCTCGCTGAACGCGCTCGTCGGCCGCCACTTCTTGATGGGCTCCGTCGAGTGTGTCGGGCGCCGGCTGGCGGAACCTTGCTCCCACCTCGAAGCGCTCGCCGGCCCCGGGCTGCTCCGCCCGCTCGTCCATCGCGGCGGCCTACGCGCCGACATCGTCGTCGGCGGTCGGATCAGGCGCGGCGACACGGTCACACCGTCCACGCCGGGCCTGTCGGCCGCCTGATTGAGCGGCCGTCAGCGGCTCATGCGGCCTCGCCGACCGATGCGGCCCCGGGAGCGTGAGGAGCCGGGCAGAAACCCTCCCCCGGGCCGAGCAGATCGTTGACGAGCAGCCCGCTGAACAGCCGACGACCGCCGAGCAGGGGCACCTGCGAGCGGTAGCAGCGCACCGCGGCCGCCTTCCGAATCAGGTGACGCCGGCTCCCGCGCGCCTTCTCGATCTCCACACGGTTGAAAGGTGTCGAGCGGTTCCACCAGGCGTAGGGCTGCTCCACGTAGAAACGGATGCGGAAGTGGCCGACGAGCGAGAAATCACGCTCGGCGAGCCACGTGTGATCCGGGTGGATCAACGGGAACCCCGGCACCAGCACCCTCCGTTGCCCCGGCGAGCCGAGAGGCCAGCGCCTCGAGCACCGCGGTCTCGTCACGGACGGCCGCAACGTACGAGCTGTCCGGGAACGACAGGACGACCGACTCGGCACCGAGCAGCCGTAGTGCAGCCTCGTCCTCCGCGCGGCGCGCCCCAGCGCCCGAAAGGTAGCAATGTCCCACTCGCATCGTTCCCAAACACCGTGACGACCGAGATCCGTCGCCCGGCTCTCGTCTCGGCGGCGATCCAACCACCGAGCGAGAAAACGGCATCGTCGCAGTGAGGGGAGAGAATGACGGTCGCGCCGTGACCCATCTCCACTGAAATCTACCCGCGTACTCCGCGCCCGACCAGAGATCCGAGCCCGACGGACAACCGAGCCTCGTCGAGCAAGGTCTGCGCGCCGTAGGCCGCGAGCGTCAGGATCCCGCAGAGCTTCGCCCCGTCCTCGAGGATCACGAGCCGGAGGTTGTCGGTGATCACGTCCGAAGTGACCGACACGGCGAAGAAGCACCCGGCGATCACGAGGAGTCGCCAGTCGGTTTCTTCGAGGAATCGACGCCCCCGGTACAGCAGAACCCCGGTGACGAGTACGTAGATCGGCTCGGTCACGTGGTCGCTGACACCGAGCGACGGGTACAGGCCGTCGTGAAGTTGGAATGCGTCATCGAAGAGGAGATACGCGACGGCGATCGCTCCGACCGCCAGCGGAATTCGGCGAGTCGCGGCGCCGCGAAGCGTCGCGAGCCGGCCGGCCGCCGCGAGACACACCGCGGCGACGCACCAGCCGAACAGACCGAACACCGACACCATCCCGAGGTAGACGTGCTCGCCCGTGACCGCCGCCGGATCGCGGGTGAAGTACCCGAACGAGTGGTGGGTCGCCGACCGGCCCACCACCGTCGTCCCGAGCACGAGCGCAGCGGCGGCAAGGGCGACCGGAAGCGGCCGGGCCACCGGTTGTGCGCCGGAAGGCATCACCGTGTCTTCGCGGCTCGACCCGAAGGTTCCTCCTCCGCGCACACTGCATCGAAACACGCGTCTATCTAGGATGAGCCCGTGGCCGTGACCTCCGCGCTGAGTCGGTGGGAATCGCTCGTCGCCGAGCGTGCGCGAGGTGATTCCGGCGGCGGCATCGCGTTCGTCCTCGGTCTCCTCGGCGCGCCCGATCTGATCTCCTTCGCGGGCGGGTTCCCCGATCCGGAGACGTTCCCGCGCGCGCGCGTCGCCGCCCTGTTCGAGGAGTTCGCGGCGTCGGCCGAAGTGACGGCGTTCCAGTATGCGCCCACTCGTGGCCTCACCGGACCGCTCGACGCACTCGCGGACCGCCTGGAAGCACTGCAGGGCCGCCGCCCCGCCGACGACGAGCTGCTGATCACGAGCGGCGCGATCGAGGCGCTCGAGCTGATCGCCAAGTCGTTCATCGACCCAGGTGATCTCGTCGTCCTCGAAGCACCGACGTACCTCGGCGCGATCCAGTCGTTCGAGGGATTCGAGTCGACACTCGTCACCGTGCCGCTGGACGCGCAGGGGCTCGACGTGGAAAAGCTGCAGCGGCGACTTCGAAACGGGGTGCGTCCGAAGCTGCTGTACACGATCCCGGATCATCAGAACCCGGCCGGTGTCAGCCTCACCGGCGAGCGACGGACGGCGCTCGTCGAGCTCGCGCGCCGCTATGGGTTCCTGATCGTCGAGGACGTGGCCTATCGCGAGCTCGGCTTCTCGGACGAGACGCCGCCGAGCCTGTGGAGCCTCGCACCGGACACCGTCGTGCAGATCGGGACGACATCGAAGACACTCTTTCCGGGGATCAGGCTCGGCTGGGCGGTCGCGCCGGCCGACATCTCGGCGCGGCTCGTCTCGGCCAAGCAGAACACCGACCAGTGTGCGGGCGCGCTCGGGCAGCGCCTCTTCGAGGAATCGCAGCGGCGCGGGTGGCTCGACGAGCAGGTGGCGCGCTCGCGCGCGCTCTACCGCCGCAAGTGCGAGCAGATGCTCGCCGCGCTCGAGCAGTCGATGCCGGAGGGAGTGTGCTGGACACGACCGCAGGGTGGCTTCTTCTCCTGGCTGACGCTTCCCGACGGCGCCGACTCGGTCGAGCTCTCTCGGCGCGGGGTCGAGCAACGGGTCGGCATCGTTCCGGGAACGCTCTTCTACCCGGACGGACGCGGCGCCGATTCGGCCCGGCTCTCGTTCAGCATGGTCGACGTCGCCCAGATCGACGACGGGATCGCGCGTCTCGGGGCGCTGCTGTGAACGCGGGAAGCGCAACGCATTACCGCTGGGACGACGTGCCCAACGAACAGCTGAACCCGGAGCTCGCGCGCAGGTTCATCGCGACCGACCGGATGATGCTCGCCCACATCTACCTCGAGAAGGGCGCCGTCGTTCCGCAGCACTCTCACGAGAACGAGCAGCTCACCTGGATCGTCGAAGGCATCCTGCGGTTCTGGCTCGGCGACGACGGGTCCGAGATCGTCGATGTGGCAGCCGGCGGAGTGCTTCACATTCCATCGCATCTCCCGCACAGGGCGGAAGCGCTGGAGCGAACGTTCGACGTGGACATCTTCTGCCCGCCGCGCCAGGACTGGCTCGACGGTTCTGACGCGTACCTCCGCCGAACCTGACCGCGAGAGTCACTCGACGGTGACGACCACGCGCTGCACCTCGTTGTTGGCGTAGCCACCCGCGTTCCACACCTGCACGGAGGGCTGCTCGTTACCGCTCTCGTCGCGGGTGCGACAGCAGAGCACGTGACGCCCTGGTTCGGCTGCATCCCAGTCGTAGGTCCAGCGCTGCCACGCCCACCGACCGAGGTCGGCGGGCTCGAGCAGAGCGCGCTTCCAGCTGGCGCCGTCATCGGTGCTGACCTCGACCGCCGACACCGGCGCGTGCCCCGACCAGGCGCGTCCCTCGATCGTCCACGTGCTCCCGCGCCGCACGGTTCGCTCGCGCGTCATGAACTCGGGAATTCCCGGCGGCACCATCAGCGCGCGGGGCAGGATCCGTGTGAGCGGCTCGCCGTCCTCGTCGTCGGTCTGGCGAAGCCGGTAGCCGCGCGCCTGTTGATAGCCCGTGAACGGCTCGGTGAGGAGCGTCACGCGGGTGAGCCATTTCACGTTCGTCATCCCGTACCAGCCGGGCACGAGCAGCCGCAGCGGATAGCCGTGCTGGGGCGGAAGCGGGGCGCCGTTCAGCTCGTAGGCGAGCAGCACGTCGGGCTGACGGGCATCAGCGATCGTGAGGCTGCGTTGGAACACCTGTTCCTCGCCGTTCTCGATGCCGCGGTCGAGCCCGGTGAAGAGCACCTCGACCGCCTCGTGATCGACCCCGGCGCGATCGAGGAGGTCTCCGAGGCGAACACCGCGCCAGCGGCCCGTTCCGACGGCCTCGAGCAGCCACGGCTGGCTGACGGGCCGAGGATCGAGCCGCGCTCGACCGTTCCCCGCACACTCCATCGTCGCGACGACGTCGTGGGACGGAAGCCCGCGCAGCGTCTCGAGATCGAGAGTGAGCTCCCGTTCAACGCGCCCATCCACGTCCAGTCGCCAGGTTTGCGGGTCGACCTGCGGGATGTCGTAATGGACGAGGAGATAGTGCAGCCCGACCGGCGTGACCGATTCGCGGAGCACCTCCAGCGGCATGCCGTGGTTTCGAGCGGCGAGCTGAAGCTCCTCGAGGCTGATGTGAAAATGGTCGGTCACGGCGGTAGTATCGCTCCATGCCGCGATATCTCATCTCCCGTTCGTTCGACGTCACCGAGCCCGAGATGCAGGCCGTCGGGCGCCGTTCGCGAGAGCTCGCCGAGAATGAGTTTCCGGAGGTCATCTGGGAGCACAGCCACGTGGCCGTCGATGATGAGACCGGGAAGGTGCGCACCTATTGCGTCTACACGGCACCGAGCGAAGAGGTCGTGCGGGATCACTCGAGTCGAATGGGCCGGCATCAGATCGACTGGATCGACGAGATCGCAGGCGACGTCACGCCGGCGGACTTCCCTCCCGTCTGACGTCCTGCAGATGGAACGAGGCCGAGCTCGCGAGCGCGAGACGGCGACGAAGCATGCTCCGCCGCTCGGCGTCGTCGGACGCGACGAGCTCGAGCGCCTCGCGGTAGAGAAGCGCCGCGTGATCCTTGGCCCAGCCGCGCTCTGCCTGCTCGGCTGCATGCACCAGCTGCTGCACGGCGCGCGTGAAGTCGCCCGCATCCCGCCAGTGGCGAGCGAGCGCCCCGATCGCCTCACCGGACACACCGGTGGAGCTCTCGAAGAACTCGGCGACGATGCCGTGGCGGCGCGCGCGGTCTGCCCGCGGCAAGAGGTCGTACGCGACATCTCGGATCACCACGTGGGTGAATGCGTACTGCCGCTCGCCTTCGATGATCGAGGGCGATTCGCGGCGCAGCAGATCGCGGCGCTCGAGCTCCTCGAGGAGGCGGGTCAGCTCTCCGTCATCGTGATTCATCGCGAGGAGCGCTCCGTGCCAGAAGACCTTGCCGACCACCGCGGCGTCGAGCAGCAGCGCCCTCTCCGGGCGCGGCAGCGCGTCCAACCGAGCGGCGACGAGGCCGCGAACGCTCGTCGGAAGGGCTCCCGCAGCCGTTTCGTCGATCGTCGCGACGAGCTGCTCGATGAACAACGGGTTACCCTCGGCGACGCGGATCACGTCGTCGACGCGGTCGCTCCTCCCGAGACGGCGCACAGCGAGCTCGCGTGCCTCCGCTTCGTTGAGCGGCCCGAGCGTGAGCGCGGTGTAGCCGGAGAGCCTCGCCCCCCAGTTCTTCCTCGTGTCGAGCAACTCGGGACGAGACAGCGTGACGAAAAGCATCGGGAGCACCCGGATGCGCGTCGCCATCGTCTCGATCAGGTCGAGCATGCTCGCGTTCGCCCAATGAATGTCCTCGAAGATGAGGATGGTCGGCTGCTCGCAAGCGGCCGCCTCGAAGAACAGCCACGTCGAATGAAACAGCGCCTCGCGACCGGCGGCCTCGTTCCCCGTGTCGATACCGACGATCGCTCCGAGGTGGGCAGCGACGAGCTCGAAATCGGCGTCGGTCTCCGCAAGCAACTCCGCGGTCCGCGAGCGAAGCTTCTCAGCCACGACGGGAGCGGCGTCGCTCTCGAAGACGCCGCAGAGCCGCATGACCAGGGTTGCGACCGTGCCGTAGGTGCCACTCTCGCGGTACGGCAACGAGCGGCCGCGCAGGATGCGCGCATCGCTCTCCCCGGCTTCATGGGCGAACTCCGCGACGAGCGCCGACTTCCCGACACCTGCAGGGCCGAAGATCGAGACGAGGTGGGGGAACCGATCCGTTCTCGCGCGCTCCCAGAGGGCGCGCAAGATCGCGGACTCGCGCGTGCGGCCGACGATCGACGAGCCGGAGACCGGCCGTTCGCCCGCTGCGGTCAACGCATGGAGTGCGATCCATGCTTTGACCGGATACTCCTTTCCCTTCGCGACCACCGGGTCGGTCGCCTCGTAGGCGATCACATCCCTCGTCTCGAGATAGGTCTCTTCACCGACGACGATCCCGTTCACGGGCGCCGCGGCTTGGAGACGCGCGGCCGTGTTCACGACGTCACCGGCAACCATCGACTCGCCGAGTGCCGGACGCGCGCCGAGCGAGACGACCGCATCGCCGGTATTCACGGCGATGCGGATCTGCAAGTCCCCGCCGACGAGCTCGCCGACACTGTCGCGAACCACGAGGCCGGCACGCACCGCGCGTTCTGCGTCGTCGCCGTAGGCGAGCGGGGCACCGAAGAGGCCCATCACCGCATCGCCGATGAACTTCTCGACGACACCTCCGCAAGACTCGATCTCTCGTCGAACGCGATCGTGATAGGGCGCGAGCACAGCCCGCACGTCTTCCGGGTCGAGGCGCTCGGCGCGCGCGGTGAACCCGACGAGGTCGACGAAGATCACCGTGACGATCCGGCGCTCGTCGCCGGGCGGGTTCTGCGAGGAGAGCGAGGCCCCGCACGCGAGACAGAAGCGGGCGACCGCCGGATTCTCCTGTCTGCAGGCATGACAGACGACCATTGCGGAAGCCTACGGCCCTCGACGAGCGGCGTGTGGCACCCAGGTCGACTGCGGGGCGCTCATGCGCCGCCGTTCGATCGTGCAGCGAGAGCGGCAACCAAGCGGTCAGGTCGACGTTCCCTTTCGTTGAGGGGTCGCCGCTCGCGCAGACCGCCTGTGCGCCCGCTCCGCGTCCAAACCGGCGCCCGCGGCCGGCGGGCCGTTGCAGAGCACGGGGTCGCCGGGCCTAGTACCGCGTCCCGTGCTTTGGGTTCAGGAAGTCTGCTCGGTGTCAGATTCTTGTCTTTTGTTTTCTGTTCTGAAGACAGGGACCTCTGTTGCAGCGACGAACACGGCCCCGTCCGTGTCGTCGAGCAGGATGGAGGTCGTGGTGGCGCGCAAGGCGAGAGCGGTGCGGTTGACGGGTGCGGAGCGGGAGCAGCTGGAGCGGCTCGTGCGCGCGCAG
>JBBSEJ010000072.1:0-14019 GCA_038239825.1 Gaiellales bacterium
CCCGCACGACTGCGGTGTGCAGCCACGTGCACCGGGCAGCTCGTCCCAGCCGGCAAGCGGCGGCACGCCGGGCTTGCCCGTGCGTGGATAGACGTAGAGCACGCCCCGCTCGGCAGCAGGCTGTATGGGTCGAACGTCACCTTGCGTAGGATCGCATGCGCGAATGATCGACCTCCGGTCCGACACGATGACGAAGCCGACTCGTGCGATGCGCGACGCGATGGCGAACGCCGAGGTCGGCGACGAGCAGGAACGCGAAGATCCGACGGTGCTCGAGCTCGAGCGCCGTGCGGCGCTGCTGCTCGGGCAGGCAGAGGCCGTCTACCTCCCCACCGCGACCATGGGGAACCAGATCGCTCTCGCGATCCTCGGCGAGCGCGGAACCGAGTTGATCGTCGAAGAGCGCGCACACATCATGGTCAGCGAGCTCGGCGGCGCCGCACTGCACTCCGGCCTGCAGACCCGCGGCCTTCCCGGCTACCGGGGCCGTCTGACGCCCGCGCAGCTACGGGAGACGACGAACCCGTTCGACGAGAACGAATTCTGGACGCCGCGCACGTCGATCGTCGCCGTCGAGAACACCCACAACACGGCGGGTGGCACGGTCTGGCCGCTGGCGGAGTTGCGCGAGCTTGTGGCGACGGCACGCGAGCTCGGGCTGCGGACGTACCTCGACGGCGCGAGGCTCATGAACGCGGCGGTCGCGGCCGACGTCGATGCAGCCGACGTCGCGGGTCTCTTCGACACGGTCACCCTGTGTCTCTCGAAGGGCCTCGGCTGTCCGCTCGGCGCGCTGATCGCCGGCTCGCACCAGCTGATGCGGCGCGCGCGGCTCGAGAAGCACCGTTTCGGCGGCGCGATGCGGCAGGCGGGGATCGTGGCGGCGGCGGGCCTGTACGCCCTCGACCACAACGTCGGGAGACTTGCCGAGGATCATGCGCGGGCTCGGCGGCTCGCAGAGGCCTGGTCGGAGGCCGGCCTGCCGGTCGACCTCGAGCTCGTCGAGACGAACTTCGTGCAGGTCGACGTGCAGCAACTCGGGCTCAACGCACGCGACGCGCTCGAGCGCCTTCGCGAGCACGGCGTTCTGCTGTCGCCGACGAGGCCCGGCGTCCTTCGCGCGGTCACGCACCTCGACCTCTCGGATGACGACATCGAGGAAGCCCTCGGCGGCGTCCCGCGGGCACTGATCCCCGAAAGGAAGCGCACCGGTGCCCGCGCCTGACGAGCTCGCACGCGCACTCGACCGGCTGCTCGCAGAGCGGCAAGCCGACCGCCTGCCGTCGGTCTCGGCGGCGGTCAGCCGCAAGGGTGAGCCTGTCTGGTCGGGCGCGGTCGGCAGCGCGAGCTACGAGGAAGATCGCGACGCGACGCCCGATACGCAATACCGCATCGGTTCGATCACGAAGACATTCACCGCCGTCGCGATCATGCAGCTGCGGGCTGCCGGCGACCTCGATCTCGATGATCGCCTGGAACGGCACATCGAGGGGATCGAGAACGGCTCGCCGACGATCCGGCGCATGCTGTGCCACCTCTCGGGACTGCAGCGCGAGGCGGGCGAGATGTTCGTGACCGGCGAGTCGCCGACGGAAGACGATCTGATCTCCTCGATGCGCGATGTCGAGTTCGTCCTCCGGCCGGGCGAATCGCATCACTACTCGAACCTCGCGTTCGCGCTGCTCGGGCAGGTCGTCGCACACCGGGGCGGGCAGCCGTACACGAGCTACGTGAACGAGCGGATTCTCGCGCCGCTCGGGCTCGGGCGGACGACGTGGGTGAAGCAGGCACCCGCGGCCCAGGGCTACCTCGTCGATGAGTATGCACGCACGGTCTGGATCGAGGAGGAGACCGACATGGCCGGCACTGCCGCGGCCGGGCAGCTCTGGTCGACGGTCGAAGACCTCGGGTCGTGGGCGACATTCCTCGCCGCGGGGAACGACGACGTACTCGCCGCCGACGCTGTCCGGGAGATGTGGTTTCCGCAGGTGATGTACGACCCGAACGACTGGGCGCTCGCCTGGGGTCTCGGCCTGATGCTCTACAACACGGACGGCCGGATCTATGCGGGTCACGGCGGCGCGATGGCCGGGCATCTCGCCGGGATCTGCGTCGACCGCGCGACGCAGACCGGCGCTGCGGCGCTGACGAACTCCGGCACACGCGGGAACATGGAGGCGTTCGCGATCTCGCTGTCGGCAACGACCCTCGACCTCTGGCCCGTTGCGATCGACCCGTGGCGTCCCGAACACGAGCCGCCGGGCGACGTCCGCCCGCTCCTCGGGCGCTGGTGGTCGGAGGGAAACGAGTTCATCTTCTGGTGGCAGGACGGCACGCTGCAGGCAAAGGTCGCGGCGTCGCCCGCGGGAAAGGGAGAGACCACGTTCGCGCGCGACGGTGGTGGCTGGCTGGCCGCGAAGGGGCGTGAGCGCGGCGAGCGGCTGCGACGCGACGGTGACCGCATGATCTGGGCGGGGTATGCGTTCACGCGCGCCCAGGGGCCATTTTTCACACCGTTGGTTCAACCGAAGAAATAGGTCACAGCGACGGCGCCGTACACCGCGACGAGCACGAAGCCCTCCCAGCGCTTCGACGTGCCGTCCCAAACGACGAGGGCGGCAAACGCGGCCGCCGCAGCCATCGTCGCCAGCTCGACGACGCGGAACGAGAGCGGCAAGCCCTGGCCGACGAGCCAGGAAAGCAGGGCAACGGCGGGTGCGACGAACACCGCCACCTGCATGGACGAGGTGATCGCGATCTCGGTCGCGAGCTCGGTGTTTCCTCGGTGCGCGATCACGACCGCGCCACCGTGCTCGGCAGCGTTGCCGACGATCGCAACGATCACCGCCGCGATGAAGAACTCGCTCAGTCCCACCGCGTGACCGAAAGCTTCGAGCGAATGCACGAGAATCTCCGAGATGACCGCCGTCGCGATCGTCGCAACCGTCAGCCAGCCGAGCGCCGTTCGAAGCGACCACGCTTGCGAGCTCGCGTCGGCGCGTGCGTTCTCACGATGGATGCGGAGGTTGCGCACGGTGACGTAGACGTAGCCGGCGAGGAGCGCGACCGCGACGGGGATCGTCACGATGAACAGCGCGTGCCGGCCCGGGCTCCCGACCCAGCGCGGCACCGAAGGGATCAGCAGCAGCAGCATCGCGCCGAAGACCGCGCAGAGCTGTAACTTCAGCGACCGAGCGTCGACCTTTCCGTCCCCGCCGAAGATCATCGCGATCCCGAGCACGAGCAGAATGTTCGACACGACCGATCCGGCAATTGCGCCACGGACGACGTTCGGCAGCCCGTCGGCGATTGCGAAGAGTGCGATGATCAGCTCGGGCGCATTCCCGAAGCTGGCGTTCAGGAACCCGCCGACGCCGTCGCCGGTGTGCTGGGCTGCGTGCTCGGTCGCCTCCCCGATCAGCCATGCGAGCGGCAGCAGCGCTGAAGCGGCGAGCACGAACAGCGTGGTCGGTCCGGCGTGCAGCACGAACCGGGCGACGACTGCGACAGGGGTGAGAGCGAGCGATGCCCAGAGGATCCTCCGCGTCACCTGGTTACCCTAGCCGGGCCATGCTCGAAGCAGTTCTCTTCGACTGGAACGACACCCTCGTGGAATTCACCTGGGACGACGACCTGCTCGTCGCAGGGCATGCCGCGGCCCTTCAGGCGATCGGTCGCGACGACGAGGGCTTCACCGGGCGCTACCGGGAGGTCGTGCTCGGGCGGGCGACCGCGGCCGATGACTATGGCGATCTGCTCCGCGAGCTGATCGGTGCGCTTTCGCCGGACGAGGTCGATCGCTTCGTCGATGCCGAGCACGAGGTGTGGCGACCGGCACACGCGCTGCTCGGCTCGGCTCACGGGCTGCTGGCGGCGCTTCGTGGCCGGGGGTTGAAGACGGGCATCGTCGCCAACTCGTGGCCAGAGCCCGGTCGAGTGCTGCGGAAGGACGTCGAGGGGTTCGGGTTGGCGGATCTGATCGATGTGTGCGTCTTCTCGTCGGAGGACGTCGCCGCCAAGCCGTCGCCGCAGATTTTCCTCCGGGCATTGGCAGCGCTCGGCGTCGATCCGCTCGACTCGATGTACGTCGGCGACCGCCTCGCGACCGATGTGCAAGGAGCTGCGAACGTGGGCATGACGACCGTTCAGGCGCTGTGGTTCAGAGCAGACGACGACACCACGGGGATCGAGCCGGATTTCATGGCATTCACGCCCATGGACGTCTTGAACGTCGTACGGCGACTAGCGGCGTGAGCCGCGAAAGTCAAGTCTTGCGGTTATCGGCGAACGTTCCGACAATGCCGGTATGACGCCCGAGCAGACCGCCGCCCCGGCGCTGCCTCTTCGCCCTCAGGACGAGATGGAATGTCGTCGCTGCGGCGTCCATTGCGACAAGGTCGTCTATCCCGGCGCGTGTCTCTCACGAGGCTGCCCGTTCGTCTATTCCTACGAGGCGTGGGGTCACACCTACGTCGGCTGCATGCAGAAGGTGTACGAGGTGGAAATCGACCTCGACATGCTGCGGGCGGCCGAAAATCACAAGCCTGGCTTTGGCGCGATCCGCGCGATGCGCCGGCCACTGCCGATGTGCCGCGCGGAGATCGAACGCACCTACGAGTCGCGCACCGACGAGCTCGGTTGCATCAACCCGGAGTTCAACGAGCTGCCCGTGGGCGAGCCGACGTTCCGGGTGTTCGCGCAGATCAGGTCCGATTGAGCAGCGCGTCTTCGCGCCGCCGGCGTACGATCCGCACGATCAGGAGGATGCCGAACGCGAGCAGCGCGAGCGGAATCCCGAGCGCGAGCGCGTAGACGGCGCCAATCCCGAGCCAGAAAAGCGCTCGGCCGAGCCAGTGGAACGGGCCGGGCCGGGAGTGATGCGGCGCGACCTTCACCGTGGGCGTTGCGAGGCTGAGACGCACGGTCGCAAAGCTCGCGGTGCGGATCGTGCTCGCCTCGCCTCGCTGCAGGCTCGCGATCCGGGTGCTGATCGCCGTGATCCGCCTGACGACGTCGGGCGTCTGGACTTGCGCGCGCAGGTCGCGCAGGGTGCCCTGGAGTCGTGTGACGGTTCGGCTTGTCGCGTCGAGGTCGCCCTGGACGTCCTGTACGTCCACCTGCTCACCCGTGATCGTTCCGAGCTGGGAGAGTCGGGTCACCGCGCGTTGGACATTTCGTCGCGGGATCCTGAGTACGAGCTCGGCGTGAGCCGAGCGCCCCCGCGACGACGCGTGGACGGAGGTCGGATGGCCGCCGAGTGAGGCCACGATACGAAGCGCCCGCTGCACGCCGGCGGAGATACCGTCGGGCGTGGAAACGCTGAGCGCCAGGCTCGCGCCGTAACGCTGGAGGCGGGTGCGCGACGGCGGGACGGGAATCGCGGTGGTCGGAACGCCTGCCACACCTGCTCGCACGTGGCCCGTGCCGCTGAAACTCTTCGCGCCGGTGTCCGGTACGGCGGTGGGTACGGTCGCCGCCTTCGTGGCCTGCAGCTCGAGAGCCGTCCCCGCATGCTGTGTGGGCCGGGTGAAGACGATCGTCGCGGCGAGGGCCGCGGCGACAGGCAGCGCGACGACGAGCGCGCGACGCCAGGTGAACCGGGGCTCCCGTGCGGTCGAATCCGTCGCGGCGATCGCCCGGACGCGCTCACGCACCTCGAACGGGACAGTGATGCGAGCCGCGCGCAACTCGGCGGCGAGGTCACGCTGCGACATGAAGTGCCCCCTCGAGCTTCTTGAGCGCCCGGTTGAGACGCGTCGTGCAGTTGGTGGGGGAGATCCCCAGGATGCGGGCGGTGGTCGAGGCGTCGAGGTCGAGCACGACCCGCAGCGCGACGACCTCGCGCTCGCCTGCCGACAGCACACGGAGCGCCGATTCGAGGTCGGCCGACAGGCCCTCGGCAAACCGTTCATCGATGCGCTCCGGGGCAGCGGCGAGCTCCTCGCGGCGCACGCGCCGTTTCTCGGATCGAAAGTGGTCGAGGGCCACCGTGCGGGCGAGCTGGCAGAGCCAGGTGCGCGCAGACCCGCGGCGCGGGTCGAAGCGATGCCAGAGGCGCAGAGCGCGCTCGAACGTCTCGCCGGTCAGGTCGTCGGCCGCGCCCCGGTCGCCCGTGAACCAGGCGAGGTAGCCGTAGACGTCGTCGAGGTGCGTCTCTGCCGCCTGAGCGAAAGTCATCTCACGTGTCATACGCCACCCATCGGCCGTTCGTCACATGGCTGGCGGCAGCCGTCGTGACGAAACCGCAACAATTTTCGGATCAATAGCGGCACATTCCCCGGCCTCGCGCGGGCCGTCGCACGATGATGAGCGCTCAACCCGCTTCGGCTCAGTGTCCCCGGCGGTCCTTCGCCCTGGGCGTGAGCTCGGTCGAGCCCGGCGGCAGCTGTCGTGTCGTGGTGGGCGTGACCAACTGGTGACCAACTCGTGCCCGACCTGTGCGCGCCGGGTCGCCGGTCTAGGCGATCCAGCGGGCGTGCAGCTCGCGCAGCTTGCTGAGCTCCTCCGCGTTCGGGCCCGACTTGTTGGTGCCCGGCACTTCGAGGTAGGTGGGGAGATGCTGGAACGACGGGTGAGCGAGGAAGGCGCCGAGGCCCTCGCCCAGCAGCCCTTCGCCGATGTTCGCATGCCGGTCGCGGTTCGAGCCGAGCGGGACCGCGGAGTCGTTGATGTGCAGCGCGCGCAGCCGGTCGAGGCCCACGCCCTCCTCGATCCGCTGGACGAGCGCGTCGACCGCCGGCCGGGTCGTGATGTCGTAGCCGGAGGCGTAGAGGTGACAGGAGTCGAGGCAGATGCCAAGGCGCGGATGACCGTCGAGCTGTTCGAGCAGCGCCTGCAGCTCCTCCAGCGAGCGGCCGATCGCCGCGCCGGTGCCCGCAGAGTTCTCCATCAGGAGCCACGTGTCGCCTTTGCAATGCCCGAGGATGCGAGCGAGCGCGGCGCCGGCGCGCCCGAGCCCGTACTCGAGGCCTGCGCCAAGATGAGATCCGACATTGAAGATCACTCCGTCGGCCTCGATCGCGCTCGCCGCGTCCACGGTGCTGCACATCGTCTGCACGGACCTCTCGTAGATCTCGTCGTCCGGCGCGCCCAGATTGCAGAGGTAGAGCGCGTGACAGACGACGCCTCCGATCCCGGCTTCGCGCCGGCGAGCTCGGAAGCGCTCGATCGACTCCGGTTTGTGGTTCGTCGGCCGCCACATTCGCGGGCTCTGCGTGAACAACTGGACGCAGTCGCAGCCCATCGCCTCGATGCGGTCGATGGCCGTGTCGATCCCACCGCTCGAAGAGACGTGAGCCCCGAATTCCACGGCCGCCTACGATAGAGAGACGATGAGCGTTCGCGTCCGCATGGCTCCGAGCCCCACCGGCTTCCTCCACATCGGAGGCGTCCGCACGTTCCTCTTCAACTGGCTGTTCGCCCGCCAGCACGACGGCGAGTGCCTGCTCCGCATCGAGAACACCGACACGGGCCGGGAGGTCGCCGAGTCGGTCGAGCAGATCAAGGAGTCGCTGACCTGGCTCGGGATCGACTGGGACGGGGAGGTCGCGTTCCAACTCGACTCTGCCGGTCGGGCCCGTGAGCTCGCACAGCAACTGCTGGCCGAGGGAAGGGCGTACGAGGACGAGGGTGCGATTCGGTTTCGCCAGCCCGCAGGGTCGGTTGCCTGGGACGACGCCGTTCGTGGTCGGATCGAGTTCCAGAACGAGCATTTGCCAGACCTCGTGATCGTCCGCTCGGACGGAAGGCCGACCTACAACTTCGCGTCGCCCGTCGAGGACCTGATCGACGGGATCACGCACGTGATCCGTGGCGAGGACCACGTCTCGAACACCCCTTCGCAGATCAACATCCTCCGGGCGCTCGGAGCGGAGCTGCCGGTCTACGCGCACGTGCCCAACATCAACGGCGCCGACGGTCGGAAGTTGTCGAAACGCCACGGCGCGGTGTCGATCGACGCGTTTCGATCGGGTGGCTACCTGCCCTCCGCCCTCTTCAATTTCCTTGCGCTCCTCGGCTGGAGCTTCGACGACAAGACCACGATCATGTCGCGTCGGGAGCTCGTCGACCGCTTCACGCTCGCGCGCGTGGTCTCGAGCCCGGCGACGTTCGACTACGAGAAGCTCGATTGGCTGAACGGTGTGTACCTCCGCAACTTGCAGCCTGACGAATACGCCCACTTCCTCCTGACGTGGCTCTCCGAGCAGCAGATCGACTGGCCGCGGACGACGGTCGACGCAACGGTGCCGCTGATCCAGGAGAAGATCGAGCGTTTCTCGCAATACCCCGACTTCGTGCGCTTCCTGTTCGAGCCGGTCACGCCACCGGCCGATCTCGACCCTCGAATCTGCGCTGCCGCACGCGAGAAGCTCGCCGAGCTCGATCCGTGGGAAGCGGTGACGATCGAACGCGCGCTGCGTGAGCTCTGCGAGGAGCTCGGCGAGAAGCCCCGGCAGGCATTCGCGCCGATCCGGCTCGCAATCACCGGTTCGAAGGTCTCACCAGGCCTCTTCGAGAGCCTGGAGCTGCTCGGGCGGGACGAGTCGCTCGAGCGACTCGGAGCGGTGGTGGCCGGCGCCGCTAGTGCCGCTGCGGACGCCTGAGCGGTTTCGGCTGGGCGAGCGGATCGAGGGCTCGCTGAAACTCACGCCATGCTTTCAGGCGGTACCGGATCGAAGGGCGCTCGAACGCCGCATCATCCGTTGGCGCGCTCTGGTCGCGCGCATGCTCGGGATGTTCGACGCGGCGTAACATTCTCGAGAAGTAAACGGCTCCGGGTCGAACGAAGGTACGCCGCGTCCTCAATCAGGGCCGGTAGGCGAAGATCGAGCCGCCGACTGCGAGCATCCCGAGAGCCCACAGGGGCCAGATCCCGAGTGTCGCCCCGGCTGCGAACGCAACCGCTCCGATGAGCGCGAGCAGGCAAGCGACAAGTGGTGCGGCGAGACCGATCGGGTCGTCCGGCGCGTTACGGACCTCGTTCCGTGGCACGGATGCGAGCCGAACGCGCGCCAGTCGGACGCGGAAGAGCGCTCCACGCCACTCGTGCAGCAACGGCTCCGCCCCGTCTGCCCCCCACAGACTCGCCGCCTGTGCGATCTCGCCGGTCGCATCACGTGCGGCCGCAAGCGCGTCCGCGAGCTCGGCGTGCGCCGTCGTCTCCCCGGGGGGCGGATCGAGCCCGTAGGCGTGCTCGCTCGCCAGGTGGAGGGCGTACTGCAGGCGCCGGAGAGCGCTGGCTTCGTCCTGCTCCTCGAGCCGGGCCGGCTCGCCGGCGATCACATCGAGCCGCTGGAGCGTTCGCGCGAGGTCTGACCAGAGCTCGCTCATGGCGACTGCGTAACGCTCCCCTGTGCCGGTCATCGACCCCAACCCGGTGATCGTATCGTTACCATCGCTGCCCGATGATCGCGTCTGTGAGACAGGCGCTCGTGGTCGACGATGATGCAGCCCTCCGCCTGCTCCTGCGCGTCAACCTCGAGCTCGACGGTTTTGCCGTGCGTGAAGCAGCCACCGTCGCCGACGCGAAGGACTCGGTGGCGACCGAGCGCCCAGACGTCGTGCTCCTCGACGTGCACCTCGGTGGTGAACAGACGTTCGGGCTTCTCGACGAGCTGCGTGGCGCAAGGATCCCCGTCGCGCTCGTGACAGGGTCGGTCGACGTGGAGTTGTATCGCGAGCGAGCGGACGCGATCGTGTCGAAGCCGTTCGAGCCTCAAGCCCTCGTCGAGATCGCGCGTCGGCTCGCTAAGGTTGACGTATGAGCGCAACCTCGGTGCTGAGCCCGACCGAGTTCCAGTCTCGCCTCGAGCGGTATCTCTTCGAACGGTCGGAGGAATGGCGCGCGGTTCGAGTGGGCGAGAAGGAAGTCTCCGAGCAGGCAGAGATCGTGCGCCGCTTCGCCGACCTCTTCAGCCGGGAGCAGCTCGATGCGCTCCAGGGTGCCGAAGAGCAGGTAGACGGCGACGATCGAGAGCTTCTGTATCGCCTTCGCAAGACCTGCGAGTCGGGGCTCATCTCCGCCCAACTCGCGGAGCGGGAGGACGAGCTCGAGAATCGCCTGCTGGGCGAGCGCGTGACCTTCGAGGGCGAGGAGATGCCGCTACGCAACGCGCAGGCCAAGCTCGCCGTTCTGCCCGAGTACTCCGATCGCGAGGAGCTCGGGCGCATCCAGTCGGCCGCGAGCGCCCGTTTCAACGGCGAGCGGCTGGAGTTGCTCCTCGCGACCGAGGAGCTTGCCGCCGAATACTCGGGTATCGCTGATGCGGTGGAACGCAACGAGGAAGAGAAGGACATCTCGTTGCGCCACCTGTCCCGCGCGTTGAAACAGGCAAGCGACGACTCGGCGGAGGCCTACGACGCGTTGCGTCGACGGTGGTTCGCGAACCTGCTCGGCGATGGGCGGGACGACGTGCCGTCGAGCTACCACACCGCCTGGATGCGCCGGCTGTCGCCGCTCGAATCGACGTACACGAAGGATCGCGCCACCGCGGTCTGCCTCGAGACGCTCGATGCGCTCGGCTTCGACCTGACGGCGCAGACGAACATCAAGCTCGATCTCGACGACCGCCCGCAGAAGTCTCCCCGTGCGTGCGTGATCGCGAGCGATCCTCCGAAGGTCGTGCACCTGATCACGCGCGCGCAGGGTGGGCTGCACGACTACCAGGCGTTCCTGCACGAGGCCGGGCATGCGCTGCACTACGGCGGCTGCGACCCGAGCCTGCCGTACGTCTTCCGGCGTATCTCGCGAGACCACGCGCTGACGGAGATCTTCTCCTACATCGTCGAAGCGATCTCGCGTGAGCCCGAGTGGCACGAGCTCCACTTCGGGCTCTCGCCCGAGCAGGCGCGCGAGAACGCCGAGGCGACCACCTTTCTCGAGGCGCTCCTCTTCCGCCGCTACGAGGCGAAACTGCGCTTCGAGCTCGATTTCTGGTCGCGGTTCTCTTCCGATGGAGGCACCGACGACGGCTACGAGGAATACCTGACCGAGGCGACCGGCGTGCGCTACCGTCGCGACGGCTACCTGTCGGACATGGATGCCGGGTTCTACTCCGCCGATTACCTTCGAGCGTGGATTCGCTCGGCGCAGCTGCGCCAGCACCTGGTTCGCGAGGTCGGTGCCGACTGGTGGCGCAGCCCGCAGACCGGCGAGCTCCTGCGCGCGCTCTTTCACGAGGGGACGAAGCCGACGAGCGAGGAAATCGCGGGACGGCTCAAGTTCGAGCCGCTCGACACGAGCGCCCTGTTGCACGAAGTCGGCGCGTAGCACGTTCGAGCGCAATTCCTCATCAGGCCGTTAGGCCCTTAGGCCGGTCGTGCAGCAGGAACCCACCACCTGGGCGAGACCACCGCGACCCAAGCGACCGCGCCAACTCGTGCGTACGTCGCTCGAGATCGGCGCGGTGGCGACGATCACGATCGTCGTGCTCGTGTTCGTCGGGTTCGTGCTCGATCGAGGGCACGGGACGATCGCCCCTCCGCCGAACTCGCTCATCGTCAGCCAGACCGAGGATTTCGCCTCACTCGACCCGGCGCTCGCGCAGACCGCCTCGGCCTGGCAGCTCGAGTACGCGACGTGCGGCAAGCTCGTCAATTACCCCGCGCGGTCGGGGTACCCAGGCACACGCCTCGTGCCGGACTTGGCCGTTGCCCTACCGACGATCTCGCGCGATCGGCTGACCTACACATTCACGATTCGACGCGGCCGTCGGCTGAGTGACGGCGAGCCGATCACCGCTGCCTCGTTCGCGCGCGCGCTCGAGCGCGCACGCGCTCGGGAGCTGTTGTCTCCTGCAGGCCCGTATCTCCGAGAAGTCGCAGGCTGGCGAGCGCGGGGAAGGGTGCTGACGATCAGGCTGAGGGTCGTCGCCCCGGACTTCACCGAGCGACTCGCCCTCCCGTACTTCTGCGCGGTTCCGGTCGCGGCGCCCAACCATCAAGTCGACACGCTCCCCTCCGCGGGGCCGTTCATGATCGCCGACTACCGCCGTGGCCGTTCCCTGGTGCTCAAGCGCAATCCCTTCTACAGTGGGCCACGGCGGCCGCGCGTCTCGGCGATCGACTACCAGTTCGGCGCCTTCGGCTCACAGATCCGTCTCGAGCTGGAAGAGGGGTCGGCCGACTACGGAGAGATCTCACCCGCGGCGTTCCAGGCGCTCACGTCGAAGCTCCGCGTGGATCGCAGGCATCTGTTCGTCGTGCAGCAGCCGGTTGTCGCGTACCTCGCGCTGAACACGCAACGGCCCCTCTTTCGCAACAACCCGGACCTTCGACGCGCGATCAACTATGCGCTCGACCGCCCCGACCTCGCGCGTCTCTTCGGTCAGGGAGGCGCGACTCCGGCCGACGAGTATCTGCCTCCAGGATTCCCGGGTTACGAGGCGAATCACGTGTACCCCGTCGGTAAGCCCGACCTCACGACGGCGCGCCGTCTCGCGCGCGGCCACCTGCGCGGCGGTCGTGCCGTGTTCCTCTCATGCGGGTCGCAGGACTGCAAGGACCGGGCCGTCGTCGTCGCCGAGTCGCTGAAGAAGATCGGGTTGCGCGTGCGGATCGACTCGGCCCCCGGGCTGGGTCAGTTCACGCTCGCCGGGGTGAGAGGCACACGTTTCGACATCGCGGACGTGATCACTCGTCCCGACTACGGCGATCCGTACGCGCTCGTCGACAAGCTGCTCGACAGCCGCGTGATTCGCGAGGTCGGCAACACGAACATCTCCTACTTCGAGAGCCCGCGGTTCGACCGGGCCATCGATGCTGCGCAGCGACTGACCGGCATTGCGCGCGACCGGGCGTACGGTCGTCTCGGTCTCGCGGTTGCACGCTCGCAGGCACCGCTTGCCGCCTACGCGGTGCTGAATGCGCGGGTGTTCGTCTCGGCCCGGGTGGGCTGCGTCACCTACCAGGCCGTCTACGGTCTCGACCTCGCCGACGTCTGCCTCTCACGCTTTCACGGTCGCTCCGGTTGAGCGGTGGACCGATCGAAGCGCTTCGCTACACTGGCGCGCGCTGCGCACGGCCCATTCGTCTAGTGGCCTAGGACACCGCCCTCTCACGGCGGCGGCACGGGTTCGAATCCCGTATGGGCCTTTACGAAAATCCCAGCAAGCGAGGTGTTTGTCCTGCCGGCGGAGTCTGAGGCGGGAGGTGCACCGGGGGGCATACAGGGGCAAATCCAGACACGATTTGTCCAGGATTTGACCCTGTGTTCGGCTCAGTTTGCTTTGGGGAGGCGCGAGGCCCGAGTCCGTTATCGCCTCGATCGCCTGCTCGGATTGCACGAGCGCCAAGGCTACCCGGCGGTTGGCGGGCAGGTCGTATGCGAGTGCCTCGGGTCTACAGGACGAGCGGCTCGAACCACATGCCAGCGACGCCGTCGAGGAACGTCCGCACGAGCTCGACCGCTGTCTCGCCTGGTCGCTCACGTAGGTCCTCAGAGGTGAACTGGTCGGTGTTCGTGAACCGGCTGTGCGGGTAGGGAGTGATGTTTCCGAGGACGTTCCTGAGCGAGGTGGTAGAGATTGCCCCGGCGATGTCGGTGAGACCGACGCCGATGTCGAGCGCGCCAACGAACTCGGCCTGTTCGCACAGCTCGCCGGTGATCGAGAGGAACCTGGCAAGGTTGCCGGGGATCAAGTGCTCTTTCACAACGAACGCTGTGCCGCCTCCGTCGCGCGGGATCGTGAGGGCGCAGTTGCAGAAGAGGCGCGCTTCGCCGTTGTGGCCGATGGTCATGATTAGTGCGTCGTGGGCCTTCGTGCCCGCTGCGAGCTGGGTTCCTGCGCCCCCGTCAAGGTTCCAGTTGATGTTGCCGACCAGGTCGGGCTGATAGTGCTGGTTCGGGTGGACTCTCGTCGCGGCGTCGCCGAGCGCCTCCCGGAGCGCGGCGGTGTCCCTCTGCCAGGTTCGACGTAGGTAGGTCGGGTCGAAGCCGATCGGCTTCGCGAACGCGTACATGTACCCGACCGCGCCCGTTCCCTCTAGTGCCGGTGGCGGCTTCGACATCATGCGCGCGAG
>JBBSEJ010000073.1:0-13626 GCA_038239825.1 Gaiellales bacterium
AGCCGCTTCAACCGCTGACCTTCATGCAGCGCCAACTCGCGCACGAACACCTCCGGGGGACGCATCGACACCTCCTCAAATCGGATCCATCCCGATTCGACGGCAGACCCGCCGGACCCTGCCCATTTCCGGTCAAACGTTTTGAGAAGCCGCACTAGCGCCCGTTCCGGAAGTTCCGTGGTGATCCTGGCGAGCGAAGAGCAAGCCGGGCAAGGACGCAGTGAGCCCCGATAGCGGTGTTCTATCGGGGCGACCGAGGACGCAGCCCAGCGCCGCTCTGCAGCCGCCAGGGCACGCGAGACTTCCGGAACGGAGCACCTAGGCATCGGCCTGTCACTCGCCTCCGAGCCCGCGACGCCGCCTGCCCGTGGCCTACAGTGAGGGCAATGGATCCCGCCCCACCACTTCGCGACTACGACCCGATCCAACCGCGCGGCACGAATTGGAGCGGCGCGTTGCGGCGACTCTTCGGCCCGCTGATCGCGGGAGTCTTCCTGCTCGCCAAGTGGGGGTTCGTGCTCCTCAAGTTCTCGACGATCTTCATCGCGTTCGGTGGGTACGCACTGCTCTTCGGATGGCAATTCGCGGCGGGCTTCGTGCTCTTGATCTTCGCGCACGAGATGGGCCACTTCGTCGAGGCGAAGCGCGAGGGGCTGAATCCCTCGTGGCCGATCTTCGTGCCGTTCATCCTCGCTTTCGTCAAGTACACGCGAGGCAACCCGTGGCAGACCGCGCGCGTCGCCGTCGCCGGACCGATCCTCGGCGGTATCGCGTCACTCGCCTGTTACCTCGTCGGCCGCTCGAACGGCTCGCATCTGATGCTCGCCCTCGCGTATTCCGGTTTCGTGCTCAACCTGCTGAACCTGATCCCGGTCGGCTTCTTCGACGGCGGCGCGATCTGGAAGTCGGCGCGCTGGCTGCGGCTCGGCGGAGGAGGCGCGAAGGCGACCGTGGTCTACCTGCTCTACGCGGGTGCGATCGTCTTTTGCGTCGCCGGGGCCTGGGCCGCCTACGTCCCGCAGCATCGCCTGTAGATGGACGACCGAAAGATCCTCGACCACCCGTCGCCGGACATCGAGGCGTCGGTCGCGAAGATCGCTGAGGAATTCCGCACGGGCTTCCAGAAGGTCGCGGAGATCCGCCTGCCGGCAGTCGCGCTCTTCGGCTCCGCGCGCGTGGCCGAGGGAAGCAAGCCCTACGAGGAGGCACGCGCCGTCGGCAAGCGGTTCGGCGAGGCCGGCTGGACGGTCGTGACCGGCGGCGGCGGCGGCGTGATGGAGGGCGCGAACCGTGGCGCCAGGGAAGGTGGCGGCCAGTCGGTCGGCTTCAACATCAAGCTGCCCCACGAGCAGAGCTCCAACCCGTACCTCGATATCGCGCACACCTTCGAACACTTCTACGCGCGCAAGGTCTGCTTCGTGCGCCCGGCTGAAGGCTTCGTCATCTTCCCGGGCGGGTTCGGGACGCTCGACGAGCTCTACGAGTCGCTGACGCTCATTCAGACCGGGAAGATCCTTCACTTCCCGATCGTGCTCTTCGACAGCGACTACTGGGGCGAGATGATCGAGTGGATCAAGGGCGAGGTGCTCGCCGACGGCATGATCTCGCCCGACGACCTCGAGCTCCTCCATCTCACCGACGACGCCGACGATGCTGTGCGCCTCGTCCTCGACTGTTACGAGCGCCGCTGCGCCGACGACCCCGCAGCTCCGCACAAGGAAGACGCGCAGTAGGCCAACCTCGATGCGGCGGCGGTGCGCGAGCGGTGCGCCGCCTCCCGTCGCGACCCGTCCCCGGAGGCGGACACAGCTACGAGACGCGCACGAGATTGTGACGGAGGTGGGTCGGCGCGCGGAGTCAGATCGACGTCGGCAGGACGATGTACGGGCCGGGCGGCGTCCGGCCAGGGCCGTACACGGTTGTGGGGCTGTCCGGGATGTAGTGCGACTTGAAGATGTCGCTGCGCAGCTTCTTCCCGCCACTCGCGTACACCGTGCGATCGACGACGACGTCGAAGCCGAGCTCCCCGGTTCCGGCGACCACCTTGGCCGAGCCGCGCGGCGCGTTCGGGTCGATCGCGTAGTTCATCGCAGGCGTCGTCCAGTTCGTCTGTGGGCCTGTGTGCGAGACGACGCGGCGCCCTTCCGGCGTGCCGTAGAACGTGAAGGTGAGCGTCTGATCCGAGTACGACGTCTTGATCAGCAGACCGTGCTTCAGATCGTTCTCGAACTGGAAGTCCGGGCCGCCCCAGGCCACGGTCGCGTCGCGCCCGATCGGGTAGTGCGCGAGATAGAGGTTGTGGTTCGTGCGCGCGAGAATCGGCAGCCCGAGCTCGAATGCATCGTTGAAGAGCGTCGTCGCCGTCTGACAGACGCCGCCCCCGATCGACGGGAGCACGAGCGAGCCGATGATTTCCTGCCCCTCGAGAAAGCCCCGCTCGGCGGTGCGCGGGCCGACGACGTCGTTGAACGAGAACCTCTGCTTCGGCTGCACCACCGTGCCGTCGATGAAGTCAGCCATCAGGTGCACGTTCGAGATCCGATTCGACGAGGAAACACCCATCTGCGTGGTGTACGAGACGAGCTTGCGCGAGATGCCGAGCCCGTGTGCCTCGGCGGTCGTCAGGTCGGGCTGACGGGGACCGAGCTCGACCCGCGCCGTGTGATCGGCGTGCGCCGCCGAGGTGACGGCAGCCGCGATCAGGAGCGGATCGACGTCGCGACCGGGCCGTGAGGGCACCACCCGAACGCTGTCGCCCGCGACGGCGAATTGGGCGTTGTGGGCACGCTGGATCCACGTGCCGAGGCGCGGGCGGACGGCGCGGGCGAGCGTTTCCGGATCGAAGCCGACCGCAAAGCGATGGCCCCGTGGACGAATGCGAAGCGCGCGCGCGAGCTGCGCGGGCGGGAGAGAGCCGCGGCGGGCGCCGTGGTAGGCGATCGCGATCGGATGAGCGAGCAGCAACCGCGCCGTCGACGCAGCGCTTCGTGCGGCGGGATCGCGCACCGCAGGCACGGTCCTCCTGAACGGGGCGGTGACGGAGAGCCTGTTCTTGGCCAGACGGCGCAAGAGTGCCGCTCGGTCGAGCTCGAGCCCATCGCTCGCCGGTGTCGTCGCGACGGTTGTCCCACGAACCGCCACGGACGCCGACACGGGCGGCCGGTTTGCCTTCTCGAGCGCGCCGAGCACGTTGTCCGAAGCATCGGCAGGAGCGAGTACGGGAGCAACGTCGACCCGTTGGGGCAGAAGGAGCGAGACCGTCGAGCCTGCGTCGAGGGCGCGCGCCGCAGTCGTACGGGCGTCGACTTTCACGAGCCAGCCACGCGGCACGTGATAGGTACGACCTCCGCTTCGGATCGTCACGTCCCGAGCCGACCAGGAGCGGAGCTGAGCCTCGATCTGGCCGCTGCTCCGTCCACCGACATCGACACCGAGCACGTGCACGCCTGGCTTGGCCGCGCCGCGAAACTGGAGGCCGCGCGCAACCGCCGCCACCATGGCCGCGAGCACGAGCGCGGCGGCGAGAACGGTCAGGCGCCTCATAGCCACAGTGAAGCACCGGATTCGGCCGTCGGTGAGATCCTCAGTATCGTGCCGACGTGGAGCTGCGAGACCTCCCGTCGGTGGATGAGCTCGCACGCGCGACGGACGATCCGCTCGGGATCGATGCGGCGAGGGCGGTGCTCGCCCGAGCGCGCGAGGAGATTCGCGCCGGGACCGAGCCGGGCGACCTGACGGTGCAGTTGAAAATGGAACTCGACGCTGCGAGGCGACCCACACTCCGCCGAGTCCTGAACGCGACCGGCGTGATCGTGCACACGAATCTCGGCAGGGCCCCGCTGCCCGCCGCCGCGCTCGAACATGCACTGGAGGCGGGCCGCGGCTACTCGAACCTCGAATACGACCTCGTCGACGGCACGCGCGGATCGCGGCAGGCACATGTCGATTCTGTGCTGCGCAGGCTGACGGGCGCCGAAGGCGCGCTCGTCGTGAACAACAACGCGGCCGCGATGCTCCTCGCGCTCGCGGCGCTCGCCGAAGGACGCGAGGTGCTCGTCTCACGGGGGGAGCTGATCGAGATCGGAGACGGCTTCCGCATCCCCGACGTCCTCGCCCGGTCGGGTGCGGCACTGGTCGAGGTCGGGACGACGAACCGCACGAGCCTCGCCGACTACGAGCGGGCCGTCAACGAGCGCACGGCGCTCATTCTGCGCGTTCATCAATCGAATTTCCGGGTCGTCGGCTTCACGGAGCAACCGGCGCTGCACGAACTCGCGGGACTCGCGCAGGGACGTGACCTGCCTCTCCTCGACGATCTCGGCTCGGGCTCGTTCGTCGACATCGCCGACGAGCCGACCGCGCGCAGCTCTCTGCAGGGTGGCTCCGACCTCGTCTGCTTCAGCGGCGACAAGCTGCTCGGCGGGCCGCAGGCAGGCGTCGTCGTCGGCCGCGCCGACCTCGTCGACCGGCTGCGCCGCCATCCTCTGCACCGCGCCGTGCGCATCGACAAGCTCGGCCTGGCCGCACTCGAGGGAACCTTGCTCCTCTACCTCGAGCCGGAGCGCGCCCTACGCGAGGTTCCGGTTCTGCGAATGCTGAACGAGGACTCAACCGCCGTGCGGAGACGCGCTGCGCGCCTGGCCGCTGCACTCGGCGGAGACGTCGAGGAGACGGTGGCGAGAATGGGCGGCGGTGCCCTGCCACTTGCAAATCTGCCCTCGTTCGCCTGCGCGGTCGAAGAGTCGCTCGCCGCGCCGCTCCGCGGTCATGTCCCGGCGGTGGTCGGCCGACTGCGCGACGGACGGCTGCTCCTCGACTGCCGTACGCTCGACGATGCGGAGGCCCACGAGGTTGCCGCTGCGGTTCGCGCATGCCGCTGACGGTCGGCACCGCCGGGCACATCGATCACGGCAAGACCTGGCTCGTCCGCGCCCTCACCGGCAAGGACACCGACCGATTGCCCGAGGAGCGGGCCCGGGGCATCTCGATCGAGCTCGGCTACGCGCCACTCGAGCTGCCGGGCGGGACTCACCTCTCTCTCGTGGACGTGCCCGGCCACGAGCGGTTCGTGCACACGATGATCGCAGGAGCGACCGGAATCGATCTGTTTCTGCTCGTGATCGACGCGCGAGAAGGGGCCCGGCCGCAGACCCACGAGCACCTCGCCGTCCTGCGCCTGCTCGGCGTCGACGCGGGAGTCGTCGCCATCACCAAGGCCGACTCCGTGGACGAAGAGACGCTTGCGCTCGCAGTCGAGGAGGCCCACGAGCTCGTTCCGGGCGTGGAGGTCGTCGCCGTCTCGGCGAAGACGGGGACGGGCCTCGGCGAGCTGCGCGCGGCCCTCGCACGCGTCACCGTGACCGAGCGTGACAGCAAGCGCGCCACGCGTCTCTACGTCGACCGCGTCTTCACGCTGCAGGGCGCCGGCACGATTGCGACGGGCACGCTCTGGTCGGGAGCGATCTCGAGCGGCGACTCGCTTCGAGTCGAGCCGAGCGGACGCACCGTGCGCGTTCGCTCGGTTCAGGTTCACGACCGAGCGGTCGACACCGCGGCAGCGGGGCAGCGCGTCGCTGTCAATGTGCCGAGCGCCGGCCGGCGCGAGCTGAATCGCGGCGACGTGCTCGTCGAGCCGGGTCATTATCCCGTCTCCTACCGGCTCGACGTGGTGATCGACGAGATCGCAGAGATCCCCGCGGCTGTCACGGTGCACATCGGAACCCAGGCGGTGCCGGCGCGCGTCGCCCGCGCGGGCCGCTTCGCGCAGCTGCGGCTCACTCGCCGCGTCGTCGCCGCGCGCGGTGATCGCGTGGTGTTGCGCAGCGACGCGACGGTCGGAGGCGGCACGGTGCTCGATCCGGCCCCGCCCCGCCGAATCGACCTCGAGCGCCTCGAGATCCTCGAGCGCGGTGACCCCGCCGAGATCGTCCGGACGCTGGTCCACGCACCGGTCGCGGGACGCGAGTTGCAAGCACGCGGCGTACTTGCACCCGCGGAGCTCGCGCGAGGCCTCGCGTCCGTGCGCTCGGCCGGCGAGTACTACTTCTCCGAGGAATGGATGGATGAGCTGCGGGGGCAGGTCCACGCGCGGGTCGCCGAGCGAGCACGGAGCCAACCGCTCGACCCGGGCGTCCCGCTGGCCGAGTTGCTGCCGAGCGAGCCCTGGGCGCACCATGTGCTCAATCTGCTCGAGCTCGACCGGCGTGGCGCCAAGGCCTACCTGCCGGGCGCGGCCTCGGCTCTCGGCGAACGCGCACAGGCGGCGTCGGAGCTCGAGGCACGACTCGCGCACGAGGAGATCGCGAAGATCGACGACAAGGCACTCGCCGCCTTCCTGGAAGAGGCGGGGCGACTGCGGCGTGTCGGCGACGGCTTCGCCGTCTCGGCCGATCTCTACGATCGCGGCCGCGGCCTCTTGACCTCACTCGACCCGATCACGCTCCCGGGCTTTCGCGACGCTCTGGGCGTCGGCCGGCGGACCGCCCAGTTGCTGCTCGAGCGCTACGACGCGGACGGCGTGACGCGCCGTCTCGGCGACAGGCGCGTGCTGCGGCGGTCGCAGAGATGAGGGTGCTCGACGAGCCCGACGAGGATCGCGCACCGATCTGCCCGGCGTGCGGTGTCACGAATTTCCTCGTCGACGACGGGAGCGAGCTCGTGTTCGTCTGCGTGGAGTGCGGCTTCGATGACGCGGGCGGCTCATGAGCCCGATCGGCTACCGTGGCCGCGCGCCCCTCCAGGAGTCGGAGCCCAGATGACAGCGCGTCCTTGCACGAACCGATCGGGGTAGTCGCATGCTCAGAGCACTTCAAATCGGCGGCGCGCCCGCAGGGCTGCGCGCGGCGATCGTCTCGACCTTTCCGCCCCGCGCCTGCGGCATCGGTACCTTCGCTGCCGATGTACGCGCGGGTCTGGTCGGCCTGGACGACATCGAGTCGGTCGCGAAGGTGGTGGTCGTCGACGATCCGACGCGGCCGCAGCGCCCTGGCGTCGTGGCCACGATCTCTCAAGCTTCACGCGGCGACTACGTGCGGGCGGCGCGCGTGCTCGGCAGACACGACATCGACGTGGTGCTGCTCGAGCACGAGTACGGGATCTTCGGCGGTCGCGACGGCCAATACATCCTGTCGCTCGCCGAGGAGCTGACCCAGCCGCTCGTCGTGACGCTGCACACGGTGCTCTCACAGCCGACGGCCCGGCAGGCACGAGTCCTCGAGGCGCTCTGTAGCTACGCCGATCTCGTGATCGTGATGACGGAGAGCGCCTTGCGCCTGCTCGCCGACAGCGGCGCCTGCCCCGAGGAGAAACTGCGCGTCGTGCCTCACGGCGCTCCTGCGCTTCTGATCGATCGCGCCCGCATTGCGGCGCTTGAACGCAGCCGCTCGACGCGCGACGAGCGGCTGCACACCCGTTTCGTGCTCTCGAGCTTCGGCCTGCTGTCGCCGGGGAAGGGCCTCGAGACCGTTCTCGCGGCTCTGCCCGCGATCGTAGAACGGCACCCCGAGGCGTTGTACGTGATCGCCGGGCGAACCCACCCCGGCGTCGCGCAACGCGAAGGGGAGCGCTACCGGCTGTCGCTTCAACAACTCGTGGCCGAGCTGGGGCTGACGAAGCACGTCGACTTCGACGACCGCTTCCTCACGATCGAGGAGATCTCGAGCCTCCTCGCGGCCACCTCGGTCTTCGTGACGCCGTATCTCGATCGAGAACAGACCTCGTCCGGTGCCCTCACTTTCGGCATCGCCGCCGGGTGTGCGGCCGTCTCGACGCCGTACCGCTACGCCGAGGACCTGCTGTCGACCGGCGCGGGTCAACTCGTTCCCTTTGGGGATCCGGCCGCGCTCGCTGGTGCGATCAACCGATACATCGATGACCCGGAGATGCTCCAGGCCGCGCGCTCCGAGGCGCGGCGCATCAGCGAGAGGTTGAGCTGGCCGTCGGTGGCCCAGGTGACCGCACAGGTGCTTCGCGAAGCGGTCGAGCTCGCTCCTCGCCGCGACGCGATCGTCAGTCTCGAGCCGCAGCTCGCAGGTGTCCGCACCGACCACCTGCGGACGATGGTCGACGACGCCGGGATCGTCCAGCATGCACACGGAGCAATCCCGAACCGTCGCAGCGGCTACTGCGTCGACGACGTCGCACGGCTGGGGGTCGTCGCGCACGAGCTCGCCCTGAGGTCGGACGAGCAGTTCTGGACGTCCGTCGTCTACCGGTCGCTCGCCTTCATGCACGACGCGACCGACGGGCGGCCCGGGATGCGCAACTTCATGAGCTACGAGCGTCACTGGCTCGACGAGCCGCACATCGGCGATCACGTCGGCCGCGCAGTCTGGGCGCTCGGCGAGATCCTCTCGACCGCGTGGGTCCCTGCGCTCGTCGATCCGGCCCAGCGACTGCTCGACTCGCTCATCGCCGGTCTGCGCGGTCCGACGGCGCTCCGAACGGACGCCTACGTGGTATTGGGGCTCGCGAAGCTCGACCCCGACCGGCTCGACACCTCGGCGCGCGCCCTGCTCACGCGAGGGCTCGACAGGCTGCTCGCCGCCTTCGAATCGGCCGTCGGGGACGATTGGCTCTGGTTCGAGAACGCGCTCGCGTACGACAACGCCCGCTTGCCACAGGCGCTCATCGCGGGTGGTACGGCGCTCGGGCGTGCCGACGACGTGGCAGTCGGCCTCGCGACGCTGCGCTGGCTCGGCGACGAGTCCGGTCTCGGCGACGGGATGCTGCGCCTGAGCGGCCACCGCGGCCGCAGGCGAGGCGAGCCCTCGGAGGGCTCCGGCGACGAGCAGCCGCTCGAAGCAACGGCGTTCGTCGAGGCCGAGTTGGCGGCGTTCGACAGCACCGGGAACCCCGACCACGGCGTGCGAGCGCACATCGCGTTCGACTGGTTCCTCGGGCGCAATCATCTCAACCGTCCGCTGTACGACTTCGCGACCGGCGGATGCAGCGACGGGCTGGGCGACGAGGACATCAACCGCAACGAGGGAGCAGAATCGACATTGGCGTTTCATCGTGCCGCGCTCCTGATCGATGCTGCCGCGCTCACCTCGCACGCGCGCCAGCCGGTCTCGAGCGCCGCGTGAGGCGGGGTGAGCTCTTCCAGCGGCACGCGCTGAACCCGATCCTCACAGCCGCGGACGTGCCCTTTCCCGCGAACGCGGTGTTCAATCCCGCCGCCGCCGCGTGCGACGGGGAGACGGTGATCCTCGCCCGGGTCGAAGACCTGCGTGGGATCTCGCATCTGGCCGTCGCACGCTCGGCGAACGGTGTCGACGGATGGACGGTCGCACCGCAACCCCTCCTCTCCCCGGCTCCCGGCGTCGAGAGCGAGGAATGGGGCTTCGAGGATCCGCGGGTCGTCTGGCTGCCGGAGCTCGAGCGCTGGTCGATCACGTGCACGACGTATGGCCCGCCCGGGCCGGCGGTGTATCTGGCCATGACGACCGACTTTCTGACCGTGGAGCGCTACGGCGTGATCAAGCGCTCCGAAGACAAGAACGCGGCCTTGCTGCCCGAGCGGATCGATGGAAAATGGCTGCTCTTCCACCGTCCGAGCGAGGGCGCGGTCACCGGTTCCGGCGGCGAGATCGTCGTCTCACGGTCCCCGGACCTTCTGAGCTGGAGCGCGCACGAACCGGTACTTGCGCCACGCGCCGGTGCGTGGTGGGACTCGCGACGGATCGGAATCGGCCCACCCCCCCTGCGGACCGAGCGCGGCTGGCTGATCGTCTACCACGGGGTCAAGGACACGGTGTCCGGCGCCCTCTACCGCGTCGGGCTCGCGCTCGCCGACCTCGACGAGCCGACACGAGTCACGCATCGCCTGCCCGGCTGGGTCTTCGGCCCCGACGCGGAGTACGAACGCTCCGGTGACGTGCCGAACGCTGTCTTCCCGTGCGGGTTGATCCACGACGCGCCGACCGGAGTGCTTCGCCTGTACTACGGGGCCGCCGACACGACCGTCGCACTCGCGACCGCGCAGCTCGACGACGTGCTCGGCGCAGTTCTCGACGCTCCCGTCTGACGTATGCGGGACCTCTGCGCCCGGCGCGGTCGTATTCCTCATCGATGCTCCGCTTCGTTCTCCTCGTCGCGATCGCCTGCACCTTCACACCCGTGGCGCTCGCCGACGGGCTGCCGGTGCTCGGGATCGATGTCGGTTCGACCGGCGTGACCGTGCCCGGTGGACCTGACCGGTACGTGACCGTGAATCAGGGCGGCACGACGCTGGTCGAGCGGATCGCACGGAACGGCGGGCGAATTCTCGGAATCGGCCGTGTGGGGGGAACATTCACGATCCCCGCTGTCGCCTACGACTCTTCGGCCAGCGGGCTGTCGGCGGATCGCACGACGCTCGTCCTGATCGAGCCGCGCCACGCGTTCCCGCGAGCGGTGACCAGATTCGCGCTGCTCGATACCCACACGCTCGAGCTGAGGCACGTCATCACCCTGCGTGGTGACTTCAGCTTCGATGCCGTGTCCCCCCACGGGCAGACGATGTTCCTGATCGACTACACCTCACCCAGCGACCCAACGCGCTACGACGTCCGTGCCTACGACCTCCGCGCGGACAGGCTGTTACGAAACGCGATTCGCGATCCAGCCGAGCGCTCCGATGCGATGCGGGGCGCGCCGATCACCCGCGCCATGAGCTCGAACGGGCGTTGGGCGTACACGCTGTACGACGGTGCAGGCGCCACGCCTTTCGTCCACGCCCTCGACACGGCGACGCTCCGTGCACACTGCATCGACCTGTCGATGCTCGCCGGACGCCGCGACCTCTGGTCGCTTCGCTTCACGCCAGGCCCGAACGACACGCTCCTCATCGCCAAGGCAGGTACCGCTCTTGCGAGCGTCGACCTGGTCGGCTTCAGTGCCCGACCCCCGGCGGCTCTCGCAGCGCCCGTCCTGAGGCCATGGCTGCTCGCCGGAGCCGTGCTCACGGCGCTACTCCTACTCGGTATCGCCGCTTCCGTGGCTCGCCGTCGCGTGCGTGGCCGCACCGCTCCTTTCGCGGGCGGGGCGCGGCACGTGGCCGAAAACCGATCACCGTAGCTCGTCGTAGCTCGGGGTGAAAAGCCACGAGAGGAGCTCGAATGGTTCGGAAGACCGTCGCCCTACTGCTGCTCGCCGGCCTCGCCGCCGTGATCGCGACAGCGGCCTTCGGCCGCACCGCCGTGAGCCCGACGCTGAAGGGAACCGTCGGCCCGGGCTTCACCATCAGCCTGAAGCAGAACGGCAAGAGCGTGAAGACGCTGAAAGCCGGCACGTACAAGCTCGTGATTGCCGACAAGGCGGCAATTCACTCGTTCTCACTCGACGGGCCCCACGGCTACGCCGTCGACTTCACCAAGGTGCCGTTCGTCGGCACGAAGACCGTGACGGTTCACCTGAAGGCAGGTGCGTACAAGTACTACTGCCCGCCGCACGAGTCGATGATGTTCGGTCACTTCAAGGTCACCTAGGATCATTCACTCGGAGTGGCATGGGCCCGGTGGCCCGACCGGTCTTCAAAACCGGTGAGGTGTGGCAACCCCACGCTGGCCCGGTTCGACTCCGGGGCCGCTCCGCTTCCGCAATAAAGCCTGCTCAGGCAGGTTTCCAAGATGAGCAGGGTCAGGCCACCTTCTCCGCGTGCTGGTCGTTGTCGGCGACTTGGTACCGGTTTTTGGTACTGGTCCCGCCCCAGAGCCGCTCTTCGAGTCTGTCGGCGTCGTCGCGGAACTGCTCCCCCGCCAGGTCGATGTAGCCCTGCGTCGTCTTGAAGTCGGAGTGACCGGCACGCGCCATCAGCGCCGCCGGGCTCGTCCCCGCGGCCGCCGCGTTCGTGATGTTCGTGTGCCGCCCGTCGTGGAAAGGCCGCACATAGTCGCGGATCCCGCCTTCGCGAGCGCGAGCCGGAACGTGGAGGCGTAGCGGCTCTCGCTGAACGGCGACCCTTTCGTCGGCGAGCAGAACACCCGCTCGTCGTCGCCCGCGAACGCGCTGCGGCCGCGATGGTCGAACAACTCGGCGGCCAGCCTCGGGCCGTGCTGAGGAGTCTGTGGAGCGCCATGTTCGACAAACGCGAACAGCTTCAGGAGCTGACTGCACGGAACCTAGACGCGAGCGAAGCGAAGTCCGGGCTTCAGCTTGCTCGACCCACCCTGACTTGCCGACCTTGCCTCCGATGAACACCGAGTCGTCACGCACGTTTGGGCGGTGAGGAATCGTTCAGGGGCTGAGGGTTGATTGAGAAGGGTGACGGCGCGGTGTGCGCCGCCACCCTTTTGGTCTATGGGGTGGTTGCCGCGAGGGCGGTTACGAGGTTTGCGGCGTTGGGGGTGCCAAGGCCGGTTGCTGGATCCCAGCCGGGTGCTGCTGAGTAGCCGGTGACGCCGTTCCAGGAGGTGTCGCCGACGGTGATGTCGTGGAACGCTGATGCGTAGGCTGTGGGGTTTTCGTAAATCTGGTAGAGGCGTGGTGCGAGGAAGCCGAGGTTTCCGTCTGCCTGGTTCGCGAGCGCGTCGATTGCCGCCCACTGGGGGGTTGCGGAACTGACGCCGCCGATGAACGCCCAGCCCGCCCCAGCCGGGTCGAAGCTGTTGTAGGTCAGCACGCTGCTGATCAGCGCCGAGTTGAGCGAAACGTCAGGCGTTGCCCGGGTCCCGAACGGATCGGGGATACCGGCTGCCTGCTGCCAGGTCGGCTCAGGGAAGACGGTGCTGTAGCCGCCGCCGCCCGCGCCGCAGCAGTCGTTCCAGACCTGTTCGGGCTGATAGGTGGTGATCGCCGAGACCGGCGGGGAGATCTGTGTGCCGCCTACCGCGATCACGTGCGGACTTGCCGACGGGAACGTCACCGTCGGGAACGGGTAGAGCCGCCCCTGTTTATCGGTGTTCGCGACACCGCTGTCGTCGGTGCCGAAAAACGCACTCACACCTTGCGCAGCGGCGTCCGCGTAAAAGGTGTCGAGTTGCTGGATTGCTGCGTTGCTGTGGAACGCCTGCTCGGTTGTTGCCCAGCTATTCGACCAGATCTTCCCGATCCCGTTCTGCAACGCCCACTGCTGAGCGTGCTGCATGTTCGGGATCCCCTGCACACCCTGCGTCTCGGCTGTCGGCGTCACGACCAGCGCGATGTTCGCCCCCGGTGCGAGCGCGTGCGCCCACTCCACATCCAGGGTCGTCTCGTACGCCCAGCCGATCTCAGTGTTGACATGCTTGTTGTGCAGCCCGACCGGGCTAGGAAGGTTCTGGTAGTTCAACTGCACGTGACCTTCCGGCTCGTAGACCTTGAACGACGGCGGGTCCGGCAACCCGTAAGCCTGGTCGAAGACACCCAGATCGTGCTGGATCGTCGGTGACCCAAACGCGTCGAAAATCACGATTGTCTGGCCGCGCCCGTCGATCCCACGGTTCAGAAGCGGCGTCACGTTGTACTCGTTCCGGATGTCCTGCGGGCTGTAACAGGTGCCGACAAGACCAAAACTGACGAACGCGGCCATACAGTCAGCCGACGACGGCGGCGTCTCCGCACGCTGCGTCTGCAAATACGGCCCAACCACGATCTGCGGCACGGCCTGAGTCCCACTCGACCCAGGCGCAGCCACTCCACTCTCAGAACGCACCGCACCTGCCAACA
>JBBSEJ010000074.1:0-13475 GCA_038239825.1 Gaiellales bacterium
CCGCCAGCCGGTCTCGGGGCCGGACGGCCTGACGATCGTCGCGATCGGCGCGCGGCGCGGCAGTTACGAGGCGCGCGGGCCGTTCTGATGATCGCGCGTTCGAGGAGGTGCCAGGCCGTCTACCTCTTCGACTCGGCGAAGGCGGCGGAGCAGCCGCTTCATTCTCCCGCGCGCGAGCTGATCGACAAGAATCGGGAGGTGGTCGGGGCCCTCGACCTCGAGGTGACGGTGTCCGTGGCCGCGCAACTCGCACGCCTCGGACTCGCGCTCGAGCGATGAGCGCGCTCCGCGTCGAGCGCAGCGGCGGGGTGCTGCGCGTGACGATGGCGAAGCCCGAGAGACGGAACGCATTCGATGCTGAGCTGATCGGCGAGCTCGCCGAGGCGTTCGCCGACGTCGGCGACTCGCGCGCGGTGCTGCTCTGCGGCGACGGGCCGTCGTTCTCGGCGGGCGCCGACGTCGACTGGATGCGCTCCTCGGTCGATCTGAGCTACGAGGAGAACATCGCCGACGCGCTTCGGCTCCGCGAGATGCTGGACGCGCTCGACTCGTGTCCCGCGCCGGTCGTCGCGCGGGTGCAGGGCCACGCGCTCGGCGGTGGGTGCGGCCTCGTCGCCTGCTGCGACGTCGTCGTCGCGGAGCCGGAAGCGCAGTTCGCGTTCAGCGAGGTGAAGCTCGGGATCGTGCCTGCGGTCATCTCGCCGTTCGCGCTCGCGAAGATCGGCAGCGGCGCCGCGCGGCGCTACTTCCTTACGGGCGAGCGGTTCACCGCCGAGGTCGCGCTGCGGATCGGGCTCGTGCACGAGGTCGCAGACGACCTCGACGCGGCGGCCGAGGCGGTGGTCGCAGAGCTGCTCTTCGCCGGCCCCGAGGCCGTCCGCGGGGCGAAAGAGCTTGCCCGTGCGCCGCTTCGCGGGCGGGAGACGGCCGAGCGCATCGCGGCGCACCGTACGAGCACCGAGGGCCAGGAGGGCCTGCGGGCGTTCCTCGAGAAGCGTCCGCCGTCCTGGCGTGGCTGATCGGGCCTTGTGGATCGTTCGTTTCGCCCTCGTAACGGTGCCTGGCACCGAGCCGGCAGCTCGACGCGCCGCCTGATTTGGCTCGACGAGCGGGCTTCGACGCACCCTGTGGAGAATGCGTCGCGCCCCCGTAACAGTGCCTGGCACCGGGGTGACGGGGTGCTGGCACGTGGGTTCAAACGCCAGGTTGCAGGTTGCGGCCTGCGCCGCTCCGTACTCGCCCTGCGGCTACGAACGGGCCTGCGGGCGCAGGCCGACGGGCTTCGAGACGAGCGCGGTGTAGGCGGAGCTGCCGCGTACCGACACGCGGTAGCTCCCCGGGCGGAGCCTGCGGTCGAAGCTGCCGGTGCCGCTCGCGACCCGGCGCCATGTGCTCCGCGTCAGGCGCTGCACCTCGAACGGAAGCCGCGGTGAGACGAGCGCGCGCAGCTTCGACCCCTCTGCCCGGACGTCGAGCAGCGGCTCGACCGCGAGGTCGACCGTCGACCCCGCCACGCCGTTGTAGGCAAGACGCAACTGGCTCGAATGCCGCGCCGGGAGCGTCGCGGTGAAGCGTCCCGCCCGTGTCGGATGGATGCGCGCGAGCACGCGCCAGCCGTCGGTGGTCAGCACCTCGAGCCGCGCCTTGCCGAGGCCGCGTACCCAGCCGTGCAGCTGAGCTCGCTTGCCGAAGACCACCGGCGCGCTTGGTGCGTCGAGCGACAACACACGCACTTGGAAGTCGGTCGACCCGAGGTGGAACTTCTTTCGCACGACCTCCGCAGCGAACTGCCTCCACCCCCCCGCAGCCAGCACGCGCACCGCCTCGGCGCGGCCGGAGGAGTTCTCGACGACCCGCAGATCGCGTACGTCTCGCACGCCGAGGACGCTGCCGACTTGCGAAGCGGTGAGCAACGATGTCGGCCAGACATGGTGCGGTGAGACGTAGTCGTACGGATCGGCGACCGATGCGAGATACGGCACCGGACGCGCACGCGGCCACGCATCGTGCACCGACGACGTCCTGCCGCCGGATGAAGAGAAGTAGAACGCCGCGATGATCGTGTCGTGCCAGACGAGCACCTGGCCCGCGGTGGCGCCGATCGCGAGATTCGTCTCCGGCCGCTCGGCGCGCACGCCGCCGTATTCCTGTGAGCGGGAATCGGGATACACGTCGAAGTCCTTGCCGGGATGAGCGGTCGCGAGAGCGTACGAGCGGGCCGCCACCGCCTGCGCCTCGTAAGTCGCCTCGTGCCAGCCCTTCGGCGCCTCCCACGGCACGACACCCCGCAGGTAGCGATCGAGCGGGAGCACGTTCACGGCCGTCAAGCCCTCACCGGCCCGCTTCACGACGAGGTCGCCGCGATACCCCGTCCCGTCGAGCTCGAGCGGCTGCACCCCCGGCTCGAACCGTACGGGCGCCGCCAGGTGCTTGTGACGAAGTAGAAACCGGTGGTCGACGACGACGTCGCGCGCCGGCAGGTGAAGCTTCCGCCCCCGTGCGTCGACGACGAGGAACGGCGAGGGCGACCCGACCCGCACCTTGGCCTGGTTCTCGACGAGGAGGACACGCACCTGGCGCGGGGACACGATGCCGATGTGCGTACCCGAGTAGTAGTGGGTGAGGATCGTGCGATAGCCGTAGCCGTGACGCGCATAGCCCTCCGCGCCCCACTGGCTCATCCCCACCCCGTGCCCCCAACCGCGCCCGTCGAGGAGGAACACGGTCCCCGCAGACGCAGCAGCTGGAAACGCGAGCGCGACGAGCGCCGCTGCCACTCTCATCCTCATCGCGGATCGGCAGAGTAGCGCCGTGCGCCGGCTCCTGCTGATCACGAGTGCCGCGGTCTTCGTCGACACGCTCTTCTTCGCCGTCCTCACGCCGCTTCTCCCCCGCATCGCCGCGTCCTTCACGCTGGGAAAGACAGGCGCGGGCCTCCTCGCGGCTGCCTACCCCGCCGGGGTGCTCTTCGGCGCGATCCCGAGCGGGGCCTTCGCCGCCCGGCTCGGTGTCAAGCCGACGATGGTCGTCGGGCTCGTCCTCGTCGGCGCCTGCACGATCGCCTTCGGCGTGTCGAACCATGCGTGGGAGCTCGACGCGTCGCGCTTCGCACAAGGTCTCGCGAGCGCCTTCTCGTGGACGGGGGCGTTGGGTTGGCTCGTGGCCGGCTCGCCGCCGGCCCGGCGCGGCGCGCTGATCGGCCGAGCCTTCGCGGCCGCGGTCGCCGGCGCGCTCTTCGGCCCCGTCGTCGGGGGCATCGCATCGGTCGCCGGCATCGGCTGGACGTTCGGCGCGGTCGCGATCGCGTCCTTCGCGCTCGTCGGCTTCGCGGTCGCCACGCCGTCACCGCCGAACGACCGGGTGCACGATACGGCTGCGCTCCTCGGCGCGTTGCGCGACCGCCGCGTGCTGGGAGCTGCCTGGTTCGTCGTCCTCCCCGCCCTCCTGTTCGGAACGCTCACGGTGCTGGCGCCGTTGCGGCTCGCGACACTCGGCTTCGGTGCAATCGGGATCGGCGTCGTGTTCCTCTGCTCGGCGGCGCTCGAAGCGGGGAACAACATTCTCGTCGGCCAGGTCTCCGACCGGAGTGGGTCGTTGCGGCCCGTGGCGTTCGGCCTCGCAGCCTCGATCGTCGTCGCCGCGCTGCTCCCCTGGCCGCACGAGCGCGTCGTCCTGGCGGCGCTCGTCGTCTGCGCGGGCCTCTCGTTCGGGACGTTCTTCACCCCCGGGATGACGATGGTCTCGAGCCTCGCGGACGAACGCGGGCTTCCGTTCGGCTATGCAGCAGCGCTCATCAACCTCGCGTGGGCGCCGGGACAGGCGCTCGGTGCGGCCGGAGGCGGGGCGCTCGCACAGCTGACGGCCGACGCCGTGCCGTACCTCGCACTCGCGGGCGTCTGTGCCCTTACTCTTGCCGGGGTATGGCGCACGCATACGTCGACAAGCTGGACGATTCGATCGGAGGCCACGTCGAGCGCCTCGTCGTCGCCCACCACCGACGCCGGCTGAGGCGGCACAACTGGCAGCGGGCCTACGACCCGCCGGACGACGGCCTCTGGTGCGCGGGAGACCCGCCACCGCGCGACGGGAACACGCTCGAGGTACTCGTCGACGGTCAAGAGGCGTTGCCGCGCCTGCAGGACGAGATCGCTGGTGCGAAGGAATCGGTGCTGCTGGCCGGCTGGTGCTTCGAGCCGACGTTCCGCCTCTCCCGCGGTGGACCGACCCTGCGAGAGCTCCTCGCGGAGGCCGCCGAGCGGGCGAGTGTTCGCGTGCTCGCGTGGGCGGGAGCGCCGCTCCCCCTCTTTCGCCCGTCCCGGTCGAAGGTGCGCTCGATCCGCGACGATCTCACGACGGGCACCAAGATCCAGATGGCGCTCGACGCGCGCGAGCGGCCGATGCACTGCCACCACGAGAAGCTGGCGGTGATCGACGGCAAGGCCGCCTACGTCGGCGGGATCGACCTGACCTGGCTCGCGGGTGATCGGCTCGATTCCTTCGAGCATCCCTCGCGCGGCGACATCGGCTGGCACGATGTCGCGTCGCGAATCACCGGGCCGCTCGTCGCCGACGTCGCCGACCACATCGCGTTGCGCTGGCTCGAGGTCACCGGCGAGCGTCTCGACCATGGGTACGATGACAGGGCGCAGGGCACGGTTCGCGCTCAGTTCGTGCGCACGGTTCCGAACAGCGTCTACGACGCGCTGCCCCTCGGGGACTTTCGGATCCTCGAGGCCTACGTTCGCGCGCTCCGTTCCGCGCAGAAGCTCATCTACCTCGAGAACCAGTTTCTCTGGTCGCCGGAGATCGTCGGCATCCTCACCGCGAAGCTCCGAGAGCCACCGACGGACGAGTTCCGGATGCTGCTCGTGCTCCCGGCACATCCCAACAGCGGCGGTGACGACACGCGCGGCCAGCTGGGCGTGCTCGCCGCCGCCGACAGCGACAACCGGCTCCTCGCGACGACGCTCTTCCAGCCGGGGCAGGCGAAACAGGTGTATGTGCACGCGAAGGTCGGGATCGTCGACGACCGCTGGCTCGTCGTGGGCTCGGCGAACCTCAACGAGCATTCGCTCTTCAACGACACCGAGGCGTGCGTGATCACCTGCGACGAAGCTCTTGCGCGCGCGACGCGGCTACGGCTCTGGCGCGAGCATCTGCGTCGGGAGGACGTCGACGGAACGCCACATCGGGTGATCGACGAGTTGTGGCGCCCGATCGCAAAGGGCAACGAGCTCGATCGTCTCGAGCTCCTGCCGAATATCTCGCGCCGCTCGCGCCGCTTCCTCGGGCCCATCAACGGCCTGCTCGTCGACGGGTAACCCGCGCAGCGTCGCTCCCGCGTCGGGGCCTGCTTGGTTTGGGGCACCTGTGGACGTCCCGTCACGGTTTCGTGCGTTCGTGCGCGTGGCCGCCACCGGCTATATCGCTGAGGCCGGCCATGGCGCCTTTCGGACGAGGCTACGGCTAGGTTCAGGGCGTGCAGAAGATCCTCGTCGCGAACCGGGGCGAGATCGCGCTCCGCGTCTTCCGCGCTGCGCGCGCGCTCGGCTTCGGCACCGTCGCCGTCGTCGCGCCCGACGACACCGGCTCGCTGCATGCCCGTTCGGCCGACGAAACGGTCGAGATCGCGTCGTACCTCCACTCCGAGGAGCACATCCGCGCTGCGACGCAGAGCGGCGCCGACGCGATCCACCCCGGGTACGGCTTCCTGGCCGAGAACGGCGACTTCGCGGAAGCGGTCGAGGCCGCCGGCCTGACCTGGGTCGGGCCGCCGCCTGCTGCCCTGCGCGCGGGAGGCGACAAGCTCGAGGCGAAACGCATCGCCGAAGCGGCCGGCGTGCCGACGATCCCCGAGGTCGAGGAGCCGCCCCTGATCGTGAAAGCGGCGGCAGGCGGCGGTGGGCGAGGCATGCGCGTCGTCCGGTCGCGGGCGGAGCTCGGCGAAGCGCTCGCGGCCGCTCGCCGCGAGGCCACGGCCGCCTTCGGCGACGACCGCGTCTACCTCGAGCGCTACCTCGAGCGCCCACGGCACATCGAGATCCAGCTGCTCGCCGACACGAGCGGCACCGTGCTCTCAGTCGGTGAGCGCGACTGCTCGGTTCAGCGCCGGCACCAGAAGGTGCTCGAGGAATCGCCGTCGCCCGGCCTCGACGCCGAGCTGCGCGCCGACCTGAGCGGCGCGGCGGTGCGCTTCGCCACCGCGATCGGGTACGTCGGTGCCGGCACGGCAGAGTTCGTGGTCGACGGCCGCGACTATTACTTCCTCGAGCTGAACGGCCGCATCCAGGTGGAGCACCCCGTGACCGAGCTCGTCACCGGCGTCGACCTCGTCCAGTGGCAGCTGCGAATCGCCCGCGGCGACCTCCTCGACCTGCAGCCGGAGCCACGCGGGCACGCGGTCGAGGTTCGGCTCTATGCCGAAGACCCGCGCACGTTCCTACCCCAGACGGGCCGCATCAGCGAGCTGCATCTGCCGTCTTCGGTTCGCATCGACGCCGGCGTCGCCGCCGGAGACGAGATCGGTACCGGCTACGACTCGCTGATTGCGAAGCTGATCGCTTCCGGCCCGACGCGCGACGACGCGCTCGACCTGCTCGCGACGGCGCTCGCCGAGACCAGGGTGAAGGGCGTGACTACCAACCTCCCCTTCCTGCGGTGGCTCGTCTCGCATCCGGCGCTGCGGCGCGGCGAGGTGACGACGGCGTTCCTGACCGAGCACCCTCCGCTTTCGGCGCCGCCGGCACGGTTGCCCGAACCCGCCTGGCGTGGAGCCTTTCGTCTGAACCTGCCCTCGGCGCCCCTGCGGCCGCCGCCTGACATCGACGCCCCCGCGCACGCTCAGACCGGCGCGGAAGCCTCGCGCACCGTTACCGCTCCGATGCCCGGCACCGTCATCAAGGTGCACGTTCATGAAGGCTCAACAGTCAAAGCACTGGAGCCGCTCGTCGTAATCGAGGCGATGAAGATGGAGACGCCTCTCACCTCCCCGTACGACGCCACGATCCGCGCCGTCCACGTGCAGGAGGGCGACCGTGTGGCAGCAGGCACGGTGCTCGTCGAGCTGGACGCGTAGCAGCCTCGCCGTTGCGACCGCCCTGCTCGTGCTCGTGAGTTGTGGCACGCCGTGGCAGCCCAAGGTGGAGGGGCCGTTCGGCGTCGGCTCCGACCAGTACTGGGTCGTACGGGCGCACGGCCGGCCGAAGGCGGTCGTGGCACTTCTGCACGGCCTCGCGCCGAACTCCGGCGAGCAGCTCGAGCCATGGCAGGTTCATCTTGCGGCGCAGGGAGACGATGTGATCTTCCCGCGGTACGAACAGCCGCCGCCCGCCCCCGACGCCCGCGACCACGCCGTGCAGGGCATCCGCGCGGGGCTTGCGAAGCTCGGTCACCCGCACGCGCCCCTCGTGCTGCTCGGCCACTCGCGCGGGGGCCGTCTTGCCGTCGAGTCCGCCGCCTTCTTGAAGCCACGGCTCGTGATCGCCGTCTATCCCGGCACGATCAACATCAAGTTCGAGCCGGCGACCAACTTCCGCAAGATCCCGCGGTCGACGAACATCTATCTCCTCGTCGGCGACCGCGACCGGGGCGTCGGGCAGAGCGGCGCGGTCGAGCTGGATCAGCGCCTGCTCGCGTTCGGCTTCCCGGCCGGCCGGATCCACGGCGGGGTGATCCGCTCGACGCCGCGCTTCACCGCCGACCACCTGTCGGTCTACGACCTCGGCGCGCCCGCCCGGAGAGCGATCTGGGCGCGCATCGACCGGCTGATCGCCGGCGTGGCCCGTTAGACGGGTGAGAGGGCGAGCCGCTCGCCGACGATGAAGGTCGCCGCTTGCGAGGCACGGTCGTGGCCGGTGACCGCCGAGAGAAAATCGTCGCGGTCGAGCGCGAGCAGGCGCACAGCGGTCAGCGCCCGCACGGTCGCCGTGCGCGGGATGTCGCGCAGGAGCGCGATCTCGCCGACGAACCCGCCGGGTCCTTCCACCTTTCGCCCCGCCTGCAGATCGACCCCGAGCTCACCGGCCTCGATGACGTAGAAGCGATCGCCGGCGTCGCCCGCCGTGAAGAGCAAGGTGCCAGCGTCGAGTGTCAGCGGCTCGAGAGACTGTGCGAGTCGCTCGATACTCGCCGGCGGGAGCGGCGCGAAGATCGGGATCGCCTGCAGGAGCCCGATCCGGTGCTCCGTCGCCGGCGGCGCGTCGAGTGCGAGCAGTCGCCGCCAGAGGAGCCCGGTGATGATCGGCAGGAAGAGGCCCGTGACGATGAGCGTCACCCGGATCCCGAAGAGCGCGATCAGGAGCGGCGCGACCACCGCACCGAGCCCGATCGTCCCCGTCGTCGTGCTCTCGATCACCCCGAAGACGCGCGAGCGCACCCGCTCGTCGGTGTTCCGCTGCAGCAGCGTCAGCGCGGAGACGTCGACGAGGGTGTTGCCGATCCCGAGCACTCCGAGCATGACGAGCGCGACCACGGTGTTCGTCCAGATCCCGAGCACGAGAAACGGGAGACCCCAGAGAAGCAGCCCGAGACCGAAGTCACTCGCGAGCCGCTGCCGGCCGACGAGCGCGAGCGCGACGACTGCGCCGAGCACGCCACCCACGCCGCAGGCGGAATAGAGCCAGCCGACGCCGCCGCTCCCGAGGGAGAGCAGTCGCAGCGCCGCGACCACGACCAGCACGCCCATCGCCCCCGCAACGACGGTCTGCGCGGCGTACAGCAGCACGATCACGCGCAGCCCTCTGGTGGCGGCGATCGCGCGGAACCCGGCGAGGAAGCCCTCGTGCGCCACCTCGTCCTCGGCGGCGACTTCCGGCGTGCCGGGCGGGACGTGCAGCCGCGCGACCATCGCAGCCGACCACAGGTAGGTCACGGCTGTCAGGACGAAGGCGGCGCCGATGCCCCAGCCCGCGAGGACGAGCCCGCCCACCGCCGGGCCGGCGAACGCACCGACCGATTCGATCGTCGACGACGAGACGTTCGCCGCCGTCAGCTCCTCGGGAGTGCGCGCGAGCGCCGGCAGCAGCGACGACTGCGCGGGGTGGAAGGCCATGCCGCAGATCGGCCCGAACGCGGCGACGCCGAAGACGATGGGCCACGGGAGGTGCGCGAACGTCACGACCGCGATCAGACCGACGAGCACGGCGCGCGCGAGATCCGCGCCGAGCATCACTCGTTCCCGCGCAAACCTGTCACCGAGCGCGGCGACGAAAGGCCCGAGCAACGCGGCAGGCAGACTCCTGACGAGCGCGATCGCCCCGACCGCCGTGGCGCCCCCGTGCCGGTAGGCGAAGACCGCCAGCGCGATCGAATACGAGTACTGGCCCGCAACGGAGCCGATCCAGGCGAACTGCAGGCGGCGAAGATTCGGATTGTGAAAGACGCCACGAAACGCTCCCAGCGACCGTCTCAGCCCGTCCACCGGATGGAGCTTGCGCAACGGGCTTGTGTTTTGCAAGCAAACGGTGGGAAGATTTCGGACGTGTCGCACGTCATGTGTGCGACCTTCCGCGAAAGCGGGCATCGAGAAGGAGGATCCGAATGTCTGACCAGGAGCGCGGCAAGCACGTGAAGGCAACGGACGAGGACACCGACAGCCAGGACGTCGAGGCCCACAAGCACGGTCACCGCGATGCCGATATCGGCGCCCCGGACGACGACTCGAACGACGACGTCGTAGCGCACAAGCACGGTCATCGCGACGCCGACTCGGGCGCCGCCGACGATGACTCGAGCGACGACGTCGAGGCCCACAAGCTCGGCGGCAAGGACGCCTAAGATCTTCCGTCCCAGAACGCTGTCACGAGGGCCCGGACGACCGGGCCCTTGTCATTCCTGGGAGAGAACGGCGGCGAGCGCTCGCAGCAGGGCGTTGCCGGCGTCGCGCCGCTCGTCTTCCAGCCGGTCGAGCGAGGCGGCGACCTGCGCGACGATGGCAGCATCACCCGCTCCGTCGAGTGCGGCCCGGGCCCGTCGCGCGGAGCCGAGCAGATCGAGCGCAATCGCGGCCTGGTTCGCGAAGAGACCGAGCAGCTCCATCTCCTGCAACGAGAAGCGCGAATTCTCGGGGCGGTCGAGAACCTGGAGCACGCCGAGCACTCGCTCGTCGTGCAGGAGCGGCGCGGCCATGAGCCCCTTCGGCACGTAGCCCGTCTTCTCTGCGACGTCACGCGCGAAGCGAGGATCGTTGTGCAGATCGTCGATGACGAGCGGCGTGCGGGCCGACAGCACCCAGCCGGCGATGCCGGTCGACGAGGGAATGCGCTTGCCGAGGAGCGACTGCTCGCTCTCGTCGGCGACGGCGGCGAAGACGAGCTCGTCCGTCTCCTCGTCGAAGAGGAAGATCGACGAGCCTCGCGCGCGAAAGATCGCACGGGCGACCTCCACGATCGAGCGCAGCAGCGTTCCGAACTGCTCCTCCGAGGCGAGTACGCCTGCGGCGACGGCTGCCCGCAGGCGATCGTCATTGGCGCTCACGTGCCACCTCCCACGTTCGACGAGATCAGGTACAGCACGCTCTTCAGCTGGAACGGCGTCAACCGCGGATGCTTGGAGAGCACGAGCGCAGCGATGCCGGCGATGCACGGGGTGGCGAAGCTGTTGCCCGTCGCGCGAATCGTCGAGCCGCCGAGCCACGCGATGTCGACGTTCACTCCTCGTGCAAAGAATTCGACCGGCGGATCCGGGTTCGCGAAGAATGTCAGCGAGTCCTCCTCTTCGTGGCTCCCGACCGAGATCACGGACGAGAAGCGCCAGGGGAAGGACTCGACCGGCATGTTGTGGGCCGATGCCACGAGCACCGTGCGCTTGAAATACGCCGTGTCCGCAAGCTCATGCAGGGCTTCGGCGAGCTGGCGCTTCGTCGTCGACAGGCTCATGTTGATCACGTCATAGCCCTGCTCGACCGCCCAGCGAAGGCCGGCGAGCAGCACCTTGCCGGAGCCGGTGAAGCCGGCGCCGAGCACGCGCACCGAGTAGAGCTCGGCCTCGGGCGCGAGGGAGCGAACGACCCCCGCGCACGCGGTTCCGTGACCACACAGGTCACCTTCGTCGTCCTCGGTCGCGATGCCGTTACCGTCCTCGTCGATCGACATCGCGACGGCCCCGGCGATCTCGCCGACCGACGGGTGGCCGCGCTCGATCCCGCTGTCGAGGATGCAGACCTTCACGCCCTTCCCCGTCGCCCCTCCGAGCGCCCAGGGTCGGTCGACGCGGTCGGGGAGCGGGTTGTCGAGCCCGATCGACGCGTAGGCGTCCCGCGTCAGCGACCACGCCGGACGCGCCTCCTCGTCGTGCTGCTCGTCGGCGTGCGCGGCGACCTCGATGGTCATGCCTCGATCCTACGGGTGGCGGCGCCCGTCAGAAGATCTTCTGAAGCTTCATCGCCGCGCCCATGTCCCCCTTGATCTTCAGCTTGCCGGTCATGTACGCCGTCGTCGGGTTCTGCTCGCCCGCGACGATCTTCTCGAACGTCGCGCCGGACGTGCTGATCGTCGCGTCCGCATCGCCGGGGCCATCCGTGACGGTGAGCTTGCCGTCAGCGACGGCGACGAGCCACTGGCCCTCGCCCTCGATGTCGAAGAGGTAGGAGTTGCTCATGCCCGCGAGCTTCGACTCGTCCGCGCGCGCCTCGAGCGAGTCGAAGAAATCCTTTGCTGCCACCGTTTCATGCTCCTTGATCGACGACTGGGCCGAAGGAACCTACCGGACATGCCCCGCCGAGACATGGCTGGGGACAGTCCCCGGACACGCCCCTTCGAACCACGCCCCGCCGAGACATGGCTGGGGACAGTCCCCGGACACGCCCCTTCGAACCACGCCCCGCCGAGACATGGCTGGGGACAGTCCCCGGACGTGGCCGTTTGGCCTGACCGGCGGCCGGGAGGTGACGCTCAGCCTAGGAAGGAGCGAGAACTGGCTCTGGGCTGCTGCAAGCAGGCGATGGTTTTTCTCGAGCTCGTCCGGCCCGGCGCTCCCCGGCGCGCAGATCCTGCCGGTCGCCGACGATCCGGACGATCTCGGCCCTCAGCGTCCCCATCGTGTGCCGCAGGGCGCTCCGGTTCGGTGCCGCAGGCATGGCGTCCCCATACTCGATGCGGCTTGTGAATCCTCGAGCATCGGAGGTCCGAGCTCGTGGGGCCGCGCGAGTTCCCCGCGGTCGATCGTGCGGCTTGCGGCAAGCTTCGTGGGCGTGAACTTCGACCTCGAACCCGAGCACGAGCTGATCCGCGACACGGTCCGCCAATTCGCGCTCGAGCGAATCGCGCCCATTGCGGAGGAGCTCGACCGCGAGAAGCGCTTCCCCTACGAGCTGACGGCCGAGCTGGCGGAGCTCGGACTGATGGGCATGACGATCCCGGAGGAGTACGGCGGGGCCGGCTCCGACACGCTCTCGTACGCGATCGTGGTCGAGGAGCTGACCCGCATCGATTCGTCGGTCGCGATCACCGTCGCGGCCCATCACTCACTCGGCACCCTCCCGATCTACTACTTCGGGAACGAGGAGCAGCGGCGGGCATGGCTCCCGGATCTCGCCTCGGGCAGGAAGCTCGCGGCCTTCGGGCTGACGGAGCCGAACGCCGGGTCGGACGCGGGCGCCACCCGGACGACGGCAAAGCTCGAGGCAGGCGAGTGGGTGATCGACGGGTCGAAGATGTTCATCACCAACGCCGGGACCGACATCACGGCGTGCGTGACGATCACCGCGCTCACCGGCGACGGTGAGATCTCGAACATCGTCGTCCCGAACGGGACGCCCGGCTACGTGATCTCCGAGCCGATGCAGAAACTCGGTTGGCGCGCCTCGGACACGCGAGAGCTGTCGTTCCAGGGCGCTCGCGTCCCGGAGGAAAATCTCCTCGGGCCTCGCGGCGACGGCTTCCAGCAATTCCTGAAGATCCTCGACGGGGGACGGATCTCGGTCGCGGCGATGGGCGTGGGGCTCGCGCAGGGCTGTTACGACCTGGCGCTCGCCCACGCGACGGAGCGCGAGCAGTTCGGCAAGGCGATCTCGAAGTTCCAGTCGGTGCAGGCAAAGCTCGTCGACATGGCGACGGAGATCGAGGCGGCTCGCGATCTCGTCTGGAAGGCAGCCTGGGAGAAAGACCAGGGCCGGGACTTCGCGAAGACGGCGGCGATGGCCAAGCTCTTCTCCGGGGAGCTGTCCCACCGCGCCGCGAACTGGAGCCTGCAGATCCATGGCGGCTACGGTTTCATGGACGAGTACGCGATCTCGCGGCTCTACCGCGACCAGAAGATCCTGGAGATCGGCGAGGGGACGAATGAAGTGCAGAGGATGGTCATCGCACGCCATCTCGGTCTGTAGCGCCGCTTTCGCAGCGCTTCTCCTCGCCACGCCCGCCGCCGCCCATCTTTCGATCGTCCCGTCGAGCGTCGTCCGGGGCGAGCTCGTCGATCTCGTGTTTTCGGTCCCGAACGAGGACAACGCGTACGGGCTCGACCATGTGACGCTCGGCATC
>JBBSEJ010000075.1:0-13423 GCA_038239825.1 Gaiellales bacterium
CCCCCCCCGCCCCCCCCCCGACCGGTCCGCCGGCGGACGGGGGCCCCATCCGTGCTCGAGCCTGAGCGGATCCTGCGGCTCGAGGCAGATCGGGTCGTCTTTCTCGATCAACGTCGCTTGCCACTCGAAGAGATCGACGTGGAGTGCCTGACCGCGGCGGAGGTGGCCGACGCAATTCGGACGATGGTCGTGCGCGGCGCCCCGTCGATCGGTGTCGCTGCGGCGTACGGCATCGCGCTCGCCGCGGCTCGAGGGGAGGACCTCGACGAGGCTGACAGCGTGTTGCGGGCGTCGCGCCCGACCGCGGTCAACCTCGCGTGGGCGCTCGACATGATGCGGGACGATCCGTCCGCCGAACATGCCCGGCGCATCCATGCCGGCGAGGTCGACCGCTGCAGGCGGATGGCCGCCCACACCGCAGACCTGCTCGCTCCGGGCACACGGGCGCTGACGCACTGCAATGCCGGCGGGTTGGCAACGGGCGGATACGGAAGCGCCGTCGGCGCTTTGCTCGCAGCCCGTGAACGTGGGCTGCTCGCACACGTCTGGGTCGGCGAGACCCGGCCTCTCCTGCAAGGAGCCCGCCTGACCGCGTGGGAGCTCGAAGCAGCCGGGATCCCGCACACCGTGATCGCGGACTCCGCTGCCGCGTCGCTGATGGCTGCCGGCGAGATCGACTGCGTGATCGCGGGAGCCGACCGAATCGCGGCCAACGGCGATACGGCCAACAAGATCGGCACGTACTCACTCGCCGTGCTCGCGCGTCATCACGACCTTCCTCTGTACATCGTCGCGCCGAGCTCGACCGTCGACCTCAAAACGCCTGCCGGCTCGGGCATCCCGATCGAGGAGCGCGACCCCGCCGAGATCACGAGTCGTTTCCCAGCACGGAACCCGGCGTTCGACGTCACGCCGTCCCGGCTGATCACGGCGATCGTCACCGAGTCGGGAGTCCATCGGTCGCCGTTCGCGGATTCCCTCTGCGGTGTGGTTGCGGCGGCGTGAAGGTCGTCATCCTCGCCGCCGGATACGCGACGCGTCTCCGGCCGCTCACCGACACGATCCCGAAGCCGCTGCTCCCCGTTGGTGGGCGACCGATCGTCGACTGGATCGTCGACAACGCACGAACCGTGCCCGACGTGGATGCCGTTCACCTCATCACGAACAGCCGCTTCGCCGATCAGTTCCGCGACTGGGCCGGTCCGCGGGATGTCGTCGTGCACGACGATGGGACGTTCACGAACGACGACCGTCTGGGCGCCGTCGGCGATCTCCAACTCGCGGTCGAACGCGGCGCGATCGACGACGACCTCCTCGTGGTCGCCGGCGACAACCTGTTCGAATATCGCCTCGGTGATTTCGCGGCGAAGTGGCGGCAGCGCGAGGCGTCGAGTGCCGTCGCGGTCTACGACTGCGGTGATTTCGAGCTCGCCGCTCAGTACGGGATCGTCGAGCTCGGCGAGGACGATCGGATCGAGTACTTCATCGAGAAGCCGGACGACCCGCCCTCGACCCTCGCCGCAACCGCCACCTACCTCTACCCACGCGCTCGGCTCCCGTTGATTCGCCGTTACCTCGATGAAGGACACTCGCCGGATCAAGCGGGGAGCCTCGTCGCGTGGCTCTACCGCCGCGAGCCCGTCTACGGCTACCGCTTCGAGGGCGATTGGTTCGACATCGGCAATCACGCGCAGCTGCTCGAGGCCGACAATCGCCTGCGGGCCCAGCATGGGCTCCCGACCCGCGCCGAGTACTCGCCTCGTTAGGTTCCTCGGTCTCGTCTTTTCACGAAGTCGGCACAGACACGTTGCACATGCTCGCCTAGCCTGACCGGCGTGGCTCGTCGACCTGCTCCTCCCTCGACGGTGCGTCTCGTGCGGCAGTGCCGCAGAAGCGATGTGCCGGGACTGCCGATCGCGGTTGCGTGTGCTCGGGCCGCCGCGGTGCGCGCGGTGTGGCGCCCCGACGGCGTGGCCGGTCGAGCGCTGTCGCGAATGTGCGGGCCGTCGGCTTGCCTTCGCCTCGGCACGAGCCGCTGTCGCCTACGCCGGCCCGGCTCGCTCCCTCGTGCGTGCCTGGAAGGAGCACGGCCTCCGCCGAGCCGGGGTACTCGCTGCAGAGCTCGTCGCCGCCCACATCGAGCAACCTGCCGCAGACGTCATCACGTATATCCCACCCGACGGGATGCGGCAGCTCGAGCGCGGCCGCCATCCAGCCGAGCGCCTGGCACTCGAGCTGGGCTCGCACTGGTCGCTCGATGCTGCCCGGCTCCTCGAGCGCACCCGCCGGCGCGGTCGGCAGACCGGGCTCACTCGAGCCGAGCGGCGCGCGAACGTGCAGGGGGCATTCGTGGCGAGAACGGCCGTGCCCCGGGTCGTCCTCCTCATCGACGACGTGTACACGACGGGCGCCAGCGCGGACGCTGCCGCGAGCGCCCTTCGTGCTGCCGGCGCCACCCGCGTCCACGTCGTCACCTTCGCCCGAACCGTGCGCTAGTCTCGGTCGAGCCACCGAGATCGACCACCACCAGGGAGGCGGGGATGAGGCTTCAGGTGAAGGGCAAGAACGTCGATGTCGCCCCGTCGATCCGCGAGTATGCCGAGCGAAAGCTGGCGAAGCTCGAGCGGCACCTGGCCTCGGAGACGCAGGTCGAGGTCGAGCTCTCGGAGCACCGCAACCCGTCGATCGCCGACCGCCACATCGCGGAGGGGACGATCTACGGGAAGGGGACGACGCTCCGGGCCCGTGAGACGGCGCGCGATGCGAGAGCGTCGATCGACCAGCTCGTCGAGAAGCTCGAACGACAGGCCAAGCGCTACCGCGAGCGTCGGATCGTCGAGCCGCGGCGGCACGCCGAGCACCACGGCGACACGTCGTAGATGGCCTTCTTTCGACGGCGGCAGCCGCTCCACGTGCGGCTCGCGTCTGCCGGCGCTCTCGATCTCGAGCAGGGACCCGATCCCGGCTCGAGCGGCCAGGCAGCGGACCCGCCGGGCTGGGACGGCGCGCCGAGGGGAGAGCCGGGAATCCACGGCATTCCTCGACCGCGCCGGTGGGATCTGGTGGCCACGGCCGACGCGCCCGGGCTGCGAGGCGACGCCGTGCATTTCGTCGCGCTGCCCGACCGAACGCTGCTCGTCGTCGAAGACGAGCCGGAAGGGGCGCTGAGCCCGCTCGCAGAGGTAATCTCCTCGTCGATCCCGCCGCCCTACCGGGCCGAGGCCGTGCGGCGCGGCGGGGCGACGTGGGCGGTGGCCGCATCCCGAATCGGCGTCGTGGAGGCGCCGGGAATCCGCGGCGACGAGGCCGAGCTCGTGGTCATGCGCGAGGCTCGAACACTCCACATCGACGGCCGCCCGTCCTTCGGCAGCGTGCCCGCCTTCGAGCGGAGCGGCGAGGCAGTCGGGGCGGAGTATGTCGTGCGCGCGTCCCGCCTCGACGGTGACCTCTGGGAGGTCGAGGCGAGCCCGCTGTAGACATGACGATTCCGTAAAGACCCTCCTTTCGGGCAAGTGTGCGAATCAGGCGAGTCGGTACCCTGTTCCCCATGTCGCCCGCGCTCGGCTCCCTGGAAAAGGCCCTTCGCTTCGGCGAGGGGCGGCGCATGAAGCGCGTCGCCGAGCAGGCCTTCTACATCGCCACGCTCGAGCCCGATTTCCAGAGACTCTCTGACGCGGAGCTCGCCGCGAAGACGGTCGAGTTCCGGGAGCGGCTCGAGAACGGCGAGAGCCTCGAGGACCTGCTCTTCGAAGCGTTCGCCGCGGTGCGGGAGTCACGCCTGCGTGAGTCCGGTCAGCGCATCTTCGACGTGCAGATGATGGGCGGCATCGTGCTGCATGAAGGCGATATCGCCGAGATGAAGACCGGTGAGGGGAAGACCTTCGTCGCGAGCCTGCCGCTGTATCTGAATGCGTTGCCGGAAACCGGCGTTCACCTCGTGACCGTCAACGACTACCTCGCCCAGCGAGACGCCGCCTGGAACCGGGGTGTATTCGAGCGTCTTGCCATGACGGTGGACTTCATCGAGAGCGATATGCCCTTCGACCGGCGCAAGGATGCATACAACGCCGACATCACCTACGGCACCAACTCCGAGTTCGGCTTCGACTACCTGCGGGACAACATGTCGATCAGCCTCGAGGGCGTCGTGCAGCGCGGCCACCGCTTTGCGATCGTCGACGAGGTCGACTCGATCCTGATCGACGAGGCGCGCACACCGCTGATCATCTCGGGCGAGCCCACGACTGCCGCCAAGACCTACTACGACTTCGCCCGGATCGTGAAGGGTCTCTCGAGAGCGCAATCGAAGGGCACGAAGGCCGACGACGAGGCCCTGTCGCAGGAGTACGACTTCCTGTACGACGAGAAGCACAAGACGATCTCGCCGAGCGAGTCGGGGATCGAGAAGGTCGAACGTGCGATGGGCGTGGAGAATCTCTACAGCCCGACGAACGTGCAGCTCGTGAATCATCTGATCCAGTCGCTGAAGGCGGAGGCGCTCTACAAGAAGGACGTCGACTATGTGATCGAGGACAGCGAGGTGAAGATCGTCGACGAGTTCACAGGTCGCATCATGGAAGGACGGCGTTGGAGCGAGGGGCTTCACCAGGCGGTCGAGGCGAAGGAAGGGGTCGCGATCCAGGAGGAGCATCAGACCCTCGCGACCATCACTCTGCAAAACTACTTCCGCCTCTACGAGAAGCTCGGCGGCATGACCGGGACCGCGAAGACCGAGGAGAAGGAGTTCGTCGAGATCTACGGTCTCAACGTCGTCGAGATACCGACGAACGTCCCCGTCGAGCGTGACGACAAGAACGACCTCATCTTCAAGAGCATCGAGGCCAAGTTCAACGCCGTCGTCGACGATCTCAAAGAGCGCCACGAGAAGGGCCAGCCCGTGCTCGTGGGCACGATCGCCGTTGAGACGTCGGAGTACCTGAGCGAGCTGCTGAAGCGCCGCGGGGTGCCGCACAACGTGCTGAACGCAAAAGAGCACGCCCGGGAGGCCGAGATCATCGAGGATGCCGGCGCCTTCGGTGCCGTCACGATCGCGACCAACATGGCCGGTCGTGGAGTCGACATCAAGATCGACGATCGCGTTCGCGAGCTCGGCGGGCTCTACGTCCTCGGTACCGAACGTCATGAGGCGCGCCGCATCGACAACCAGTTGCGTGGCCGCTCGGGTCGTCAGGGCGACCCCGGCGAGACACGGTTCTACCTCTCCGGCCAGGACGACCTCGTGCGGTTGTTCGCCGGTGACCGCATTCAGAACATCATGGAGCGCTTCAAGCTCCCCGAGGATCAACCGATGGAGGCGTCGATCCTCTCGCGGCAGATCGAGAACGCGCAGAAGAAGGTCGAGCAGCAGAACTTCGTCGCCCGGAAGAACGTCCTCAAGTACGACGACGTGATGAACGTCCAGCGGCAGGTGATCTACGAGCAGCGCAACCGTGTGTTGCAGGGCGTGGATCTTGCCGAAGACGTCCGCGACGAATGGCTGCCCGAGGTGCTCTCGAATGCCGTGTCCGAGTACACGATGGACGAGTCGCAGGCCGAGTGGGATCTCGAGGGTCTCGTCACCGCGATGGAAAGCGTGTACGGCACGGGCGTGACAGCCGAAGAGCTCCGTGGCCTCGACCGCGAGGCGGTCGTCCAGGAGTTCATCGACGACGCGCTCGACGCGTACACCGAGCGCGAGAAGGAGCTCGACGAGATCGACGAGGGCCTGATGCGCAATCTCGAGCGGTTCATCGTCCTTCAGACGGTCGACATCCGCTGGCGTGAGCACCTAGAGAACATGGACTACATGCGCGAAGGCATCCACCTCCGCGGCATGGCGCAGAAGGATCCGCTCGTCGAGTACCGCAACGAGGGGCACATGATGTTCCTCGACCTGAACCGTGCGATCCGAGAAGAGGTCGTGACGCTGCTCTACCACGCCGAGGTCACCCAAGACGACGGGCTCGAGCAGCCCGCCCCCGGCGCCCGCGGGAACGGCGCGATGAGCTACGAGCACGAGTCGGTCGCGGGGACGGAGGCGATCCTCGCCGCCGGGGGAAGCTCCTCCGTGGCGACCGCAGGGGTCGCCGGTGGCGGCTCGGTCGCGACGCCGTTGAAGCCGAAGATCAAGACAGAGCTCGAGACCATCGGCCGCAACGACCCGTGCTACTGCGGCTCTGGCAAGAAGTTCAAGAAATGCCACGGCGCCTGAGCAGGCCCGACCCGCCGCTCGCCGACGAGACGATTCGCCTCGAGCCGCTGGCCGAGTCGCACGCGCACGAGTTCGACGAGCTCATCGGCGACGAAGACGTCACGAGGTTCACGCATGTGCGGTCGGATGCCGACGAGGAGTTCGTGCTCGGCTGGCTGCGCCGCTACGAGGCCGGGTGGGAGGACGGCTCGCGTGCCGGCTTCTGCATCCGCGCGGTGAGCGACGGCTCCTTCATCGGGTTCGCCGCGATCGTTCGGCTCGATCTCGCGGCGCGAGAGGGGGAGATCGGTTACATGGTCGCGCCTGCGGCGCGCGGCCGCGGCGCGTCGGCGCGAGCGGTCGAGCTGCTGACCGGGTGGGGCTTCGCCGAGCTGTCGCTCCAGCGGCTCGAGCTCCGGATCGACGTCGAGAACATGGCGTCCGAACGCGTGGCGGAGCGTTCCGGGTATCACTGCGACGGCGTGCTGCGCAACGTCCATTTCAAGGACGGGCGCCGCAGCGACACGGGTGTCTGGTCGCGCCTCGCCTCAGACGAGATACGATTACGGGGTGGCGGACACCGGCGCAACACTCACAGAGCAGCTCGATGAGCTCGGGGCCCAGCTCGACTGGGTCCGTGAGTACCTTTGACCCGGTTACGCTCGAACGCCGTCTAGGCGAGCTCGAGAGCGAGCTCTCAACGCCCGGATTCTGGGACGACCAGAGCCGGGCGGCAAAGGTCTCGTCGGATCACGCGCGCGTCTCACGGCGGCTCGAGGGCTACCGGTCTCTCGTCCGCGACTATGACGACGCCCGCGAGCTCGCGGGGCTCGATGGGGGCGAGATGGACGGTGAGGTTGCGGCATCGCTCGATCCTCTGCGCAAGGAGCTCGAGGAGCTTCAGGAGGCGGCGCTCTTCGACGGTGAGTACGACGCGGGTGACGCCGTCGTCACCTTGCAGTCGGGTACCGGCGGCACCGACGCTCAAGATTGGGCCGAGATGATGCTTCGCATGTACGAGCGCTGGGCGGCGAACCGCGGGTTCACCGTGGAGCTGCTCGAGGCGAGCCCGGGAGAGGAGGCGGGGATCAAGTCGGCCACCTTCACCGTAGGCGGCGAGAACGCCTACGGGATCCTGAAGGCCGAGCGGGGCAAGCACCGCCTCGTCCGGCAGAGCCCGTTCGACCAGGCGCACAGGCGGCACACCGCTTTCTCGACGGTGATCGTCGCCCCCCTCCTGCCCGAGGACGCAGCGGTCGAGATCGACGACGACGACCTGAAGATCGACACCTATCGCGCCCAGGGCGCCGGCGGCCAGCACGTGAACAAGACCGACAGTGCGGTGCGGATCACCCATCTGCCCTCCGGGATCGTCGTCCAGTGCCAGAACGAGCGCTCCCAGTCGGCGAACAAGCAGACCGCAATGCGGGTCCTGAAAGCCCGTCTCGTCGAGAAGGCCGAAGAGGAGCGGGAGGCGGTGATGGCGAAAGAACGGGGTGGTTCGGCCGACACCGGCTTCGGTGGCGAGTCGGTCCGGTCCTACGTCCTCCATCCGTACCAACTCGTGAAAGACTCCCGTACCGGCCATGAGATGGGAAATGCGCAAGCCGTCCTCGACGGCGAGCTCGATCCGTTCATTCGTGAGTTCCTGCTCGCGAAAGCCGCAGGCAGGGTCGTCTAGGACGTGAGCTACACTTGAGCTCACCTTCGCACCTGGGCACCTCGGTAGGCGGTGCCTCTGGAACCATCGTGCAGGAACCCGAACCGACAGCCGCTGCTCCGACACTCGTCGTGGACGACGCGCTTGCTGCTGCGCGCGCATCTGCCTCGTCGATGATCGTGTTCGACCAGGTCACGAAGATCTACGAGCCGGACGTCCCCGCACTCAGCGACGTCACGTTCCACATCGACAAAGGTGAGTTCGTCTTCATCGTGGGTGCATCAGGCTCGGGAAAGTCGACGCTCGTGCGGCTGCTCCTCAAGGAGCTCGATCCGACGAGCGGCAAGATCGTCGTCGGCGGCCGGGAGCTCGGCCGGTTGAAGAACTCCAAGGTCCCGATGCTGCGCCGCAACATCGGCTGTGTCTTCCAGGACTTCAAGCTGCTGCCGCGGCGAACTGCAGCCGAGAACGTTGCGTACGCGCTGAAGGTGCAGGGCGAGGGTAGCTCGGCCATTCGCAAGAAAGTGCCGGAGGTGCTGGCCATGGTCGGTCTCTCGCACAAGACGGCTTCGCTTCCCGATGAGCTCTCGGGTGGTGAGCAACAGCGAGTCTCGATCGCGCGCGCGTTCGTCAATCATCCACCGCTGCTCGTCTGCGACGAGCCGACCGGCAACCTCGATCCGGACACGTCGGTCGGGATCATGCAGCTGCTCTACCGAATCAACCGCAGCGGCACGACGATCCTGATGGTCACGCACGACCGTGAGATGGTCGACAAGATGCGAAAACGCGTGATCGCGCTGGAGGGCGGCCGCCTGGCCCGCGACGAGCGTCGCGGCGGCTACGAATGAGCGGTCGCGTCAAGCTCCTGTTCTCGGAGGCGTGGCGTTCACTCGGCGCGAATCTGTCCACGACGGTCGCAGCCACGATGACGGTTCTGATCGGGATGTTCCTGCTCGGTCTCTTCATCGCACTCGGCAGCTGGACTGTCTCGTGGTCGAACCACGTGAAGAAGGAGCTCGTCGTGAAGGTCTACTTCCTCCCGACGGCGACGAAGGCCGACAAGAACAACCTCGCCCGCTCGCTGCAGCAGAATTCGTTCGTCCGTCCGGGTGGCATCACCTACATCTCGAAGGAGCACGCGCTCCAGAACATGAAGCGCAAGTACCCCGAGCTCGTGAAGAACCTGACGTCGAATCCGTTTCCCGACACGCTCCAGGTCTCGCCGGCTCGCGCGGAGGACGTCGACAAGCTCTACACGTCACTCGTGCTGCCGCACAAGCCGCCGGGCGTCGACACCGTTCACGACGGCAAGCAGGTGTCGCACCGGATCCTCCAGGTCGCGCACGTGATCGAGGCGGTGTTCACGCTGGCGACTCTCGTGCTCCTGATCGCATCGATCCTGCTCATCTCCAACACGATTCGGCTGTCGATCTTCTCGCGTCGTCGTGAGATCGAGGTGATGAAGTTGGTGGGCGCGACGAATTGGTTCGTCCGCGGCCCGTTCATGCTCGAGGGTCTCTTCTGTGGGCTCGCCGGATCGATCCTCGCCGTCGTCTGCCTCGTGCTCGGCAAGGCGATCGCGCTGCCCTCGATCCTCCCGCATCTGTCAGGCGACTCCGACGTCAAGGCGCTCGCGTTCCCGCTGACGGCGCTCATTCTCATCGGGATGGGCCTTGGGCTCGGAGCCATTGGCTCCGGCCTGACGATCCGGCGGTTCCTGAAGGTCTGAGCGGCCATCCGGCCCGGGCGTCGTATGCTCGAGCTCACGGTCGTCCGCTACCTGACGCTTGTGGGCGTCGATATCTCGCACGGCGGTTTGCAGCCTGACGTACGCTCGCGACACGCCCGTGTCGCAGCACTCCGACTCCTCTCGGCTGGTCGTCGAAGTTAGCCGCCGCGGGCGGCTCGTCACCGGCGAGCCGTACTTCACCCCCGGCGTCCCGCTCCAGCTCGATGTCAAGGGACACGGCGAGGTCGCTCCGGGCGACTTGGCGGTGGTGCGCATCGGTCGAGGTCGTGCGCGGGTCGAGGAGGTGATCGGCCCCGCCGACCATGTCGAGAACGTGCTCGAGGCACTGCTCGTCGAACGTGGAGCGCGGATCCCGTTCGAGCGGCAGGAGCTTCCCGAGCTCGATACCTCGAACCGCGTCGACCTGCGCGGTCTCTTCACCTATACCGTCGATCCGGACACGGCGAAGGACTTCGACGACGCGCTTTCGTTCCGCCGCGAGGCGAATGGCATCCGAGCCTGGGTGCACATCGCCGACGTTTCGTACTTCGTCGGCGCCGGCACTCCGCTCGATCGCGGTGCCGCGGAGCGTGCGCTCTCGACCTACGTTCCCGGCAAGGTCGCTCCGATGCTCCCGCACGTGCTCGCCGACGATGCGTGCTCACTGCGGCCACACGAGGATCGTCTCTGCATCACCGTCGAGCTGCCACCGGCCGGAGCACCGGAGTTCTATCGCTCGGTGATCCGCTCCGACACTCGCCTCACCTACGGTCAGGCGCAACGGCGTGAGGCGCCGCCCGCAGTCCTCGAAGCGCTTGCGCTGAACGATGAGGTCGCGCGTTCGCTGCGTGAGCAGCGCTTCGTGCGTGGAGCGCTCCAGGTGCAGACGCCGGAGGTCGCGTTTCGCTTCGACGGGCACGGCGGCGTCGCGGATGCGTGGCTCGAGGGCGAGCCGCATGCGCACATGCTCGTCGAGGAGCTGATGATCGTCGCCAACGAGAGCGTCGGTGCGTTCCTCGCGTCGCGAAAGCGGGAGGCGCTGTACCGCGTGCACGAGCGGCCCGACCCGCAGGCCGTCGAGTTGTTGCTCGCGAAGCTGACCGATCTCGGTGTGCCGACGCCGCCGGTGCCCGAGCGTCTCTCCCCGCAGCAGGCGTCGGTGCTCGCTGGTAAGGCCTCGCGGGGCGTCGCGGACTACGTCGAGCAGTCGGGCAGGGGGCGCGAGGCGTTTCCGTCACTCGTGCTGCGCGCTCTGAAGCAGGCGCGGTACGACCCTGCGAATCTCGGTCATTCCGGCCTTGCGAGCCGGGCGTACTGCCACTTCACTTCGCCGATCCGCCGCTACCCCGATCTCGTGGTTCACCGCGTGCTTCTCCGCGAGCTCGGGTTGTCGGATGATCCCGAGCCCGACGACCTGCCCTCGCTCGCGGCACACGTCTCGGAGCGGGAGCGCGAGGCGGCGAGGCTCGAGTACCTCGCCGACGACATCTGCCTCGCGTGGCTGCTGGAGCGGAGGCTCTTCGAGCTCGGCTGGGACGAGACGTGGACGGGGGAGGTGACCGGGATGATCGGTTCTGGTCTCTTCGTGCGGTTCGGTGAGGTGTTCGAAGGCTTCCTCCCGGCACGCCGGTTGCACGGAGAGTTCTTCGAGCTGAACCCGCTCGCAACCGCGCTTGCCGGGCGTACGACCGGCAAGAGCTATCGCCTCGGCGATCCGCTCGACGTGCGCGTAGAATCGATCGCGCGCAACGAGGGCAAGGTCGAGCTCGCGCTCGGTGTCAGCTCCCGCTCTCGGTGAAGCGAGGCCGTCGCTCGCACGGGTCGTCTGCTCGGGTGACTCGGTCGTGCCCGGCGAGCTCGGGCCGTCGCATCCGTCACGGTCTCGTAACGGTGCCTGGCACCGATTCGTTGCTGACCTCGCCCGATCAGCGGCCAGGGCTTGTCACGCCGCTCGGCGAGCGCCTCGCCGGCGATCGACTGCTCCTTGCCCTCTTCGGGGATGACGAGGACAGCGGCGAGGTAGACGAGGATCCCTGCGCCGCCGAGCAGCGTGAGGACGAGAAACCGAGCCGGTAGAAGGTCGGGCTGAGATCGAAGTACCGGCGGAGGCCCGCGCAGACGCCGGCGAGGCCGCGACCGGAGGCGGGACGCTCGGGGCGTTTCGTGCTTGAGATGTTCAGTGTGGTTTCCATGCCGCTCAGGTTGCCGTGAGACCCGCGCCGAGGCCATTCGGGATCACCCTGGACCGACCCTAGATTCGCAGAGCGCTACCCTCGGTGCCGATGGCCGAGAAGCTGATCGCCGAGAATCGCCGCGCGAGGCACGATTACCAGTTGCTGGAGCGATTCGAGGCGGGGATCGCGCTCACCGGCACCGAGGTCAAGTCGCTCCGCGAGGGGCGTACGACGATGGCGCAGTCCTACGCGGACGTCCGTGACGGCGAGGCCTGGCTGCATGGGCTCGAGATCGCCACCTACGACCAGGGGAACCGCGCGAACCACGAGCCCATGCGCCCCCGCAAGCTGTTGCTGCATCGGCGCGAGATCGACTCGCTCTACGGAATGGTTCGCGAAAAGGGCCTGACTCTCGTTCCGACGCGCATCTACTTCAAGGACAGCCGCGTCAAGGTCGAGGTCGCGGTCGCGCGGGGCAAGGAGCAGCGCGACAAGCGCCGGGATGTGGTCGAGCGGGATGCCAAGCGGCAGATGGAGCGGGCGTTGAAGAGCCGCCGCTAGTCGACGCGGGTTCGACGCTATGGTGCCTGTAGGCGACAAGGGGGATCGACGATGGCAGGCAAGCGTTCGACGACAGCGATCATCTCGCTGGGCGCTCTCTCGGTGCTGGTCGCGAGCGCGTCGGCCTCGTCGCCCGACGTGGCCGCGATGAACCTGCAATCGGCCGACGTGCCGGGGGCGAATCTCGTCGCGCAGGCTGCGGTGACCGAGAAAGGGTACGCCGCGGCGAACACCCGCACGTTCCGTTTCGCGATTCCGGGCGGAAGCTCGAGGCTGGTGCTCGTGAAGACCGAGACGAAGCTGGCCTCGACCGCCTCGGTGGCGACGGCAGACGTCGGCCTCGACGAGAAGTCGTTCCGCTCGCCGACGGGTCGAAGGCTCTTCATAGCCGCGATCGCAAACGCCGCGAAGGTCAAGCCGGCAGCTGTCGCCGTCGGCCCTCTGCGCAAAGCGGCCGGCTACGACCAAGGGTTCACCATGTCGCTCAGCTTTCCCGTCAAGCGCACGCGGGTCTACGAGACGCTCGCGTACCTTCGTCTCGATCGTGTGGCCGTTTCCTTGCTCGAAGTCGGTCTACGCCCGATCACGGCAGGGGCGACTCGAACGTATTTCACCGCGCTCGCGGGGCACATCGGCACGCAGCTCGCCCCGATCTCCGCCTCGCCGCCTACGGTCACCGGTGCTGCGCAGCAGGGTCAGACATTGACTGGGGCCCCAGGAACCTGGACCGCGACCGACGCCACCTTCACCTACCAGTGGCAGCGCTGCGATGCGGCCGGCACCAATTGCGTCAACGTCCCGGGCGCGACCGCCCAGACCTACGTCGTCACCTCGGCGGACGCCGCCGCGACGCTGGTCGTCGTCGTTACCGCAGCGAATCGGTTCGGGGTCCAGACCGCCCCTTCGGCTGCGACGCAGGTCGTGTCGTAGGCGATTCCCCCGTTGGCAGCTCGCACGGGCTACACTCGAAGGACGAAAACATAGGGGGGCGCCATGGCTTCGACGTGGTCGGTTCTCCGGATGAGCTGCAAGCCGAGGTCTCCGGTCGGCCTCGTTAAACAACCGGAACAAAACGCAAGTGCGGATCACAATCTCGCACTCGCTGC
>JBBSEJ010000076.1:0-12943 GCA_038239825.1 Gaiellales bacterium
CCAGAGATCGTCTCTCGTGTCCCCGGTCGTGGCCCTAGGATCGAGCCCGTTTTAGTTCGTGAAACTGCGGATCAGAGATCGAGCAGTGCCCTCACTCGAAGCGCCAGCGCCGCAAGCGTAGGAGCCGACAGCGAGCCCCAGGACTCACCTACGAGGCGATCCGTGGAGATGGATCGCACCGCCTCGCAGAGGGCGAACGATGGTTGCCGGAGACCGCCATCGGACGGGTCGATACGAACGCGCAGCGGCATGCGTGCGCGTTCGTTCATCTGAGTGGGACGACGATCACGAGTCCTGCTGCACCGCTACTAAACACGTTCGAGATGATCAGCGCCGGCCGCAGACGAAACTGCTCATGCCCGCGCACGGGTTCAAGGTCGAGAGTCCAGACCTCGCCGCGGCAACCGGGCTAGACGCCGTCCGACAGGGTTCCATCCCAGACGCCAGGCTCTGTCTGCTCGTCGGCCCACCCCTCGCTGTTGCGAAGCTCGGCATAGCCGCAGTTCGTCTCGGCAATCATGAGACCTCTGATCGCGCACCGGTGCGTATCAGCCGAGGAAGTGAGCCCGCATCGCCACGTTCGAGATGTCGTAGCTCGTGGCGCCGCCTCCCTGGCAGAGGAACTCGACGGTCGTGGGGCCGTCGGCTGTGACGACACCTGCCGAGGTTCCACTCGCAGTCGCGCCCGCTGTCGTCGAGACGCCAGAGGCACCGTTGATCACCCCGGCGACGCGGTAGCCGCAGTTGAGGTACTCGTCGCTCGCGCCGGTGTTGAGAACGGTGAGCTGCGTGAAGATCACGTAGTCGCCGGAGGCCGGCAGCGTGTAAGTCGCAAGCGGGGTCAGGTCGGCGTAGCTCGACTGATCGGTGCCGGTCACCGTGGCGGTGGTGACGCCTGTTCCGGCAGCACCCTGCTGGCCCTGCTGGCCCTGCGTACCGGCTGCGCCGGTCGCCCCGTCGCGTCCGGTCGCTCCGACGTCTCCCGCGGCGCCCCGAGGGCCTCTCGGGCCGGTCAGCTCGCGAATCGCGAGGCGACTGAGCGCCCGCGCTCCCAGCGAGCCATCCGCGATGTCCGCGCCGGTGAGCGAGCGATCCTGGACATCAGCGCCGGTGATGATGAGCCGCGTCCCCGCGACCGCGGTTCCGCCGAGCGCGATGAACAGTGCGAGTGTCGCCATCACGTTTGCATAGCTGAGACGGGTAACAAGCCGCATGGCGCCTCCTGGCGTTGAGGGTCGAGCGAGTAGCTCGTTCGAGCGGTATCGACTCACCGCCCTGCGGAGGACGTCCCCCAAAAGGGTGACCCCATCCGACCCGAAACAGGAACCCGAGCCCGACGTCGGCCGGCTCCGCCTTGGGAACGGTTGCTTCAGTGGTGCTCCTGCGGATGATCCTTCGCAATACGCTCCCGTGCCTCGCCGCTCTTCTCGACGACGAAGAACGCGCCGCGCTCCTCGATCACGCGCTCGACCAGCGGCGTCTCGTGGCCGGGAATGACGACGAAACGGAAGCGGTGATTCAACACGCGCTCGTAGTCGGGCTGCGAGATCGAGAGCGTCTCGACACATGAGGCATCGCTGCACTCGCAATGGAACGGTAAGGGGCCTGCGACGTGGTGATGCGCCGCGCCCGCCTCGATCTTCTCGTTCACATCACGGAAGATCTCCTCGTTCCCGGCGGCTCGGTCGGCGAATTCCACCGGCGGATCATCCCACGCCGCGTGCCGTCGCGAAGCGCTCACCGAGTGTTCAGGATGCAATCAGCCGCGGCCTGCGACCTTGCGCGTCTTGTCGGCCCCCGCTGATCCGGTGCCGCGCTCCTCGATGGGGCGCAAGATGCTGAACAAGGTTCCGGAGGTCACGCTCTACTTCTGGGTGATCAAGGTTCTCTGCACGACGGTCGGTGAGACGGCGTCGGACTACCTCGCGAGCAATCTCAACCTCGGGCTGACGACGACGACTCTGATCACCGGCGCGCTGCTGCTCGTCACGTTGGTCTTCCAGTTCAGGTTGCGACGGTACGTCGCGGGTGTCTACTGGCTCGGGATCGTCCTCATCAGCGTCGTCGGCACGCAGATCACCGACAACCTGACCGACAACCTCGGAGTCTCGCTCGTGACGACCACGATCGTGTTCAGCATCACCCTCGCAGTCGTGTTCGCGATCTGGTACTCGAACGAGCGGACCCTCTCGATCCACACGATCTACACGACCCGTCGCGAGTCGTTCTACTGGCTCGCGGTGCTGTTCACCTTCGCGCTCGGCACGGCGGCCGGCGACCTGACCGCAGAGCGTCTGAACGTCGGCTACACCTGGTCGCTCGTCCTCTTCGCGGCGGCGATCGCCGTGGTCGTTGCGCTCCACTACGGCGTGCAGCTCAACGCGGTCGCATCGTTCTGGATCGCCTACATCCTGACGCGGCCCCTCGGGGCGTCGACGGGCGACCTGCTGTCGCAGACCCGCAACGACGGGGGTCTCGGCCTCGGCACCACGACGACGAGCTTCGTCTTCCTCGCCGCGATCGTCGTGGTCGTGACGTTCCTCAGCATCACCCGGCGCGACGTGAGCGAGATCGCCGCCCATCCCCCCCACCCGCACGCGAACATCCTGGTCGTCGCGAACAAGACCGCGACCACGCCGTCACTCCTCCAGGCGATCGAGGCCCGTGCCAAGGTGAGCGGCGCGAGCTTCCACCTCCTCGTCCCGAACCCGGCCGAGCACGCCGAGATCACGGATGCCGAGCGACAGCGGCGGCATGAGGACGGTCAACACATGCTCGAGCTCGCTCTACCGCTGATCGAGCAGGCAGCGGGACGCCGAGCCGAGGGCTCCGTCTCGCCCCGGCATGACCCGCTCGACGCGATCGAGGAGATCATCCACGACGGTGACTTCCACGAGATCATCATCTCGACGCTCCCGCACCACATCTCGCGCTGGCTCCGAAACGAGCTGCCGGCCCGAGTCGAGCACAACCTCGGCCTGCCGGTCACGACCGTCACGGCGCTCGGCAATCCACGCTGACCACCGGGGCCCGTGCGAGCCGGCTCGTTGCGGTACGTGACTGACCGCCCACACGCGAGGTGAAGAAGCTCTGAACGCGTGCTCGGGTCGCACCGTGAGGGCGCTACGCTCGTACCGTGATCGGGCCGAAGGTGATGATCGTCGAGGACGATCTCGACCTGCGGAGCGTTTTGCTGCGCGGGCTCGAGGAGGAGGGGTTCGAGACGGTCGGTGTGGGGAGCGGCGCCGAGCTGCTCGAGCGCATCGGGCCCGTTGCGCCCGATCTGCTGATCGTCGATATCGGCCTCCCCGACGCCGACGGGCGCGACGTCTGCCAGGCGCTGCGCGCGCAGGGCATGGGGCTGCCGATCCTCTTTCTCAGCGCCCGCGCCGCGCTGACCGACCGGGTCACCGGCTTCAGCGCGGGCGGCGACGACTACGTCACCAAGCCGTTCGCCTTCGCCGAGCTCGTCGCGCGACTGCATGCGCTGCTTCGCCGCGCAGGTGTCGACGGCGTGATCGAGGCCGGCACGCTGCGTCTCGATCCGGTCGCTCACGTCGCCTCGAGCGACGGCGAGCGGGTTCCGCTGACTCCGACCGAGTTCAGGCTGCTCGCGAAGCTGGCCGCCGGCATGGGAACGGCCGTCCGTCGGCGCGAGCTCATCCAGACCGGCTGGCCCCATGGTGCGCGCGTCCGCGACAACACGCTCGATGCCTACGTCGCGCGCCTCAGGCGCAAGCTGGCCTCCCTGCCCGACGCACCACGCATCGCCACGGTGCACGGCGTGGGATACACGCTCGAATGACGCGCGTGCGCCCCCTCCGCGATGTCAGGACGAGGCTGCTCCTGATCGTGGTGGTCGCGCTCGCATTCGCGCTGGGGGCCGCGACGTTCGGCTTCAACCTCCTGCTCGCCCACAGCACCTCGCGCGACGCGAACACCTTCCTGCGCGAGCACGCTTCCGCCGAGCTCAGCCTCATCCGCATCTCACACGGGAAGATCCACCTCGCGGAGACGACCGACGACAGCCTCAGCTCGAGCCGCCTGTGGATCTTCCGAGGCACTGCTGTCGTCGAACAGCCGCGGGTGCGGATCGAGACGGCAGCGGCCGCGCGCTCGCTCGCCGGCGGCCCGCGCAGGCTGCTCGACGTGCGTGACACCGACACGCGGCTCTATGCGGTCCCGATCATCGCCGGCGACCGACGAGTCGGCACGCTCGTCACGGGACTGTCGCTCGCGCCCTACGAGCAAACCCGGCGGCGGGCGCTCGCCGCGTCGATCACGTTCTTCATCGCTCTCCTCGCAATCGTCGGCAGCGCCGTTTGGTGGCTTCTTCGCTCAGCCCTTCGTCCGGTGGCTCAGATGACGGAGCAAGCGGCCGCCTGGAGCGAGCACGATCTCGACCGCCGTTTCGGGCTCGGCGAGCCACACGACGAGTTGACCCGCCTCGGCGCGACGCTCGACGGCCTGCTCGACCGGCTCGCGGCGAGCCTCCGGCACGAGCGTCGCTTCTCCGCCGAGCTCTCGCACGAGCTCCGAACGCCGCTCGCGAAGCTGATGGCGGAAGCCGAGGTGGCACTGCGCCGGACCCGCACCGACGTGGAGTACCGCGACAGCCTCGCGGTCGTGATGGCCAACGCGCAGCAGATCGCGCGCATCGTCGACACGCTCGTGGCGGCCGCGCAGCACAGTGCCCAGCCGCAGGGGGTCGCGAACGCGCACGAGGTCGCGGCCGCGATCGTCGCCGCGTGCGCCGACGAGGCCAGGTCGCGTGCGGTCGACCTCGCGCTCGACCCGTGCCGGCCGGGGGTGCGCGTCGGCGTCGACCGCGACCTCGCCGAGCGCATCTTGCATCCGGTCGTCGAGAACGCTTGCCGGTACGGCCGCAGCTCGGTGCGGGTCGGCGTCGCGCGCGAGGGCTCGACGGTGCTCTTCTCGGTCGACGACGACGGCCCGGGCGTGGAGGACGCCGAGCAGGAATCGATCTTCGAGCCGGCCGTACGCGGTAGCGCTCGCAGCTCCGCCCCCTCAGGCGCCGGCCTCGGCCTCGCCCTCGCTCGCCGGCTCGCCCGAGCCGCGTCGGGCGATGTGGTTGCGCGTCCGGGCGGCCGGGGTCAGTTCGTCGTCCGCCTGCCCGCCGCGTAGCAGCGCGCAGTCGCGTTCCACTTTCCGCACGCTCCCTGCACGGCGGCTGCCGCCGAGCCGTTGGCGGTTCGCTGCGGCGGGCAAGCGAGCCCACGCAGGCGTCGACACCTGCCGGGGACACCCATCCGAAGCGGTTTCGCGTTCCTATCCTCGCTGCGAGCGCGAGATGTCGCACCGCCCGCGACGAAGTTCTCGCACCGTTGTTGCCGTTCCGTCACGACGGCTGCCGCCGGGCATGCCTCACCGCGGCCTGCCGCCAGGGGGCGACGTCCCCCTCGGCGCCTACTCGCGGCACCAGATATCGCGATGCTCGCTCACGAGCCCCGCGCGGTCGAAGCGCAGCAGGGAGACGCCGACGAGGTTCTCCTCGCTGCCCTCCTTCAGCCGGACAAGCGCGCGCCACTCGACCGCGGCACGGTCGCCGTCCACGAACGGCTCGCCGAAGAACGGCTCCGCCGATGCCTCGTCGGCGAAGACCCGCTCGACGTACTCGAGCGCATTCTCCGCCGGACGAAACGGGTGAGACTGGAAATGCGCGTCGTCGCGGTAGAGCGCCCCGATCGCCGCCGCGTCATGAGCGCGCCACGCCCGCTGCCAGGTCTCCGCCCAGCGCCTCGCCGCGTCGCTCGCCTCCACCCCGTCGAGCTTACGCCCGCGCGGCGACCCGGCCGGGGTATCCCTCGATCGAGGCACGCCGAAGGTCTAGGACGCTCAGACATCAGTCCGGGGGAATCGACGGGGACGAGCCTAAGGTCAGACGGTCGAGCCGATTCGGAGCTCGGGGAGAACTGCAATGCGGCTGGGGGTCAGCTTTGCGGAAGACGACGGTTTTGATCGCGGACGACCACCGGCTGATGCTGGAAGCCGTCCGGGTCGCACTCGAGGAGGACGGCGATTTCGAGATCGTCGCGACGACGGCCGAAGCGACGAAGGTGCTGCCACTCGTGACGCAGTTGCTGCCCGATGTGGTGGTGCTCGACGTTCGGATGCCACTCCTCGACGGGATCACCTGCCTGAAGCGCATCCGTGCGAGCTTCCCGGAGATCGCCGTCGTAATGCTCTCGGCCTCGGAAGATCAGAACATCATTCAGGAGGCGATGGACAGCGGCGCGCGCGCCTTCGTGCTCAAGCACCTCGATCCGCGTGACCTCGGTGCCGTCGTCCGCCAGGCCCTCACCGGCACCGTCTTCCAATCGACGGGGGTCTTTGCGAACGCGTCCGCGACGATCGCTGCCGACGCCGGCCTCACCGTCAAGGAGCACGACGTCCTCAACCTGCTCTCGACCGGTCTCTCGAACGCCGCGATCGCGAAGGAGCTCTGGGTGGCCGAGCCGACCGTCAAGTTCCACCTCTCGAACATCTACCGCAAGCTGCAGGTGAGCGGCCGCACCGCCGCGGTGCAGGTGGCACGGAGCAAGGGCCTGATCACGAACCCGCTCCTCCAGGAGGCCTGAGCCACCCGACGCGCGCTAGCTGCTAGCCGACGACCTCGGCGACGACGTCGTACTGCGTCGACATCCACGCTCGCACGAAGAACGTCAGCTCCAACCGCTCCTGTTCGCGCTCCATCAGATCTTCCGCGGCGTACGAGAGCTCGAGCGTCTTCCCGACCGCGCGCGCGGCGACGCCGAGGGCCTCGATCTCGGCCTTCAGCAGCTCCCTCGCCGCCGCCGGCTCGATGCGAAGTCTCATCCCTTCAGTTTCGACGCTTCGCGCCAAGTCCCTCGATCCGAACGGCTAGTTCCGCCCAACCACTAGGTCGGCATCGCGGGCGGCTGGCTCGCGTCGTAGGGCTCCGCTTTGGCAGCAGCGTCGGCCACCGGCGCGGCAGCGCCCACGGCGTCCTTGTCGGCCTGTGTGCGGATGCGGAGCGCGATCGGATCGAGACGCGGATGCGAGATCTCGCCGGACTCGACGAGCTCGTACGTCGTCTTGCCGAGCTCGTTGTAGGCCTGGCTCAGCTCTCGCTTGCTCTGGACGTCGTCGACGCCTTCTTTCGCCTTCGCGGCTGCCTGTTCGGCGGCTGCCTTCGCCTTGTCGAGAAACCCCACTCTGGTGCCTCCTATTCGCCGAGGATGCTGCCCAGGATACCGCCGCCGCCCGATTCGTCCCGCCCGCCACCGGCCGCGGCGAGCACGCGCCTGGCGGTACGCGAGAACGGCAGTGTCTGGAGGGTCACGTGCCCCGGGCCGGTCAGGTGGACGAGGAATAGCCCCTCGCCGCCGAACAGGCTCTTCGCGATGCCGCCCTGCATCTTCACCTCGTAGCTCACCGTCGGCTCGACCATCACCATGCAGCCGGTGTCGACGACCAGGCGCTGTCCTGCAGCCAGGTCGAAGTCGAGGAAGTCGCCGCCGCCGTGCAGCCACACCGTGCCTTTGCCCTTCAGGCGCTGCAGGATGAAGCCCTCTCCCCCGCCTCGCACACCCATCCCGAGGCGTTGGGCAAGCGCACTCTCGATCGCCACCTCCCCGAAGTGACCGAGGTACGCGTGCTTCTCGCAGATGATCTCGCCGTCGAGCTCGTGCTGCCTGATCGACCCGGGGAACGGCCCGGTGATCCCGACGGCGCCGGGGCCGTTCGCGAGGTAGCGGGTGAGGAAGAGGCTCTCCCCGGCGAGGAGCTTCCGCTTGAGCCCACCCATCAGCCCTCCCGGCATCTCCACCTCCATCGAGATGTCGCCCGAGATGAACATCATCGCGCCCGCCTCCGAGCTCAGCCGCTCGCCGGGCTGCAGCGAGACGACGACCGCGGGTGCCTGGCCGTCACGAACCGTCGCTTCCACCCGAGCGACTCTAAACCGTTGAGGAAGTCCTAGCGGTCTTCGAGCGACATCGGGATGACGTTCATGCGCTGCTCGGCGGCGAGCAGCTCGACGTAGAGCTCCCCGACCTCCCGCATCTCCGGACGGGGATCCTGCCGCCAGCGCTCGGGGAGCGCCGACCGGGCACGCTTGCGCGCTGCGAGCTCGCGCCGCCAGTGCTCGAGGAGGCTGGTGTCCACGGCCATTCGAGGCGGCAATCGGCAGAACGTCCCGCTCACTTGAGCAGATCGTCACTCGTCGGAGGCTCGGACATGCCGTCGTCGGACGCGAAGAGGGGGCATGCGCCCCTCTTCGCGATCCGGGTCGGTCGATCGGCTAGCCGTGCAGCAGGCAGCCGGAGGCCGCGTTACTCCACTCCTGCTGCAGGATGTAGTGATGGCTCCCGATCGTCTGGTTGTAGTCCGGGCCGGTCAGGGTGCCGAAGTTCCACGCGCACTTGTCTGACCCCTCGTAGCCTCGCCGGTCGTACCAGGCGTTCCCGAAGGTGTCGTTGATCGCCTCGCGATGCTCGTGGCTCGTGACGTTGATCGTGGCGTCCGCCTCGGTGGCGGCGCCGTTGGGGTGATTGCCCGAATCGCAGGCGGAGGGAACCGTGTCGGCATAAGGCTGGTTCGCATAGATGTAGGTCTTGCCGCTCGCCGTGAAGTTGCTGTGGTAGGCGCAGTAGCTCGAGAAGGCGCAACTCGAGGACGAGTAGCAGCTCCCGACTCCCTTGCCGGTGAAGACGAAGTAGATCGTGTGCCCGTCGGGGTTCGGCACCGCTCGTGCCACCTCGGCGCGGATCGCGTTGTCGCTGACGCAGGAGTTTGTCGCGGAGACGGTGTCGGTGCAGTCGTCCGGCACCGGGTTCGTCGTATCGACGATCCAGCCGCCCGACGTGCTCGAATACGCGATCGGGCCCGTCGAATCGTAGTACTGCGTCTCGACCGAGTACACGTTCGTCAGCGTGTTGCTCGCGGTCGCGACGTCGGTGAAGTAGGTGTTGATCGTCGACTGGTAGCCCGAGGCGAACCCGGTTCCCCAGTAGATGGCGACCGTCCGGTTGGTGCGCAGCACCGGCCCGCCGTGGTAGGTGAGGTTGCTGCCCCCGCCGCCACCGTGCCCGGCAGCATGCAGAGGCGCGACGATTCCGAGAATGTCGTTCGAGCGTCCGGCGGGATTGTCGGGCGACGGCGCATCCGCAAGCGCTGCGGTCGCAGAGACCGCGAGCAGTGCGGTGACGAGCAGAAGGAACAGACGGCGCAACGGTGACCCCCTTGAGGTTTGACAGTGGGGAGACTGGCCGATCTCCGCCGACGCGTCAAGGGCTCGAACAGGGGTACCGGGGGCTGTGGCGCGCGGCCGCTTTAACATCAGCTCGGTGCACGGGCTGATCTTCACGAGCTTCCACCGGTTCACCTCGACGGCCTATCCCAGGAGCGCCGAGTCGATCTGGCGGGATCAGCCGCAGTTCGGTCCTGGAGACGTCTACCCGGACGAGCACTTCGAGGCGCTCGTCGAGCACGCAGAGAGCGCTACCGGCGAGGAGCGTTCAACGATTCTGCTCGAGTTCGGCCGTTTCACGGCGAAGACGATCTTCCGGCAGCTCCGGCCCGACTTCTACGACCAGTCGGCCGGCACGCGGCGGTTCCTGCTCGACGTCGAGGAGCGCATCCACGAAGTCCTGCGCGCCTCCCTTCCGGGCGCTGCGCCACCGAGGCTCCAGGTTCGTGCGCTCGGAGCCGACGGGGTCTCGATCTCCTATATCTCGGAGCGGCGCCTCTGCTCGCTCCTCGAGGGGCTCGTGCTCGGGACGGCCGAGTTCTACGGCGAGCGCATCGAGATCGATCAGCCCACCTGCATGCTTCGCGGCGACGACGCCTGCTCGTTCTTCGTCACGTCCGTGCTGCAGTAGAAAACGGCCCGAACGGGTACCGCCGCTACCCCTTTCGGGGGACGTCCCACCCCTCACCGGTTGCCGAGAACATGACCATGGGGGCACACGGGGTCTCGCAGTTGTGGCAGCGCCGGCGCCAATCTCCCGCGAAGCGCTGGATCGGGCGCGTGCCGCTCGCGTGTCTGGCCGCAACCGTGGTGCTGTTTACGCTGGTGGCCGTCCAGTTGCGCACGGGCTTCGGCGGTACGGGCGTTTCGAGGCTCTTCACGAATTGGCTCTACGACGGGGTCGGGGTCGTCGCCGGGGCCACCTGCCTCGCGCGCGGGTTGCGCCGGGACGAAGGTGCGGCGTGGATCTGGATCGCGGCCGGGGTCTTCGCCTGGACGGCCGGCGATGCCTACTACACGATTGCGCTCCAGAGCATGGCAACTCCGCCGTTTCCGTCGTTCGCCGATGTGGGCTACCTCGGGTTCTACCTCCCGGTGTTCGTCGGCCTCGGGTTGCTCGTGCGCTCGTCCGTTCTCGACTTCAGCGGGGTCGTGTGGATCGACGGACTGATCGGCGGTTTCACGGTGTGCTCCCTCGCGACCGGCCTCGTGCTGGGTGCGGTCTGGCGCACCTCCACCGGCAGCTTCGCGTCCGTCGCCACGAACCTCGCCTACCCCACCGGCGACGCGTTGCTGCTGTCGCTGATCTTCTGTGCGCTCGGACTGTCGGGCTGGAAGGTCAACCGTATCTGGCTCCTCCTCGGGGGCGGCCTGATCCTCTTCGCCGGGGCCGATTCGCTCTACCTCTTCGAGGTTGCGCACGGCACCTATCGCTACGGCACCTGGCTCGATCTCGGCTGGCCTGCGGGCTTCGTGCTCATCGCGGCAGGCTCGTGCGCGGCACCCTTGCACCGCGCGCGCCGCCGGCTGGAAGGCATGCCGCTACTCGTCGCACCGGTCGTGATGGCGGTTGTCTGCCTCGGCATCGAGGTCTGGGATCACTTCCATCGCGTGCAGACGGTGGCGCTGCTCGCTGCGTCGCTCGGCCTGCTCGCGGTGATCGGACGGCTGGCCATCACGTTCAACGAGTACCTCTCACTCCTGCGCCTGACGCGCACCGAGTCGCTCACCGATGCCCTCACCGGCCTCGGCAACCGGCGGGCGCTCGGGCGCCGTCTCGACGAGTTCTTCGTCACCAAGCCGGGCAACTCGCTCCTGCTGCTTTTCGACCTCGACGGGTTCAAGGCCTACAACGACACGTTCGGGCACGGCGCGGGCGATGCGTTGCTGCAGCGTCTCGGCGGCCGTCTGCGCGACACGGTCGGCGACCGCGGGTCGGTGTTCCGGCTGGGCGGCGACGAGTTCTGCATTCTCGTCAACGGCAGTGGTGTCGATCTGCCGTGGGTGCGTGCGGCGACGAGCGCGAGCCTGCGCGAGTCCGGGGAGGCGTTCACGATCAGCTGCTCGAGCGGCCACGCGATCCTTCCCCAGGAGGCCGACAACAGTCACGATGCGTTGCAGGTCGCCGACCGGCGGATGTACGCCGAGAAGGGCCTCGGGATCGGAGGGCGCGAGAGCCGTGGCGTCCTGCTGCAGGCGCTCGCCGAACGCGACGAGTCGCTCGGGCACCATACGAGCGGGGTGGCAGAGTATTCGGCGGCGCTCGCGGCCGAGCTCGGCCTCGTCGGCAGCGATGCAAAGCTCGTGCGGGCGGCGGCCGAGCTGCACGACGTCGGCAAGCTCGCCCTCCCAGAGACGGTGCTGCAGAAGCCCGGCCAGCTCGACGACGACGAGTGGAAGATCGTGCAGCAGCACACCCTGATCGGCGAGCGCATCATCGCCGCCGCCGAGGGTCTCGACAACGTCTCGCTCGCCGTCCGCTCGACCCATGAGCGCTGGGACGGCAACGGCTATCCCGACGGCCTACACGGCGACGAGATCCCGCTCGCCGCCCGCGTGATCGCGATCTGCGACGCCTACGACGCCATCACCTCAGACCGCCCCTACCGGCCGGCGCGAACGAGCGAGCAGGCACTCGCAGAGCTGCGCGCATCAGCCGGGAGCCAGTTCGACCCCGAGCTCGTCGAGACGTTCATCGAGCGCGCGCTCCCCGCGCTCGCGAGCCGCAGCACGGTGCGGGCAGGTCGCGCGATCGGCTGAGTTGGTCGACGATTTCAGCGGCCGGCGTGGTGCAGCAGCCTGGGTAGGTCGGACGCATCAGCCGCGCCCCCTCAACACCTACACCGACCTGTTCGACCACGCCCGCAACGCCGAAACCGTCAAACAACGCCTCGAAGACGAGTTCGGAGACATCGTCGGTGGCTAACCGATCTCTACCTGAAGGAGGGCGGCACTCGCCGCCCTCCTCATCCGCCCGAGGCGCTTCGCCTAACCGTTCTTGAAACTGCCGGCCGCGGATGTGACTGCACCACCGTCCGGGTTTGTGACGGTGAAAGTTCCCAGAGCCCCGCTACCGCCGGTGCCTGTCGCGTTCACGACGATCTGAGTCGATGTTACTGACGTAATGGTGACGGTCAGCAGAGAGCCGCTGCCTGTAACCGCGAGGCCAGTCTGGAAGCCGGTACCGGTGACCGTGCAGCTCCCGGTGGTGTTGTGGCCCGGGTTGCACGGACTAGCCGCGGTCGGCGAACTGATGGTGGGCAGCGCGTTGACCGTTACCGCAAGCGTATTCGAGTTGGTTGCCCCCTGGGTCAAGGTTGCGCTCGCTTGGAGTGAGACGGACCCGACCGTGCCCCCTGTGACAGTTTTGGTCGCCACGCCACCGGCCGCAGTTGCAGTTCCAAGCCCTGTCACCGTTCCGGTGCCGCCGGTCTGAGCGAACGTCACGACCCGGGTTGCGTCCGCGCCGGACGTGACGGTGTTGCCGGCTGCGTCTTCGATCGTTGCCGTCAACGTGCCAGTCTTGGTCGTGGCGAGGCCCGAGGGCAGACCTGTGAGCACGATCTGGGTCGCCGGCCCGAACGTCACCGTCACCGCGAGGGTGTTCGAAATCGTCGCGCCCTGCGTCAGAGTCGCCGTCGCAGTCAAGTTGACCGCCCCGGCGACATTGCCGGTCACGTTCAGCGTCGCGATTCCGTTGGCAGCCGTCGC
>JBBSEJ010000077.1:0-11542 GCA_038239825.1 Gaiellales bacterium
TCTCTCACAACTCGAGAACATCACCGTCTTCCCGGCCACCCAGTACGTCACGTCGAAGCCCACGATCGAGCGTGCCGCCGTCGAGATCCGGCACGAGCTCGAGGAGCAGGTGAAGTCGTTCGAGGCGAAGGGAATGATGCTCGAGGCGCACCGGATCCGTCAGCGAACGGAGTACGACCTGGAGATGATGCAGGAGCTCGGGTTCTGTAACGGCATCGAGAACTACTCGCGCATCCTCGACGGCCGCCCCGCTGGCTCGGCCCCGCACACGCTGCTCGACTACTTCCCGTCCGACTACGTGATCTTCGTCGACGAGTCTCACCAGACGGTCCCGCAGATCGGCGGGATGTACGAAGGGGATCGGTCGCGCAAGCAGACGCTCGTCGATTTCGGCTTCCGGCTTCCGAGCGCGCTCGACAACCGGCCCCTCCGCTTCGACGAGTTCCTGGGCAAGGTGCCGCAGACGGTGTTCGTCTCGGCGACGCCAGGCCCGTGGGAGCTGCGCCACTCGACGAAAATCAGCGAGCAGCTGATCCGCCCGACCTACCTCGTCGACCCCGAGATCGACCTGCGCCCGACGAAGAACCAGATCGACGACCTTCTGAACGAGATTCGCCGCCGTGAGGAACGCGGGGAGCGGACGCTCGTGACGACCCTGACCAAGAAGATGTCCGAGGATCTCACCGATTACCTGCTCGAGGCGGGTGTGAAGACGCGCTACCTGCACTCCGAGATCGACACGCTCGAGCGGATCCAGATCATCCGCGAGCTCCGGCTCGGTGAGTACGACGTGCTCGTTGGCGTCAACCTGCTGCGAGAAGGACTCGACCTTCCGGAGGTGTCGCTGGTCGCGATCCTCGACGCCGACAAGGAAGGGTTCCTGCGCGGCAAGACCGCTCTCATCCAGACGATCGGCCGCGCGGCGCGCCATGTCAACGGGCGTGTGCTGATGTACGCGGACAAGATGACCGAGGCGATCAAGGGCGCGCTCGACGAGACCGAGCGGCGCCGCAGCGTCCAGCTCGCCTACAACGAGGAGCACGGAACGTCGCCGATCTCGATCACCAAGGGTGTCTCCGACATCGCCGAGTTCTTGGCGCTCGAGCAGCCGAACGTGCCCTCGCGGCGGCGGCGGGGCGGCGCGAACGTCGAGGGAATGTCGCGCGACGAGCTCGAGAAGCTCGTGATCACGCTCGAGGAGGAGATGTTTCAGGCGGCCGAGGAGCTGCGCTTCGAGTACGCCGCAAAGCTGCGCGACGAGATCAAAGCGCTTCGCCGGGACCTCGTAGCCGTGGCCTCGGGGGCGGCGGTATGAGCCTCGGGCTCGTGCTCGCGATCCTCTTCTCGGGGTTCTTCACCGGCGCGCTCGCGCGCCTTGCGATCCCGGGGCCGGATCCGATGCCGATCTGGCTGACGATCGCGATCGGGCTCGTCGGGTCGATCGTGGGCGCGGTCGTGGGGAAGGAGCTCTCGAACGGCAGCGGCTACGTCGTCTCGTTCACGTCGTTCGCGGTCGCGATCGCTCTCGTCGCCTCCTACCGTCATTACGTGCAGAAGCGACCCATCTTCGGCCCGGGGGCGCGGATCTTCCCGAACCGGGGGCTCGGCGTCGAGCAGCAGCGCGGCCGGCTCCGGAAGCTCGGTGTCGACCCGGACGCGCTCGCTCCGGACCCGAAGGCGTTCGAGCGTGCGCGCCTCGACGCGATGCTCGTCGAGCTGCACCGTGCGGGTGTGCTCGACGACGACGAGCTCGCCGCGAAGCGGACGGCGCTCGACTCCCGCTAGTGCTCTGTTCCGGAGCTTCCGGAACAGAGCACGAGTTTCACGGTCGGCGACGCTGGAGAGAGTCCGACGCATGATCGGACGCATAATCGGACTCATCGTCGTCGGCCTGATCATCGGGGCGCTCGGGCGGCTCGTGCATCCCGGGCGTGATCCGATGCCGATCTGGCTGACCATCGCGATCGGGGTCGCGGCGGCACTCATCGCCGGGCTTCTGATCGGCGGCATTCTCGGCTTCATCCTCGCTGTCGTGATCGCGGCCGTGCTGGTCGCGGTCGTCGGCGGGATGTACCGGGGCCGCGGCGCTACGACCTAGGAAGGATCGACGGCGAGGGGCTCGCGGCCGCGCGCGAAGGTACGCACGGCAGTGAGCCCCCAGTCGTCGTCTCGCCAGATGTACGTCTCCACGCGCAGCGCCCGTTCGTCGGCGGTGTAGACGACGCAGCCCCGCGCTTCGCCGCGACGCTCCGGGCGCGGCTGACCGAGGCCGGGTGCGATCGAGATCACGACGCCCTGCACGTCACCCGTGATCACCTCGAACTCGTGTCGCTCCGAGACCGTGCCCTGGTGGATGTGGCCGCCGAGGATCAGCTCGGCACCGGAGTCGACGAGCTGCGAGAGCACGTGGTTGCGCCGGGCGACGGGCTTCTTCTTCGATCGCCACGGAGCGCCGATCATCTGGTGATGCAGCGTGACGACGCGCAGCGCGCCCGGGGCGCCGGCCCGAAGCCTCGCGGTCGCGCGTACGAGTTGGCTGTCGCTCACCCCGCCCGACTGGTGGCGCCACGGCCGGACGGAGTTGATCCCGACCACGTGGGCGCCCGCGCCCGAGTACGTCGGCTCGGTGGTCGTCCACTCACGCTCGAACTCCCGCCACGTCGCCGTGAAGCGGTGCGGGAAGGTGTAGGGAATGTCGTGGTTGCCGGGCACAGCAAGCACGGGCAACTCGAATCGCCGGAGGAAATACGCTGCGAGTGCGTGCTGGGATCGCCGGCCTCTGTGCGTCAAGTCGCCGCTCGCGATCACGAGCTCGGGCCCGACGCGATTCACGAGGCCTGCCAGCGCCTGCTCGAGGACGGGGTCGTCGCGAGCGCCGAAGTGGAGGTCGGAGACGTGCAGGATGCGAGTAATCACGGCCGCAGCAGGCTATACAGTGACTGCCATGGCCGACGAGCAGTCGACGGAGATCTTCGACGACCTGTATCTGGGGCTACGGGCCGGGGGCGCGTTGCGAAAGCAGCGCCGCGGAGAGCCGCTCACCGATGAGGAGCGCGAGGCACTCGGTCGCTGGCAGCGGCTGTCGGCGTGGCGAAAGGGGATCGCGATCAGCGGGTTCGCGGTCGGCACCTTTGGCCTCGGTTTCACGCTCGGGGGTCTCGTGTTCGGCCGCTGGCGCAAGGCCTGATCGAGGCCGCTACGCCTCGGACTCCCGGGTGAAGAGCACCGTTGGGATCTCTTCCTCCGCCGGGTCGACATTCCGCAGGACGACATCGAACAACGTCACGAGGACGGCGGCGAGCGGCACGGCGAAGAGCACCGCCCAGCCGCTGAAGAGGAGCCCGACGGCCGTCACCGATACGAGCACGAGCAATGGGGAGAGGCCGACCGCGTCGCCCAGGATGCGAGGCATCACGAGGTAGTCCTCGAGGAGCCGCACGACGAGCACGCAAGCGGCCGCGAGCACCGCAACGTGCACCGATGAGGTGAATCCCACCGCGACCGCGAGGCCACCAGCGGCGAGCGGGCCGATCACCGGCACGATCTCGACGACTCCCGCGAACGCCCCGACGAGGAGCCAGTACGGCTCGCCGACCGCCCAGAAGAGCAGCGAGAGGCCGGTGCCCACGAGCCCGACCAGGAGCACCTGCCCCCGGACGAACGCGCCGAGCTTCGCGTCGATCAGATCCCAGGTGTCGCGCACGAGCTTGCGCTTCGGGCGCTCGATCAGCGAGCAGACGACGTCGATCGCCTTGTCGCGCTCGAAGACCCAGTACGCCGCCACTGCGAAGGTGAACAGAAAGCCGATGACCACCTCGAAGGCGGTCAGGCCGGCCTGCGTGGCGGGCTTCACGAGCTGGCTTCGCTTCGGGAAGTGCTGCAGCCGCTTCTGTAGCGCAGCGAGCACCTGGTGCTTGAAGCCGGTCGAGTGGTTGGTCGCCCGTGCAATCTGCACCTTGCCCGACGGACTGAGCGCGTGGTTCACCTGGTCGAGGGCGCGGGGCGCGGCGAAGGCGATCGTGCCCGCGATCAGCCCGAGGATCACGAGGTAGTGCACCGCGAGCCCCGCTGGACGCGGCACCCGGTGTCGCTTCAGCCATTCGATCCCCGGTCTCATCGCTGCGGCGAGGATGAGTGCGAAGAACAGGAGGGCGAGTACGATCCGGAGCTTCCAGAGCGCGAGCCCGAGCACGACGATCCCACCTGCGACCAGGGTGACGACGGCCGTGCGGCGAGCTGTGTCGATCATGCGTGAGGAGTGTCCCTCATTCGGCCGCGTGTAACGCGGATAGTCGACGACAACCCTGTACGAACACGTGTTCGGTCGATACAATGGCCTGGAATGGCGGCCGACGAGCTCATCGTCCACGGAGCCCGGGAGCACAATCTCAAGGACATCACCGTCCGGCTCCCGCGGAACGCCCTGATCTGCATCACGGGCCTCTCGGGATCCGGGAAATCGAGCCTTGCCTTCGACACGATCTACGCGGAGGGGCAGCGCCGGTATGTCGAGTCGCTCTCCGCCTACGCACGGCAGTTCCTGCAGATGATGGAGAAGCCCGACGTCGACTCGATCGACGGGCTCAGTCCCGCGATCTCGATCGACCAGAAGACGACATCGCGCAACCCGCGCTCCACCGTCGGCACCGTCACCGAGATCTACGATTACCTGCGTCTCCTCTACGCGCGGGTCGGACGGCCGCACTGCCCGGTCTGCGGCCGGGCCATCTCCGGCCAGTCGATCGACTCGATCGTCGAGCAGGTCCTCGCCCTGTCGGACGGCATGCGGTTCACGGTCAACGCGCCGATCGTCCGCGATCGCAAGGGCGAGTTCAGGGATCGCTTCGACGAGCTGCGGAACGAGGGGTTCTCGCGGATCAAGGTGGACGGAGAGCAGCACTCGCTCGACGAGCCTCCAACGCTCGACAAGAAGTTCAAGCACACGATCGAGGTCGTCGTCGACAGGCTCGTGATGAAGGACGACATCCGCACCCGGCTGACGCAGTCGGTCGAGACGGCGCTGCAACTCGCCGAGGGTCTGCTCGTCGTCGACCTCGTCGATACCGGCGAGAGCCGCACCTACAGCCAGAACTTCGCGTGCCCGGAGCACGGCGTCTCCCTGCCGGAGTTGCAGCCGCGCATCTTCTCGTTCAATTCACCGCACGGCGCCTGCCCGCGGTGCACCGGCCTCGGCGCGCAGCAGGAGATCGATCCCGACCTCCTCGTCCCCGATGCATCGCTCTCGATCGACGACGGCGCGCTCGTGCCCTGGGCGGTCGGCGGGGCCGGCTTCTACGAGTCGGTGATCGCCGCGATCGCCGACCGGTACGAGATCCCCACGGACCGGGCCTGGTCGGAGCTCTCCGAGCAGCAGCAGGACTACTTCCTCTACGGGACGGGCGGCGACAAGGTCTATGTCCAGTACCGCAACCGGATGGGTCGGCGGCGCTCATACATGATCGACTTCGAGGGCATCGTCAAGTCACTCGAGCGCCGGTACCGCGAGACCGACTCGAGCTCGCAGCGCGAGCGGATCGAGGAGTACATGTCGTTCAGGCCGTGCCCGGTGTGCAAGGGCGCGCGTCTCAAGCCCGAAGTGCTCGCCGTCACGGTCGCAGGACGGAACATTCACGAGTTCACGCGTTTCTCCGTCTCGCGCGCACTCGAGTTCCTCGCCGACCTGGGACTGACCGAGACCGAGGAGCTGATCGGCCACCGCATCGTCAAGGAGATACGCGAGCGCTTGACGTTCCTGTACGACGTCGGCGTCGGCTACCTGAACCTCGATCGCGCGAGCGCGACGCTCTCCGGTGGTGAGGCGCAGCGCCTTCGGCTCGCCACGCAGATCGGAAGCCAGCTCGTGGGAGTCCTCTACATCCTCGACGAGCCGTCGATCGGCCTGCACCAGCGCGACAACGACAAGCTGATCGGCACGCTCGAGCGGTTGCGCAATCTCGGCAACACCGTCGTCGTGGTGGAGCACGACGAGCAGATGATGCGCAACTCGGACTGGCTCGTCGACATGGGCCCCGGTGCGGGCGAGCACGGCGGTCACGTCGTCGCCGAGGGGACGGCGGCCAAGGTGATGCGCAACAAGAAGTCGGTCACCGGGCAGTACCTTGCGGGGACGCGCGGGATCCCCGTCCCCGAGCGGCGCCTCGAGGACAACGGCTGGTTCGCGATCCGCGGCGCGACCGAGAACAACCTGAAGGAGATCGACGTCGAGTTCCCGGTTGGCAAGTTCGTCGCCGTGACCGGCGTCTCGGGCTCCGGCAAGTCGACGCTCGTGAACGAGATCGTCTACAAGGCGCTCGCCAACCAGCTGTCACGCGTGCGCGTTCGTCCCGGTGCGCACCTCGGGGTCGAGGGCATCGAGGTCTTCGACAAGGTGATCGAGATCGACCAGCGCCCGATCGGCCGAACGCCGCGCTCGAACCCGGCGACCTACACCGACCTCTTCACCCACATCCGCGAGCTCTACTCGCTCACTCCCGACGCGAAGGTGCGTGGCTACAAGCCCGGCCGTTTCTCGTTCAACGTGAAGGGTGGACGCTGTGAGACGTGCAAGGGTGACGGCCAGATCAAGATCGAGATGCACTTCCTGCCCGACGTCTACGTCCCCTGCGAGACCTGCAAGGGCAAGCGCTACAACCGCGAGACGCTCGAGGTGCGCTTCAAGGGCAAGACGATCGCTGACGTGCTCGAGATGTCGGTCGAAGACGCGCTGAAGTTCTTCGAGAAGATCCCCAAGGTTCGCCGGCGCCTGCAGACCCTGCACGACGTCGGTCTCGATTACATGACGCTCGGACAACCGGCGACGACACTGTCGGGTGGCGAGGCGCAGCGAGTCAAGCTCGCGTCGGAGCTCTGCAAGGTCTCGACGGGTCGCACCCTCTACATCCTCGACGAGCCCACGACAGGGCTTCATTTCGCCGATATCGAGAAGCTGCTCGAGACGCTGCAGCGTCTCGTCGACGCCGGCAACACCATGATCGTGATCGAGCACAACCTCGACGTGATCAAGCAGGCCGACTGGCTCATCGACCTCGGGCCCGAAGGTGGTGAGGACGGCGGCGAGATCGTCGCGGTCGGCACTCCCGAGGACGTCGCCCGCGTCGACACGTCGTACACCGGCGCGTTCCTGCGGCCACTGCTCGAGCCTCGCGCGACGAAGACCCGCGCCGTCGCCGCGTGAACACGCGGCCCAGCAAGCGTGCCGTGCTGCTCGTGATCGGAGCCGTCTGCGCGCTCGTCTTCGTCGGCGGGATGACCGCGGCGTTCGTGAACCGTCACCACACGATCTGCTCCGACGGGAAGCCGCCCGCACAGCAACGAGGCGCGCTCCTCGGGCAGGTGGCGGTTCGCTGTCACAACGGCCAGGTCGTCACGTTGAACAACTGATGCGCGACTGGTGGCTGCGCGCCTTCCTCGTCCTGCAGCGGCCGCGTCCGGTGTTCGTCGCGCTGCGCGACGACTCGAAGGAGTCGCTCGCCGACCGGGCCGAGCCCGTCCTCGCGATCGTGCTGCTCGCCGGGATCGCGGCGGTCCTCTCGACGGCAACCGCCGGACGGCTGATGGACGACTCGTCCTACGACGGGCTCATCGTCGCAGTGTGGGCCTTCATCGCGGGCAGCCTGTACGGTATGTTCGGCTATTTCGCGTTCGGCGCGCTGCTTCACGGAGGGGCAAGAGCGCTCGGGTCGCAGGGGTCCTACCGCCGAGCCCGTCACGTGCTCGCGTTCGCGGCAGTGCCGGTCTGTCTCTCGCTGGTGGTCTGGCCGGTCAAGCTCGCGGTTTACGGTGGGTCGCTGTTTCGAACCGGCGGTAGCGACCACGGCACCGGCGTCCGCGTCTTCGACGTCCTCGAGTTGCTGTTTCTGCTCTGGGCGGGGGTGCTCCTCGTCCTCGGGGTGCGAGCGGTGCACGGCTGGACGTGGGCGCGTGCAGCCGCAGCGTGCGCGTTTGCGATCATCGGACCAGTGGCCGTCGGGCTGGTGCTCAGTTCCCTCTAGATCGTTGGGCCGCCTCCGCCAGTGCGTCCTCGAAGTCGGCGAGCTCGTCGTCGGAGATCGAATAGGTGTGCTGCTCGGCGGGGAAGACGCCGGTCCGGACATCGGCGGCGTAGCGCTCGATCGCCGTGCCGATCGCCGGCGCGAGGTCCGCATACTGCTGCACGAATCGAGGCGCGTGGCCTTCGTATAGGCCGAGGACGTCGTGCCAGACGAGCACCTGCCCATCGCACCCCGCGCCCGCGCCGATGCCGATCGTCGGGATGTCGAGCGCTTCGGTGATGCGCGACGCGACGGGCGACGGGACGGCCTCCAGGACGAGCGAGAAGCAGCCTGCAGCTTGTAGCGCGAGTGCGTCGTCGTACAAGCGAACCGCTTTGTCCGCGGTGCGGCCCTGGGCCTTGAACCCGCCGAGCATCGTCGCGGTCTGCGGTGTGAGGCCGATGTGGCCCATCACCGGGATGCCGGCGCCGGTCAGTGCCTGCACGCGGGAGAGCATGTGACCTGCGCCCTCGAGCTTGACCGCATCGGCGTTCCCCTCCTTCAGGAAGCGGATCGAATGCTCGAGCGCCTGCTCGTCTGATACGTGGTAGGAGCCGAACGGTAGGTCGGCGATGACGAGCGGCCGCTGGGCGCCGCGGGTCGCCGCGCCCGTCAGCATGAGCATCTCGTCCATCGTCGCGGGGACGGTCGAGTCGTGACCCAGCACGACCATGGCGGCGGAGTCGCCGACGAGGATCAGGTCGACGCCGGCGGCATCGGCGAGGCGTGCTGATGGCGCGTCGTACGCCGTGATCATCACGATCCGGTCGCCGCGGCGCTTCATCTCGATCAACTCCGGCAGGGCGAGCTTGCCGGGGGCGGGTGTTCCAGGGGCGGGGGTGCGCGGGCGGGTGGTCATCCAGGGTCTCCTTCCTCGATGAGGACGTTGTCGATCAGTCGCGCCGAGCCGACGTGTGCGGCGACGGCGAGGGTGGGGCCGTCGAGATCGGCGAGCGCCAGGTACTCCGGATCGAGGCCGGCAGCGGCGAGCACGGCTCGCGCGCTGTCGAGATCGCGTGTTCCGAGCGCCCGGGGGATCGCGAGCGCGCGGGTGCGTTCCTCGGGCGAGAGACGGGCGTTGCGCGACGAGAGCGCGAGGCCGTCGTCATCTCGCACGGTGTCGACGACCCGGATCTCGACCGGCACATTCAGGTCGCGCACCAGTTGCTTCAGCACAGCGATCTGCTGCGCGTCCTTCCGGCCGAACCACGCACGCTGTGGGCGCACGATGTTGAAGAGCTTCAGGCAGATCGTCGCTACGCCACGGAAGTGCCCTGGGCGGGCCGACTCCTCGAGTCCTTCGGCCGCGCCTCCAGGCACGACCCAGGTCGCGAAGCCCGGCGGGTACATCTCGGCGGCGCTCGGCGCGAAGATCATGTCGACGCCGGCAGTCTCGGCCAGGTCGGCGTCACGGTCGAAGTCGCGTGGGTACGCATGAAGGTCGTCGCGGTCGTCGAACTGCGCGGGGTTGACGAAGACGCTCGCGACGAGCACGTCGCATCCGGCGCGCGCTGCCCCGAACAGCGCGGCATGCCCTTCGTGCAATGCGCCCATCGTCGGGACGAGGCCGATGACTCCGTGGCGAGGAAGGTCGAGCTCGCCGATCGTCCGCGAGACGATCACGTGCGCGTCACTTCCACGAGCGCGTCGTAGGCCCGCTCGAAGCCGGATCCTGCGAGGGCCGTGCGGTGCCGGGCGACTGTCTCCCAGTCTCCCCGGGAGATCGGTCCGGTGAGCTCGAAGTCGTTCTCGATCGTGCGTGTCATCAGCGGTACGAGCGCGACGGGCGGCGCCCCGGCCTCGCCGACGAGCGCGGCGGCGGCTCGGTAGAGCGTGACGAGGAAGTTCGACGCGATCGACGCGCCCGCGTGATAGGCGGCCCGGCTCTCGTCGGCGAGGGCGAAGGGCGTCAGGCCGAGCGTCTCGGCGAGCCACTGCGCGTGAGTGTGACCATCCTCGTCCTCTGCGGTGACGGCGCCCCACGCACCGTCGAGCTGCTCCGGCCCGCGCGCGAGCGTGAGCGTCTGCAATGGATGGACGGAGAATCGCCGGGTGTGCGGGTCGAGTGCTGCAAGTGGGGTTCCGCCGGATACGTGCGCGACCCACGGGCCGTACTCGATCGAGCGCGCGACCTCCGCGATCGCTCCATCGGGGACGCAGAGCAGGCGCAACTCTCCGTCGTCTCGCACGGGTACCCCTCGCTCGCGGAGCCGAGCTGCGATGGCCGAGCCGGCGTGTCCTGCACCGATGACGGTGATCGAATCGAACATGAGGCTCCAGTTCCTCGCGGATACCGGGCAACCCCCAGGATACGCGATCCGTCCGCCCCGGCCGCGAACATGGCCCTTGGTAAGGTTGCCACGATGCCGATCTACGAATACGTGTGCATGAGCTGCGAGTCCCATTTCGAGGAACTCGTCGGCATGTCGGACCCCGATCCGGCGTGCCCCGACTGCGGCAAGACCAAGGTCGCGAAGCAGTTCAGCACCTCGTTCGCAGCGCACGGCATGGCCGGGCAGCCCTCCTTCGGTGGCGGCTGTTGTGGCGGTAGTTGTGGCAGCTGCGGCTGACCTCTCCCTGCTCGCCTTCGGCGATGTCGTCGCCGGCTGCACGAAGTGCGCACTCGCCGCGGGGCGAACCCAGGTGGTCTTCGGGTCGGGCTCATCGAGCGCAGAGCTGATGTTCGTCGGCGAGGCGCCGGGCTTCCACGAGGACAAGCAGGGCGTGCCGTTCGTCGGCGCTGCGGGGAAGCTGCTCTCGAAGCTGCTGGCCGGCATCGGGCTCTCGCGCGACGACGTCTATATCGCGAACGTCCTGAAATGCCGCCCGCCCGGCAACCGCAACCCACTGCCCGAGGAGATCGAGGCGTGCGAGGGTCACCTCTTCCGCCAGATCGAGCTGATCCAGCCGAGGCTCGTCGCGACGCTCGGCAACTTCGCGACGAAGCTCCTCACGGGCAAGCCGGCCGGAATCACGCAGGTGCACGGCCGCGAGCAGCGAGTGACGCTCGGCGGCCAGGCGGTCACGCTCTATCCGATCTTCCACCCGGCGGCGGCGCTCTACACCCCGCGCATGCTGGAGGTGCTCGAGACCGACTTCCGCCGCATCCCCGAGCTCCTGGGCCATGCAGCGACTCCGCTACCTGCTGCGCCGCCGCCGCTCCCGCCGTCCCGCCTGCCCACAGCCGCGGCCGGCCACACGGTCGAACAGCAGCTCGGCTTGTTCTAACGCCCCCGCCCGGGCACAGGTTCCGCCTCGACCGCCCCATCGCGTCCGCGCGAGACGTGTCCCGACGCCAAACGAGGGTGTCAGAAGTGCGACGTCCTCTCCACAGCGGCGGGAAACCCTTACTGACACGCGTCTGGCACTTCGAATCGTGGTCAGACCAAGTGTGACGGGACGTCCACAGCGACGGCCGCGCTCCCGCGGGACGTGTCCCGACGCCAAACGAGGGTGTCAGAAGTGCGACGTCCTCTCCACAGCGGCGGGAA
>JBBSEJ010000078.1:0-11541 GCA_038239825.1 Gaiellales bacterium
ACCCCGCCGAACGCGAACGACGCAAACTCGAAGCCGCACGACGACGCGAACGCCGCACCGCCAAAACCGCCAGCCAACACACGCTCGCCGCCTGAACCATGAGCAAGTTTCCGGTGCAACGTTACGAGAGGCCGCACTAGGAGCCCTGCCCCACCCACTCCTCGCCGCCGTCGTAGGTCTCCTTCTTCCAGAGGGGCACACGGCCCTTCAGCGTGTCGATCGCGTCCTTGCACGCGGCGAGCGCATCGGCTCGGTGGGGTGCGGAGACGGCGATCACCACGGAGGTCTCGCCGATCCCGACGCGGCCGATGCGGTGGTGGATCGCGATCGCACAGAGCTCGTAGCGTGCGTGCAGCGATTCGGCGATCTCCGCCATCGTGGCCTCGGCCATCCCTTCGTACGCTTCGTAGTCGAGGTGCCCGACCGCCCGCCCCCGAGACTGGACGCGTGTCGTGCCCATGAAGGTTGCGATCGCACCTGCCTGCTCGTCCCTGACCTCGTCGACGGCACGCTCGAGCGAGAGGGGCTCCTCGCTGAGCAGGAATGCTCCGCCCGAGACGGGCGGGATGAGGGCGACCTCGTCGCCGTCGGACAGCGGCCGGTCGCGATCCGCATATGCCTTGTTGACCGCATAGAGGAGACCGCCCGGCTCGTCGCCGAGGTCGAGTGCCGGCCAAACGTCGGCGACGGTTGCAGCGTCGACCTCGCGCTCCGACCAGCCTGCACGCTCGCGGAGACCCGCGAAGAGACGCACGCGCACGGTCACGATGCACCCACGCTCCACTGCACGTTCCACTCATGGTGCCCGTAGTAGCCGAGGCTGTAGCCGAGCTCGGCGAACGGGCCGATGACGTGTCCGGCGCGCCACAGCATCAGTCGACCGTAACCGTTTCGCTCTCGCACGAAGAGCAGCGAACGGCCGTCCCGCGACCAGAGTGGCGATTCGTCGGCGAAGCCACGGGGTGGTGCGTCGAGCAGCGTGTGCGAACCGGTCAGCGCGACGCGCCAGAGCTCCCAGCGCGTCGAGAAGAACGCCGCGTCGTCGCTTCCCCGTTGCGACAGGACGGCGACTGACTGCTGGTCTGGCGCGCAGGTCGGCGAGGCGAACGATCGGTTGCCCTTCCTCCAGAGCGGCCGAGCGCGCCAGCGAGGGGGACGGGCGAAGAGGAGGCGCTTGGCATGGGTCGCGATCCGGTCGCCACCGCCAATGAACGCGAGCCCACCAGCGCACGACGCGAGGTAGTCGGCCGCCGGTAGGGCGGGTCCGAGCTTCCTCACCCGACCGCCGTTCGCGGCAACCACACGCAGGGCGAGGCCGTCTGCGGCGAGCGAATTGGAGTGGCCGGGTTCGATCGCGAAGACGATCCACCGGCCGTCACTCGTGAAGTGGAGCAAGATCAATCCCGATGTCTCACGGCCACCGCCGTGCCTGGAGGACGCGGGCTCGGAGACGACGGGATGGCTGCGGTGTGTCCGCTCGTCGGTCACCCAGATCGTTTGCGTCGTATTTCGGCCGGATCCCGTGGCACGAACACGCGCGACGAAGCGGCCGTCGGTGGTGCGAAGCGGCGCTGGCGCAGATGGTCGTGCCCGCCCGGCGATCCGATCCGAGCAGGTCGCGAGCGAGACGACGTGCTGCGTGCCCGCACGGACGAATCGAACCCGGCCGAGCGAGGCGTCATGCGGGCAGGCAGTCCTCGGGGCCCGTCCGGCAGCGGGCACGACGACGGCGAGCGCGGCGAGCACAGGAGCCAGGGCGCGCACCACGCGAGCATACTTCCGGCGTGGCGAAGTTCGTACGGCACGAGACGGAGTCCGGCATCGAGGTGAAGCCGGTCTATACGTCCGAGGATGCGACGACGGAGCTCGAGCTCCCGGGTGAGTTCCCGTACACGCGGGGACCGTATCCCGACATGTACCGGGGGAGGCCGTGGACGATTCGGCAGTACGCAGGCTTTGCCTCGGCCGAGGAGTCGAACGAGCGCTATCGCTACCTGCTCGCGCGGGGGCAGACCGGCCTGTCGGTCGCGTTCGACCTACCGACGCAGCTCGGTTACGACTCAGACGATCCGCGCGCCCTCGGAGAGGTCGGACGCACGGGCGTTGCGATCGACTCGATCGCCGACATGGAGATCCTCCTCGGCGACATTCCCCTGGCCGAGGTCTCGACGTCGATGACGATCAACGCGCCCGCGTCGCTCCTGCTCCTCCTCTACGAGCTCGTCGCCGAGGGCCAGGGCGTGCCGGGAACAGCACTTCGCGGCACCGTGCAGAACGACATCCTCAAGGAATACATCGCGCGCGGGAACTACATCTTCCCGCCGCGGCCGTCGATGCGTCTCACGACGGATCTGTTCGCGTACTGCGCCGAGCGCATCCCGTCCTGGAACACGATCTCGATCTCCGGCTACCACATCCGCGAGGCTGGATCGACAGCCGTTCAGGAGCTCGCATTCACGCTCGCGAACGGCATCGCCTACTGCGCGGCGGCGGTCGAGGCGGGACTGTCGCCAGACGACTTCGGCGTTCGCCTCTCGTTCTTCTTCAATGCGCACAACGACTTCTTCCAGGAGGTCGCAAAGTTCCGCGCGGCGCGCCGCCTCTGGGCGCGGATCATGAGCGAGCGATTCGGCGCGACCAACGCGAAGGCGCTCGGCCTGCGCTTCCACGCACAGACGGGCGGGTCGACCCTCACCGCCCAGCAGCCCGAGAACAACGTAGTCCGCGTCGCGATCCAGGCGCTGTCGGCGATCTGCGGCGGTGCGCAATCGCTGCACACGAACTCGTACGACGAGGCGCTCGCCCTGCCGTCGCAGCGCGCGGCGACGATCGCGTTGCGCACCCAGCAGATCCTCGCGCATGAAGCCGGAACGACGGCGACCGTCGATCCCCTCGGTGGCTCGTTCTACATCGAGGCTCTCACGGACGACCTCGAAGCACGCGCGTCGGAGCTGATCGACCGCATCGACTCGTTGGGGGGCGCCGTCGAGGCGATCGAACGGGGCTTCGTCCAGGGCGAGATCGACGAGGCCGCGTTCCGGTGGCAGCAGCAGGTCGAGAGCGGCGAGCGCGCTATCGTCGGCGTCAACCTCCACGTCGCCGAATCCGAGCAGCCGATCGAGCTCCAGCAGATCGACCCGGCAGCGGAGCGGCGCCAGCTCGAGCGCACGGCGAAGATACGGGCAGAGCGGAACGCGCGAGCGGCGGAGGCCGCGCTCGCGCGTGTGCGGATGGCGGCCGCCGGCACCGAGAACCTGCTCCCGCCGATGCGGGACGCGTTGCGCGCGCACTGCACGATCGGCGAGATCTGCGGGGTGCTGCGGGTCGAGTGGGGCGAGCACGATCGTCCCCGGCTTGCTTCCTCCAGCAGCTGAATCACATCGTCGGAATACGCGTCTAAGCTCGCGGTATGGCCGTTGCGACCCGCACGCGTACACCTCAGCCCGACCAGAACGAGCGCCTCGATTCATCGCGTCCGCAAGGCCAATGGGCACTGGCCCTGCGTCGGTTCACGCGTGACCATGTCGCCGTTGCCTGCGGGGTGTTCCTCCTGCTGCTCGTCTTCGCAGTTGGCCCTGGCGCACCCCTCTACGGCAGGCTCGTCGGCCATGGGCCGAATGACTTCTTCCCGTATGCCGTCAGCGTCGGCTTGCGTCCGGCAGGCCCCTTCACGGTCACCTACGCCGTGCCGGAGGTCGCCGGCGACGATCCGTTTGCGCTCGAACACGCACGGCCTCCGAAGGGGACTCCGAAGACACTTCTGCTGCTCGGCGCCGACAGTCAACTCGGTCGCGACGAGTTCCTGCGCATCCTCTACGGCGGGCGGGTCTCGCTCGAGGTCGCGGGCGGCGCAGCAGTCGTGGCGATCCTGATCGGGATCGTCCTGGGCACGCTCGCCGGCTACTTCGGGGGGATCGTCGATGCGGTGATCTCGCGCTTCACGGATCTGGTGATGGCGTTCCCGTTGCTGCTCTTCCTGGTCATGATCGGGAGTCTTTTCAGCTACGGCCTGACGCGTTGGACGTTCGGCGGTTTGATCAACCAGGGGGTGTTTCAGCTGATCCTCGTGATCGGAGCGTTCACGTGGTTCTACCCTGCGCGCATCGTGCGCGGCCAGATCCAGTCGTTGCGCCGGCGCGAGTTCGTCGAAGCAGCGCAGATGGTGGGCGCCCGCGATACGCGCATCATGCGCACCCATCTCGTGCCGCACGTCGTGCCACCTCTGCTCGCGTACGGGACGCTACTCGTCGCGACGAACATCATGATCGAGGTTGGCGTGACATTTCTCGGCGCGGGCATCAAGTTGCCGACCGCGAGTTGGGGCAGCCTGCTCGCGCAGACGTGGGGCTCGATCCTTAACCCGAACGCCTACAACCCGGCGACCACACAGCCGTGGCTGACTCTCTGCCCGTCGATTGCGATCTTCCTCACCGTGTTCGCGCTCAACCAGTTCGGTGAGGGACTGCGCGAGGCGACCGACCCGAGGAGCGTGCGGTGATCGGCTTCGTTCTGCGGCGCCTCGCGGTCGCGGTAGTCCTGCTCTGGATCGTCTCGGTGATCACGTTCGCGATCTACCTGAAGGTGCCCGCCGACCCGGCGGGGTTCATCGTCGACGTGCAACACGCTTCGCCGGCACAGATTGCCAAGGCCCATCACATCCTCGGCACCGACAAGTCCGAGATCGTGCAATACGCCAGGTACATGGGTCGAGTGCTCCACGGCGACTTCGGTCTTTCGTGGCCGACCGTGACATTCTTCAACGGACGAGTGGAAGGCGCTGCAGTGGGGCAGATCGTGTGGCACGCAGCACTCGTGACCGGCTCGCTCGCACTCGGCGGATTCGTGCTGCTGCTACTCGTGGCGATCCCACTCGGGATCTTCGTCGCGACTCGACCGCGCTCGCTCGTCGACCGGCTGTCGCTCGGGCTGTCGGTTGCCGCGATCTCGACACATCCGCTCGTGGTCGGGTTGCTGCTCCAGCTGTTCGTGGGTGAGCGGTGGAAGCTCGCGCCCGCCTCGGGGTACTGCACGGTGCACCATCCGTCGTCGGCGTCGATCGAAGCATGGCGTCGCTTCGCGCCAACGGGGGTCCCGGAGCCTTGCGGTGGCGTGGGGAAGTGGGCATCGCATCTCCTCCTTCCGTGGGTCACGTTCGCGCTCTTCTTCGTCGCGCTCTACATGCGCATCGTCCGGACGCGCATGCTCGAGGTGCTCGAGGAGCCATGGGTGAGGACGGCGCGCGCCAAGGGTGCCTCCGAGATCCGCGTGATTCGCTCGCACGCGCTGCGGAACGCGATCGGGCCCGTGGTGACGATGGTTGCGATGGACGCCGGCATGGCGATCGGCATCGCCATGTACATCGAGACCGTGTTCGGGCTACCCGGCCTCGGGCGCACCATGATCCGTGCGCTCGCCGGATTGCAGGGGTATGACCTGCCGGTCATCCTGGCGATCACAATCGTTGCAGCAGCCTCGATCATCGCTCTGAACCTGATCGCCGATCTCGTCTTGCTCGCGATCGACCCGACGATTGCACGCCGTCAGCGACGCGGTCGTCTGCGTCTCTCCGGTCGTGCCGCGTAGCGCCGGGCCATGCGGATCTTGCTCGTCTCGCAGATGTATCCCGGCCCCGATGATCCGGATCTCGGGTCGTTCGTCGCCCAGATGGAGCACGCTCTCCGAGATCGAGGTCATGAGATCGAGCTCGCGGTGCTAGACCGGCGCGGCGGCGGAAAGCGCAGGTTCTTCGAGCTCGGGTGGTCCATTCGCGCTGCGGCGGTGCCCGATGTCGTCTGGGCTCACTTCCTCGTTCCGTCCGGTTTCCTCGCTTCCCTGGTGGATGCGCCACTCGTGGTGACGGCGCACGGCCGCGACGTGCGCAACATCGGCTCGGTGCCAGGAGTGGCGTACCTGACGCGGAGGGTGATCGAGCGGGCGGCGACGGTGGTCGCCGTCTCGGAGTACCTGCGTCGCGAGCTCGAGGACCGTCTGCCGGTAGCGCGCGGCAAGACCCAGGTCGTCGATTCGGGCGTCGATCTCGATCGCTTCACCGCGGTCGAGCCCGCCGCGCAGCTCGAGTCGCCGGCTTTCATCCACGTGGGCTCGCTCACCGATCGGAAGAACGTCGTGCGGCTTGCCGACGCCTTCGAGTCACTCGGCCGCGGTTCGCTCACGTTCGTCGGGGACGGACCGTTGCGCGCGGCCCTCGAGGGGCGCGATCGCGTACGCGTCGTCGGCCGGGTCGCCCACGAGGACGTTCCCGGCTGGCTGAGCGCCGCCGACGTCGTGTGCGCGCCCGCCCTCATCGAGCCCTTCGGGCAGGCCCTCCTCGAAGGGCTCGCCTGCGGAAAGCCCGTCGTTGCGACCCGCATCGGCGGGCCGCCCGAGTTCGTTCCTTCCGGGGGCGGTGTGCTGGTCGATCCGCTCGATGTGGGTGAGATAGCGCGGGCGCTCGAGACCGCCGCCACGCTGCCTTCGCCGAACGAGGCCGCGCGGGCGGCTGCGGCCGAGCACGACGTCAGACGTCAGGCGGTGCGGGTCGAGGAGATTCTCCAGCAAGCCGTTCGAGATCGGCGAGCCTGATCTCGATCAGGGGTCGGAGGCCGTCCTCGAGACCGTGCGCGCGCGCCACCGCCAGCGCTTGCTCATAGCTCTGGCGGATCTTCTCCACCGACACGCCCTGCTTCAGACGGTTGTCGCCCGTCAGCAGCAGGTCGTGGATCTTCTGGCGCGCTTCCGGTTCGTCCACTTCACGGCTACCCTAGACGCCGAGTGTCGCGCAACCGCGTACGCGTCGTCATCGCCGACGACCAACGGCTGTTCGCTGAGGCACTCGAGGCGATCCTGTCCACGGATTCGCGGATCCTCGTGATCGGTCGTGCCATGGATGGACGAGCGGCGGTCGACCTTGCGCGCCAGCACCGCCCGGATGTGGTTCTGATGGACATCGAGATGCCGGTGATGGACGGCATCGAAGCGGCCCAGGCGATCCGCGACGACGTGCCGGAGACGCGAGTGATCGTCCTGACCGGCTCGGCCGCGACCCAGGACGTCTCGCGCGCCCGTCTCGCGGGTGCCGCGGGGTACGTGACGAAGAACCAGATCGCCGACGATCTCGTCCGTGCGATTCTCCACGCCGCCGCCTGAGCGTGCGGCAAAGGCGACGAGCCTTGCTAGCTACACTGCCGCCGCGATGTTGCCTGTTTTCGCTGTCATTCATGTGTTGCTCGCGGCTGGGCTCATCGGCCTGATCCTGATGCACTCGGGCCGCGACACCGGCCTCGGAGGAATGGGGTTCACACCCCAGTCGCAGGGCGGGACTCACATCGTCGAACGCAACTTGACGCGAGTGACGATCGTGGTGGCGGCGTTGTTCTTCGCGAACACCGTGCTGCTCTTCCGCTTGTTGAAGTAGTCCGTAGACTCCGCCGATGCAGCTAGCGGGCTTGCACCACGTCACGTGCGTCTGTGCCGACGCGCAGCGGACGCTCGACTTCTATCGCGACCGGCTCGGGTTCTCGCTCGTCAAGAAGACCGTCAACTTCGACGATCCCCACAGTTACCATCTGTACTTCGGTGACCCTGTCGGCAACCCGGGCACCTTGCTGACGTTTTTCGAATGGCCGCGAGCCGAGGGCGGTCGCCTTGGCCGTGGCACGCTCGAGTCGGTCGGGCTCGAGACGCCGTCGATCAGCGAGGAGAGTGAGGGTGAAGATCCAGACGGCCTGCGGCTTCGGCTCTTCCCGGGCGAGACTCCGCGCGTCCGGGACGTGATCGCGATCGGGAATCCGGATCTGTACGCAGGGCTCTTCGCCGAGGACGCGCCCCTCCATTTCGCCGACCCGATGGAGGAGCCGGCGCTGATCGGCGCCGGGACGGCCCACCACATCGCGTGGCGGGCCCGAGACGACGAATCCGAGAACGCGTGGTTCGAGCGCCTCGGCACACTGGGCCTGCGCCCAACGGAGATGCTCGACCGAAAATATTTCCGATCGATCTACTTCCGAATGCCCGACGGGCTCCTCATCGAGATCGCCACCGACGGGCCGGGGTTCCTCGTCGACGAGCCGTCCGAGTCGCTCGGTGAAGGGCTTTCGCTGCCTCCGTGGCTCGAGCCCGAGCGCGAGACGCTCGAGCGCGAGCTCACACCCATCGCGTGACCTGCGGCTACAATCCCCGCGCTCTCGGGCGCTGGTGGCGGAATTGGTAGACGCGCTAGCTTGAGGGGCTAGTGGCCGAAAGGCCGTGGAGGTTCAAGTCCTCTCCAGCGCACTCGGAGAAGCCGCCCTCGTGGGCGGTTTTTTCGTCTATTGGCTCAGAGTCGTCTCACACGCGTGACTGCTCCATGGATATCCATGGAGCATGTCCAGGGAGCTCCATCTCCATATCGCGGATCGTCAGTACGAATTCCTCAAAGCGGAGTCCGAACTGACGGGGCTCCCGATGGCGGAGCTCGTCAGGCGGGCGCTCGACCACACCTATGTCCCCTGGGAGCGCAGGAACGCTGGCGGCTTCCAGGCAAGCGTGGGCTGGTGGCGTCGACCCGATGCCGCCTCGGTCGGCCGTCGGGCGGGGCTTCGCTAGGCAGGGGCGACGACACGGCGAGCATCCGTTGACAGCGTCCGGAGGACTCTCTACGCTTCGGTCGAACACATGTTCGACCAACTTCCCGCAACCTGGTCCCAACCCAGTCGCAACACAAACCCTTGGAGGCTCGTGTGCTGACGGCCCGTCAACAGGAGATCTGGAATTACCTCGTCGAGTACGTCGACCAGCATGGGTATCCGCCGACCGTCCGTGAGATCGGTGTGCACGTCGGCCTGGCATCGCCGTCGACGGTGCACGCACACCTCGCAAACCTCGAGCGCGCCGGTCTGCTCCGCCGCGACCCGACGAAACCGCGTGCGCTTGAGCTGATCGGCCGCGAGCGCAGCGAAAGCGCACGGAGGCACCATCACCTTGCCCAGACCAGGCCCGGTGAGAGCCATGTCGGCGAGAGCCGCACAGATGACTTCACCCGGTTGCCGCTTGTGGGTGAGATCGCGGCCGGCGGGCCGATGCTCGCCGAGCAGAACATCGAGGAGTACGTGCCGATGCCGAGCTCGACCAAGGGTGACTTCCTGCTTCGGGTCAAGGGCGAGTCGATGATCGACGCAGGAATCCTCGACGGGGACCTCGTGATCGTGAAGACCGCGCAGGACGCGCGCAACGGCGAGATCGTGGTCGCGCTCGCCGGTGACGACGAGGGGGCCGATGAGGCGACCGTCAAGACCTTCTACCGCGAGGACGGCCGTGTCCGCTTGCAGCCGGAGAATGCCTCGCTCGGACCGATCTATGCGAAGCACGTGCAGATCCTCGGGCGCGTCGTCGGGGTCTTCAGGGAGCTGTGAGCCGATGAGCAATCTCGCTGCGTTCGCTCGAACGCTCGACCAGGAGCTCGCGGCCTTGCTCCGGGGTGCCTCGCTGGAGTGCCTCGCGTGCGGCGAGTTCGTCATGCACGCGCGTGGCGGGAGCGTGTTCTGTCCGGAATGCGGCAGCCAACTCGCCGATGAGGTCGCGTTCGAGGCTGCCGTCCCGATCGGGTTCGAGGCCGGATAAGGCGCAGCGGCGGCTGCGGCGCCCCGTTCGAGTGTGCGCGAGCGGGGCTACACTTCGGGTGCAGGCCGGGTGACCGCGGGCAGCGGCTGTGTCTCATGACAGGATGGCGGCTGCTCGAGGAAAGTCCGGACACCACAGGGCAGGACGCTGGCGCAAGGCCAGGCGGCGAAAGCCGACGGAAAGTGGAACAGAAAGGAAACCGCCACCGGCAGATCTCCGGAGCTGTCGGCGGTAAGGGTGAAACGGTGGGGTAAGAGCCCACCAGCGGCGCGGCGACGCGGCGGCTTGCCAAACCCCGTCCGGTGCAAGGCGAACAGGGCTCGTCATCAGGTTGCCCACCGAGAGCCCGGGTAGCTGCCAAGAGGGATGGTCACCCACGACAGAATCCGGCTTACAGGCCTGCTACGGAAAAAGCCCTGGAAACGGGGCTTTTTCTATGCTGGCGTTTCGCCGGGAAATCGTCAGGGTTGCCGGACAGCAGCCTGCGGCGGTTTCCGTGGAACCGCTCGGCGCGGGCGCCCGGCCGTTCGCCCTCGGGCTGTGCCGGCAACGCTCCGCTCCGCAGCTCGAGAGTAGCAAGCGCTGCGGCGCGACTCAATCCACGCCGGACGGGGTGCCCAACGGGCCGTCGCGCTGCGTCCCTACGGGTGTGATTTGACATGTGATTCTGACTGTGGCACTCTGCGGGTGGAAAGGAGGTTCACGTCGTGGCAGTCAGTCCCGTCGCTCGTCCCGATTACGCCGCCCACGTCCGGGCCGTGCGCGCCAGCCTCCCGGAGGTCGTCGCCGCGCTGCGCGGCATCCTCGGGCTGAAGCTCTGCGCCTATCTCGGCTCGGTGAAGGAGACGCGCGCCGTGAACGAATGGGCCGAGGGCGTCCGCGAGCCGAGCGAGGCGGTCCAGCGCCGGCTGCGGCTCGCCTTTCAGGTTGCGCAGGCGATCGCCGAGGTCGACGGCGCCGAGGTCGCTCGCGCCTGGTTCCAGGGCCTGAATCCGCAGCTCGACGACCGCTCACCCGCGCGGCTGCTTCGTGAGGGCGATCTCGACGAGGTTGGGCCGGAGGTCATCGCCGCTGAGCGTGCGTTCCTCGTCGGCGGATGAGCAGCGCGCTTGCGGCCATCGAGCCGGACGGACCGCTCCATCGGCTCGGCCGGGGACCTGATCCCTGGGCGTGGCCGGAGTGGGCCTACGCGGGACCCGACGGCACATTCGGCGACCGCTACGACGATCCCGAGGCGAGCTACCGCGTCCTCTACGTCTCCTCGCGGCGCCTCGGAGCTTTTGTCGAGACGCTCGCGCGTTTCCGGCCCGACCTCGAGCTGCTCGCCGAGCTCGCGCTGATCGAGGGGGAAGAAGAACTACCGGCGGCTCTGCCGCGAGCGTGGCTCGCGACGCGCTCACTCGGCGAGGCGACCGTCGAGGGACGCTTCGCCGACATCGGCGACGCAAGCTCGCTCGCCGCCATCCGCTCCGCGCTCGCGGCGAGCGCGATCCACCACGGCCTCGACGAGATCGACGCCGCGACGATCCGGCTCCGGGCGCCGCGCCGGTTCACGCAAGCGGTGTCGCGCTTCGTCTATGAGCAGGGTCCGTTCGCAGGGATCCGTTACCGCTCGCGGCTCGGTGACGAGCTGCTCAACTGGGCGATCTTCGAGCCGGCGTCCGCTGCGCCGACTCCGCTTCTCGGCACGAGCGCGGGGCCGATCGAGCCGGACGACGCCGACCTGCTCGCGGCGCTCGACCTGCTCGGCCTGACGCTCGCGTGAACGCCGCTCAGCTGTCGAGCCAGGCGAGCGCGCCGGGCACGCTCAGCCACAGCGCCTTCGCGCTCGCGGCGTAGTCGACGGCCTCGCTGCTGTCGCCGAAGCCGACGTAGTCCGGGAGCCGCGCCGGCAGACGCTTCCGGCCGGAGAGGTAGGCGGGCACGTGCGGGTTGAGCTTCCGT
>JBBSEJ010000079.1:0-11255 GCA_038239825.1 Gaiellales bacterium
AGCAGCGCGACAGCGGCCGCGCGGTGCTGCTCGTGTCGCTCGAGCTCGAGGAGATCCTGTCGCTCTCGGACCGGATCCTCGTCATCTACGAAGGCCGGATCGTCGGAGAGTTCCCGCCGAGCGCAGGCGAGGAAGAGCTCGGGCTCGCGATGACGGGCGGCGGCCAGAGCGGGGCGGAGGCGGCGTGAGCGCCGACGACGGCGAGCAGAAGGTCGACGAAACCGTCGAGCTCGCGGGCTCGCAGGATTCCGTCCCGCAACCGCCGACGCCGGGCGCGGTTCCGACACCGCAGATGCATTTCCGCTCTCATTTCGGCGGTCTCACCGGGGCGATCGGCCCGCTCGTCACGACGATGATCGCGTTCCTGATGGGCGGCCTCGTCGTGGCGCTCACCGGCAAGAACCCGTTCAAGGTCTACCAGGCGGTCTTCAACGGCACGGGCCTGAACTGGTTCTTCCACGTCGGGCACCACTCGATTCGCGTGCCGTTCGGGACGCAGCATGTGTTCTTCCCGTGGGACACCGCCTCGATCGCGGCGCAGAATCTGCAGCAGACCCTCCTGCTGACGACGCCCATCGCCCTCACGGGGATCGCGGTCGCCTTCGCGTTCCGCTGCGGCATGTTCAACATCGGTGGCCAGCGCCAGTACTTCGCCGGGACGCTCTTCGCGGTCTGGCTCGGGTCGTCGCTCTCGGGCCTGAACCCGTTCGTGCACGTGGTGCTGTGCTTGATCGTTGGCGCGCTCGCGGGCGCCGTCTACGCCGGCATCGCCGGCATCCTGAAAGCGACCGTCGGTGCGCACGAGGTGATCTCGACGATCATGCTGAACTGGATCTCGATCTGGGTGGGCTCGTACCTCGTCGGGCAGGGTGGGCCGCTGCAGAACTCGACCCAGGTCTCGATTCCGATCTCGAACGACATCGTCGACGGTGCCAAGCTCCCGGTGTTCTGGGGCCCGAAGCTCCTCCAGGGCCTCTCGATCGGGATCTTCATCGCGGTCGCGATGCTCGTCGTCTACTGGGTGATCATCAACCGCACGACGCTGGGCTTCGAGGTGCGTGCGGTCGGATTCAACCCGGAGGCCGCCCGCTACGGGGGCATCTCCGTCGCCCGCAACTACTTCCTCGCGATGGCGATCTCGGGTGCCTTCGCGGGCCTTGCCGGCGCCGTCGACGTCACGGGCTGGGAGTTCCGCATCGGCGAGAACGACATCGCAGCGAACCAGATCGGCTTCATCGGCCTTGCGGCGGCCCTCCTCGGGCGCAACACGGCCGTGGGTGTCGGCTTCGCCTCGCTGCTCTTCGGCGCCCTCATCAACGGCACGTCGGGGCGGCAGCTCGACCCGTCGATCTTCCGCCCCGACCTCGCGGGCAACCTGACGACGATCATCCAGGGACTCGTCATCCTCTTCGTCGGACTGAACCTCGGCGGGGTGGCGGTCTGGTTCCGCCGGCGCAGGAGAGCCGCGTGACCGCACTCGCGATGCGGGTCGGCGGCATCCGCTGGACGCACCCGAGGACGGTCGGTGTGGCCGGCATCCTGCTCGGCGCGCTCGCGTTCTGGCTCGCCCTGCCACCGCTCGCCGCGCGCTCGCAGGCCCTCCCGCTCGCATTCGGGATCCTGGCGGTGGCCGCGGGGATCTGGTCGTTCTCACGCCACGAGCGGAGGGTCGGCGGCGGTGCGATCGCAGCCGGCGTCCTCGGTCTCGTTTTTGGAGTCCTCGCGACGCGGTCGTCGTCGGCGCATCTGAACGAGGTGGTCGTCTGGAGCGCGCTCGGTGCGGCGACCCTACGGTATGCGACGCCTCTCACCTACGCAGCGATCGGCGGCCTTTACTGCGAGCGCAGCGGCGTCGTCAACGTCGCGCTCGAGGGCATGTTGTTGACGGGCGCCTTCTTCGGCCTGCTCGGTGTCGATCTATCCCACAACTGGGCAGGCAGCGCGGCGTGGCTCATCGGGCTCGTCGTCGCCGCCGTCGCCGGCATGGCACTCGCGACGATCCACGCCATCTGGGCGATCCACCTGAAGGTCGACCAGATCATCTCGGGCGTCGCGCTCAACTTCCTCGCACTCGGCATCACCGGCTACCTGTTCATCGACAAGTACGGCGATACCGGGACGCCGGGGAACATCTCGAGCTACAGCATCCCGGACGTCCACATCGCGTTCGTGCAGCACTGGTACTTCATCGGCCCGATCATCGGCCAGATGAATCTGATGATCTGGCTGAGCTTCGTTCTCCTGATCGGGACGTGGGTGATCGTCTTTCGCACGCCGTTCGGGCTGCGTCTGCGGGCGGTGGGCGAGCATCCGCGTGCGGCGGACACGGTCGGCATCTCCGTCTACAAGACGCGTTACGTGGCGGTCATCGCCTCCGGCGCGATCGCAGCGATGGGGGGCGCTTACCTCTCGATCGGCTTCGTGCACTCGTTCAACGAGGGAATGACGAACGGCACGGGTTTCATCGGCCTCGCAGCACTCGTCTTCGGCAAGTGGAAGCCGTTCAACGCGTGGGGCGCGGCGCTCCTCTTCGGGTTCTCGAGCGCTCTGGCCGATCGCCTCCCGACCGCGTACGGCAACCAGTGGGGCACCCTGTTCCAGGCTCTGCCGTATCTGCTGACGCTGATCGCGGTCGCGGGTGTGATCGGGCGCTCCATCGGGCCTGCAGCCGCCGGCCGGCCGTATGCCAAGCAGTAGCGCCGCTGCCCGCACGGCCGCAGCCTCGGGCGCGCTGGCGATACTCGCCAACCCCGCCGGCGTGGCCGCCGCACGGGTGCTGAACGGCGTCGCGTTGATTCGGGCGCTGTACGTCAGCGTTCCCACCGCCGTCGTTCTCGCGCTCCTCGCGGTCGGCGCGGCTCGCCGTGGGCGCTCCGCGCGCGAGCGAAGCGTGCATCCCGAGAAGGTGGGCCGCGGGCGACCCAGCCGCTTTCTCGCGTGGGCCGGGGTCTATGCGGCCGTGACGGGGGCGATCGCCCTCGGCGTCTACGGCGCGCTGCGTGCGGCCGGTTGACGATGCCGGTAGCCTGAGCCGGCCGTGTTCGAGATCGGCAACAGCCTCCGAGAGGCCCGCATGCGCCGTGGCGCCGACTTTGCTCAGGCGGAGCTGGGCACGAAAATCCGCGGCAAGTACCTCCGGGCGCTCGAGGACGAGCAGTTCGAGGTCCTTCCGGCGCAGACCTACGTCAAGGGATTCCTCCGGACCTACGCGGAGTACCTCGGCCTCGACGGGCAGCTCTACGTGGACGAGTACAACTCCCGCTTCGTCGCCGGCGACGATCACGAGACTCGCGTTACGCGCCGGTCGACCCTCCGCCCCGCGCGGCGCAATCGTCGCCTCGAGACGGGAGTGGTACTCGTCGCCCTCGCACTGATCGCCGTCGTCACCGTGGTCGTGATCTCCGCATGGAAGACGAGCGGCACCACGCCGCCGCTTCCGAAGCGTGCGGTCAAGCACCATCCCCGGAAGCGTCTGTCCGGCCCGCTTCTCACGGTCGTCGCCGTGCGCGGTTCGACCCACCTGACGGCCCGAAGCGGGACTGCGAGTGGCAACGTCGCCTACGACGGCACCGTCCAGAAGGGCGACGCCGCGGTCGCGATCAGAGGCCGGCGCCTCTGGGTGCAGATCGATTCGCCCGAGAACCTGCGAGTGCTGATCCGCGGCAAGCTCGTGCACGTGCCCGGGCTGAAGCCACGCCAGATCGTCGTGACACCGACCGGCTGGCACCCGGCGTAGTGAGAGCTGCCATCGTCGCGTCGGGCTCGGAGCTCGTGCGCGGCGACCGCTACGACCGCAACGGCCCGTTCCTCGCCGCATCGCTCCTGCGCCTCGGCATCGATCCCGCGCGGATCGTCGTCGTCGGCGACGACGCCGACGACCTCGGGGCAGCGTTGCGTGAAGGCCTCACCTACGACCTGCTCTGCATCTCGGGAGGGCTCGGCCCGACGCACGACGACCGCACGATCGAGCTCCTCGCGCGTGCCGCCGGCGTCGAGCTCGAGGTCGACGAGAACCTCGCGGCGGCGATCGAGGAGCTTTCGCGCCGGGTGGCCGCACGTCTGAAGCGTCCCTACGCCGATTTCGTCCCCGGCGTCCGCAAGCAGGCGACGCTGCCCGTGGGGGCGACGTGGGTCGGCCTCGTCGGAACTGCGCCCGCTGTCGTGCTGGAGGCGGGCGACTGCACGGTCGTCGCCCTGCCAGGCCCGCCTCGCGAGCTCCAGCAGCTCTGGCCACGTGTGCTCGAATCGCGCCCGCTCGAGCGCTTGCTCGAGGGAGCGGTCGCCCCCGACCGCCGAGTGCTGCGCTTCTACGGCGTCTCGGAGTCCGCCGTGGCCGAGGCGTTGAGCGCCGCGGGCGGCGACGGCGACGGCGTCGACGTGACGATCTGCGCGCGTGACTTCGAGCTGCACGTCGATCTCTTCGCGGCCGAGGGCGCCGAGGCGCGGGCGGACGAGCTCGCCGAAGCGATTGCCGCGCCGGTCGAGCGCTACCTCTTCAGCCGCACCGAAGAGTCGACCGCCGGCCTCGTGCTCGAGCTGCTGCGCACCGGCGGTCTCACGCTCGCGACCGCTGAGTCGTGCACCGGCGGCCTCGTCGCGGCGCGTCTGACCGACGTGCCCGGTTCGAGCGACACGTTCATCGGGGCGATCGTGGCCTATTCCGATGAGGTCAAGTCCGAGCAACTCGGGGTGCCCGAGGACATCCTCGCAGCGCACGGGGCCGTCTCCCCGGAAGTCGCAGCCGCGATGGCTCGCGGGGCACGAGACCGGCTCGGTTCCGACGTCGCGGTCGCGGTGACGGGCGTCGCCGGGCCCGACGGGGGCACGGAGGCAAAACCCGTCGGCCTCGTGTTCCTGCACGCGTCCGGGCCGATGGGCGAGCACAGCCTGCGACTCGACTTCCCGGGCGACCGCGAGACGATCCGGGGTCGTGCCGCAGTGGCGGCCCTGCACGTCGTCCGCCAACTCGTCACACAGGCGTGACAGACACGACACGGGTTTCCGGCTAGCGTGGCCGGCATGTCTCTCATGGCGAACAAGTGTTCGGCCGTTGCCGTCCGGGCGGATCTCTACGCTTCGGTCTTCCGCTTGTGAGGCGAGAACGTGCTTCTTGGAACGACGGTGCTTTGTGAATGCAAACAGCTCTTTGAAAACGTGCTCTTAGGAGGTCGGCAGACAGTGGATCGCGAGCAAGCACTCGATACGGCGCTGGGACAGATCGAGCGCCAGTTCGGCAAGGGCGCTGTCATGAAGATGAATGACCAGGCGCAGGTGACGGTCGGCGCCGTATCGACCGGATCGTTGTCACTCGACATCGCGCTCGGCGTAGGCGGGTTGCCACGCGGCCGGGTGATCGAGGTCTACGGCCCGGAGTCGTCGGGCAAGACGACGCTCGTCTACCACGTGATCGCCGAGGCGCAGCGCCGCGGCGGGATCTGCGCGTTCATCGACGCCGAGCACGCAATGGATCCTGCGTACGCGAAACGGATCGGCGTCAACATCGACGAGCTGCTCGTCTCGCAGCCCGACACGGGGGAGCAGGCGCTCGAGATCTGCGAGCTCCTCGTGCGCTCGGGAGCGCTCGCCGTCGTCGCGATCGACTCGGTCGCCGCGCTGACGCCGAAGGCCGAGATCGAGGGCGAGATGGGCGACTCCCACGTCGGGCTGCAGGCCCGGCTGATGAGTCAGGCGCTGCGCAAGCTCAACGGCACGCTCCACCAGACCAACACGATCTGCTTCTTCACGAACCAGCTGCGCGAGAAGATCGGGGTCATGTTCGGTAGCCCGGAGACCACCTCGGGCGGACGCGCACTTCGGTTCTACGCCTCGATCCGCCTCGACATCCGCCGAATCGAGACGCTGAAGGAAGGTGTCGAAGCGATCGGAAACCGGGTGCGCGTGAAGGTTGTGAAGAACAAGGTCGCCCCACCGTTCAAGCAGGCCGAGTTCGACATCATCTACGGCGATGGCATCTCCTGGGAGGGCACCGTCCTCGAGGTCGGCCTCGAGCGGAAGATCGTCCAGAAATCCGGGTCGTACTTCTCCTTCGGCGACGAGCGCCTCGGCCAGGGCCGCCAGAACGCGACGGCCTTCCTGCGCGAGCATCCGGACATCGTCCAGTTGATCCTTCAGGGCATCCAGGCCCAGGCTGCCGAGGGCCAAGTCATCTCTGCGCGTCTGCTACCCACGTCAGGTGAGCCGTCCGAGGTGACACCGGTACGCGACCCAGAGAGTGCCGAAGCCGAAACAGCGACCGTCTAGGGGCTCGTCCGGAGAGAGACCTGTGCCGACCGATCCTGAGCCGCTCGAGATCGCCGCCCGGGCGCTCCGGCACCGTGACCGTTCGCGCCGGCAGCTCGACGAACGGCTGGCGCGGGCGGGGGTGGGCGATATCGAACGCGCGGAAGCGCTGGAGACCCTCGAGCGCGTGGGGTATCTCGACGAGCGCCGCTACGCACAGGCGAGAGCGGCGGCGCTCGCGCAGCGCGGTTTCGGCGACGACGGTATCCGGCAGCTCCTCGCGAAGGACGGTCTCCCACAGCCGGAGTCGGACGAGGCGCTCGCCGACCTTCCGCCGGAGCGCGATCGCGCGGCCGGGATCGTTGCGCGGCTCGGACGCGGACCGAGAACAGCCGCCCACCTCGGTCGCAAGGGCTTCGGCGAGGATGCGATCGCAGCGGCGGCCTCGATGCTGGCAGATGAGTCACCCGGGTTGTAGACTGCAGGGTTCATCATTCCTTTTTGCCTGCACAACGCACACTCAACCGATTCGCCTTCGAGCTTCGTTGAAACCGACCATTCCGTTCTCCGATCCCCTGGCAGCGTCAGGGCACCACATCCAGGCAGAGATCTGAGCTGAGATCGTCCGGCGTGCCTGCGGGCACGCTCTCGAACGCCGATCGGCGACTGAGCGTCGTGCGGGCACGAACCCGTAGGGAGCGCCCATGCTCGTCCTCTCGATCGCCATCGGAGTTGCAGTCGGAGCCGGCGCAGCGATGCTCGGGCTGCGACTGCTCGCCGGCTCGCGACTCGAGGCGGCCCGCCGCACGCGGGCCCTCGTCCTCGACGAGGCGCGCAGCGAAGCCGACTCGACCCGGCGTGAAGCGGCGATCGAAGCTCGCGAGCAGGCCGTCAAGTTCCGTGCCGACCTCGAATCGGAGGTGCGCGAACGGCGCGACGAGGTGCTGAAGATCGAGGAGCGCGCGATCGCCAAGGAGGACGACATCGACCGCAAGCTCACCGAGCTCTCGCGGCGAGAGCAGGGAGTCGCCGACCGTGAGGTGCACCTGCGACAGCTTCAGGAGGAGGTCAAGGCGATCAAGGACAACGAGCGCCGGGAGCTCGAGCGCATCGCTTCCATGACGACGGGTGAGGCACAGCGGCGCATCCTGGCCGAATCCGAGGAGCAGGTGCGCCATGAGCTCGCAGGACGCGTCCGCCGGCTCGAGGAGGAAGCCGCCGTGGAAGCAAAGCGACGGGCGCGGAACCTCGTTGCGGACGCGCTGCAGCGGGTCGCGGCGAGTGCCGCGGCAGAGACGACGGTCACCCTCGTCGAGCTGGCGTCCGACGATATGAAGGGCCGGATCATCGGCCGTGAGGGGCGCAACATTCGCACTCTCGAGCATCTGACAGGAGTCGATTTCATCATCGACGACACGCCGAACGCGGTCGTCCTCTCGTCCTTCGACGGCATCCGTCGCGAGATCGCACGCATGACCCTGATGAAGCTGATCGAAGACGGCCGCATCCACCCGACCCGGATCGAGGAGATGTACTACCTGTCGAAGGCCGAGCTCGACGAGCACGTTGCGCAGGCGGGCGAGCAGGCGGTCTTCGAGGCGAACTGCGGCGACTTCAATGAGGAGATCGTGAAGATCCTCGGCCGGCTGCGCTACCGGACGAGTTATGGCCAGAACGTCCTCAAGCACACGCTCGAGGTCGTGCAGCTCGCCGGGATCATGGCGTCGGAGGTCGAGGCATCTCCGAAGACCGCGAAGCGCGCCGCGCTCCTCCACGATCTCGGCAAGGCGATGACGCACGAGGTCGAGGGATCCCATGCTGCGATCTCGACGCAGCTCGCGAAGCGCTACGGCGAGAGCGCGGCGATCTGCCACGCGATCGAGGCACACCACTACGAGGTGCAGCCACAGACGGTCGAGGCGGTGCTCCTGATCGCAGCCGACGCAATCTCGGCGTCAAGGCCCGGCGCCCGCGGCGAAGGCCTCGAGCACTACATCAAGCGCCTCGAGTCGCTGGAGAAGCTGGCAGCGAGCCACCCCGGTGTCGAGAAGGTCTACGCACTGCAGGCCGGACGCGAGATCCGCGTGCTCGTGAAGCCGCACGAGATCGACGACGACGGCGCTGTGCTCCTCTCGCACGAGATCGCGCGCGAGATCGAGAACCACCTCGAGTATCCCGGACAGATCAAGGTGACGGTGATCCGCGAGAGCCGGGCCGTCGACGTCGCCTCGAACAAGATCGTGGAGCGCCGAGGCGTCCAGCGGCTCGACGCCGCCTGATCGCCTAGACGCGGCGCGATCCAAGGCGCGGGCGCGGTTCGACGAGATCGGAGCACGATCCGACATGGTTTCGTGCGCGTGTTGACACCGGTGCCCGGTTCGGACAGGACCACCGCTGGTGGCTCCGGGGGCCACGCGTCACGAGGCCGTCTGCGACCCACCGGACTCCTTCAGGCGACTCCGCGCGCCGCCCAGGCCGCGGTGTGGAGCGTGAACGGTGAGGCCGGGAGAAGCTGCGCAGTGCGGGTGCGCAGTCGATCACGCCCTGCCTCCCCGAGCGACTGGACGTAGGCGCCTGCAGGGCCTACACCGAGCGTGAAAGGCTGCCACCACTCGTCGAAGCTCGCGAACCCGACCGATGCCTCGAGAGTCGTGGCCTTCACCGACGTGAGGCCGGCAGCCACGAAGAGCTCTTCGAGGTGACCCTCTCGTGCACCCGCGAGACGTGATTCGTCGACCGCCACCTGATCGAGCTCGCGAACCGCCTGCCATAAGAGCGAAAGCGGGCTGCGATCGCCCGCGTGATCCCACACACATGCCGAGACCGTCCCACCCGGCACCGTCACGCGCCCCATCTCGCGCAGGCCAGCGACGGCGTCCGCCATGAAGTGAACGACGAGCTGCGCGAGAGCTGCGTCGAAGACGGCGTCGCCGAACGGCAGCAGCTCTGCCGAGGCGTGCCGCACCTCAACACCCGGAAAACGCTCGGTCGCGGCAGCGACGAATGATTCGGACGGGTCGACCGCCGCGACCGCAGCCGCGCCAACCCGGTCAACGAGCTCGGAGGTGAGCGCTCCCGGGCCACAGCCGACGTCCAGCACACGCTGCCCGGCGCGAACCCCGCCGAAATCCGCGAGCTGCGGTGCGAGCTTGCCCGAGTACCGGCCCATGTACCGGCCGTAGTCATCGGCGCCGACCTCGAACATCATGGGGTCACAGGCTAAACGCCCGCCCCGCTCCGCGCCGCCCGACTCAGGTTCGCGTCCCGGTGGCGGCTACCCTGCCGAGCGTGCGGCGCTACCACGTGACGACGTTCGGTTGCCAGATGAATGCGCACGATTCGGAGCGCATCAAGGGCATGCTCGAGGAGCTCGGTCTTGGCGAGGCGACCTCGCCGGCGGAAGCCGACATCGTCATCTTCAACACGTGCACGATCCGCGAGAAACCCGACACCAAGCTCGCGGCGTACCTGGGGGAGGCGGCTGCACGCAAGCGCGAAGATCCCGGCCGCATCATCGCGGTCGGTGGTTGCTACGCGGAGGCACAGCGAGAGCGGATCTTCGAGCGTTACCCCGCCGTCGACGTCGCCTTCGGGCCCGGCTCGATCGCGCACCTGGGCGAGTGGCTCGGCGCCGGGGGGGTCGGCGTCGCGCGCGGACGCTTCGGTCTCGACGACCGAGGCTTCGCGGCGGAGCTGCCGATGCACCGTGAACGCTCGTTCCAGGCGTGGGTGCAGGTGTCTATGGGCTGCAACTCCAAGTGCGCGTACTGCATCGTGCCGGCCGTGCGCGGCCGCGAGGTCTCGCGCCGCCCGGGCGAGATCATCGCCGAGGTCACGCGTCTCGCCGGTGAAGGCGTGCGCGAGCTGACCCTCCTCGGCCAGAACGTCAACTCGTGGGGTCGCGACCTGCTGCCGGCGATTCGGACCGACTTCGGCGAGCTGCTGCGGGAGTGTGACGCGGTCGCCGGTATCGAGCGAATCCGTTTCACGAGCCCGCATCCGAAGGACTTCCGGGAGCCGGTAATCGCTGCGATCGCTCAGTGCGAAGCGGTCTGCGAGCATGTGCATCTCCCTCTCCAGTCGGGTTCCGCGCGCATCCTGAAGGCGATGCGGCGCACGTACACGCCACAGCGCTACCTCGACCTGGCCGCGACGATGCGGGCGGCGATTCCGGATTTGGCGTTCGGCACGGACATCATCGTCGGCTTCCCCGGCGAGACCGAAGCCGACTTCGAGCAAACGCTCGAGGTGGTGCAGGACATGCGCTACGACAGCGCCTACACGTTCGTGTACTCACCGCGCGCCGGGACCGAAGCGGCAACGCTGCCGGATCCGGTCCCGCACGAGCTGAAGATCGAACGGATGGAGCGGCTGGTGGAGCTGACGCAGCGGCTCGCCCGGGAGAACAACGACGCGCGCGTCGGTCGAATCGAAGAAGTGCTCGTCGAAGGCCCTTCGCGTACCGATCCCTCCGTGCTCCGCGGGCGTACTCGGCGGAACACGACCGTTCTCTTCGAGGGTGACGCTGTCGCGGGCGAGCTCGTGGACGTGCGCATCGACGCGTCGACGTCCTCGACGCTCCGCGGCGCCCAGCACGCCCTCGCCTCGGTCTAACGCGGCGCTAACAGGGCTCGATTAGGCTCCTGCGGATGCGGATTCTCGTCACCGGCTCGTCGGGTCAGATCGGCACGAACCTGGCGTTGCGCCTCCTCGCCGACGGCCATGACGTCTTCGGTGTCGACAAACGGCCGAACGCCTGGCTCGGATCGTCGTTCCCGACCCTCCTGCAGGATCTCGCCGGCCACTACTCGGCGTTCCCGGGTGGCGTCAACGGCGTCGAGTACCCCGATGTCGACCTCGTCGTGCACATGGCGGCGCATGCGAAGGTGCATCAGCTCGTCAGACAGCCGCATCGCGCGCTCGAGAACGCGATCATGACGTTCAACGTGCTCGAGTTCGCGCGCGGACGGGATCTTCCGGTCGTCTTCTCGTCCACGCGTGAGGTCTACGGCGAC
>JBBSEJ010000080.1:0-9702 GCA_038239825.1 Gaiellales bacterium
GCCTCCCCGTGCTGCACGACGACGCCCTCGCCTGGGCTGAATGCACCACCATGCACGACGTCGAGGTCGGCGATCACGTTCTCCTCGTCGCGCGCGTCCGGGCCGGAGGCGTGCAGCCGGAGCTCGACCCGCCGCTCCTCTACTACCGGCGCTCTTGGGGTGTCTGGACGCCGGTGCACGAACGCGACGAGCCCGACGCGGTGTCGATCCCGGCGATGGAAGTTAGCGGGCGGGCGCTCCTGTGGAAGGGCGCGGAGCTGTAGTACGCCCGCCGGCACCGGTCGTGGCTTTTCTGCGATTGACAGCTACGTGCGTCGCGGCGATCATCGACGGCTCGCCCCTTCCTTAGAAAGCCGAGGTCGACGATGAGGTTCAGCCTGTATTCGGAGTTGCAGCTCCATCCGGGGAAGAGTCCCGAGCAGCTGTACGGAGAGGTGCTCGAGCAGATCGACCACGCCGACCGTCTCGGCTACTACGCGTACGCCGCGATCGAGCACTTCTTCTTTCCGAAGTTCTCGATCTCGACGAACCCGACGGCGTTGTTCGCGGCGGCCGCGCAGCGCACCCGCACGATCCGGTTCCGCACGATGTTGCACGCGCTGCCCTACCACAACCCATTGGTGCTGGCGAGCGTCATCAACGCGACGGACATCCTCACGGGTGGTCGGTACGAGTGGGGCGTCGGCCGGGGCCACGGGTGGATCCCGCTGCCGGCCGGAGTCCCGCTCGACGAACACGCCCGCCCGAAGTACGAAGAAGCTGTCGACCTGCTGCTCGCCGCCCTCGGCAACGAGCGATTCTCACATGAGGGCGAGTACTTCCACGTCGACGACTCGCACGTCGTCCCGTTCACCGACCGGCCCTATCGCGTGTATCTGGGTGGCACCTCGGATCGCACCTACACCCTCGCCGCCGAGCACGGCTGGGGCGTTGCCGTCCCACCGCTTCTGCCGTACGCGGCGCTCGAGAAGCAGATGGACCTCTACCGATCCGCCTGCGCCGAGCACGGAACCGAGCCGGACATCGTCTGGATCCACGCGTGCCATATCGATGAGGACCGTGATACGGCGGTGCGCGAGGCACGGGACTGGGTCAACGGCTTCATCCAGGGCAACTGCTCACCGCTCACCGAGTGGCCGAAGCCGCCCTCCGAGGACCTCCAGAAAGCGGGGTACGGCTTCTACGCGGCCGGGATCATGGAGGGGCTCGCCGAGACCCAGTACGAAAAGCTGATCGAAGACGATTACGTCTGGGTCGGCACGCCGCAGGACGTGATCGAGCGAATCGAGGCGACGCTCGAGGTCTGCGAGGGGATTCAGGAGATCGGGATCACCGTGAATGCCGGCGGGGCGCCCCACTGGATGGCGATCAAGAACCAGGAGCTCTTCGCGACCGCAGTGATGCCGCACTTCACCCGCGAGAAGGCCGCTCTCGCATAAGGCTCGAGAAGTGGCGCCGCGCCCGCGTAGTCGCCTGCCCGCATCCGCGCGAAGCCGGAGTCGTTCAACGATGCGCCGTCGTTCGAGCTCGCCACGGCGGTCGAGGTCGAGACAGTGGTCGTCGGGGGCGTAGGGACGGGTGCGGCCGTCACCGTCTGCCGCACGGTGCGTCCCGGCTCCGTGACCGTGCGCACGACGGTGCGCGGCGTCTTGGGCGTCGCTTTCCCGGGGCCGCGGACGGCGAGCACGGCGGCACCCACGCCCCCGGCAAGCAGAAGCAGTGCGGCTGCGAGGATCCATGAGCGCCGCGAGGAGCGGCCCGACGCCCCCCGCGGTCGCGCTCCCGCAGGCTGCGGCGCGATCCACGTGTTGCCTGCTGCCTCGTCGAGTGCGTGGCGCAGGTCGCTCACGAATTCGATCGCGGTCGCATGCCGAGCGGCCGGGTCCTTCGCGAGCGCTCGCTCGAAGACCGGATCGACCTGGCGTGGGAGGGATGGGTTGGCCGCCGAGGGCGACGGGACGGGTGCGCGCACGTGGGCGAGCGCCTCGGCGGTCGCGGTCGCGGCGGCGAACGGGCGACGGCCGGTGAGGAGCTCCCACCCGACGACTGCGAGTGAATACCGGTCGCTCGCCGCGGTCGCCCGCTCGCCCCGAGCTTGCTCGGGCGATAGGTACCCGGCGATACCGAGAATCGTCCCCGTCTGCGTGAACGACTCGAGCCCGGCGGCGCTCGCGATGCCGAAGTCGGCCACATGCACCTGGCGCGCCCGTCGAGCAGAAGATTCGCGGGCTTCACGTCGCGGTGGACGACGCCGGCAGCGTGCGCGGCGTCGAGCGCCCCGGCAGCCTGGTCGAGCCAGCGCAGCGCTGCGGCCGTTGGGCACGGGCTCCCCGCGATCTGCGCCTCGAGCGACCCACCGGGCAGGAGTTCCATGACGATGATCGGCCGTCCCGCGTGCTCGGTGACGTCGAAGATCGTGACGATGTACGGTGTTCCGGAGAGTCGCGCTGCGGCGAGCGCCTCGCGCTCGAATCGGGCCCGCAGGGACGTGTCGGCCGCGAAGCGCGCCGCGAGGACCTTCAACGCCACCCGGCGCCCGAGCTCGCGATCCGTGGCCGCGAAGATCTCGCCCGTGCCCCCTCTCCCGATCGGGCGAGCGTCGAGATAGCGGGGCGGGAGGATGTCGATGGCGGGAGGCATGCCTGAGCGGGCACCGAAGAGGTTGCCGGTCGGCCCGCGATGAAAACGTTCGGAAAGGGCCCCCGGGGCCCGAGAGCACCTCGGCTACCGTGATTCGCATGGGTCTCGCGCGCGTTGCTCTGCGGCTGGGCGTCGTCTCGGCCCTTCTGCTCGGCGGTGTCGCCTCGGCTTTGCTTGCTGCGCGCGTGTCCGCAGGCGCCACTACCACGCCCACCACCGCTGCTGCGGTCTCGACCCTCGTGACGAGCCCGGCCTCATCGGTGCTCGAGATCAGCGGCCACGGCTGGGGGCATGGCCTCGGCCTCAGTCAATGGGGCGCCTACGGCTACGCGAGGCACGGCTTCACCTACGACGAGATTCTCGGCCATTACTACTCCGGGACGACCCTCGGGCCGGCGCCGGTCTCGACGGTGCGCGTGCTGCTCGCAGTCGGGAAGCGCGCATCCCTGAGCTCGCCCGGCGAGTGGAGCGTGTCCGACGCTCTCGGGACGAAGGTGACCCTCGCCCCTGGGTCCGTATCGCTCGCGCCGAAGCGCTTGCTCGCGAGTCATCCCGAGCTGCGACCACCCCTCACGTTCACAGGCGAGCAGCCGTTGGTCGTCGGCGGCAAGCCGTATCGCGGGAAGATCGCGGTCTCGAGCGACGGCACGCAGGTTCAGGTCGTCGACCTCGTGGGCCTCGAGGGGTACCTGAAGGGCGTCGTACCGTCGGAGATGCCCTCGGACTGGTCGCCGGAGGCGCTGAAGGCGCAGGCCGTCGCCGCGCGCTCCTACGCGCTCGCAAACCTCACGAAGGGCCGTTCGTTCGATCTTTACGGCGACACGCGCAGCCAGGTGTACGGGGGTGTGAATGCCGAGTCGCCGTCGGCGAGCGCGGCCGTCGAGGCGACGAAGGGGCAGGTCGTTCTCGCGGGCGGGAAGGTCGCCGACACGCTGTTTTTCTCCACGTCGGGCGGTCGCACGGCGTCGGCGGTCGACTCCACGAGCGTCGGGGTTCCCTATCTCGTGTCGGTCGCCGATCCCTATGACGCCCTCTCTCCGTACCACGCCTGGGGGCCCGTGCTGCTCGATGCCGCTCGAGTGGCGAGAAAGCTGAAGCTCGCGGCGCCGATCCTCGCCCTGCAGGTGGGAAACGGCACGGACGGCAGGGCGAAGACCGTGACCGTCGTCTCGACTGACGAATCGCAGGTGACGCTCACCGGCTCGCAGGTGCGGGACGAGCTCGACCTTCGCTCGACCTGGTTCAGGCCGGCGGTCCTCCAACTGCTTCCCGCGGCGAGGACGATGACCTACGGCGGCGCTTCGTCGCTCCACGGCCGCTCGAGCGACGCCGGTCCCGTGTCACTCGAGGCGAAGGCGGCCGGCCTCGACTGGGCACCGGCCGGCGATCTGACCCTCGGTGCCAACGGTGCTTTCTCGACGATCGTGAGACCGCAGGTGACGACCCAGTACCGTCTTGCCCGGGGCTCGGTGCGGATCGGACTCACCCGCCTCAGCGTCGCACCGCGGATCGCGGCGCAGGTGAACGCGACGGGGGCGGAGGGGGCGATCGCGCCCGCCGTCGCCGGCGCCACGGTTGCACTGCAGCAGCAGTCCGGCGCCGGCTGGACGGTCGTGGCGTCGACCATCACGGATGCCTCCGGCGCCTGGAGCATCCGCGAGTCGCTCGAGCCCGGGAGGTACCGCATCCGCTGCGCGCCCCGGCACGGCCTCGCGCCAGGCGTCTCCGTCGCGTTGCCGCTTCCGTGAGTAGGCGGGTTCCGCCGAGGATTGCGGCGCTGACCTTCCTGATCGTTGTCTTCCTCATGGTGCCTGCGATCGCGCTCGCATTCGGGAACGAGGAGCCGCTCGCTGCCAAGGAGTGGTACCTGGATCACGATCAGGCGTGGACGTTCTGGCCGACGCAACCGAAGCTCGCTCCGATCAAGGTCGCGGTCATCGACTCGGGCATCGATGGCACACACCCGGAGTTCGCCGGGCGGGTCGTCGCGGCACGGTCGTTCGTGGGCGGCTCCCCGTATCGCGACGACGAGGGTCACGGTACGTTCGTCGCAGGCGAGATCGGCGCGAATCCGTTCAACGGCGAGGGCATCGCCGGGCTCGCGTTCAACGCGCGGCTGATGATCGGTAAGGTCGTCGGGGCAAATGGGAGCGTGTCGCTCGCTGCCGAGGTAGCGGCGATCCACTGGGCGGTCGCGAACGGCGCACGCGTGATCAACCTCAGTCTCGGCGGCGTCCGCGACCCGCTCGATTCGAGCCTCGATACGTACTCACCACTCGAGCAGGCCGCCGTCGAGTACGCCTACTCCAAGGGTGTCGTCGTGGTCGCCGCGGTCGGCAACGGCCCGCAGTCGCCGGCGACGCCGTGGAACTTCGCGCACTACCCTGCTGCCCTGCCGCACGTGATCGGGGTCAGCGCGATTCGTCGTGACGGATCCGTCCCGGACTACTCGAACCGCGATTCCGTCTACGTCGACATCGCGGCTCCGGGCGACGGCATGTTCTCGACCATCCCGCAGCAACTCGTCGAGTCGACGGCCGGCTGTCTCGGGCAGCCGTACTCGAATTGCGGGCCGTTCGAGTTCCGCGATGCCATCGGCACGTCGTTCGCGGCTCCGCAGGTCTCGGCCGCCGCGGCGCTCCTGCTGGGCCAGGATCCAACGCTCCGGCCGGAGCAGGTGGCATGGCTGCTGGAACGAAGCGCGCAAGACTCGGCGCCGGCGACGGGTTGCTCGGTGTGCACACAGGGCCGCGACCGGTACACCGGATGGGGAGCGCTCGACGTCAATGCCGCGCTCATCGCCCTCACCTCCGGCGCGCTCCCCGGCAGCGATCGCTACGAGCCGAACGACGATGCCGGTCCGTGGGCCCACGCGCTGCCGCCCCTGCCGAGGACGGTCGACGCAACGCTCGACTACTGGGACGACAACATCGATGTCTACCGCGTCCATCTCGACGAGGGCCGGCGGCTCTTCGCCCGCGTCAGCCCCGGCCTACGGGGATCCGTGCGCATGGCGCTCTGGGTGCCGGGAACCGCCCGCGTCGAGGGTCTCGCGGCACAGGAGGCGCGCGTCGCCCGGTCGCGACTCGTCGCCGGGCAGGCACGGCTTTCCTACCGGGCCGTGCAGACGGGCACGTATTACCTCGAGCTGAAGCTCGTGCGGAGAAACGCCGAGCCGGTTCCCTACCGGCTGGCACTCACACGCGGGGGCTGATTCGTCTCAGCCGCCGTTCGAGCGCAGCTCAGCCGCCTCGACGTCGCGCAGTACGCGGGCAGGCGAGCCGACGACGAGCTTGCCGGCCGGAACATCCTTCGTCACGACGGCACCCGCACCGACGAATGCCTCCTCGCCGACCTCGACGGCCGGGCAGAGAATCGCGCCCCCGCCGATGCGTGCGCCGCGACGGATCGTCGGCCCCCTCAAGAGCGCCCTGCGCTGCTCGGTGCGGCCCATGAAATTGTCGTTCGTCGTCACCACGCATGGTGCGATGAACACGTCTTCCTCGAGAGTCGAGTATGCGGTGATGTAGGCGCCGGCCTGGATGCGCGTATGCGCACCGATGGTCGTGTCGTTCTCGATCAGCGAGCCACGGCCCACGATGCAGTCGTCCGCCACCTCGACCCGCTCGCGGATGCACGACTGGTCGCCGATGACGCAGTTGGCACCGACCGTCGACCCTGCAAAGACGATCGCACCGGTCGATACGACCGAGCCGTCGCCGATCCGCGTGGGCGGCAGCGGCTCGCGTTTCGCCGTCGATGCGGCGCCGAGGGTCGGCTGCTTGCCGACGACGGCGAATTCGAGTACACGAGCTCCGTCTCCGAGGATCGTCCCTGCGTGGACGACCGCGGTCGGATGAACCTCAGCGCTCACCCAGCGACTCCGTCAACAGCTCGAGTGCGCGCACGACTCGGGCGCCGTCACGCGCGACCTTGCCGCGATCGTGCTGCCCATCGATCAGCTCGAGAAAGTGCGTGCACTCGAGGCGAAGCGGCTCGGCCGTCGAGATCTTCGGGATGAAGATGTTGCCGGAATGGAGCTGACCCGAGCTCCCTGCGCTCTTCTCGTACACCGTCACCTTTCGCTCGGGCTCCATGTCGTCGAACACGACCATCTTCTCGCTTCCGACGACCGTCATCTTGCGCATCTTGTGCGGGTCGAGCCACGAGAGGTGCATGTGAGCGATCTTCCCGCTCGGGAAGCGAAGGAAGCAGAAGACGACGTCCTCCACGCCCTCGGTGATCGAGGCGCTGCCCTGCGCCGAGGCAAGCTCGGGATCCTCGTCGACCAGATGGAGGATCACCGAGAGGTCATGCACCCCGAGCGACCACAAGGCATTCTCGTTCTTACGCACGATGCCGAGGTTCACCCGGTTGCCATAGACGCAGAGCACCTCGCCGAGCTCGCCGGCGTCGATCAGCTCCTTCAGCTTCAGCACGCCGGGGTGGTAGAGCAAGAGATGCCCGGGCATGAGCACCAGGTTGCGCTCGTCGGCCATCCGGACGAGCTCGTCGATCTCGACGGCGCGCATGGCAGGCGGCTTCTCGACGAACACGTGCTTGCCCGCTTCGAGTGCCTGCTTCGCGAGCTCGAAGTGCGTCGGCACGGGGGTCGCGATCACGACCGCCTCGAGGGTTTCGTCCGAGAGCAGATCGTGGTAGCTCTCGGTTGCCCGCGCGTGGGGATACCGTGCCGCGGTCGGCAGCAGATGGGCCGGTTCGAGGTCGCAGATCCACGTGAGGTTGGCGAGCTCGTCGAAGTTGCGGACGAGGTTCGGCCCCCAGTAGTTGAGGCCGACGACACCGACCCGCGTCAAAGCTTCCAGACCTTGCCGTCGACCTCGTGACCCTTGGTCGCGTTGCGGAAGTCGACGATCACGCTGCCTCGCCGGACGACGTCGCCGAAGTCGATCCCCGAGTGGTTGGTCACGATCGCGACGCAGTCGTAGTCCTCCGGCTGAAGCGGCGCCGAGCGCATGTCGTCGAACTCCGGCACGAACGGGTCGTGGTAGGCGACGTCGGCACCTGCAGTCCTGAGCAGGTCGATCAGCTTCAAGGCCGGTGTCTCTCGCATGTCGCCGATGTCGGGCTTGTACGCCACTCCGATGATCAGGATCTTCGCTCCCTTCACCGACTTCTGGGCACCGTGGTTCAGCGCCTGCGAGATGAGCGAGCGGCAGAAATACGGCATGTTGTTGTTCACCTCGCCGGCCAGCTCGATGAAGCGCGTCGAGAAGTCGAACTCGCGCGCCTTCCACGTGAGATAGAAGGGATCGATCGGGATGCAGTGGCCGCCGAGGCCGGGTCCCGGCTTGAACGACGCGAACCCGAACGGCTTGGTCGCTGCCGCCTCGATCACCTCCCAGACGTCGATCTCCATCCGGTCGCACAACTGCGCGAGCTCGTTGACGAGTGCGATGTTGACGGCGCGGTAGATGTTCTCGAGCAGCTTCGTCAGCTCGGCGGCGTCGGGCGTCGAGACCTCGTGCACGGTGTCGATCGCCGTGCGGTAGACGGCGGCGGCGGCGGCGGTGCACGCCTGCGAGAGGCCGCCGACGACCTTGGGCGTCGTCTTCGTCGTCCAGTCCTCACGGCCGGGGTCGACGCGCTCGGGTGACATCGCGAGGTGGAAGTCGGCGCCGGCCTTGAGGCCCGAACCTTCCTCGAGGATCGGCTGCAGGATCTCACGCGTCGTGCCCGGCCAGGTCGTCGATTCGAGCACGACCACCTGGCCTCGCTGGAGGACGGGCCCGAGGCTTCGAGCTGCTCGCTCGATGTACGAGAGGTCGGGCTCGCGCTGTTGCGACAGCGGTGTTGGCAGGGCGATCAGGACTGCGTGGGCCTGCTTCACGACCTCGTAGTCGGTTGTCGCGACCACGAGTCCCTTCTCCGTCAGCGCGCCGAGGCGATCGTCGGTCACGTCCTCGATGTGGCTCTCGCCGCGGTTGAGGGAGGCGACGAGGGCCGGTTCCACGTCGACGAGGAGCACACGCTGACCGGCTTCGCCGAACGTCGCCGCAAGCGGGACACCGACGTAGCCGGCACCGATGACTGCGACGTCGTAAACGGACGACTCGGGCACGGCGGTCAAGGGTACAGCGCCGTGGCGATGCGCCCGGCAGCGTGCCCGTCTCCGTAGAGCGGTGGTGCAGCGGTCGGGAAGCGCGCGCTCGCGAGCGCCTCGGCGATGCCGCTCGGCTCGACGAGGATGTTCGCTCCCGCGGCAACAGTGTCGACCCACTCCGTGCTCGGGCGGACGGTGACGCAGGGCACGCCGAGCCAGTACGCCTCCTTCTGGAGGCCCCCCGAATCGGTGACGACCGCGTCCGCACCACCGACGAGCGCGAGCATCTCGAGGTAGCCGAGCGGCTCGACCGCATCGACTGCCTGCCCGAGCTCGATGCGCCCGGCCGTGAGCGCATGCCGCGTGCGCGGATGTACCGGAAAGACGAACCGCCGGCCGGTCGCGTTCACCGCGTCGATGATCGCCCGCAAGCGCTCCGGCTCGGTGTTCGCCGCCCGGTGGATGGTCACGACGGCGTACGCCTCGCGTCGACGGGTCGCGCGTCGCGCTGCGACGGGCGCGAAGATCCTCGTCGCGTCGGCCATCACGTCGCCGACCACCGCGATCCGGCCGGCCGCTCCCTCCGACTCGAGCTGTCGTGCGGATCGCTCGTCGGGCACGAGCAGGAGCGCCGAGATCCGGTCGACCTCGATGCGGTTGCGCTCCTCCGGCATCTCGAGGTCGAAGCTCCGGAGCCCGGCTTCGACGTGCGCGACGCGGACGTCCCCGGCTGCGTGTGCTCCCGCTACGGTCGTTGACGTGTCGCCGTAGACGAGCACCCAGTCGGGCTGCTCGCGCTCGACCACCGTCCGAATCGGGGCGGCCATCGCCGCCGGGTCGGCGGTGCGCAGGTCGAGCCGGTAGGCGGGCTCCGGCAGGTCGAGCTCGTCGAAGAACACCTGGGACATCTCGGGATCCCAGTGTTGGCCGGAGTGCACGACGACCTCGTCGATCGCCCGCTCGCGCAACGCGATCGACATGGGCGCCGACTTGATGAA
>JBBSEJ010000081.1:0-9661 GCA_038239825.1 Gaiellales bacterium
CGTCGGGATCGCCTTCGCGCTGCCCGGGGTGACCGGCAACGGCCAGTCGTCCCACGTCCGCTGGCGGGACGGGGTGATCTTCGGCGTGCTGCTCCTTGCCGGCGCCGCCGCGGCCGCCTTGTTGCGCCGGGTGCCGCTGCCTCGCGTCTCCCGCCGCGTGCTCGTGGCCACTGGTATCGCCGTCGCGCTTGCGCTCAGCGTGGTCGTCGTCCTCAAGGGCGGCGGGTCGGGCACGGTCGGGAACGGTGGGGGCCGCCTCGCGAACACGAGCTCGAACTTCCGCTTCGTCTGGTGGCGGCAGGCGCTCGACGGCTGGCAGCACCACCGGCTCGCAGGCACAGGCGCGGGCACGTTCCAGCTGACGAACCTGCGCTATCGCCTCTCGTATCTCGACACGACGATCGAGCCCCACAGCCTGCCGCTGCAGTTCCTCACCGAGGCGGGGGTCGTCGGCCTGATCCTGTTCGTCCTCACGGGCCTTTCACTCCTGCGCCCGCTCTGGCGCCGGCCGCGCGGCCACGACCTCGCGCTCGCGCTCGTCTTCCCGGCCTACCTCGTGCACGGGCTCATCGACGTCGACTGGGATTTCGCCGCAGTGTCGGTGCCCGCGTTCCTCGTCGCGGGCGCCCTCGCGGGCAGTGTGCCGGCGAACGCTTGGCCGCGGCGCCGCGTCTCGCCGTTCGCGCAGCTCGCGGCGGCGGGAGTCGCACTGCTCGCGGGCGGCGCGCTGCTTCTGCCGTGGCTCGGCGAGCGGTGGGCGACCGAGGCGCTCGGCGCCTCGCCGCCCGCGCACGCCGTGCGGCTCGCACGACGCGCGCACTCGGTCGATCCGCTCCTCGTCGAGCCCGACTGGGCCCAGGCGCTCGCCGCCGAGCAGCGAAACGCGCCGCCGCGGGTCGTCTTCGCCTACTACCTCGAGGGCGTGCACCGCCAGCCGGCGAATCCCGCAACCTGGCTCTCGGCCGGTGAGTACGCGTTCGGGATCGGCTGTTACCGCAGCGCCTACACCTACCTCGAGCGCTATACGGAGCTCGACCAGAACGCTTTGCCGGCCGACGGCGGCGATGACTACAACGCAGCGCTCGTGCGTGTGAACGCCGGCAAGGGTGCCTGCTAGCGCGCGCCGAGCAGGACGGCGAGCTGCCCACCGTGCAGAGCCGCCGGCTTCAACCCGTCGAGCGGCCCGACGATCTTCACGTGCAGGTCGCGTGCGAGGCGGTGGGCGTCGGCCTGGTAGCCGCGCCTGAACATGACGACGGTGGTTGCGTAGTCCTGGCGCTTCGCATTCCCGGTGGCGGGCACGCGGTAGCCGAACGCCGACAGCTTCCGCGCCTCACCGGCGGCGGCGCCCGAGCGGCCGTTGCCGTTCAGCACATACACCCCCGTCTCGTTGCGTGTCAGCTTCGGCAGGGTGACGACCGCCGTCTTCGCGACCTCGACCTGCTTTTTGACGGGAGCGAGCGCGGCCGCCTCCGCGTGCCGGCGCACGGCGTGTGACAGCGGCTTGGCGAGAATCAGCACGCCCGCTCCGAGCAGCAGGATCAATTCGATCGCCGCGACGAGGCTCGCGACGAGAGTCGCAGTCCTCCAGGGGCGGATCAGCGCGTCGGGGGCTGACAGCGGCGCATCCACGGCTGCCCGTTTTCGCTACGCCGCGTGCGCCTCCTGCATCCACGCCCAGGTTCGCGCGAGGCCGTCGTCGAGCGAGACCTGCGCACGCCAGCCGCGCTCGCGCTCGATTCGCGTCGCGTCGAGCACCGAGCGCTGGATGTCGCCGAGCCGTGCTGGTTCGTGCCGTGGCTCCGCCGTCACGCCCGCGACCGCCGCGCACGCGCGATGCAACTCGCTCACCGTCGTCGCAAAGCCCGTGCCGACGTTGAACGGCCCGCCCCCGTCGCCGGTCACCGTGAGGAGCGCGGCGACGACGTCGCCCACGTAGACGAAATCGCGGCTCTGCGTCCCGGGGCCGAAGATCAGCGTCTCCTCGCGACGCGCGAGACGCTCGAGGAAGATCGCGACGACGCCGCCCTCGAGCCCTGCGTCCTGCCGTGGGCCGTAGATGTTCCCGAGGCGGAGCGAGACGTGCGCCGTTTCGTGGATGCGGTTCCACCCCGCGAGGTACTCCTCCCCGCATTTTTTCGCGATTCCATACGGCGACTCGGGCAGGAACGGCGTGCTCTCGCCTGCCGGCTCGGCGCACTCGCCGTAGCCCGCCCCTCCCGACGACGCGAAGATCACCTGCGCGCCGGGTGCGGACTGCAGCACGTTCACCGTGCCGATCACGTTGACGGCCGCGTCGTACTCGGGCCGCTTCATCGAGGTCTGCACGTCGGCCTGGGCCGCGAGGTGGAAGATGACGTCGGCCTCGACGGAGAACGGCTCGCGGATGTCGTGCTCGAGCAGGGTCGCAGCGGGGTTCAGCTGCTCCAGTTTGCCCGAGGCGAAATTGTCGACGACGGTGACCTCGTCGCCGCGCGCGACCAGCGAGTCCACGAGGTTGGACCCGATGAAGCCTGCCCCGCCGGTGACGACCGCCCGCATCGAGCCCGTAGATTAGGCGGTGGATGTTCGTGACGTTTGAAGGTGTCGACTGGTCAGGCAAGAGCACGCAGGCCGGGTTGCTCGCCGCGTGGCTGCGCGAGCAGGGACGCACCGTCCTCGAGACCCGCGAGCCGGGCGGCACCCCGGTCGGTGAGGCCGTGCGGCAGGTGGTGCTGCACGGCGACGACATGTCGCCCTGGGCGGAGGCTGCGCTCTACGCCGCAGCGCGGGCCGAGCACGTCGAGCGCGCGATCCGGCCGGCGCTCGCACGCGGCGACGACGTCGTCTGCGATCGCTACATCGACTCGTCGGTCGCCTACCAGGGCGCGGCGCGCGGGCTCGGGGAGGACAGCGTCCTCCAGCTCAATCTCACCGTCACGCGCCGGCTGCAGCCCGACCGCACGTTTCTCGTCCTGCTCGACCCCGCAGAAGCGAAGCGGCGAGGTGGCGGCGATCCCGACCGGATCGAACGCGAGGGCGAAGGCTTCATGCGCACGGTCGACGAGGCGTATCGCGCGCTCGCCGCGCAGCACCCGGAGCGGATCGTCGCGATCGATGGCGCGCGGGCGGCAGACGAGATCGCGGAGGAGGTTCGTGAGCACGTTCGCGCGCTTCTCTGAGCAGGCCGAGGCCGGGCGCATGCTCGACGCCGCGCTTCGCGAGGGGCCGGCCCACGCCTACCTCTTCCACGGGCCGCCGGGTGTGGGCAAGCGTGAGGTCGCGCGCACGTTCGCGCGGTCGCTCCTCGGGACCGAGCGCGAGTTCCATTCCGATCTGTACGAGCTCGACGCGCTCGGCGAGATGATCCGCATCGACGCGATCCGCGAGCTGCGCCGAGACCTGCACATGCGGCCGTTCGAAGCCGACCGGCGCGTCTACCTGATCCAGCGGGCGCACCTGCTGAACGAGGACGCCGCCGATGCGCTGCTGAAGGATCTCGAGGAACCGCCGTCCTACGCCGTGATCGTGTTGATCGCCGACGACCTCGGGCCGATCCCGGAGACGCTGCGGTCCCGCTGCCAGCTCGTGCCGTTCCACCGGTTGTCCGAGCGGGCGATCCGTGAGCTCGTCGATCTCCGTGCGCCGCACCTCGACGACGCGAGCCGCGCGGCGCTCGCCCGCGTGGCGGCGGGACGGCTGGACCGGCTCGAGCGCCTGCTCGACCCGAGCTCGGTCGAGCGGCGTCGAGTCCTCGTCGAGCAGGCGCGGGCGGTGTACCGCGACCCGGCGTTCGAGCCGGCGGATGCGGCTGCCGCACTCGTCGCGGGCGCGCAGGCTCGCGGCGCCGAGGCGCGCGACGGTGAGGAGGCGCGCAGCAAGGATCTCGACCTGACGGCGCGCGAGCTCGACCAGCGGGTGAAGCGCGCGGGCCGTGGCGCCGAACGGGAGGAGCTGCTCGCGCAGCTCGAGGAGCTCGCCGCCTGGTACCGCGATCTCGTCGCGGTCGCCGTCGGGGCCGGGGAGGCGGCGATTCATCTCGACCGGCTCGACGATCTTCGCGCCGACGCGACGCGGGAACGGCTCATCGGCGCCGAGCGGGCCGCGGAGGCCGTTCGCGAGACGTGGCGGCGACTCGAGGAGTTCAATCTCGCGCCGCAGCTCGCATTCGAGGCGCTCTTCATTCGCCTCGCGGCCGAATTGCGCAGCTAACCCTTTCGGAGGCTTGCTATTTCTGTCCAGGCGCCCAAGCTGAGGGGCGTGCCGTTCGGGCGGGCGGCGCGTCCAATCCAGGGAGAGAAATTCGTTGGTCGCTGTTCCGTCCACAGGCCGCGCAACCGAGGTCACCCCGCATCGCGGGGCACCCGAAGCTGTCGCGACGCGAGATCTCTACGAGCGCTACGCACGGCAGATCCATGCGTTCTGCCTGCACCAGCTCGGCAGCCGTGAGGAGGCCGAGGATGCGGTGCAGTCGACGTTCCTCAACGCCTTCCGCGGGCTGAAGCGTGGCATCGACCCGCAGTTCGAGTCGGCCTGGCTCTACAAGATCGCCGAGAACGTCTGCCTGACGCGCCAGCGCTCGTCGTTTCGCCGCCGCCGCGTCGAGTCGCCCGGCGACCTCGACGCGATGCAGGACATCCTTCCCTCCTACGACCCGTCGCGTGATGAGCTGCTCCGGCTGCCCGAGGCCCTCGAGGGAATGCCGGCCCAGCAGCGGCGGGCCTTGCTCCTGCGCGAATGGCAGGGGCTCTCCTACAAGGAGATCGCCGAGGAGCTCGGCCTGTCGCAGGCGGCGGTCGAGACGCTTCTCTTCCGCGCGCGCCGTTCGCTCGTGACCGCGCTCACCGACGAGGCGGCGCCTGCGACGGTCACTCCTGCGACGACGCGGAGGCGCGGCGAGCGGCGTGCATCCTCCGTGCGCGTGACGCCGCTCGGCCTTGCGGCGGCGGTCGAGGCGGTCGCGACGATCGCCAGCAGCAGGCGCCCCCCGAAGTAAGGAAAGCCCCACGGCTACACTGGGCGCGCTCCTCGAGCAAGCTCCACGCCGACGTAGCTCAGCTGGTAGAGCACTTCACTCGTAATGAAGGGGTCGGGAGTTCGAGTCTCCCCGTCGGCTCTCTACCGAGTCCTGCTGATGGGGGCCTATCCCGGTTGCGCTGCGGTGATGTGGGCGGAGCGGGGTTTCTTGAAGGCGACCAGTCCGCAGGCGAGCTGGAGGTGGAAGTGGAATTGACCCGCCCTTGCAGTTAGCGCGCCGGCCCCCAGTCCGCCGCAAAGGCGATCCCGTGGACGCCGCTCGGGGTCACCTGGCGAATGCCGGTGCCGATCGACCGCATGACGAAGATTGAGGGGTAGTCATACGTGGTGAACCGGCAGAAGGTGATCCACTTCCCGTCGGGGGAGAACGATCCGGAGATGAGGGTCCGCTCCGGGTAGTTCGTCAGCCGTTTCAGGCCGCTGCCGTCCGGATGGATCGTGGCCAGGTTGCCGCGATCGGGGTGCGCGGGCGAGACGAGACGCAAGAGGATGAGCTTCCCGTTGGGTGACCAGTCTGGCTTGCCGCCGCCGTTCAGCTCCCACGGCGTGACCTGATGGAGCGCCGACCCGTCGGCGTTGATGACGAAGAGTGCCCGGCCGCCTGCCGGGTCGCCCGTCTTCGAGTTGTGCAGCGTGAAGGCCAGTTGCTTTCCGTTCGGTGACCACGCCGGGTATTCGACATCCGCCGAGAAGGGCTTTCCAGTCGTCACGTGGGTGAGCTGCCGCGCGCCGGCGCCCCCCGCGTTCATCACGTAGATCTCGGCGAACTTGATCTGGTCGTTCTGGACGCCGCCCCAACCGCGCGAGTAGGCGATCAGCGCCCCGTTGGGCGAGTACGAGGGCTGGCCCCGATCCACGCCGGGGGGGCCGAGGATTCCGAGTCCCGTGCCGTTCGCGTTGATCTTCCAGATCTGGCAGATCTGCTGGCAGCGCTCGAACACGATCTGCGAGCCGTCCGGCGACCAGTCGGGGTTGTTGTCGTCCAGCCGCCCCTTCGTCGTTGTGAGTTTGCGGAGGCGGGTCCCGTCTGAGTCGACCAGCCACAGGCGGCCGCCAGAATGTTGAAACACGATCGGCCCGTTCTTCCCCGGCCGGGTTCCATGTGCGGGTATCGCTACCAGCGCGGAGATGGCGAGCGTCAGTGCTCCAGCCAGAACAATTCTTTTCATGTCTTTTCTCCTCGTGTCATTGGTGCGCCGAGCCGGATCAGCAGCCGAAGCACCGGTCCGGCGTGCTGTCCTTGATCACGCGGTTCGTAAGCGTCGTCGGAAAGCGAGTTGGATTGACCTCGGATGGTGGCTGGCCTCAGAGGTCGGCCTACAGGTGCAAACGGAGGTCAGGTTACGGCGTAAGCGCTGCGCACAGGGCTGCCTTGACCTCCGGCGTGAACGGGAACTCCGCCGTCGTCCCGTGGTGGGTTCCATCGGGGTAGGTGTGTCCTGCGTCGTGGACGATCACCCCGAATCTCGGAGCACTGACCTTGAAGTCGCTTCCACTGCTGCTCCGATCCACGGCCGTCGAGTCGTCTCCCGGCGTCGTCCAGACGGTCCAGAAGCTCCAATTGCCGCTGATCTTCACCGTCGGCCCCGCCCCCGTCGGCGACAGGCTCCAGGTTCCGTCCAGGCTTGCAGCGACGTGTCGTTTCACGATCTTGTGATTCACATACCAGCGCGTGCCGGCGCCGTGATAGTGGCTGGTCTCATAGATCGTCCCGCAGGGGAGCTCGAAGTCATTGATCGGCTGGTTTACGGCAAAATCGTCGACGAACGTGTCGCAGATGATCTGACGGCCATCATCGCGGCAGACCGCGTTCGGCGGCGGCGGCTGCAACGTGCTCGGGTCGACAATTGGCCCGGCCGACGCAGTTGAAATGACTCCGGGCATGCCCACCAGCGACACGACGGCGGCGATGATGAAGATTCCTCGTCTCATTTCGGCTCCTTTCGAGGTAATGGGCGCGAAACCGAGCGTTGAGCTGGGTCTCGCGGGGCGAAGCGTGTCGAGCTTGCAAGCCACGGCTAGGCGTTCACGTTCCTCCTGCCCCGGCGTCGGGCAAGCCGCGTGTGATTGCCGTCGGCCGCTCCGAGATTGCGAAGTCGGCCTCGACGAGATCACGAACCGACCGAAGCGAGCGGACGGCATCGAAGAGCTCGCTGGCAACGAAGCGGTCGAAGTCGGGCCTCGCCGCGAAGACGTAGAAGCCGCCGAAGCGACCGGTCGCCTCGTTCGCCAGCCACGTCGCCGACATGAGGCCCGGCGCAGCTGCGACGGCGGGCGCGAGCTGCTCGCAGAGCTCCGAATGCTCCACCGCAGTCGCTCCCTCGAGCGCATAGGAGATGACGAGCGCGTGCACGTCTCGACGCTACGCCCGGTTGCGTGCGCCGCCATCCCCGAAACCATGTAAATCGCACGATCGGAGCTATGTAGTTCTGGCGAGCCCGTGCGTGACGGCGAAAACACCGGCGTCGGCGCGGTTGCGCGCGCAGATCTTCAAGTACACGTTCGCCAGGTGACGCTCGACCGTATGGACGCTGAGGACGAGCTCCGCCGCGATCTCACGGTTTGTCCGACCGGCAGCGAGCAGGCCCAGCACCTCGACCTCGCGCCTGGTCAGACCGCTCGGCCGTGCCGGAGCGAGGTTTGCGCGGAGCCGGTCCGCCCGGCGAGCCCAGCCGCTCATTCCAAGGCGCTCGAACTGCTCGCGCGCTGCCTCGGCGTGGACTGCGGCAACCGCGGGTTCCACGGTGCTCACGGCCGACGCCTCGTCGTAGTCGGCGAGCGCCACCAGCGGGAACCTGCCGCCCGCGCGTAGATCGGCTCTGGCGCTCGCGAACGCCTTCCGCGCCTCGTCGACCTCGGCGAGCAGCGCCGAGGCCCGTGCGATCGTCAGCAGGGACGAGGTCGGCGTATAGTCGCCGACGCCCTCGGCGATGATCGCACGAGCGAGCCGGCGAAGCCGCTCGGCGTACTCGGCTCGACCGAGATGCCAGAGGGCAGCAACGGAGAAGGACACGGAGGCGCTCTGGTTGATCGTGGTGGGGCCGAGCCGCTCGAGCAGCGGCACCAACCAGCTGAGCAGTTGAAGCGCCTCGCTCTCGTCGCCGCTGCGGGCGTGGGCGTACGCAGCCGTCGCGATGTGGAGCGCGGTCATCTCTGGCGGCGTCCGTGGGTCTCGAGCCTTCGCGAGCCGCATGCTCGCGATCGAGCGCAAGTCGCCGTCCTCGTAGTCGGCGAGCATCAACTGGACGAAGCGCAGGCTCGTGTGCAGTCGGTGCTCAGAACCGAGCCGGGCGACCACCCGTTCGGCCTCCGTGGCGGTTTCGCGTGCCGCCTCCAGCTCGCCGCGCGCGATCTGCGGATGCGCGAGGTAGACCGTGGCGTGCCCGCGGCCGACGACGGAGCCGACTCGGTCGGAGAGGTCGCGGAGCTCGGCGCAGATCGGCTCGACGTCGGCCCAGCCGCCGTGCCAGATGATCAGGCTCCTGATCACGACGCTCAGCCCGTGGATCCGCGCCGCCGGCTCCTCCCAACTCCGCACCCGCTCGAGAAACTCGTCTGTCGTCTGGCGGCGTCCTCCGAGCCACGAGAAGAGGACGACGGTTCGTGCGTGGTCGGTCGCATCGCCCTGCTCGCGGGCGATGCGCACCGCGTCCTCCTCGAAGCCGAGCCAGCGCCCGGCGGTGAACGGGCCCGCCGAGAGCGGCTCGATCGGGTACGTCGCGAGTTGGAGGCGGGCCCAGAGTAGATCTCTCGTGCCGCCGACGAGCGCAAGGCCCTGCTGGACGAGCGACTCCACGGCCTTCTGCGGAGCGCCGGCCTCCTGGCAGAGCGCCGCCACGCGCTCGAGAAAGGCTGCGATATCGACGTCCGGGACGTGCGCCTCGCGCATCGCGGCGATCGCCCCCTCGACCATCTCCAGTCCTTCCTCGACCTGCAACGCCCCTACCAGTCCGAGGGCGAGACGGCTGAGTACCTCGCCGCGGCGCGACGCACCCGCATCGTCGGAGAGATCCGCAGCCATGCGGAGAAAGCCGACCGCCTCTGCCTGCGCCGATCGCCTCTCGGCCTGCTCGGCGGCGACTAGCGCATGGCCGATCCCGTGCGCAGCCCCGGCAAGCGTTCGCGAGCGGTGGTACTGGACGGCGAGCTCAGCCGCCACGCGATCCTCCATCCCCTCATGCACCCGCTCGATCGACTGCGCGATGCGGCGATGTAACCGGGCGCGGCGACTCGGCCCGAGCTCACCGTAGAGCGCATGCCTGACGAGCGCGTGAGTGAACTCATACGACTCCGGACCGTCGGCCCCCGACTGGACAAAGCCGGCGGCGAGCGCCTCGTCGAGGGCGCCCAACAACTCGTTGTCCGGCAGCTCGCTCGCTGCGGCAAGTGTGGCGAAGTCGAAGCTGCCCGAGAAAGCGGACGCCACCACGAGGAGGCGGCGCGCCTGCTCGGACAGGCGGGCGATGCGGAGCGCGATCGCCTCACGGACGGTCGGTGGGATAGCCCAGCCGGCAGGATCGATCGGGACGCCGCTCGGGTCGAGGCCCTGGTCGACGAAGCCCCGGACGACCTCGCCGACGAAGAACGGATTGCCGCGCGTTTCGGTGCAGATCGCGCCGGTGACTTGCGGAGGAAAGGGCATCCC
>JBBSEJ010000082.1:0-9597 GCA_038239825.1 Gaiellales bacterium
CATGACTTGACACGTCATAGGAGCATCAGTCCCTGGCCATGTCTCGAGCGGACGTGTCTGGGGACAGTCCCTGGCCATGTCTCGAGCGGACGTGTCTGGGGACAGTCCCTGGCCATGTCTCGAGCGGACGTGTCTGGGGACAGTCCCTGGCCATGTCCGGAAGTGGCGTGGCCAAGACCGGCCGGGGCGGCCGGACGCCGCTAGCCGGGCCAGCGGTTGGTGATCGGCGTGCGCCGATCTCGGCCGAAGGCCTTCGGGCGCAGCTTCACCCCTGGCGGAGCCTGGCGGCGCTTGTACTCGGCGCGGTCGACCATCGCGAGCGCCCGATCGACGACTTCGGGATCGAAGCCGTCCTGGCCGAGCTCCTCGCGCGACCGGTCGAGCTCGACGTATGCCTCGAGCACCTTGTCGAGTGACGGGTAGGGCGGCAGTGAGTCCTCGTCGAGCTGGTCGTCGCGCAGCTCGGCACTCGGCGCCCGCTCGATGATCGACGCGGGGATGAGCTCCGCGCCCGCACGCTCGTTCAGCCGGCGTGAGAGGCGGAAGACGTCGGTCTTGTAGACGTCCTTGATCAGCGCAAAGCCGCCCGCGAGGTCGCCGTACAGTGTCGAATAACCGACCGAGAGCTCCGACTTGTTGCCCGTCGCGATCACCAGCCAGCCGAACTTGTTCGAGAGCGCCATCAGCATCGTGCCGCGGATGCGCGCCTGCAGGTTCTCCTCGGTGAGGTCGCTCTCGCGACCGGCGAAGTGCTCTCGCAGCGCGCCGGTATACGCTTCGACCATCGGCTCGATCGCGATCTCGCGGAAATCGATGCCGAGTGCCTCGCACAGCCGGCCCGCATCGTCGCGCGTCCCCGTCGACGAGTAGCGCGAAGGCATCGAGACGCCGTGCACGCGTTCGGCGCCGAGTGCCTCCACGCAGAGAGCGGCTGTCAGCGCGGAGTCGATGCCACCCGAGATGCCGATCACGACGTCGCCGAAGCCGTTCTTCGTGACGTAGTCATGTAGGCCGAGTTCGAGCGCGAGGCGCATCTGCTCGAGGTCGTCGAGCTGCGGTGCGAGCTCTGGATGCGCCGACCGTCCTTGGCTCTGCGGCGGAGCCAATTCGACCGTCGTCGCTTTCGCCGGTGCGCGGTCGCGTGCAAGCGAGCGCCGGCGCACGTCGCGCAGCCGGCGTCCGACTGCCGCGACCGGGTCGATGTCGACGACGAGCAGCTGCTCTTCGAAGCCTGCCGCCCGTGCGAGCACGTCTCCTTCGTCGTCCAGAACGACTGAATGCCCGTCGAAGATCAGTTCATCCTGGCCGCCGACGGCGTTGCAGAGCGCGATGAAACAGGAGTTGTCGGTCGCCCGAACCTTCAGCATCTCCTCCCGCTCGCGGTCCTTGCCGACGTGGAAGGGCGACGCCGAGATGTTCGCGACGAGCTGCGCCCCCAGCAAAGCGAGATCGGTTGCCGGTGGCCCGGGCTGCCAGATGTCCTCGCAGATCGTCGGGCCGACCACGACCTCGCCGAAATGCAGCAGCACGAGGTCGTCCCCCGGAGCGAAGTAGCGATCCTCATCGAAGACGCCGTAGTTCGGCAGGTACCGCTTCCGGTAGACGTTCCGCACCTCGCCGTGGGCGAGCGTGAAGCACGCGTTGTAGAGATCGGCATCGAGATGAGGCGCGCCGACGAGCGCGGTGATCCCGTGCGTCGCGCGCGCGACCTCCTCGACGGCCCTGCGTGCGGCGCGGATGAAACCCGGGCGGAGCAGGAGGTCCTCGGGTGGGTAGCCGGTGACGACGAGCTCGGGGAAGAGCACGAGGTCGGCGCCCGCAGCTCGCGCCTCCGCGAGCCACTCGACCACGCGAGCCGCGTTGCCGTCGACATCGCCGACGACGCTATTGATCTGAGCGAGTGCGATCCGCATCGGTAGTTTTCGCCTCTCGGTCGAAAACTCTACCACGGCGCTCGCTCAGCGCGGCGCGGCGCCACGTGACGTACAGCGCGAGGGCGCCGAGGAAGACCGCGAAGCTCAGCCAGCCGATGAGGGGTGAATGCGACTTGTTGCCGACGACGCTGAGAATCGCCGCGACGACCAGCAAGACGATCAGGTACAGGCGCAGGCGAGCGGCACGCATCCTGGGCGCCAGTATGGCCATCGTGATCGATCGGCGCTTCCGCGGGCCGGAAGGCTCCGGGAACGGCGGCTCTTCGTGCGCGGTGATCGCGCACGAGTTCGGCGGCGCGGACGTCGAGGAGACACCGAGGCCGCCGCTGCCTCTCTCGACGAGGCGCTGCGCCTCGACGACCAAGGCGGGTCTCGGCGGGCGACGCGTTGATCGCCGAGGTCCGTCATGCCGAGGTGAGTCTCGCCTCGCCGGGACCGGTCGCGTGGCGGCATGCCCGGGCGGTCGAGTCGCCCGACCTGGCTTCTCCGTCCCCCATTGCTTCGTCTGCGGCGCCGCTCGCGAGGAGGGCGATGGGCTGCGGGTCTTCGCCGCGCCGGGTGCTCGGGACGAGACGTGGTCGCGGCCACGTGGACGGTGCGTGATGACACGGTCGGCCCGGAGTTCGTGTGGGGTACTCGACTGCCCGGGCGCCCACGCAACCCAGGTGCCCGGCCGTGGCATCGTCGTTCTCGGGCGGTTGACCGTCTCGCGCGCCCTGGCGGCTGCAAAAGCGGCAGTCGGTGGGCAAGCGCCGGGCCGCGTCCTCGGCCGCTCCCGACAGAACACGGCTATCGGGGCTCCCTGCGTCCTTGCCCGACGTGCTTTTCGCTCGCCAGGATCATCGCGGAACTTCAGGAACGGAGCACTAGCGCCGGACGCGGATGGCGTTCAGGTCGTGCTCGCGCACGTCGTCGATCCGTGCGAGGAGGTCGTCGACGTCGTCGTGCTCGGCGTGGAGATATCGCCCTGCGAGCTCGTCGTAGCGCCCGGTCGCGAGCTTGCGCACGAGTTCCGGCGCGAGCTCCGGCGGTGTCCAGGGAGCGTCGTCCGAGAGCGAGGAGGTGAGCTCGGTGCGCACGAGGCCCGGCGAGATGACGAATACCGGAATGCGTCCCTCGAGCTCGTTCGCGAGCGTCTCGGCGTAGCGACCCACGGCGGCCTTCGAGGCGGGATATCCGGTCGATGACGCTCCCGGGAGGTACGACGCGCCACTCCCGGTGATCACGATGCGTCCATTGCCGCGCGCGAGCATGCCGGGGATCACAGCTCTGCAGCAGAGGTGCACACCGAGCACGTTGACCTCGAAAGACGCCACCACTCGCTGGGATCGACCTCCCAGGTCGTCTCGCCATGGGTGCCAATGCCGGCGTTCGCGACGAGCAAATCGACGTCACCCGCCTCACCGACGGCACGTTCGACGGACTCGCGCGAGGTGACGTCGAGCTCGAGCCCCCGTCCGCCGATCTCAGCCGCGACCGCGTCGACCTGGTCGCGCGAACGTGCCGCGACGACGACCGGCCAGCCGTCTGCCGCAAGCGACCGCGCGACGTTCGCACCGATGCCACGTCCCCCTCCGGTGACGAGTGCAACGCCCTTAGTCAACTGCCGCCTCGATCGCGACGAGGGACTCCGGATTCTCGAGGGACGACAGATCGCCTGCGTCCTTCCCCAGCGCGGCCGCGCGCAGCGCGCGGCGCACGATCTTCGCCGAGCGGGTTTTCGGAAGCGCGTCCACGAAGAAGATCCTGCCAGGTTTGAACGCCTTGCCGAGCTTGTCGCTGACGGATGCCGAGATGGACGTCGCCAGCTCCTCGGTCGGATGGTTCCCGGGCAGGAGGCAGCAGAAGATCCACGCCGTCTCGCCCTTCACCTCGTGTGGCACGCCGATCGCCGCCGCCTCCCGCACAGCAGGGTGCGAAACCGCGGCCGACTCGAGCTCGGCCGGCCCGACGCGCTTGCCGGCGATATTCAACGTGTCGTCGGAGCGGCCGTGCAGGAACCAGAAGCCGTCTGGGTCGACTGAGGCCCAGTCACCGTGCATCCACACGTCGGGGATGCGCGACCAGTACGCCTCGATGAAGGTGGCGTCGTCGCGCCAGAAGCCTCGAGTCATGCCTGGGAACGGCCGGCGGCAGACGAGCTCTCCGACCTCGCCGCTACCGGCCAGCGATCGTCCTTCGCCATCGACGACGTCCATCGCCATGCCGAGCGCGGGGCCACCGACCGAGCACGATGCGATCGGCCCGATCGGCGTGGGTGAGAGGAAGCACGCCCCCACCTCGGTGCCACCGGTGCAGTTGATCACCGGCACGCGCGAGCCGCCGACGTCCTCGAAGAGCCAGCGATACGGCTCGGGATTCCACGGTTCGCCGGTCGTCACGAAGGTTCGCAACGATGAGAGGTCGGAGACGGGATCGCCGTGTGGCAGGAGCGCGCGTGCGAGCGTCGGTGAGAGCCCGAGTGACGTCACCCGTTCACCCTCCACGATCTTCCAGAGCCGATCGGGCGGCCAGTCGGGGGCACCCTCGGCGAACACGATCGTCCCTCCGAGCGCCCCGACCCCGACGACGGTCCACGGGCCCATGATCCAGCCCATGTCCGTCGCGAAGTGGACGACATCGCCCTCGTGGACGTCGGCCTGGTAGCACACCTCGCGCGCGATGGAGACGAGAAAGCCGCCGTGCACGTGCACCACGCCTTTGGGCTTGCCGGTCGTGCCCGAGGTGTAGGTGAGGAGGTACGGCGTCTCGGAGTCGACCTGCGCCGCCGGCAGCGTCCCCGGAAACGCGTCGAGCTCGAACGGTGCAAGAACGACGTGCTCCACCGAGGGGCACTCGTCGAGCGCGTGCTCGAGGATCTCGAGCATCGGCTGCACTTTCCCGCGCCGTGACGATTCGCGCTGGGTGATCACGACCTTCGTTTCGCTCGCCTGTAGCCGCCCGGCGACCGCCGGCGCGGCGAAGCCCGAGAAGAGGGGGACCTGGATCGCTCCGATGTGGGCGATCGCGTGCGACGCGATCGCCACCTCGGGCGACATCGGCAGGAAGATCGCGACGCGGTCGCCCGGCTCGACCCCCCGCGCGACGAGCAGCTCGGCGAGCCGCGTCACCGCTCGCGAGAGCTCGGCGAACGTCAACTCGCGGCGGGAGCCGTCCTCGCGAAGCCCGATCGCGGCGATCGCCTCCGGCCGGTGCGCCGCCCAGCGATGCACGCAGTTGTGGGGGATCGAGACCTTGGCGGCGTTGAACCAGGTCGCCCATGGGAGGCCGCGCGACACGTCGACCACCGAGTCCCAGGGAGTGGCGAATTCGAGCCCCATGTCGTCGATCGCGAGCGGCCAGAACCACGCCGGGTCAGCGGCCGAGCGGCGCACGAGCTCCGGGTAGGAGGCGACGCCGGCACGACGCAGGAGCCGGGTGGCGTTCGCGTGCTCGAGCGTTGGCTCGTCGGGCCGCCAGACGACGTCGGTCACGGCGCTCAATCTACCCGCAGCTTTTGTTGCCACGGGCGGTTAGCGTTTGCTAACTTAGCGCTCACTAACTTTCAGAGCCGAAGGAGTGGGATGCAACGTTTCATGACGCCGGAGAACAAGAAGTGGTGGACGCTCGGTGCGGTCTCGGTCGGCCTCTTCATGATCATGCTCGACAACACCGTGGTGAACGTCGCGCTCCCGTCGATTCGCGGGTCGCTGCACATGTCGCTCTCGGAGCTCGAGTGGGTGGTCGCCGGCTATGCATTGACGTTCGCCGCGTTCATGCTGGTCGGCGGCAAGCTTGCGGACTACTTCGGGCGTCGCTTCATCTTCATGGTCGGGCTCGCGGTCTTCACGGGCGCATCGCTTGCCTGCGGGCTCGCACCGAACGGCGGCTTCCTGATCGGCGCGCGCATCGTGCAGGGCCTCGGCGGTGCGCTGATGAACCCGGCGACGCTCTCGATCATCGCTGCCACGTTCGCGCCGCGCGAGCGCGGCAGGGCGATCGGTATCTGGGCCGGGGTGTCGGCCATGGCGCTTGCGATCGGGCCGCTCGTCGGCGGTCTCCTGACCGAGCATGTCAACTGGAACTGGATCTTCTACATCAACGTTCCCGTCGGGCTCATCGGCCTGCTCGCGACGCCGGTCTTCATCGACGAATCGCGCGACACCTCGGCCGAGCAGCGCCTCGACGTGCCGGGGCTCGCGACCTCCGCGCTGGGGCTCTTCTCGCTGACCTATGCACTCATCGAGGCAGGCAGCTACGGCTGGACGTCCCCGCGCATCCTCGGCGCTTTCGTGATCGCTGCAGTCTCGCTGGTCGGCTTCGTGCTCCTCGAGCGCCACCAGCGCGCACCGATGCTCGACCTGTCGCTCTTCCGCAACCGGACGTTCGGCGGTGCGAACGCCTCGATGCTCTTCGTCGGGCTCGCGATGTTCGGGACGTTCTTCTACCTCTCGCTCTACATGCAGAACGTGCTCGGCTATTCACCGGTCGAGGCCGGAGCGAGCTTCCTGCCGATGACGATCCTCATCATCCTGATCGCGCCGCGCGCGGGTGCCCTCACCGATCGCGTCGGATCGCGCTGGCTCGTTGCCGGGGGCATGACCCTGCTCAGCGCGATGCTCTTCTACTACACGGCGCTCGGGGCGAACGAGAGCTTCTGGGCGATTCTGCCCGGGCTCCTGCTCGGTGGCCTCGGGATGGGCATGACGATGACCCCGGTGACTGCTGCCGCGATGAGCGCCGTCGCCGTCGACAAGGCGGGCGTCGGCTCGGCAGTGCTGAACTCCGCGCGGCAGGTCGGCGGCTCGCTCGGGATCGCCGTGATGGGCGCGATCGTCGCATCGCGCTCCGACTATCTGACCGGGTTCCACGACGCGCTTCGCGTGGGGGCGCTCCTGTGCCTCTGCGGGGCGGGCGTCGCGGTCCTCGCGATCCGAAAGATCGAGCATAGGCGCCCCGCGGCCGAGCCGATGGCGGAGGCGGCGTAGGCGTGACGCTCGCGAAGCAGCGTCTCTCCGCCGATGCACGGCGACAGGCCGTGTTGGCCACGGCCTGTCGCGTGTTCTCGAAGTCGAGCTACCGCGGGGCGACGACGTCGGAGATCGCACGCGAGGCCGAGATCTCCGAGCCGATCCTGTATCGCCATTTCGGCTCGAAACGCGACCTCTACCTCGCCTGCCTCGACGAGGCCTGGCGTGCGTTTCGGGAACTGGCCGAGCAGGCGATCGTGGACGATCCGTCCGGCTGCCTCGGGGCGATCGCCGACGTCTACATGGCGAAGCGCACGCGGATCCGTATGGTCGATCTCTGGATCCAGGCCCTCACCGAGGCCTCGGAGGATGCCGTGATCGCACAAGCGCTGCGCACGCAGGTTCGTGAGGTGCACGACTTCATCGCCGACGTGATTCGCGGCGGGCAGGAGCGTGGCGTCGTGAACGTGGAGCGCGATCCGGTCGCCGAGGCGTGGCTCTTCGTCGCGGGGGGGCTCCTGACGACGATGGACAACCGGCTCGGTGGCCTGCTCGGCGACGATCTCGAGCGCGTCCGGGTCGAGCGCCGGCGCTGGATGCTCGTCGAGCGCGGGGTCTCGGGCTCGGAACCAGGTTCGTTCCCCGAACCACGTTCATGAGCTCGCACTGTCGCTGCCTCACCCCTGAGAGTGCGCACTGCACGCGAGAGAGCCCCGGCTGCGGCTCCCGGGGCTCTCTCTTTGGTCGGGCGGGCGCCGGTTGGGCATCCTCCGAAGGCTTGGCACTGCGGCCCGGCCAATCCTCCGTTGTGGTCGCCTCTGGCGCTCCCCCTGCACTCGACCCCTGAGGCCGTCGTGCAAGGTTCGCTCACTGTACGAATTGGACAGGCTTCTGTCAAGTAACTCGGTCAAGTGATTCATCTCGGCGCTAGTTGACGTGAAACCGATCTGTCCATGCCCCTTTTGAGGGATGTCCTTTTTGGGGGATTGCTTTTTGGTGAAGTGATGGGCATGCTCTGGTTTCATGCCTCCTCGCGCCGCCCGGGTGAGTACGAACGCAGCGCCGCGCGCACCGCGCCTCGGCGAGCGGCTGCGTCAGCTCCGCGTCGCCGGAGGGCTCACGCAGACCGATCTCGCCGGCGATCGCTTCTCGAAGGAATACATCTCGCAGATCGAGCGCGGCAAGACGCGCCCGACGGCCGAGACGATCGACTGGCTCAGCCTTCGGCTGGGCGTGGATGCGGGCTTCCTGGCGAGCGGCGTCTCCGCCGACGACCGGTCGAAGGCCGAGGCGATTCTCACCCGGGCCGACGCGCTCCTCGAAGACCACCTCTTCACCGATGCGATCGGCGAGTACACCCGGGCGCTGCCGGTCGTGCTCGGCACCGGCGCCGTCGAGCTGCACGTCCGCCTGCTGAACGGCGAGGCGATGGCCCGCGCCCACAACGGGGACGTCAAGGACGCGCTCCCCCTGCTCGCCCGGGCGCGCGAGCTCGTCGAGCGCTCCGAGTTTTCCGACATCGATCGCGCCGAGGTGCTGTACCGCCTCGGAGTCTGCCGCTACCTCCTCTCGAGCATCTCGACCTCGGTCGGGCTCTTCAACGAGTCACTCGTGCTGGCCGCGCGCTCGGGTCTCCCGTCAGACGGGCTTCGTCAGAACGTGTTCGCGTGGCGCGCCCGTTGCTACCTGCGTCAGCGCGACTACGAGGCGGCGCGCGAGGATGTCGAACGCGCACTCGAGCTCGCCGAGGCGATGCACGACGCGCGCGCTGTCGGCCAGGCGTACTTCCAGGCGTCGATTCTCGCCGAGCGTGATGGCCACTGGGTGCTCGCCCGCACCTACGCCGAGAAGGCGAAGGCCCAGTACGAGGAGCTGACGGACCGCGCGAACGTCGGGCGGTTGCTGAACAACCTCGGCGGGCTCGAGTTCCTGCTCGGCAAGCCCGAGCAGGCGATCGAGCATCTTAAGCACGCATTCGCCGTCGCCCTCGAGATCGGGCGCGACGAGGATGCGGCCAAGGCCGTCTCGTCGCTCGCCCAGGTGCATCTGCGCACCGGCGATCACCAACGCGCCGAGGAGCAGGCGCTCCACGCGCTCGAGATCATCGGTGCGCGCGCCGACATGATCGACGAGGTCGGGAACGCACGGCTCGTGCTCGGGCGTGCGCTGCTCGAGCAGCAGCGCCTGGATGAGGCCGAAATCGCGTTCGCGGCGGCCGACGACGCCTTCGCCCAGCTTTCCTCCGCTTCACATCGTGCAGCTGCGTGGATCGCCCAGGGCGATCTCGCAACGGCCCGCGGAGACGAGCCCCGCGCGGCTCGGCTCTATCGCCGCGCTGCCGAAACGCTCCAGGACTTTCGGTTCTAGGAAGGGAGGTGTTCTCTGTGGCAAGCAAGCTCGCATTGCTCAGCGCGAAGCATGGCTCCGTTCTGCCGGCTCTCGTGGCCGTCATGCTCGTGGCCGGTCGGGTCGGCATCCCCGGCATGTGGGACGGGCCTCTGTAGTCGGAATGGACGTGAACGCAGGGGTCTCGGCTGTCGGGGAGCCGGCCGAGCAGCGAGGTTGCAGCGGTGAGGGAGCAGCGAGCCGCTGTGGAGAGCGGGCGCCAGGAACGACAGCTAGTGCGGCCTCTCGTAACGTTGCACCGGAAACTTGCTCATGGTTCAGGCGGCGAGCGTGTGTTGGCTGGCGGTTTTGGCGGTGCGGCGTTCGCG
>JBBSEJ010000083.1:0-9101 GCA_038239825.1 Gaiellales bacterium
CTCCAGCGTCTCCCGCTCCTCGCCGTCAAGCACGACCTCTACACGCTGCGCCATGATCGCCCTCCATCGTCGCCGTTTGATGACGACGGACTTCGACGGCAACCAACCGGTCCCTGCCAACTAACGACTCAGGACACTAGGTGCACCGTCGGCTCGTGTGGCGGCACTCCTCACCGTGAGAATCCACCCTCAAGTGACGACCGGCGGCTGCCGACAGGATCGGCATGGCGGCGGCAAGAGATCTTCCCGACCCGGAGTCGTTGCTGGTCGAGCTCGCCCGGCTCGAGCAGCACGAGCGTGACGTCTCCCGGCTCAGGCGAAAGCTGCACGCGCGGCTGGATGCATTCCCGAACGACGTGACGAAACGGCAGGAACAGCACCTGTCGGCGGAACGGCGAGAGGTGCACCAACGAATCGATCGGGTGAAGGCCCAGCTCGCGTTGACTCGCCGAGCACCGACTGCCGAGCCGTGAGGGATCCCGACGGCTGCGATTCGGGACCATCGGGCCGCCCTACCTAGCCGAAGGCTCAATGACATTCGTGCACCGGTCCGCGATCCTCCCCGGAGACGGGTCGAGCGTGTCCCGGGTAGGCAACGTCTTTGAGGCCGCAGCCGGAGGTTGCCTCGACCCGCAGCGGTGAGACACGCTCGGCCCGCCGCTCGAGCGAAGGGCAGCGGGGCGTCCTCGGAGCCGATGCGACGGCGTTCGAGACCCGGCCGCGCTCACGGTAAGGTCCTCACCCATGCCGCGTCTCGTCGACACGACGATCCGCGTCCTCAGCCAGGAGCCGCTCGCCGGCCTGATGCCGACGGCGGATCTGCTTCATCTGGCCGAGCTCCTCGATGCGGCCGGATTCGCCTACCTCGAAGTTTCGGGCGGCGGCGTCTTCGACAGCGCCGTCCGGCGTGGTGTCGAGAGCCCGTGGGAGCGGATCCGAGCCCTGAAGGCGCGCACCTCGACGCCGCTCGCGCTGGCCCTCCGTGGCCGGTTCCTCGTCGGCTCTCGGCCAGTGGGCGGGGATTTCGCCCGTCGGTTCATCGCGAGCGCCGCCGACAGCGGCATCGGCGTTTTCCGCCTGCACGACCCGCTGAACGACGTCGACAATCTCCGTGAGGCGGCCGAGGCGATCGTTGCTTCGGGCAGCGAGTTCGAGGCCGGTTTGCTCTACGGCAGCGGCAAGCACGAAGCGCTCGTCGATGCGGCTCGGCGTCTGCCCGAGCTCGGCGCCGCACGGATCCTGCTGAACGATCCGGCTGCACTGCTCCAGCCGCACCGGGCGAGCGAGCTCGTCGCCGAATTGCGAGAGGTCGCCGGTCTCCCCGTCGGGCTGTACGCCCAGGGAGCGGGCGGGAACGCGCTCGCTTCGGCGCTCGAGGCGGCCCGGGCGGGCGCAGACGTCATTGCCACGGCGAGCTACCCGGTCGCGTTGACGATGCACCGCGTCTCGGCCGAGGCCGCGACGCAGGCGCTTGCCGGCCTCGGCATCTCGACGGGAATCGACCTGGACAAGCTGTGGGAGGCAGCCGACCTCGTGGATGAGCACATCGGCGACGAGCCCGTCGCCCCGGTCGCGCCGCGGATCGCCGTCCGTGCGGCGCAGAAGAAGCTGCCGGTCGGCCTTGTCGCGGCGCTCGATTCGCAGCTGCGCGCCCAGGACTCGGCCGACCGGCTCGACGATGTGCTGGACGAGGTCGACCGCGTGCGCGCCGAGGTCGGCTCACCGCCCCTCGCAGCGCCCATCGGGCAGATCGTCGCCTCACAGGCCCTCCTCAACGTTCTCTCCGCGAACCGGTACTCGACGATGGTCGACGAGTTGCGCGATCTGGTCGCAGGGCGCTTCGGACGTACGCCCGCTCCCGTCGACCCGTCCCTCACCCGGGCGGTCGAGCTCCTGGGTGGTGGGAACGGCGATGAGGAGCCGGTGCTCGACGAGGTGCGCGAAGACGCCGAAGGCCTCGCGGCGAGCGAGGAGGAGTTGCTCCTGCTCGCGCTCTTCGGCGACGAGGCTGAGCCGCTGCTGCGCTCGATCCGCGAGCGCTCGGGGGGCGATGAGTCGCTTGCCGCGCGAGGCGTCGACCAGGAGCGGGCGGAGCGGATTCGCGAAGTGGTGCGCATCGTGCAGGAAACGGGCGTGGGTGAGATCACGATCGAAGAGGACGGCCTGCGCGTGCGGGTACGTCGCACCTTCGAGGCGCCGATGGTCTCGTCGCAACCGGTCGTGACAGCGAGCGAATCCGAGCCCGTCCCCTCGCGGGAGGACGCGCTCGTGCGGGTCGAGAGCCCAATGGTCGGGACCTTCTACCGTTCTCCCGCTCCAGGCTCGGCGGCCTTCGTCGAGGAAGGTGACGCCGTCTCCGTCGGTGAGACCCTGTGCATCCTCGAAGCGATGAAACTGATGAACGAGGTGAAGTCGGAGATCGAGGCGATCGTGCGGACGATTCACGTCGGAAACGCCGACCCCGTGGAATACGGCCAGTTGCTCTTCGAGCTCGAGCCGATCAACGGCCGTCCGCTCGACGTCGTCTGATGTTCAGTCGAGTCCTGGTCGCGAACCGGGGTGAGATCGCCGTTCGGGTGATTCGTGCGTTGCACGAGCTCGGCATCGAGGCGGTTGCGATCTACTCGACGGCAGATCGAGACTCGCTGCACGTCCACATGGCTGATCACGCGATCTGCATCGGCCCGCCCGCCGCTTCGGAGAGCTACCTGCGGATCCCGAGCGTGATCGCTGCCGGCGAGACGACGAGGTGCGACGCCGTCCATCCCGGCTACGGCTTCCTCGCCGAGAATCCCGCGTTCGCGCGTGCCTGCGTCGAGAGCGACCTCGTCTTCGTTGGGCCACCGGCCGACGTGATGGCGACCATGGGCGACAAGATCTCAGCGAAGCAGGCGATGCGCGCCGCGGGCGTGCCGACGGTGCCCGGCACCGACGGTGCGACCGATCTCGCGGCGGCACGAGCCGCCGGAGAGGAGATCGGCTGGCCGGTTCTCCTGAAGGCGACGGCCGGGGGCGGCGGCAAGGGCATGCGGCTCGTCCAGCGCCCCGAGGACCTCGACGACGCATTCGGCATGGCTTCGAACGAGGCGGACGCCGCCTTCGGCAATGCGACCATGTACCTGGAAAAGGCCGTCGTCCCCGCGCGCCACATCGAGATCCAGGTGCTCTGCGACGACCACGGCAACGTGCTGACGCTCGGCGAGCGTGAATGCTCGATTCAGCGTCGACACCAGAAGCTGATCGAGGAGACACCCTCGCCTGCCCTCCAGCCGGAGCCGCGCGAGGCGATGGAGGACGCCGCGGAGCGCGCGTGCCGCGCCGTCGGCTACCGCAACGCCGGCACATTCGAGTTCCTCCACGGCCCCGACGGCAGCTTCTACTTCATCGAGCTGAACGCGCGGCTGCAGGTCGAGCATCCGGTCACGGAGCTCGTGACCGGTATCGACATCGTCCGCGAGCAGCTCCGAATCGCAGCCGGCGAGCGCCTCTCGGCGTCCGGTCGAGCGCCGCGCCGTGGGCACGCGATCGAGATCCGACTGAACGCCGAGGATCCCGCGCACGACTTCCGCCCGTCGCCCGGGCGCGTCACCCATTTCGCGGCGGCGCAAGGCCCTGGGGTGCGCATCGACTCCTTCGTCGCGAGCGGGTCGGTGATCTCGCCGTTCTACGACTCGCTGATCGCCAAGCTCATCGTGTGGGACGAAGACCGCCCGGCAGCGATCGCGCGCGCCGAACGCGCCCTGCGCGAGACGCTGATCGACGGCGTCCCGACGACCCGCGACCTCGCGCTCGAGGTGCTCGGCAGCGAGCCCTTCCGGAGCGGCGCCTACTCGACCTCGACGCTCGTCGAGTTGCGCGCGGTGCCGACATGACGCTCTCGCGTCGCCGGGCGCGGCGGCAGGCGCTCATTCTGCTCTACCAGTGGGATCTCTCCGGGCAGGAGATCGGCTCGCAGTATGCAGGGGAGATCGACGCCTGGGCCCGAGGGGTCGCCGAGGCGGTTGCGGCGCGCGCCGCCGAGCTCGATGAGCGGATCACAGCGGCCTCGGACGGCTGGACGGCCGACCGGCTCGGTGCGGTCGAGCGGAGCGCGCTGCGCGTCGCGGTGCACGAGCTTCAGCACCGCGACGTGCCGGCGGAGGTGGCGATCAGCGAGGCCGTCGGCTTCGCGAAGAAGTACGCCTCCGACGACGGCGCAAGACTCGTGAACGGCATCCTGGGACGAATCCAACGCGAGGAGGCAGCATGAGGCGCAAGCTCGACGGATCGGCGAAGATGGCGGCTCGCCGGCATCGGAGCGGCACATGACGGCCGACGAGTCGTTGTCGAACGCGGAGAACCTGCTGGCACGACTCGAGTCGGCGCGAGCACGGCTCGAGGACACGCAGGATCCCGACGCGGCGATCGAGATTCTGCAGGAGCTCGCCGAGCTGGCCAAGGGAGTCGAGGGTGAGCTGCAGCGGGCGAAGCGGGCGGCGGAGACCGAAGCGGCGGCGCAGCCGGGCCCGGATGTCTCTGCGGCCTGACGACCTGCGAGACCTCGTCGAGACCTACCTCGACGAGCTCGCGCTGGCTCCGGAGCTGGGTCGCCTGGCCGGGCCAATGCGCCATGCGCTCGGCGGCAAGCGGGTGCGGCCGGTGCTCTGCCTCGCGACCGGCGACTCGTTCGGGGCGCCGGTCGAGAACCTCCTGCCGGCGGCGGCCGCGGTCGAGCTCGTGCATTCGTTCTCGCTCGTGCACGACGACCTGCCGGCGCTCGACGACGATCGCGAGCGGCGCGGCGCGGCGTCCGTGTGGGCGGCGTTCGACGAGGCGACGGCGATCCTTGCCGGCGACGCCCTGCTGGCAGAGGCGTTCCGGCTTGCACTCAGCTACCCGACGCCCGCCGTCGCGCGCGAGCTCGTCGCCGCGACGATCGGCATGATCGGGGGACAGCAGCTCGACCTCGAGGGCGGCGCCGACCTGCAGCAGCTGCACGCGCTGAAGACCGGGTCGTTGTTCTCCGCAGCCGTGATGTGCGCGCTCTGGGCCGCCGAGATCCCGATCGACGAGCATCCACCGTGGCGCGCGTTCGCGGGTGAGCTCGGGCTGCTCTTCCAGGCCGTCGACGACATCCTCGACGGCGATGGCTTCGTCGAGAGTGTGGGAGAGGACGGTGCCCGGCGCGTCGCCGGAGACGCGGCGGAGCGCGCACAGTCGCGGTTGGGTGAGATCGACACGGACACGACCGTGCTCGCCGAGATCGTCGACGGGCTCCACGCCCGCACCGCGTAGCGGATGATCTGCGACCGACGGATCGCCGCACTGCTCGCCACCTTCGCACGTGTCGATCTCATTCTCGCTCGTCGGCGATCGGAGGAGCTTGTCCAAGAAGCGGCTTGACGTGCTGCTCGTCGAGCGTGGCCTCGCGGCGTCTCGGACGCAGGCCCAGGCGCTCGTCATGGCGGGTCTCGTGCCTGGGCATACGAAGCCCGGCGAGCAGGTCGACGACGACGCGTCGCTCGAGGTCGAATCATTGCCGCCGTACGTCTCGCGCGGCGGCCACAAGCTCGCGAGCGCGCTCGACGAGTTCGCCCTCGGCGTTCAGGGCCTCGACTGCCTCGACGTGGGTGCGTCGACCGGTGGCTTCAGCGACGTGCTGCTGCAGCGCGGCGCCGCGCGGGTGATCGCGCTCGATGTCGGCTACGGCCAGCTGCATGACCGCGTTCGTCGAGACCCCCGTGTGACCGTCCTCGAGCGTGTGAACGCTCGCTCGCTCACCGAGCTGCCATTTGCTCCCCAGCTCGTGACGTGCGACGTCTCGTTCATCTCGGTCAAGCTCGCACTGCCCCCCGCGCTTCGACTGGCCCGCCAGGGCTGGCACGCCCTCGTGCTCGTGAAGCCGCAGTTCGAGGCCGGGCGCGCGGAGGGGCCGCGGGGCGTCGTTCGCGACCCGGCGGTGCACGCGCGGGTCGTGCGCGAGGTGGCCCAGGCGCTGCTCGCGAGCGGGGGGGAGCCGCGTGGCGTCGTAGACTCGGGACTGCCCGGACCGAAGGGAAACCGTGAGTTCGTCCTCCACCTCGTCGACACCCCCGAGCCCCGCCTCTCCGTCGAGTTCTTCGGATGGGTCGACGATGCGGTCGGTTAAGACGGCGGCTGTCGTCTCCCGCGGCGGCGACGGCACCGATGACGCACTCGCTCGGCTGCGCGCGTTGGCGGCCGTCCGCAGCGTCGAGCTCTTCGAGCGCGACGACGACGAGCGACTACCCGACGTCGCGATCGTCCTTGGAGGGGACGGCACCATGCTGCGCGCGCTCGCACGTTTCCTCGGCTCGGGCGTGCCCGTGCTCGGTGTGAACTACGGGCGCGTGGGCTTTCTCACGGCGATCCGGGCCGACGAGCTCGAGACCGGTCTCGAGCGTGTCTTCCAAGGCGACTACAAGACGATCGAACTCTCGACCGTCGAGGTGATCGTCGGGGACCAGCAGCGCATGGCGGTCAACGACGTCGTTGTCGCGGGCGGGATGCTCGGGCGCATGATCGAGCTCTCGTACGCGATCGGGGGCGAGGAGCTGGGGCAGCAGCCGTGTGACGGGCTGATCTGCGCCACGCCGACCGGGTCGACGGCCTACAACCTCTCGAATGGGGGACCGGTGCTCGTCTGGGGCATCGACGCGATGGTGCTCACCTTCGTCGCCCCGCACGCCACGCACATCAGGCCGCTCGTCGTCCCTCGTGGCACCGACGTGACGATCACGAACGAGACGACGAGCTTCGACGCGACCGTGCTCGTCGACGGGCAGCCGGTAGGCGCACTGGGGGTGGGCGACTCGGCGCGCGTACGGGTCGGCGAGCAGCACAGCCTGCTCGCCACGCTGCCCGAGGTCACGTTCTTCCGGCGTTACGGCGCCACCTTCGGCTCCTGACCGAAACGGGAAATTCGCCGACGGAACTTCCGGAACGGAGCACCCTGTGCTCCGTTCCGAGAGTCTCGCGTGCCCCGGCGGCTGCAGAGCGGCGCCGTGCTGTGTCCTCGATCGCCCCGATAGAACACCGCTATCGGGGCTCCCTGCGTTCTTGCCCGGCTTGCTTTTCGCTCGCCAGGATCACCACGGAACTTCCGGAACGGAGCACTAGCATTGAGTGGATGCTGCGCCGTCTCACGATCTCGAACCTCGTTTTGATCCGCGATGCGAGCCTGGACTTCGATGCCGGGCTGAACGCGATCACGGGTGAGACCGGAGCCGGCAAGACGATCCTCTCGAATGCCATCGGCCTGCTGCTCGGCGCCCGCGGCGACGCGGGCCTGATCGGTGTCGCGGGCGAGGAGGCCTACGTCGAGGCCGAGTTCGAGCAGGTCGAGGACGAGGCTCTCGGGCCGCTGGCCGAGCTCCGCCCCGAGGGTGAAGACGGGCTCGTGCTCGCGCGGCGGATCTTTCCCGACGGTCGCACACGCGCATACGCCTGGGGCCGGGCCGCGGCGCGCGAGGACGTCGCGGCAGCGGCAGAGCAGCTGATTGCGATGAGTGGGCAGTTCGAGCAGCGGCGACTCGCGCGGCCCGCGTATCAGCGCGCCGTGCTCGACGGGTTCGCGGCGGTCGACGCGCGTCGAGCGCGCCGCGCCTGGCGCGATCTCCAGGCGGCGCAGCGAGCACACGACTTGCTGACTCGCGACGCTGATGCGTCTCGTGCGCGGCTCGAGGAGCTGAGGGCGCTGGTCACCGACACCGACGGCCTCGACCCGGGCCGAGACGACGACCTTCGCGACGAGCGTGAGCGGCTTCGCCACGTCACTGAGCTCGCAGAGGCGGCAGCAACCGCGGCGGAGGCGCTCGCCCCGGACGACGGAGCAGGGGCGAGCGATCTGGTCGCCGGTGCCGAGCGTGCTGTTGCGCCGCTCGAGCGGCTCGCGCCCGAGCTCGGAGCCGTGGGTCGAGCGCTTCGGCAGAGCGAGGTCGAGCTGCGGGAGACCGCATCCGACCTGCGCAGCTTTCTGCTCTCGTTGCAGACCGAGCCGGGGCGGCTCGAGGACGTCGAGGCGGAGCTCGACCGCTTTGCCGACCTGCGCCGCCGCTACCGCGCCCAGACCTTCGCCGAGCTCCTCGAGAGAGCTTCTGCGGCTCGGGCAGAGCTCGACGCGCTCGAGGGGGGCCACGACCCGGTCAGAGCCGCAGAGCAGGCGCGTGTCGCCGCCCAGGCCGAGGTAGCGCAAGTTCATGCGGTGCTGCGGCTCGCGCGCGAGGCCGCCGCCGGCCCCTTCGCAGCGGCGGTCGCGAACGAGCTGCGCGAGGTCGGCCTCGGCGAGGGAGAGTTCCGCGTCGAGCTGACGGAGCGCGACCCGGGCGCGTCCGGCGCGGACGAGGTCGCGTTCCTCATCAGGCCGAACGCGGGGCTGCCCTTCGGTCCTGTCGCCGAGACGGCTTCGGGTGGTGAGCTCTCCCGCATCGCACTCGCGATCGCCGCCGTCGCCGGCGGCGAGACGATGGTGTTCGACGAGATCGACGCGGGGATCGGCGGCACGACCGCGCACGCCGTCGCCGGGACTCTCCGGCGGCTCGCGGCTCGCGCGCAGGTGATCGCCATCACGCACCTGCCGCAGATCGCCACGGTCGCCGATCGTCACTTCAGCGTCGACAAGGTCGCCGGCGACCCGACGCACACGAGGATCGGGGCGCTCGACGACGAGGAGCGCCGCGGAGAGGTCGAGCGCATGCTCGGGGGCGCCGAGTTCCTGACGTCGGTGACGGCGGGGGAGCCTGGATCGCTACTCGAATCGGGGTGAGGCCTTCGGAGGATATGGCAGCTCGAACCTCGTCGAGACCTGCTTTTCGCGCGACCCGTCCGACCAGGCGTCGCACGGAGCACCCAGTGCTCCGTTCCGAAAGTCTCGCGTGCCCTGGCGGCTGCTAAGTGGCGCCGTGCTGCGTCCTCGGTCGCCCCGAGAGAACACCGCTATCGGGGCTCCCTGCGTCCTTGCCCGGCTTGCTTTTCGCTCGCCAGGATCACCACGGAACTTCCGGAACGGAGCACCCAGTGCTCCGTTCCGAAAGTCTCGCGTGCCCTGGCGGCTGCTAAGCGGCGCCGTGCTGCGTCCTCGGTCGCCCCGAGAGAACACCGCTATC
>JBBSEJ010000084.1:0-8893 GCA_038239825.1 Gaiellales bacterium
GCGCCGTCGGCGCTAGAGCAACGGGACGAGGCGCCGGATGCGAGCGCGCTCGGCAGGCAGGTAGAAGCCGAGTAGCAACAGGACGAGCGGGTACGCGGCGACGAGCGCGAGCGATGGGAGAAGTGTGAGCCCGGCGGCGCGTGCGGCAACCGTGAGCCCGACCGCAGCGAGGAGCACCGTCGCGACGCGCCGCCACTGATACGCGACGGGGTAGACATGCTGCGCGTAGAGCGTCATCCCGCCGAACAGCACTGCATAGGCGACCACGGTCGAGATGGCGGCGCCGACCATGCCATAGCGCGGCACGAGCCAGAAGTTCAGCCCGACGTTCGCCGCCGCACCAACCCCCGAGACGACCCAGTTCAGCTGAGTCCTGCGGGCGCGTCCACTGCCGATCGCGAGGACCGTGTACCCGGCATAGATCGCTCCGGCGAACGCGAGCAGCGCGATGCCTTTCTCCGCGCGTTGGTACTTGGGATCGGTGAGCAGCGTCGTCCACCACGGCGCGAGGGCGCCGAGCGCGAGCGCCACCCACGACGCGAGCGCGAGCAGGTACGTGAGGACGAACGAGTACGTGCGCCGCGCCTCGCGATCGTCGTCGATCGAATAGGCGAACGCGGGCCACGCCGTGCGAAACGCGATCAGGACGAATGTGATCACCGATGCGATCTTCACCGCCGCCGAGTAGACACCGACTTCGGCGTTGCCCTTGTACCAGGACACGAACTCACGATCGATGAAGTTGATCATCCACAGCGCGAGGGCCGACGGCACGACCGGCAATCCGAATGACTGCATCCGGCGGAAGAGCGAGCGATCGAACTCGAGTCCGAGCTGCTCGGTGCGGTAGGCGAGGAGTCCGACGTAGACGGCGAGCGTGCCCGTGAAGTTCCCGACGACGAGGCCGACCGCCCCCCAGTGGAACACGGCGACGAAGACGATCATCGCGGCGACGGTGACGAATACGTTGGCAACGCTCGCGAGCGCATAGGCTGTCGATCGTTCTTCGACCCGGAAGAGTGCCGTCAGCTGCTGGTAGTTCGTCTGCGCCCACAGGCCGACGGCGCCGGCACGCACGAGCCACGGCTCGTGACCGAGCCCGAGCCAATGGCTGATGGGTGCGGCAAAGGCGATGCCCAGTACGAGGCCGACGGTCGAGGCCACCATGGTGAACCAGAACGAGGTGCGGACGACCGTCAGCTTCGCGGTGGCTTCCTTGGCGTCGAAATAGAATCGGAAGAACGCGCTCGCGATGCCCATCTGCAGGACGATCGCGAGCACCGCAGTCGCTGCGGTGACGATCTCGACCTGACCGTAGGCGCGCGGCGGCAGATAGTGCGTGTAGAGCGGCAGCAGGACGGTGGCGAGGATCCGCGAGACGAGCCCACCGATGCCGTAGATCGCGGAGTGACGCGCGAGGCGTCGCATCTGGGTCGCGAGGGGCAAGCTAGAGGCTACGGTAGACGTCGAGCAAGCGTGCGGCCACCCGGTCGATGTCGTGCACCTGCTCGACGTAGGCTCGGCTCGCCGCTCCGATCTCACGTCGCAGGGCGGGTTGGTCGATCAGACGCCGCAGGGTCTCGGTGAGCGTCTCCCGTGTCGCGGGCACGATCGGCACCCGGACTCCGAAACCCTCTGCGCTTCGCTCCACGACGTCGGGCATGAGGTGTGTCACGACGGGCTTTCCGAGGGCCATCGACTCGAGCGCGAACACGCCGTGCCAGCCGGCGTTCAGCTGGTCGACGACCACGTCGGCGCGCGCGTAACGCTCGCGGGCCTCCTCGTGTGGCACGCCTTCGATGATGTCGAGCTCGACGTCGAGCTGGTCGCAGGCTTCGATCACGTACTGCGTCCCTTTCTTCTCGCGATTGGACGGCGCATGGACGACGAGTGGCCGTGCGCTGTCGGACGGTGGCACCGGTGTGAAGTCGCGCAGGTCGAGACCAGGCGGGATCACCCGTGCCTCGGGCACCCAGCGGACGGCGTCGTAGGAGCCGACGATCTCCGCGTCCGCGCGCTTGCCGTACGCGAGCTCGTCCGGCGACTTCCCACGGATGTCCGAGCCGAGATAGTGAAAGACGCTCTTCTTGCGCAGTGCCTGCAGGAGCGGGAACTGCAGCGACTTCGGAACCAGCGTCAGGCCGAAGTAGAAATGGAAGACATCGGTTCGCGGAGCGAGCCTCGCGAACGCCGCGAACTGGGTCAGAAGCCGCCGCGAGAGGGTTCCGCGCCGGTCGAGCGACCAGTCGGCTTCATGGTGAAGCGTGCCTCGCTCGAAGACGACGAGTCGTGCATCCACCCCGATGCGTCGCAGCGCCCGCACGTTCTCCCACGGAATCCCTGCCATGTTTACCGGACAATGCGTCACCCGCAGCGGTGGAACGCGAGTCACGCTTCCGCCGAACTTGGTCTGATCAGCCCCCACGCCTCCGCCAGCCAGCTGTGGACGGTCCGTGAGTGTCTCGACACCGTCGTTTGGCGAACGTGACGCCGACCATACGGGCCCGAGTGCAGGGATTGCGTCACCTGTGGATGGGTTGTCACTCCTTCGTCACGCTGGTTTGGCGAACGGACATGTGGCGAACGGACATGACTGGTCGAACGCCACACTTCCGCCGAACTTGGCTTGACCAAGAGACGTGGCCGCTGCGGAGAGCTCGGGGAGGACGCCGGTCACGCGTCGAACTCCAGCTGATCGAAATAGCGCAACGCGCTTCGGCCCGGGCGGATCCGTGCGGTCAGCGAGCGGAGATCGTCGTCCGAGATCTCGCCGAGGGCGCGCTTCACGCCCAGGTACGGAAGGTTCAGATCCTCCTGGTACACGATCGTCGAGATGCGCGGATTGATCTCGATCACGTAGTCGCCGACGAGCTGGATGTTGAAGAAATGCTCGATCGCGAGCTCGGCGACGATGCGATCGCCGATCTCCATCAACTCGTCGTCCGAGATTGTGACGAAGTACATCGCGAGTCCCGCTCGCATGGCCTCGCGCGTCTTCGGATGGCCGAGCACGATCTCGTGGCCGTTGCCGATGCCGTCGATGGTTCGCTCGCCCCCGGTTGCGAGCTCCATCACGAGCAGGTCGGGGCCGCCGATGTCCGGTAGAAGCTCGACAGCTTCCTCCAGGCGCATCGAGACCGATCCCGGGCGCTCGTTCAAGAGTTGGTGCGCACGGTCGACGGTTGGATCGAGGATGCGAAAACCGCGCGAGCCGGACGAGAACACCGGTTTGAAGCACACCGCGCGCTCCGGGTAGCCGAGCTCGCGTGCCGCTGCATCGACAGCGCGCGCGCCGTTCACGCGTCGGAATGCTGGCGCCGGCAGGCCCAGCGCGTGCAGAAGCTCATAGGTCTCCGCTTTGTCGTTCGAGCGGCGGATCGCATCGGGCCTCGAGACGAGCACCGGCATCGGGAACCGGTCGACGTGATCGGCAAGCCCTGCGAGGTCGAATGACGACTGCGGCAGGATCGCGTCGACGCCCTCGCTCTCCGCAACCGCGAGCATCGCATCCACGAACGCGGGGTCGGCGCCGCCGGGAACGATGTGGAACGCGTCGCACAGGTGCCGGCCGACGGAGCGCTCGCTCATGTCGGTGCCCACGAGCCGCACGTCGCGCTCGCCGTTCCCACGCAGGGCGTGCAGCAGCGCAGCCGTGCCGGGCGCGCCCGACGCCGTAACGAGGACGGTGATCGGTCTCACGCGAGGAACGTAGCGAGTTCGGCACGGTGATCATCGACCCAGTGGAGGTTCGCCACGATCACGTGCCGGGGCGTGGCGCCTCGCCACTCGCCACGCGTGAGGCGGCCACGCCGGTGCTCGACGAGCTCATCGAGCAGCCTCGACCGCTCACCTGCGTCGAGTCCGTACGTGTCGCAGAGAATCCGTAGACGCTCCCCTCGCCGGTCGAGCGGTAAGCCCCACTCGAGGAGCTGTTCGTCGATTCGCACCCCTGCCCAGTACGTCGCGGCCAGAGCGACCTCGAGGGCTCGGGTCGTCGGTCGGGCGAGCTCCCAGTCGATGAGCGCGATCGGAAGGCCGTCGCGGAAGATCACGTTCGTCCAGAAGAGGTCACAGTGGCCGATCACCTCGCCGGTTTCGATGTCCGCCTCATGTCGTTGCCATGCAGCATCCGCGGGCGGGACGAACCCCGCTTGCGCCTCGTGCGCGCGACGCAGGAGTGCGCCGATCGCCGCGACCACCGAGTCTCCGCGCGGCACCGGCGCGAACGCCGGCTCGCCGTCGACGTACGAGAGCACCTCTCTGCCTCGCTCGTCGAAGCCGATGAATCGTGGCGCTCCCTCGAACCCGACCTGCTCGTACCAACGGAGGAGCGCTCGGACGCCGGGAGATCCCGCGGGGCGGCGCACCGTGTCACCCACCCGCACCACCTCGTTGGTGTCGCCGCCGGCGAGCCGGATCTCAGCCTCGGTCATGACAGGTCGATGCGATCCGCACGCAGGTGTTCGAGCCGTGCTGCGCGGTCGGCGTCGAGCATCGACTCCATCGATCTCCGCATCGACGAGCCGTCGAACGCCCAGATCTCGGGATGGGTCAGGAGTTGCAGCCATTCGAAGGCGCTGGCAGCGAGCTCCGCGTGCGGACAGCCGTGCCGCCAACGCTGGTTCGAGTCGGATCGATAGTGCCCCGGATCGAAGAACGGAGCTTGCATCACGTTCACCGCTCCTTCGACCGGCGCCTGCATGTAGCCGGGTTCGGGGTTGTGCCATGCGACGACGGGCTCGAAGCGATCGTCGAGATCGACGTGCGGGTGCACGGCATGGTGCGCGACGCGATGCCCGAGTGCGCGCAACCGTTCGATCGCCTTCTCGCCTTCGGTCGAGGCGAGGTTGTAGAAGATCGAGCGTGTCATCAGGAACCAGGTCGACGACGCTCCTTCCTCGAATTCGATCTCTGCGACGGAGACCGCTGCGGCGAGGGACAGGTCGACATCGTGGCGAAGGATCACGTCGCCGGGTCGGGGCGCACGGTCGAAGCCCGCGAAGCGGTAGCCGCCTTGCTTGGCGGCGAGCAGGAGGTCGCGATAGTGCTCGAGCGAGAACTCACAGGTCATCGCTGCGCGAGCACCCACTGGAATCTCACCGGGCCTTCGGGCTCGGTGATCGTCACGATCTCGTCGCGCACGATCGTCAAGCCGACGTCGCGCACGAGGTGCGAATTGGTCACCGGATCGAACCCGGAGAAGAAGGTCGGAGCGCCCAGGAAGTCGCCGGTCCACGCTTCTTCGTCCACGGTCGCGAAGGCCGTCATGAGCCAGCCGCCCGGGACGAGCCATGAATGGATGCGCTCGAGGAGCGGGAACAGCAGCTCGCGCGGGATGTGGTTGAACGAATAGAACGACACGACTGCTTCGAAGGCGCACGGCTCGAAATCGACGGCCGTGATGTCCGCCTCCACGAACGAGGCTCCCGGGATGCGCTCGCGCGCACGCTCCAACTGCCGCCGCGAGAGGTCGATACCCGTGAGCTGGAAGCGGTCTGCGAGCTCGCGGGTCTCGCGAGTCCCGCCGCCGCAACCGAGCTCGAGCACCCGGCCGCCCGGAGCGATCCTCGTCGCGAGATCGGTTGACCACGCATCCCGAGGGTCATCGACGATCTCGCGCGCCCACGACTCCCACGTGTCGATCATCGCGTCGTACCCGTCGGCGACGAGCCGAGCCCGTGGGTCGCTCACTCGACCTCCACGTCGAGCAGACGCACGGCGGCCTCGGCCCGGTCGAGCGCCTCGAGGTTCGTCTCGCCGGTCGCGATCACGTACCCGCGACGGTCGCCGTCGAGGCGCACGGGCCTGATCACCTCGCCCACCTCCAGGTAGACGTCGGCCTGCACGACACCGGGGAACGCGAGCACCTTGTCGAGTGGGCCGATGCGCTTCACGCGCCCTGTTGGGAGCGGGCCGGGGTCGGCGGTGAGAAATCGAATTGCAAGGGGCTGGCTGAATCGAGCGTGCACGAGCTCGTCCGGCAGCTCGTCGCCGAGCGCCATCCTGATCTGCACCTCGATCAGGTCGACACCGGTCGCGACGCGGACGAGGTCGGCCATCTGTCCGCCCGGAATTCGCGCAGCGCACTCGACGACGACCACCCGTCCGTCGGGCGAGGCGATCAGCTGCGGGAATGCAATGCCGGTCTGCAGGCCGAGCGCGTGCACCGTGTGCGTCGCGACGCGCTCCAATTCCGCGAGCTGCTCGCCGTAGGCCGTCGCGGGATAGACGTGGATCCAGCCGACGCCGAAGCCGACGCCCGGCGGCCTGAGTCGGTCGGAGAGGGTCAGCGGGATGGCTTCGCCGCCTCTCGCGAGGACGATCCCGTTCATCTCGATTCCCTCCACGTACTCTTCGAGGATCGCCTCCCCGCTCGGTGAGGCCGCGAGGGCCTCGTGGAGATGGGCATCGATGTCGTCCAGCGACTCGATGCGGAATACCCCACGCTGACCCCCCGAGTCGGCCGGTTTCAGGACCGCCGGGAAGCCCACCTCGTCGGCTGCCCGCCGGCGCTCGGCGAGCGAGCGCACCGCCGCGAAGCGCGGCTGGGGGACACCTGCATCGGCGAGCCGTGCGCGCATCGCGACCTTGTGCGTCATCAGGTGCGCCGTCTCGGTGCCGATCCCCGGCAGCCCTCGCTCTGCGGCGACCGCGGCAACAACCGGGACAGCTCGGTCTGCGCTGACCGTGAGGACGCCGTCGATCGGGACGTCCGCCGTCGCCCGCAGTACCGCGTCGATGTCCGCGAAGTCCACGACCTTCGCGAAGTCGGCTTCGCGCAGCCCCGGTGCGTCAGGATTTCGATCGACGGCGGCGACGCGCAGTCCCAGCTCCTTCGCCTTCAGGATCGCGCGCCGTTGATGGCGGCCGGCGCCGACGAAGAGAACGGTTCTCACGGCGCGATGCTACTTCGGCGTGAGCGCCGACCGGACGAGCTCGAGCGTTCCCTCCACGTCGATCGGAAAGCCCGCTCCGCGCTGAACAGCGAGCCCGTCCAGCACGACGCCGAGGAACATCCCGATCGATTCGAGCGGTAGGTCGTTGCGGTCGGCGCCCTCGGCGCGCCGTCCCTCGAGGTGGCGGACGATCTGCGCGTGGAGGTCGGGTTTGCGCGCCTGCCGCTGCTCGCGCAGCGCCGGATCGGTGCGGAACATGCGCCCGACCTCCAGGTATGCGCCGATCCAGTCGGGGTCTTCGTCACCGAAATGACGGACGACGCCTTCGAAGCCGAGCTCGAGCCAGAGCTCCCCGAATCGCTTCTGATCCACCGTCGTGACCGCGTAGAAGAACCCCCACTTGCTCGGGTAGTAGCCGAAGATCGCGCCACGGGACAGTCCGATCGATTGCTCCAGGCGCGGGACGGTCGCTCCCTCATGACCCAGGTCGAGAACGCCTGCCGTGCTCCCGCGAGGATCCGGTCGCGCCGCACTATATTTGGCCGGCGTGAAGCTCTCCCGCAGCCTCCTCGCCCTTCTCGTGGCCGAAGTCGTCTCGAGTACCGGCACCGCGATGACGTTCGTGGCGCTCCCCTGGTTCGTCCTCGTCACGACCGGGTCGGCGACGCGAATGAGCGTCGTCCTCGCTGCCGAGGTCATGCCGATGGCGCTCGTCGGGATCCCGAGTGGCTCGCTGGTCGGCCGCCTCGGTGCGCGCACGACGATGCTCGTGTCCGACGCGTTGCGAACGCCCCTGATCGTCCTCGTGCCCGTCCTGCACTGGACCGGTCACCTGAGCTTCGGCGGCCTGGTCGCGATCGTCTTCGTGCTCGGCGTCTTCACCGCGCCGTATATCAGCGCACAGCGCACGATCATCCCGGAGCTCTTCGGCGACGACGAGAGAATCGTCGCGAAGGCCTCTGGCCTCTTCGGTGGCGCCACCCAGCTGCCAATCGTCATCGGCCCGGCGATCGCGGGGGCGCTGATCGCCCTCTTTGGCGCACCGGCGCTGCTCGTGGTCGACGGGGTGACCTTTCTGTTCGCGTTCGTCGTCGTACTCGCGCTCGTGCGGGCTGGCCGGCGTCTGCCGGTCGACGAAGAGCACCGTGGCGTTCTCGCCGGCGTTCGCTATCTCGCGGGCGACCGCCTTCTCGGTCCCATGTCGCTCACCCTCGTGCTGCTCGATGGTGCCTCCGGGGCGATCGCCGTCGCCGTGCCGCTGCTCGCGTTCACCCGCTACCACGGAGACCCGCACATCGCCGGTTGGATCTTCACGAGCTTCGGTGTGGGCGCCGTCGTCGGGTCGCTCGTCGTCGTGAAGCTGCTCGATCGCGTGTCCCCACTTCGACTCGCAGGCATCGGCGTCGTCTGCGCGACCCTTCGCTGTGGATCGTCGCCCTTGACGTCTCGTGGCCCGTTGCCTGCGCCGCGGTCGTCGCGTGCGGCGTCTGCGTGCCGTCGGTGAACGCGCCGTTCATGGGTCTTCTCACGACGAGGCCTCCGGCGGCGCTGCGCGCGAAGGTCATGACGGCGGTTCTGACCGTCAGCGGTCTCGGTAGCCCGCTCGGGCGTCTCGCGGTCGGTCCTGTCTATCGCGCCGCCGGCAACGGCGGAGTCTGGGTGCTGATCGCGGGCGGTCTCAGCGTCGGCTCGGTGCTCTTCATCGCTGCGGCGATTCGCGGCTCGCCCGGTGGCGCGGCGGAGGTCGCCCGCGTGGCGCCGGTCGCGCACGGCGAGCCGTAGGCGTGTCCCTGACTAGCGATCATGCTGCGCCACCCTCGTCCTTGTCGAGGCTGAAGGACGATGACGGTCTCTGGCTTTTGTGATCGCGACTCAGGAATGGGCAACGTCACCGGCCACACCACTAGTCTTCTCGCGGATGTTCGAAGGCAAGCGGATCTTCATCACGGGTGGCGCCGGTTTCATCGGGACGACGCTCGCGCGCGAGCTCGTCGAGC
>JBBSEJ010000085.1:0-8870 GCA_038239825.1 Gaiellales bacterium
CGGCTCCGTGGTCGACCACACCTTCCACGTCTCGCCGTCGTAGCGCTCGGTAAAACCGAGCGCGGGCAGGAGCGCGCCGTAGAACTCGAGCGCGGCGTCGATGTCCGAGACGCGCAGGTCGACATGCCCCGAACGGGTTCACGACCGATGGTATGCCGCTCGACCAGATAGCACCCGACGATCCGGTCGATCACGCCGTGCGCTGGTGTGCCCAGCAGTCGCCGAGAGCGATGAACGAAAGAGCGACGCCGGCCAGAAGCGCGGGTCGACGAGGTAGAACTCGCGCCATGCTCTATGACCCTCGTGCCCACGAACGCCTGAGCGGCGAGCAGTGGCAGCCCGACCGCGTTCGCGCCGCGATCCGGGAGATCGTCGAGGACGCCGAGGCGTCGTTCGACGACGGCTGGCCGACCCATCCGAGGGACGCCGACGACGAGAGCGAGCTCCGGCGCCGCTTTCGCACCGTCTACCTCGGGAGTGCCGGCGTGATCCAGGCGCTCGACTCGCTGCGGCGGCGCGCTCTCGTCGAGCTGAGCCGTGACTACGCTCCTTTCCTCGAGCTATGGTACGACGCCGACTTTCCCGACCGCGATCACGAGCGCAGCCTTTGGATGGGCGAGACGGGCATCCGCCTGGCGTTGCACCGGCTCTCGCCGTCGGGTGAGAACGGAGCGAGGCTGGCGGAGCTGATCGCCGGGAACGACGGCGACGAGCGCCGCGAGGTGATGTGGGGCAGCCCCGGAACCATGCTCGCCGCCGCTGCGCTGCACGAGTCGACGGGCGAGCCACGGTGGCTCGAGCTCTGGCGAACGAGTGCCGCCCGCCTGCGCGATGACTGGGATCCCGAAACCGAGCTCTGGAGGCAGCAGCTCTACGGGAAGAGCGAGCAGTGGCTCGGTCCCGCCCACGGCTTCGCGGGCTGCATCCTGGCGCTGGCGGCGCATCCCGACGACGAGCTCCACCGGCGGGCGGCGGCCGCGACAGCCCGGTACGCGGTCGAGGCGGATGGGCTCGCCAACTGGCCCCCGGTTGCCTCGATGGAGCGTTTGGACGCGAATGGAGACGGGTCGATCCGGGTGCAGTGGTGCCACGGAGCCCCCGGCGTCGTCGCGTCGCTCGCCTCCCTGGCGCCGGATGACGACGAGCACGGACGGCTGCTTCGCGCCGGGGGTGACCTCACCTGGGTGGCGGGCCCGCTCGCGAAAGGGTCGAATCTCTGCCACGGGACTGCGGGCAACGGCTACGCGTTCCTCGCTCTGTTCGCCCGTACCGGGGACGAGCTCTGGCTCGAGCGAGCACGAGGCTTCGCCATGCACTCGCTCGGCCAGGTCGCGCGTGCACGTGCGGAGCTCGGCCGCGGGCGCTACACGCTGTGGACCGGCGATCCAGGCGTGGCGCTCTACCTCGCCGACTGCCTGGCCGGTGAAAGCGCCTTGCCGCTGCCCTGACCACCGCGGGCGGGCCTTGACGTCGCCGCCCGCGAGGAGAAAGCTGAAAGACGTGGCCCTGATCGTAATCTTGTTGCTCCTTGTCGCCGCTCCGGCCGCGTCATGGCATGGCGGTTTTCATGTGCAGACCAGCCCGAAGCCGGAGGCTCGTTCGGGAAGCAGCCCTTCGGGCGGAAGAGAGAGCACGGGGGGCCAAAGTCGTAGTCGCCACTCGTTTCCTTGCGAGGATGTAGGCATGCACGGCAGGCCGTTCGTTCCCGACGATTTCGACGTGCCGCACGGGTTGATCGACGTCGACTTCGTCCTCGAGCCGCTCGGGCCGCAGCACAACCAGGCGGATTACGCGGCGTGGACGAGCTCGATCGATCACATCCGCGCGACCCCCGGCTTCGCCGACCGAGCCTGGCCGCGGGAGATGCCGATCGAAGATAATCGGGGCGATCTCGAACGCCACGGGCAGGATTTCGAGGCACGCACGGGTTTCACCTACACCGTCCTCGATCCTGTTCAACGGACGGTGATCGGCTGCGTCTATATCTATCCGGCGCCCGCCGGTGCGGACGTCGAAGTCTCGGTGAGGTCGTGGGTGCGGTCGGAGAGCGCCCACCTCGATGTGCCGCTGTGGCGCGCCGTCTCGGCCTGGCTCGCACGGGATTGGCCGTTTGCTCACGTCGCCTACGTCGACCGCGTCGACGAGCATGCTTCCGCTCGAGACGCGTCCTCGAGCCGACCGGCCGCCGATTGACGGAAGCCGGTTCAAGATTGCGCTGCAACGGCTGTGTCCCGAGCACGATCGCTTCTCGCCGCGGCGGAGCGACCGCTCCCGGAGGCGGAGGCAGCCGATCGGATCACGACCGTGTGCGTCGGTTCGCGCCGCCGTTTGCTGCGGGGTCGTTTCTAACGAACTGCGAGGAGATCGACGACAAAGACAAGCGGCTCGTGCGGCGCGATCGCCCCGCCCGCGCCGCGTGCTCCGTAGCCCAGCGCCGACGGGATCGTCAGCTTGCGGCGGCCCCCGACCCTCATGCCCGCCACGCCTGCGTCCCAGCCGGGAATGACCTGGCCCTTGCCGAGGGCGAACTCGAACGGCCGGCTCCGGTTCCAGGACGCGTCGAACTCCTCGCCGGAGCGAAACGCGACGCCGACGTAATGCACCGTCACCTTCGAGCCCTTCACCGCCTCGGCGCCGTCCCCGACGACGAGATCCTCGATCGCGAGCTCGAACGGGATGTCACCGTCCGGCTTGTCGATCTGCGGGCGCTCCAGTGCGATGACTCACTCTAGTCTTCCCGTCATGAGCGACGGTGTCGTCTTCGTCGAGATCCCGTCCGGGTCGCGCAACAAGTACGAATGGGACGACGAGCTCGGTGGGATCGTGCTCGACCGCCGCCTGTTCACTTCGATGAGCTATCCCGCCGACTACGGCTACATCGAGGGCACGCTCGCCGACGACGAGGATCCGCTCGATGCGCTTGTCCTCGTTGGCGAGCCGACGTTTCCCGGCTGTCGCATCCGCGTGCGCGCGGTCGGTGTGTTCCACATGGCCGACGAGAAGGGCCCCGACGAGAAGATTCTCTGCGTGCCACTCCAGGATCCTTCGTGGAGCGGCATCTCCGACGTCCACGACGTGCCGCCCCAGCTGCGCAACGAGATCGAGCACTTCTTCCAGGTCTACAAGGATCTGGAGAACAAGAAGACCGAGACGCGCGGTTACGGCAATCGCGCCGAGGCGCAGGCGATCATCGCGGCGTCTCGCGAGCGTCTCGTGGGCCGGCGCTAGACCTCCAGCCCGGCCTGCCAGCTCGCCCAGAGACGTGCGTACCGATCGCCCTGCGCGACGAGCTGGTCGTGAGCTGCGACCTCGATCAGGTGACCGCGCTCGAGCACCGCGACACGATCCGCCCGCTCGGCGGTCGAGAGGCGATGCGCGATCGTGATCATGGTTCGTCCACGAGAGATGGCAGCAAGGGCTTGCTCGACCGCGGCTTCCGTCTGTGGGTCGAGTGAGGATGTCGCCTCGTCGAGCACGATCACCGCCGGCTGGGCGATCGCGACCCGGGCCAAAGAGACGAGCTGACGCTCGCCCGACGAGAGGCGAACGCCGCGCGAGCGCACGTCGGTGCCGAGCCCTTCGGGCAGCGACTCGAAGCGGTCGAGCGCACCGATCGCACGCAACGCCTCGCGCACCTCGGCCTCCGTCGCGCCGGGCCGCGCGAGGCTAATGTTCTCGGCGATCGTGCCGGAGAACAGGTGCCCCTCCTGCGGCACGAAGACGAGGCGGCGCCGGAGCTCCACAAGCGGCGCCTCACGCAGGTCGACACCGCCAAAGTGCACGGTGCCCTCGTTCGCGTCGTAGGCGCGCACGAGCAGCTTTGCGAGCGTCGACTTCCCGGCGCCTGTTGCGCCGACGAGCGCCAGGTGCTCACCCGGCTCGACCGTGAGCGAGACCTCCGTGACAGCGGGAGGATTGCCGTCGTATGCGAACGTCAAACGGTCGGCGACGAGCTGGCCCGTCGCGGGGAGAATCGTGGCGCCGCCGGCGACTGTGACCGGTGTCTCGAGCAGCCCGACGATCTTCGCGAGCGCGGCGCGGCCCGACTGCAACTCGCTGAACCAGTCGCCGAGCCGCGCGACGGGGTCGAACAGGGAGATGAGGTAGAGCGCGAATGCAATGATCGTGCCAACAGACACTCGCCCGTGATGGTGGAGGTAGCCCCCGAAGACGAGCACCGCGGCAAGCGCAAGGGACTGCGCGAACGCGATCATCGGGAAGAAGCCGATGTTCACGAGCGAAATGCGACGCCATGCGGAAACCTGTGCGAGCGATCGGACGCGATAGGACGCGTAACGCTCGCCCTCACGACTAAACGATTGAACGACGCGAACGCCGGTGAGGCCCTCCTGGAGCGATGACATGGTGTCGGCCACGCGGTCGCGCAGCGCGAGGAATGCTGGCCGCGAACGTCGTCCGTAGCGGAGCGACGACCAAACGAGGAGCGGCACCGACACGAGCATCACGACCGACAGCAGTGGCGAAAGCCAAACCAGGATGACGAGGGTGACGGCGAAGAGCAGCACCGATCCGACGACCTCGACGAGCACCAAACGCGTGAACGTGGTCAGTGTCTGCACGTCGGCGGTCAAACGCGACACGAGCACGCCGGCCCGCGTCTGCTCGAAGAATGGCATCGAGAGCTCCTGCAGCTTCTCGTAGGCCGCGACGCGCAGATCACCCATGAAGCGCTCACCGGCGCGTGCGCTCGCGAGCACGATCACACGCTCGAGCACCGGTCGGATCGCGACGAGCACGAGGTACACGAGCGCGACCACGTCGATGACGTGTGGATCGCGACGCTCGATCCCGCGGTCGATCGCGATCTTCGCGAGGAGCGGCGCCGCGAGCGATACGGCGGTCGCGCCGATCATCGCCAGCCCGGCAGAGACGATCAGGCGCCGGTGCGGCCTGAGAAGAGGGTCGATGCGGTCGCGAATCATGCGGCTGCCTCCGCAAGGGCGAGGAGGGAGCGGTAACTCGGCGATCGCGCCAGCAGCTCGGCATGCGCTCCTTCCTCGACGACGCGCCCTTGGTCGACGACCGCAACCCGGTCGGCCAGCGCAATCGTCGCCGGCCGGTGCGCGATGACGAGTGTCGTTCGGCCGCGCATGACCTCGCCGAGCGCGGCGCGGATCTCGTGCTCCTTCGTTGCATCGACCGCCGAGGTAGCGTCGTCGAGGATCAAGATCTGCGGGTCGGCAAAGATCGCGCGTGCGATTGCGATCCGTTGCCGCTGGCCGCCCGAGAGCGAGAAGCCGCGCTCGCCGAGCATGGTCTCATACCCGTCCGGCAGGTCTGCGACGAACTCGGCGGCGCCGGCGAGCCGGGCGGCGCGGTGGATCTCGTCCGCCTCTGGCTCGACCGAGGCGAAGCCAACATTGCCGCCCACGGTATCGCCGAAGAGGAACGTGTCCTCGAAGACGATCCCGACGCCGCGACGCAGGTCGGCGATGCGCAGCTCACGCACGTCGATGCCCCCGATCGAGATCGTTCCGCTTTCCGGGTCGTAGAAGCGTGCGAGCAGTGAGCCGACCGTCGACTTGCCCGACCCGGTCGCGCCGACGAGCGCGAGCGATGTGCCGGGCGGAATGTCGAGCGTGAACCCGTCAAGCACCGGCGCGCCGCCGTCGTAGGAGAAGCGCACGTCCTCGAATCGGACGTGGGCGGTGGAGGGAAACTCATGCGGTGTGATCGATTCGACTACGACCGGCTCGGCGCTCAGCACCTCGACGACGCGCCGGGCAGCGGCAGCCGCCCGCTGCAGGGTCGAGACGCGCTGCCCTAGCGTTCGCAGCGGGTTCACCAGGAGCGCGAGGTAGAAGTTGAAGGCTGCGAACGTGCCGATCGTGATGTCGCCGTCGATCACGCGATGGCTTCCGTACCAGAGCACGACGAGGATGCCGATCAACGGCAACGCCTCGAGGGCGGGCAGAAACACGGCGTCCACGCTTGCGACGTCGAGTGCGGTGCGCACCACCTCGTCGGACTGGCGGCGGAACCGCGCGGCCAGTGCCGGGCCGGCGCCGAGACCCTTGACGACGCGGATTCCTGAGATCGTCTCCTCGACGAGAGCCGTCGTCTCGCCGAGCTGCTCCTGGTTGATCTTCGTCCGGTGGGCGTAGCGGCGGGAATAGCGGCCAAAGCCGACGCTGACGAGCGGTAATGGGGCGAGGACGGCGAGCGCCAGGTGCCAGTCGATGGCGACGAGGATCGTCGCTGCACCGAGGAGGGTGAGCACATAACCCACCGAGTGGCCGAGCGAGTCGAACGCACGGGCGACGAGCTCGGCATCGTTCGAGGCGCGCGAGATCAGCTCGCCAGCTCCCACGCGATCGTGGTACCGCGCGTCGAGCTCGAGCGCTCGGCGAAAGATCGCGTCGCGCACCGAGGCGTCGGCTCGGGCTCGGTTTCGGAGCGCGAAGTAATGACGCGAAGCACCGCCGACGGCCTCGACCGCTCCGAGCCCGACGATTCCTGCGCAGGCCCACCAGAGCGCGGCGGCGCGCTCGTGTACGACGCCCGCGTCGATCGCATGACGGACGAGGAGCGGTGCCGAGATCGCGGCGCCCTGCCAGGCGAGGCCCGAGAGAATCGCCCAGAAGATCGGTCGGCGAAGCCGCCGTCCGATCCTCCACAGGTAGCGCCAACCCCCGTCCACCGGCGAAAGTATCCCCGGATGTCAAAACGGCCTGCGATCGAACACCGCTTCCCCGCGCCGTCGGTGATGGGGGTGGTCAACGTCACGCCCGACTCGTTCTCCGACGGCGGTCTCCACCTGCGGGTCGAGCCTGCGGTGACGACGGCGTGGGGAATGCTCGACGCGGGTGCCGCGATCATCGACATCGGCGGTGAGTCGACCCGGCCTGGATCCCACGGCGTGACGGTCGAGGAGGAACTGCGGCGGATCGAGCCCGTGCTCGCCGATCTCCGTGGGGCGCCCGTCTCGGTGGACACCTCGAAGGCGGCCGTCGCTCGCCGGGCAGTGCAGCTCGAGGTCGAGCTCGTGAACGACGTCACGGCCCTGCGCGGTGACCCCGATCTTGCGGGGGTGGTCGCCGACGCGGGCTGCTACCTGTGCCTCATGCACATGCTCGGCGAGCCCCGCACCATGCAGGAAGCCCCGCGTTACGACGACGTCGTCTCGGAGGTGAAGAGCTTTCTCGAGCAGCGGCTCGCGTTCGCCGTCGCCGCCGGGATCCGCGAGGAGCTCGTCTGCCTCGATCCGGGCATCGGCTTCGGCAAGTCCGCGGCGCACAACTTCGAGCTCGTGCGGCGGCTGACCGAGCTGTCCGCGATCGGCCGTCCGCTCATGATCGGCTTCTCGCGAAAGAGCACGCTCGCCAAGCTCATCGGTGCCGGCACCGGATCGACCGCGGCCTCGGTCGGAGCGGCCGTTGCCGCGTTCGACCGGGGGGCATCGATCCTGCGCGTCCACGACGTCCGCGAGCACGTCGAGGCACTCGCCGCCGCGAAGGCGGTTGCCGGGTGAGGATCGAGCTGCACGGCCTCAGCGTCTTCGGTCACCACGGCGTCGAGGAACGGGAGCGGCGTCTCGGCCAGCCGTTCCTCTACGACGTCGAGCTCGAGATCGGCGACCGTGGCGCCTCGGACCTCCTGGAGGAGGCTGTCGACTACACACGGGTCGCGGCCGCGATCCGCGACCTCTCAGGAGCGCGCCGGTTCGACCTGCTCGAGGCACTCGCAACCGCGATGGCGGACATGCTGATGCAGCGCTTCGAGCCCGAAGCGCTGCTGCTGCGCATCCGCAAGCCGCAGGTGACGCCGGCGGGACTCACCGTCGAGTACAGCGCCGTGACGATCGAGCGGCCGTGACGACCGCGTACGTCGGTCTCGGCTCGAACCTCGGCGACCGGGAAACGCTCATTCGCGCGGCGAGCGCTCTGATCGGCGCAGGCCGGCTCTCGGCCATCTCCGAGACCGATCCGTGGGGGTATCAGGATCAGCCGAAGTTTCTGAACGCCGTCGCCGAGGTGGAGACGAGCCTCGAGCCCCAGCCGTTCCTGACTCACCTGCTCGACGTCGAGTGGCGACTCGGACGCGAGCGCAGCGGGCCGCGTTGGGGCCCTCGGTCGATCGACCTCGACCTGCTCGTCTTCGGCGACGAGGTCGTCGACGGCCCGGGGCTCGTCGTGCCCCATCCTCACCTCTCCGAGCGGCTCTTCGTCCTCGAAGGGCTGGCGGAGCTCGCTCCTGATCTTGAAATCCCCGGGATCGGCACGGTCCGTGCCGCCCTTGCAGGGCTACAATCAGGCCCGTGAGCAACCTCGACGAGCTCGACGAGTTCGAGGCCGAGGCCGAGCTGCGGCTGAAGAAGGAGTACGCAGCGGTCTTCACCCTCTTCCGGTACTGCGTCCTCACCCAGGATGCGACCTACCTTTGCAACAAGCTCGACCTCCAGTACGTGCCGCAGCCCACCTACCCGTTCTTCCACCTGAAGATGGAGGACGTCTGGGTGTGGGACAAGAACCGTCCGACCCGGATGATCCCTCGCGCCGAGGTGTACACGTCGAGTGACGTGACGATCGAGGAGCTGCGCGGCGAGGGCGACGAGCCCGCGCTGACGCCGGAAGCGCTCGCGAAGCGGATCGGCGAGGGCCGCTCCGAGATCGAAGATCTGTAAGGCCGCCCGCAATCCGGTCCGGTCTCGACCAGGTTGCGGAGATCTGGAGCTGCCGCCGGCGCCCGAGCGACTCAGCAACCTGGCTCGAAGGGCGGAACCAGGTTGAATGGGGGCCATGCTGCTCGCGATCGACGTGGGGAACACCCAGACAGTGTTCGGTCTTCTCGACGGCGACCGGCTGACCGAGCAGTTTCGCGTCGGGACCGACCGCACGCACACGGGCGAC
>JBBSEJ010000086.1:0-8258 GCA_038239825.1 Gaiellales bacterium
CTCCCGCGCCCCCTCCTTGACTTCCTGACCCCAGAACGCGGAGCGTGCTCGCCGACGCGAAGCACGCTCGGGGAACGTAACCACAAAACCCCGGCCCACCCGCGCGGGCGCTCGGGGCGGCGGTGGTGTGTGCAAGGCCCCCGGGTGGGCGCCCCCCCCCCCCACCCGCGGGGGGGGGCCCCCACGAAGGGGGCGCGGGAGTAAGGCCGTGGCGACGCATGACCGCGCCGATCTTCTCGATGTTGGGAGGCCCATCTCCGGCGAGCACCTCCGCGACTTCTTGGAAGTAGCTCTGATTCAGCACTCCGGGACTGATGACCGCCAGGAATCGGGCGTCGACAGCGTCCTTGTTGTCGAAACCGTGAATCACACCGCGCCGTATGAACAGTGACTCGCCCGCCCTTAGATCGATCCGCTCTCCGGCCACCGTGAAGCTCGTGACGCCTTCCAGGCCGAAGACGGTCTCGTCGAAGTCGTCGTGACTGTGCGGCGCAGGCATTCGGGCATTCGCCGGTGCGAGGCACTCGAAGACGGTGACGCTCCCACCAGACTGATCTGGGTCGACGTGGAAGAGGACAGTCAGAGCGCCGACCTGAATCGGCTGAGCGATGCAAACCGGCATGTGCCACGGCCTTTCCTAGGGTTTCGATTCGGCGAGAGCCTAAAGTCTATGAGCCGCGCGAACCGCGATGCTCGGGCGTCAGTTCCTCGGCTGGGTGAGCGTGCTGTCAAACGAGTGGCGTCACGGCGATACGCCGACTCGAAAGCCTTTCAGGCAGAGCATCCACACCCTGTTGATGCACGAAGAGCTCGACGAACTTGCAGGCCTGGCAATCAAGGTGCTCGATGAGTGCGGACGATGGGCGCTGACGAGGTCACGATCCGTCAGATCCTCGACACCGGAACGGTCAACGGCGCCGAAGTACGGTCGCGAGCGTATGAATCCGCGGCCCTTTACGTCGGGCGAGCCTCGAGCAACCCAGTACTGATCGCCTCGAGCGTGAAGCCTGCCGAATCGAGCAGCGCGCGCCATTCGGTCACCGTTCGCTCCTTCCCGCCGAGGAGGACGAGCATATGAAGGTCGAAGAGCTTCATGAAGTCCGGTTTGCGATCCTCCGGAACGACGCCCTCTACGAGCAGTAAGCGGTCGTCGGCCCCGAGCGCCCGACGGCAATTCCGCAGGATCGAGCTCGCCCGTTCGTCGCTCCAGTCATGGAGGATCTGGGAGAGGACGTAGACGTCCGCCGGGGGCAGTGGATCGACGAAGAAGTCGCCTGCGACGATCGTGCAGCGATCGGCGATGCCCTCACGTCTGAAAATCTCTTTGGCGCCCGGGGCCACGCTCGGCAGGTCGAAGAGCACGCCGCGAAGATGCGGTTGCGACGAGACCACTGCCGTCAGGGCGGCACCCGTTCCTCCGCCGATGTCGGCCACAGTGCCGATCCCGCGCCAGTCGTACGCTTGCAGCGGGGCGACGCGGGCCTGCGTTCCGGCCGCCATGGCTCGGTTGAAGTTGGTGCTCGCCTCGGGGTGTGTCACGAGAAACTCGAAGAACGGTTGACCGTGCACGTGCTCGAATGCCGGTTCGCCCGAACTGAACGAATACAGAGACTCACCCCAGCAGCGATACTGCTCTGAGCCGAACATGATCGCGAGCCAGCGCGTGCTCAATCGCGCATCTGTTCGAAGTCCGTCCGAGAGCGCAGTCGCGGCGAAGCGTCGTGGCTCGACCTCCGCGAACACGCCCTCGGTCGCGAGAAAACGCAAGAGCCGGTAGAGAGACGGCTCGTGCGCGCCGACGGCGTCCGCAATCGCGGCCACATCGAGCGCCTCGGTGGAGACGATGTCCGGGATGCCGAGCTTCGCGACGGTCGAGAGCGCCTGCGTTCGCATGAAGCCCGCGAGCATGTCGAAGAGTTGCCCGCGAATCTCGACGTCGTCCGCCGTCGAGCCGGTCGTCGGTTCCGGTGGGATCTGGGGCCGCGGCTTCATTTGACCCAGAGTTGGTCGAGCAGCACGTGCCATTGCGGGTTGTACTGGAAGTTGCCGACGCGCTTCGAGACGAACGAGACGTCTTGCTGGTTGTAGGTCGGGACAACCGGAGCCTGCGCGAGAATCGCCCGCTCGGCTCGCTGCCAGAGCGCGGCCGCCGCAGCCGGGTTCGCCGCCTGGGCCGCGAGCGCCCGGGAGAACAGCCGGTCGACCGTCCGGTCGCAGAACTCGCTCGGATCCTGGCTTGACCGGGGACTGGCTGCGACGAAGGATGCGCAGCTGAATTCGGGCGGCAGGTATCCGCCGTCGGACGGGAAGTCGGAGGCCCAGCCGTAGAACCCGGTCTGGGTCTGCGTCCTCGAGTCGTTGATTCGCGTGAAATACCTACCGGCGTCCGGCACCAGGGGAATCGTCTCGAGGTTCGCCCGGAAGCCGATCGAGTTGAGCACGGAGACCATGAACTGCCCATCGGTCGCTCGCGGAGTGAGATCCCAGACGGTCACTTTCGTGCCGGCCTTCCCCGACTGGCGCACCAGGCGTCGCGCCCGGTCGAGGCCGGCGTTGCCGCCGGAGCCGTATGGGCAGGTCCGGCGGAAGCCAGGGAAGTCCGGCGGCAGGATCTGACAGGTCGGAGCGAAGCTCAGGCCGAGAAGGCGAACGAGGGCTTGGCGGTCGAACGCGTAGTTGACCGCCCGACGGACACGAACGTCGTCGAACGGCGTCACCCGGGTGTTGAGGAAGAAGTAGTTCGTTGCTGCCGTAGCGCTCAGGTGAAGCTGACTCGGATAGCGCGTGGCGAGCGAGCCGAGCGCCTGCTTGGTCAACGGAGGATCGATCAGGCTGGGGGCGACATCCGCGTCACCGCGCTCGACCGTGCGAGCTTCGGGGAGTGAGTCGGTCGCCCCGCGAAAGTCCCAGGTGAGCGTGTCGGGGAATCCGTCCGGTTGCGCATCGGCGGACCACTGGTGGAACATCGGGTTGCGCGCGAGCTTGAGAAAGCGGTTCTTCCGGTAGGCGGCGATCACATACGGTCCGGTTGCCGGGACGCCGCGACCACCGGCGCGCGTGGGCGTCCCCGAAGGCACCGCATCGGCGAACGGCAAGGCCAGCTTGGCCAGGAAGTCTCCATCCGGCGCTCGGAGGTGGAAGGTGATCGTCCGCGCACGCGGATCGGTGACGACGGTACGGGAGAGGTCGCATCGCTTGCCTGAACGGCAGGACTCGGTGCCGATGATGCTCGAGTAATACGACCGTCCGGCCGACGCAGGCGAAGCCTCGAAGGTGCGCTCGAGTCCCCTTCGGACGTCACCTGGCTCGAGGCTCTCGCCGCTCGAGTACCGCACCCCGCGGCGGAGACGGAAGGTCCACGTCTTCCCTCCGTCGGTCGGCGTCGGCAGTGCGACTGCGAGGTCGGGCACCAGCTGGACGCCCTCGATTCCGCCCACGCGACGAAACCCGGTCAGCCCGTCGTTGGTCATGGCAAGCATTCCCCAACCTTGCTGCGAGTACGACTGACTCGGATCGATGAAGTCAGGCGCGACGTCGGTGATCCGAAGGTTCCCGCCGCGATGCTCGACGCCGTTCGAGCGCACCGCCACGTAGACCCCGCCTGTCGAAACGGCGATCCCCTGCGGTGGGTTCGCGAGCCTCACGATCTTCGCGACCTTGTTCCTCGACGGATCGATCCGGACAACGCTCTCCTCGCCGCTCGTCGCCACCCAGACTGCATCCTTCACCGCCGCCAGAGCGTCGGGTGCTCGGCCCACCGGGATCGCGATGGTGACGTGCGCGGGCGGTCGTGGATCGATCCGAGAGACGGTGCCGTCGGCGCGGTTCGCGACCCAGATCGCTCCTGCTCCGGCGGCGATCGAGTCGGGATTCCCGCCGACCGAGACATGCTCCTCGACGGTGCCGGAGCCCGGGTCGAGCGCGACGACGATCCCCGCCGCCGGTGACGCCACCCAGACGCGTCCGAACCCGACCGCTACGGCCGATGCGCCGATGACGGCGGGGAGCGCTGTCGAGCGGCTTGTAGCAGGGTCGATCCGCGAGACCGTGCCGTCGACCGAGTTCGCAACCCAGACGGCGCCTTCGCCGTAGGCAATTCCGACTGGTCCGTTCCCGACCGGGATCGGCTCGCCCACCGTCCGGTTCACCGTCGGGTCGACACGAGAGACCGTGCCGTCGAGCCCGTTCGTGACCCAGACGGCGCCTGCCCCCGTCGCGACCGCCGCCGGGCCGCCTCCGACCGCGATCGTCTGTCTCAGGTTGTTCGTCTGCGGGTCGATGCGCGAGAGGTTGTTGTCGTCGGTGTTCGCGACCCACACGGCCCCTTCGCCGACCGCGACCCCGCCCGGGGAAGCACCGACGGGGATGGCGGCGGCAACCTTGCCGCTCGACGAGTCGATCCGCCCGACCGAGTTCGCTGCGACCGAGGCGCCGGCGGTGGAGCCGCCGCCCACCGTCAAAAGGACGCCGACGGCGACGCCGACGGCAGCGGCCCCGAACGTCGCAGCGACGAGCGTGCGGCGCCCCGGACCCCAGCGCCTCGCGAGCTGCTCGGAGGCGGCTTCCGCCAGCTCGCCCTCGCGTCCCGCGAACGGCGCGGGCGCGGCAGTCTTGAGCGAGGGAAACTCCAGCTCGAGCCCCGGCGCAACGAGCTGGTAGAGCCGCTCCGGCTCGTCCAGATCCTTGAGCTGATGCTCGCCCAGGTCGCGAAGCGAGACGTCCGGCAGTGGGTCGTCGCGCAGCAACTCCCTGGTCGTCTGCGAGAGGAGCACCTGTCCTCCGTGGCCCGCAGCACAGATGCGTGCCGCGCGATGTACACCGAGTCCGACGTATCGCTCGCCCGCTGGCGCAGGCTCGGCCGTGTGGATGCCCATCCTCACCCTCAGCACCGCGCTCTCCGGCCAGGTATGGCCCGCCACTCGACGCTGGCAATCAACCGCGGCCGCCACGGCATCCCTCGCACGCCGGAAGGCGACGAAGAACGAGTCGCCTTGCGTGTCGATCTCGCGACCGCCGTGCTCGGCGAATGCATCGCGCAGGATCCGTTGGTGCTCCGCAAGGGCCTCGCCGTACGCCTCACGCAGCTGCTTCAGCAGCCGGGTCGAGCCCTCGATGTCGGTAAAGAGGAAGGTGACCGTACCGACCGGGAGTTCAGTGACCGAGCTCAGAGCTCAGGTCTACCACTTCGAGGGTTGCTCGGCCAGCGCTTCGGGCACCTGCCGCACCGGCCGTTTTCGCCCGGCATGGGGCCGGCGTCGACTCGTACACTGAAAGGCGGTGGAACGCAAGCTCGCGACGGTCGTCTTCGTCGATCTCGTCGACTCGACGGGCCTCGTCAGCACGAGCGACCCAGAGATCGTCCGTCGTCGCGTGACGCAGTATTTCGAAAGCGCGGCGCGCTGCATCGAGCAGTACGGCGGCACCGTAGAGAAGTTCGTCGGTGATGCCGTGATGGCCGCATTCGGGGTGCCCCTCGCCCACGAGGACGACGCCGAGCGCGCCGTGCGTGCGGCGTTCGCCGTCCTCGACTCCGTGCACCAGCTCGGGCTGGAGGCCCGCATCGGAATCGAGTCGGGCGAGGTGGTCGTCGACGACGGCGACGCCACCTTCGCGACCGGGGAAGCCGTCAACATCGCCGCTCGCCTCGAGCAGTCTGCTCCTGCCGGCGGCATCGTGATCGGACCGGGCGCGCGACGGCTGACCGTGGCCCAGATCGAGGTCGAGGATCGTGGTGCTGTTCCCGTGCGCGGTCGCGAGCCCGTGTGGTCGTGGCGGGCCACGCGGGTGCTGGAGGGGCGGCAGCGGCGGGCACAGGTTCCGTTCGTCGGCCGTGAGGCGGAGCTCGACCTGCTCCGAAACGTCTTTGAGCGGAGCGTCCGCGACAAGCGCGCCCACCTCGTGACGGTCTTCGGCGAGGCCGGTGTCGGCAAGTCGCGATTCGTGACCGAGTTCTCCGGCGGGGTCGAGCGCGCGACCGTGCTCACGGGCCGTGCGTTGCCCTACGGCGAAGGTGTGAGCTACTGGCCGATCGCATCCATGGTGAAAGAGTCGGCCGGCATCACCGACGACGACCCAGCGGCCGAGGCGTTCGAGAAGCTCCGCATCTCCTGCGAGAGCGACGCGGTGGCCGATCTTCTGTCGGTCGCCCTCGGCCTGCTCGGGGCCGCGGAGAACGCCGGTGCCGGCGAGGAGATCAAGTGGGCGGCGCTTCGTTGGGCCGACGAGCTGGCGACGACGCAACCCCTGGTGCTCGTCTTCGAAGACGTTCAGTGGGCGGATGAGCGCCTGCTCGACGTGATCGAGCATCTCGCGCAGTCGTTGAAGGCCGCTCCGCTGATGATCGTGTGCGTCGCACGTCCGGAGCTGCTCGACCTGCGTCCCGATTGGGGCGGCGGGAATCCGCGAGCGACCGGAGTCGAGCTGACCTCGCTCTCGGACGAGGAGAGCAAGGCGCTCGCCGAGGCGCTCCTGCCGCCCGACGGCGCGTCGCCCGAGCTGCTGCGTCTCCTACTCGACAAGGCTGAGGGCAACCCGCTCTTCCTCGAGGAGACCGCGCTCATGCTGCTCGATGCAGACGGCGACTGCACCATTCTCGACGGGATCCCCGACACCGTCCAGGCGTTGATCGCCGCCCGAATCGACCTCCTCGCCCCCGATCAGAAGCGGCTCCTGCAACGGGCCGCCGTGATCGGACGCGTGTTCTGGGGCGGCGCCCTCGAGCAGCTTGCGCCCGATCTCGACGTCGCGAGGCTTGCCGATTCCCTGCTGCAGCGAGACTTGATCGCCTCGGAGGAGCGATCGACGATCTCCGGCGACCGCGCCTATCGCTTCAAGCACCTGCTCATACACGACGTTGCGTACGCGGGCATGACGAAGGCCGACCGGGCCTGGAACCATCAGTCGTTTGCCGCGTGGCTCGGAGAGCGCGCCCCCGACGAGCTGGTCGAGATCCGTGCCCACCACCTGGACCTCGCGTGCTCGCTCCACGCCGAGCTCGACGGGAGTGTCCCGGAGGAGCTTGCGAGCACGGCCGCTCGCGTTCTCGAGGTCGCAGGCGACCATGCATGCCGCAGGGAGTCGTTCGGAGATGCCCGCCGCCTGTATCAACGAGCGTTCGAGCTTGCACCGACGCTCGAACGGCGCTACCTCGCCGCCGAGGCCGCCGAGCAGCTCGGCGAGTTGGGAACGGTGGCCGAAGAGATGGCGCGCGTGCTGGCGGCGGCGCGCCAGGGAGGCTCCGGTCGGCTGGAGGGCCGTGCCCTGAACGCGCTCGCGGGCGTGGCGCTGAACCGCGACGGCGATCCGGGGGAGGCGGCGAGGCTCGCAGAGGCAGCACTCGCCGTACTGCCGGCCGACGATGTCGAAGCTCGCTCCGAAACGCTCGGACGGCTGGCGTCGGCCGCATGGTGGCCGGGCGACCTTCGCAGCGCGGAGACCTACATTCGTGATGCGGCGAGCCTCGCCGAGCAGGCAGGACGGCGCAACCTGTGGGTTCGTGCGATGGGCAACCTGGCCTGGTTGCTCGAGCTGCGCCTGGAACTCGACGCGGCCGACGACATCCTCGCCGAGCTCGAGCCGCCGGGTGAGAGCGTGCTCGAGCAGGCACGTGCATACCGGGCGACAGGGGCGCTGCGTCGCATGCAGGGCCGCCTCGGTGACGCCGCCGAGGCCCTCGACGCGGGACGCACTCTCTACCTCGACGCGGGCGCAGCCGGCGAGGCGGCGTGGCTCGGGGTCCTGCGTGGCTGGGTGGCCTTCGTGGACGGCGACCTCGTGCGGGCAGAGAGCGAGTTTCGTCACGCCGTTCGCGTCCTCACCGCGAACGAGGATCACGGTCACCTGTGTGAGGCTCAGCGCGCACTCGCTGAGGTTCTGCTCGAGGGCGGCCGGATCGAGGAGGCCGAGCGGTATGCGCTCGCCGGTCGGGCGCTCGTCAGCGGCCACGATCTGACGTCCAGGTCGTCGACCACGAGGACGCTGGGAATCGTTCGGGCCGCTCAGGGTCGTGATGCAGAAGCGGAAGCGCTGCTGCGCGAGTCGCTCGTTCTGCTCGAAGGCACGGACTTCCGGTTGCTCGAGGTCGAGGCGCTCGTCCCCCTGGTTCAGTTCCTGCGTTCGCGCGGCCGTGCGCGCGAGGCCGAGACGCTCGAGACCCGGCTGCCCGTTCGAGTCCCGGGCTGGCTCGGAGCGACGGACGCTGCGGCCCTCGAGGGGCTGCTGACCGCCGGTGACGCCGTGCTCGGGTCAGTCGATCAAGC
>JBBSEJ010000087.1:0-8200 GCA_038239825.1 Gaiellales bacterium
CTTCGAGAAGTCGTTCGCGTCCTATCTCTAACTGACACGAGATCACCAAAATGGTGCCGCGGGAACTCGCTCGAGTTGCGAACACAGGCGCCTGGCGACATCTCGAGATCGCGGTTCGAGTCGGCGCCCACGCACCGAGGGTTGCGCATCCGCCGCCCGACTTCGCCGACGTCCGTCCCGAGGCATCTCAGTTCGACGTCGGCTGGGTGGGTGAGGTCGACGGTGAGGTCGTGAACTCGGTCCCCGGCTTGACCTCTCGAACGCCCGGCTCTCGATCGTCGTCTTCGACGCCGCCGGGAACGTGCTCGGCGGCGTCACGGGGGCGACCTTCGCGGCCCTGCGGTCGGGCTCGAGGTTCGTGTTCACCGCTCTGCCGACGGACTGAGCGGCGAGCGCCGTTCGGTCGGCCGAGCCGACCTACTCGACCGGAGCCTGAGCGACGCACGGCTACCCTGGCGGCGTGCTGAGGCTGCCGGCGTCTCACCGCGCGCGGATGCGCCTGCTGCGGAGATCGATCGCCGTCGCCTGCGTGACCATCGTCGCGTTGCTGATCGTGTTCGACCGCAACAGCGGCCACTCGAGCGCGACACCGATCGACTACAGCAAGCCCGCGGTCGTCGTGCGGACGCCGAAGACGGTCGAGCAGACTCCCCGTGCGCTCGCCGCCGCTCGCGCGACGCTCGGCCGATTCGTGCGAAGCGCAGTCATTCGCCGTAACCTCGCCGCGTCATGGCCGCTCGCCACTGCGCACATGAGAATCGGTACGTCGTACACGGACTGGCTTGCAGGCGACCTGCCGGTCGTTCCGTATCCGGCCGCTGCATTTCGGGCGTTCGGCCTGACGCCGAAGTACTCGTACCGACACGTGCTCGGGTACGACGTGCTCGTGCTGCCGAATCAGACGAGGGCGGGCGGTGCAGCGGGCCAACAGGTCTATGAATGCGAGCTGCACGACGTGCGCGGACGGTGGCTCGTCGACTTCTGTTATCCGCGCAAGACGCTCTGAGCTTCCCGCTCAGACGAAGTGCTCCCACCCCGGCAGGGAGTGGGGCCGCCCGTCGACGAGGAGCGCCACGCCCTCGCCCGCCTCGACCCGGCCGATCACCGGAAAGCCGCCCGGCTGCTCGACGGCGGCGAGGAGCTCGAAGTCCTCGCCGAAGCCGAGGTCGGCAGGCGTTGCCCCGTCTGCGAGCGGCACCCGCTCGAGATCGATCACGCAGCGCACGGCGGAGCGGCGTGCCAGGTGCGCCGCGTCGACCGCCAGGCCGTCCGAGATGTCCATCAGCGCATGGGCCGTCGCCGCAAGCGTACGTCCCTCCTCGATGCGCACGGGTGGCCTGACGTATGCCCGCCGTCGAAACGCCGCCCCGGCGGCGCCGAGTGGGCCGGAGATGACGAGCAGGTCGCCCGGGCGCGCACCTCGACGACCAGGCACCCGGGGGCTGCGCCCGAGTGCGGTCACGGAGATCATCACCGACGTCGCAGAGGTCGTATCACCGCCGACGACCGGGACGCCCGCTTCTGCGATTCCCTCGTACAGCTCGACGACATCTGCCACGGACGCCGAGCGTGGTAGCGCGAGCGTGACGAGGAGCGCCTCCGGCTTCGCGCCCGAAGCGGCGAGATCGCTGAGATTGACCGCCGCAACCCGCCAGCCGAGGTCGCGCCAGCTGAGCCACTCCAGGTTGAAGTGGACTCCTTCGACGAGCGCGTCCTGCGTTGCGACCAGATCGTCGCCCAGTTGCGCCGCATCGTCGGCGACGCCGGCGATCAACCCGCGCCTCTCGAGCTCCGCGAGGAGCCCGACCTCACCGAGCTCGGAGAGCTTCATCGACGGCCTCCCGCAGCGTCGGGTCGAGAGCAGCACGGATCACGGCAACACCGGCAGCGCCGGCATTGATGCATTCCGCCGCATTCGAGGCGTCGATGCCGCCGATCGCGATCACGGGAACGTCGGTCGCCGCGCAGATCTCGCCGAGGCGCTCGAGGCCTAGCGGCGGATCTGCATCCGCCTTCGACGGCGTCTCCCACACCGGCCCGGCGCCGAGGTAATCGGCGTCGGTCGCGGTCGCCTCCGAGAGGCTCGACACGGAACGTCCCAGGAGAAGACCTGCGTTCCTGGCGCGCCCGGCTCCCGCGTCGGCCCGCCCGAGGTGGACACCGTCCGCGCCGATCGCGAGAGCCGCGTCGACGTCGTCGTTCACGATGAGCGTCACGCCCAGCTCGCGAAAGCCACGCGCACGCTCGACGACGGTCGCGGTCGGCGCCTTGACGCGCAACTGCACGACGGTCGCACCGGCCGCGACGGCGCGCTGCGCCGTCACGAGATCGCCGACGAGGGCGTGGACGATCACGCGAGTCGCGCCCGGTCGTCGAGCGTGGCCGGGTCGAGCGCCGCGAGAGCGTCGTACAGGCCGACGTGGAAGGATCCCGGACCGCGCGCTTCGCGGGCGGCATCCTCGCCGGCGACCCCGAAGGCGACGAGCGCCTCGGCCGCGGCCTCGAGCGGCCGGTCGTGATTCACGGCCAGGAACGCGGCCGTGAGCGCACTGGACATGCACCCGGTGCCCGTGATCGACGCGAGCAGTGAATGGCCGTTCTCGATCGACACGGACTGCGTCCCGTCGGAGACGTTGTCGACCGCACCCGTGACGGATGCAACGAGCCCGAGCATCCCGGCAGCACGCCGGGCGAGCGCCGCCGCCGAATCGGCGGCACCGATCGACTCGACTCCTCGCACTTCGGCTTCGACACCGACGAGCGTCGCAACCTCACCGGCGTTCCCGCGCAGGACTGTCACCTGCACGTCGTGCAGGATCCTCTTCGCCGTCTCGGTTCGATAGGTCGTCGCGCCGGCCCCGACCGGATCGAGCACGACCGGAATACCGCGGGCGTTCGCCGCACGACCGGCGGCGAGCATCGCCTCGACCCAGTGGGAGGAGAGCGTGCCGATGTTGAGGACGAGCGCACCGGCGAGGGCCACCATCTCCTCCACCTCTTCCGGCGCGTGCGCCATCACCGGTAGCGCGCCGAGCGCGAGCGTCGCATTCGCGGTCTCGTTCATGACGACGTAGTTCGTGATCTGGTGGACGAGCGGCCTCGTCTCGCGAAGCCGCTCGAGTGACTCACCGGGAGTGATTCTCACGACCTTCCTCTCAGGTTGAGAACATCGACGGGGCCGTCGCCCGTACCCAGCTCGGCGAGGCCGTCCCGCACGGCACCGGACGCAGCAGCCGCGGCCCCGCGCGCGGCGTCGACGAGGGAGAGCCCGCGGCCGAGCAGTGCGGCAAGAGTCGCTGAGTGCGTGCAGCCCGCGCCGTGAGTGGCAGCGACGTCGAACCGGTCGACAGCGATCTCGACGTGCTCACGACCGTCGTACAGGTGGTCGACCGGATCCCCGTGGCCCCCCGTGACGATCGCGGCGGCGGCGCCACGTACGACGAGCTCCTCGGCGAGCTCCGCGCGGGTACGGCTGTGTGCGACGTCGGCGCAGAGGACGCGAGCCTCGGCCAGATTCGGGGTCACGGCGGTCGCGAGGGGAACAAGCCTCGTCATCAGCGCCTCGACTGCGTCTTCCTCGAGCAGCTGCGCTCCGGACGAGGCGATCATCACCGGGTCGACGACGAGCACGGTGGCGCGCTCGTCGAGGAACCCGGCGACCGCCTCGATCACGCGGCGCGAGAAGAGCATGCCGGTCTTGGCCGCATCCACACCGATGTCCGAGAACACCGCTTCGAGCTGGGCGACGACGAACGCCGGAGGCACCTCATGCACCGCGGCCACCCCGACGGTGTTCTGAGCGGTCAGCGCGACGATCGCCGACATCCCGTACGCGCCCGCAGCCGCGAAGGCCTTCAGGTCGGCCTGGATGCCCGCGCCGCCTCCGCTGTCGGAGCCGGCGATCGTGAGCAGACGTGGAATCGGCATCGAGCGCTCCCTTCGCCGGCATGACCCGGATCAGGTTCGACGGGTGTGATCTCAGCCCACGGACGGGCACCCCGGTCCCGGAAGGCTAGACGATCGCCCGCCCGGAGGGCGGCGCCTCGCCGGCCGGATGTGGGAGAAATCCACGGCGGCAGCAGGGTTTGCACGGCCCCAGGGATGATTCGGCGCGGTTTCGTACGGGTGGCCGACACCGGACATGGCCACTCGGCCACCGCCCGCGGCAGACCTCGGTCCCCTCCTCCGGCCGCGTCGTACGATGGTCCCCATGGGCCACGACGCGCTCGCGGGCGACGTTCTCGCCTGGGAGGGTCTCCTCCAAGGCGAAGAGGTCGCCTATCTCGGCAGCGAGCCCGAGCGGACAGCTCGGTTCGCGGATCTGCCGGCTGACCTCGCCCCACGGGTACGCGCCGCGGTCGGCGTCCCCCACCTCTACGCACATCAGCGGGAGGTCTGGGACGCGACCGCACGGGGCGAGCATGTCGTCGTCACCACCGGCACTGCCTCGGGAAAGACGCTCGCCTTCAATCTGCCCGTCCTCGACGCGCTCGAACGTCAACCGAAGAACCGCGCCCTCTACCTCTATCCGACGAAGGCACTCGCGCAGGATCAGTTCAGGACGCTCTCGAGCTACCCGATTCCGCACCTCCGGCCCGCCGTGTACGACGGCGACACCCCCGTCGAGCAGCGCCGCCAGGTTCGCACGTGGTCGAATCTCATCCTGTCGAACCCCGACATGGTGCACGTCGGCCTCCTCCCGAATCACGATCGTTGGGGAGACGTGCTGTCGAACCTGCGTTACGTGATCGTCGACGAGGCGCATGTCTACCGTGGTGTCTTCGGATCGCATGTCGCGAACGTGCTGCGTCGGCTGCGTCGACTCGCACGGATCTACGGGGCCGAGCCGCGGTTTCTCTTCGCCACCGCGACGATCGCCAATCCCGGTGAGCTCGGCTCGGCTCTGATCGGCGAGCCGGTGACGGTCGTCCGAGACGATGCGGCCCCGCGGGCGGAACGCACGGTCGTCCTGTGGAACCCCCCGCTCGTGGATCCGGAGTTCGCACTGCGCGCCTCGGCGCTCGGCGAGGCTGCTCGGCTGCAGGCGAGCTTCGTCGAGCGCGGCCTGCGAACACTGACCTTCGCGAAGAGCCGCAAGGCTGCGGAGCTGATCCATCGCTTCACCGCAGAGCGGCTCGGAGATGACACGCGCCTCTCGCCCTATCGCGCCGGCTACACGGCGGCGCAGCGACGCGAGATCGAGCGACGGCTCCTGACAGGCGATCTGCTCGGCGTTTCCGCCACGAACGCCCTCGAGCTCGGCATCGACGTCGGTCTCCTCGACGCGGTCATCTCGGTGGGCTTCCCCGGAACGGTCGCGTCGCTTCGCCAGCAATGGGGGCGCGCGGGGCGGCGCGGGGCCGGGCTCGCCGTGCTCGTCGCGAGCGAGGACGGGCTCGATCAATTCTTCATGCGCGAGCCGGACAAGCTCCTCGGTCGACGGGTCGAAGCGGCGATTCTCGATCATTCGAATCCGCGCGTGCTCGCCGGCCACGTGCGCGCCGCCGCCTACGAGGCGCCGCTCATGCCGGCTGACGCCGCCCTCCTCGGGCCCGAGGCACTCGTCGCGGCGAAGACGGACCCCAAGCTGAAGCAGACGCGGGCCGGCATCGTCTGGTCGAGTACCGAGCACCCGGCGTCTCAGGTGGCACTCCGCTCCACGGACTCCGACGCGATCACGATCGTCGAGGGATCGAGTGGCGCCCTGCTCGGCGTCGTCGAGCGCTCGCGTTCGTACTCGACCGTGCACGAGGGTGCGATCTACCTGCATCTCGGGGAGTCGTATCTCGTGCGCGAGCTCGACCTTGCGTCGAGGCATGCCGTGGTCGAGCCGTTCAGGGGCGACTGGTACACCCAGGCGAAGAAGGACACGATGACCCGAATCGTCGGGGCGACGCGCCGGGAACGTCGCCTCGGGCTCGACCTGAGCTTCGGGGAGATCGAGGTGACCGAGCAGGTCGTCGGTTACGAGCGCAAGACGATGAGCTCGCAGGAGCGGATCGAGCTCGTGCATCTCGACCTGCCTCCGACGACCTTCTCCACCGAGGCGATCTGGTTCTCGCCCGAGCCGTGGCAGGTTGCCGGGCTCGAGGACTTGCCGAAGCTCCTCGGCACGCTCCACGCCGCCGAGCACGCGCTGATCTCGCTGTTGCCGCTCTGGGCAATGTGCGACCGCTGGGACATCGGCGGCCTCTCGACGAACATCCACCCCGGAACGGGCCGTCCGACGGTATTCGTCTATGACGGCCATCCCGGTGGTGTCGGGATCACGGAGCGTGGGTTCGAGCAATTCGAGGGCTGGGTCGCCGACACCGCCGACCTGCTCGACGGCTGCCCCTGCACGCGCGGGTGTCCGTCATGCGTGCAGAGCCCGAAATGCGGCAACCTGAACGACATGCTGGACAAGGACGGCGCACGCACGTTCCTCGCGCGCCTTGTCGATTTTCGCGCGGCTCGCTCGTCATAGGAGAGAAACCATCGCCGTTAGGAGGAACTCATGAAGTACGCGTTGCTCATCTACTCGAACGACTCCGGCTGGAACGATCTCTCCGAGGACGAGCGGAACGCCATCTACGGCGAGTACTTCGCCGTTTCCGAGACGAAGGGCGTCTACGGCGGATCCGAGTTGCAACCCCCGGAGTCCGCCACCACTGTGCGTGTGCAGGACGGCGAGAGCTTGACGACCGACGGGCCCTTCCCCGAGACGAAAGAGGCACTGGGGGGCTTCTACCTCTTCGAGGCCGGAGACCTCGACGCGGCGCTCGAGCTCGCCGCTCGTATCCCGGCCGCGCGGCGGGGCGGCGCGGTCGAGGTTCGGCCGGTGGTCGAGCGCTGAGCCGGTCGGCCCTGCAGACTGCCTTCCGCGACGAGTGGGGGCGCGTCCTCGCCACGCTGATCGGCCTCCTCGGTGACTTCGACCTCGCCGAGGACGCCGCGCAGGAGGCGTTTGCGGTCGCGGCGGAGCGATGGCCTCGAGACGGAGTGCCGGCGAGCCCCGCCGCGTGGCTCATCACCACGGCCCGTCACCGGGCGATCGATCGCATCCGCCGCAACCGGACACTGGTGGCGAAGACGCATCTGCTGTGGGTCGACGAGGCGATGGACGAGACCATGGAGGAGGGGACATTTCCCGACGAGCGCCTCGAGCTCATCTTCACTTGCTGCCATCCCGCGCTCGCGATCGAGACACAGGTGGCGCTCACACTGCGAGCCCTCGGCGGGCTCTCGACCGAGGACATCGCGCGTGCCTTCCTCGTGCCCGAGGCGACGATGGCCCAGCGACTGGTACGCGCGAAGCGCAAGATCCGCAATGCAGGCATTCCGTTCCGCGTTCCCCCGGCGCATCTCCTGCCGAGCCGGCTGACCGCGGTGCTCGCGGTCGTCTACCTGATCTTCAACGAGGGCTATGGGGGTCGTGGCGAGCTGGCAGCCGAGGCGATTCGGCTCAGCCAAGCGCTCGCGCAGCTGATGCCCGACGAATCCGAGGTGCACGGCCTGCTCGCGCTGATGCTCCTGCACGACTCGCGACGGGACGCACGGCACGTCGGGGGCGAGCTCGTGTTGCTCGCCGATCAGGATCACACACTCTGGGACCGCGAGCTGATCGCCGGCGGGAACGAGGCGCTCGACCGGGCGCTCGCACTGCAAGGCGCCGGCCCGTACGTCGTCCAGGCAGCGATCGCTGCACTGCACGCCGACGAGAGCCCGGACTGGCCGCAGATCGCCGTGCTCTACGGCAGACTCTTTCGCCTGACGGGCTCTGCAGTCGTCGAGCTGAACCGAGCGGTCGCGGTCGCTGAGTCGGCGGGGGCCGGGGCGGGCCTCGCGCTCGTCGACGCGCTCGAGCTCGACGGCTACCGCTACCTCCACTCGACGCGCGCCGACCTGCTTCGAAGGCTGGGGCGCTCCGATGAAGCCCGCGCCGAGTACGAGCGCGCGCTTCACCTGACCGAGGGTGGGCCCGAGCGGCGGTTCCTCGAGCGACGACTCGCCGAACTACCGTAGAACATGGCTGCATGGCGGAGCACAAGGCTCGATCGGGAACGCTGATCCTCGGCGGCGGATTCGCCGGTGCCTATGTCGGGCGCCTGCTCGGCCGCGCAGGCGCCACGATCGTCAGCACGGAGAACTTCATGCTGTACACGCCGATTCTCCCTGAGGCCGCCTCCGGGACCCTCGAGCCACGGCACGTCGTCGTTCC
>JBBSEJ010000088.1:0-7806 GCA_038239825.1 Gaiellales bacterium
AAGAGCGAGCGTTTTCACGGGAAATCGCGGTCGGCGGCGGGCGCCAAGAGCGAGCGTTTTCACGGGAAATCGCGGTCGGCGGCGGGCGCCAAGAGCGAGCGTTTTCACGGGAAATCGCGGTCGGCGGCGGGCGCCAGGAGCGAGCGTTTTCACGGGGAAATGAAGCTTGCGTCGACCCCGAGAACGAGCGTGAAGAGCGTCCAGCCGTTCTGCGAATCGAGCTCGACCCGGCCGCCCATCAACTCGGCCAGCTCGCGCGCGATCGCAAGGCCGAGGCCCGATCCCGAGGCCCTGGTGCCGTCGAGGCGAGAGAACCGCTCGAAGATCTGCTGCCTGGCCTCAGCGGGGATCCCCGGTCCATCGTCCGCGACCGTCAGGGTCGCCCGCCCCCCGTCGACCGAGGCCGAGATTCGCACCGAGGCTCGCTCCGGGGTGTGCACGAGGGCGTTCTCGACCAGGATGCGGCCGATCTGCAGCACCCGTTCGGCATCGGCGAGCGCCGGGACGGGGACGTCGGACGAAACCTCGAGCGCGCGGCCGACGGCGACAGCGCGCGGGGCGAGCTCGACCGCGAGCTCGGCGGCCAGCTCGGCGAGGTCGATCGGCTCCTGCGACACCCCGAGCCTGCCGGCATCGACGCGCGAGAGGTCGAGCAGATCGGTCGCGAGCTTGGTCAGACGGGTGAGCTGCTCCCGCATCTGGGCGACGAATTCGGCCTGGGTCGATGCGTCGAGGGACGGATCGTCAAGCAACTCGAGGAACCCGCCGAGCGAGAACAGGGGAGTCCGCAGCTCGTGCGAGGCATTAGCGATGAACTCGCCGCGGGCCCGGTCGAGCGAGGCGAGCCGGAGGCGCATGCGCTCGAACGTCCGGGCCAGCTGACCGAGCTCGTCCGCTCCCGAGTCGATCACCGCCTCGTCGAAGCGACCCGCGGCGATCAACTCCGCCGCAGCCTCGAGACGCTTGATCCGCCGGGCGAAGAGCCCGGCTCCGGCATAGGCGAGGGCGAGGGCGAAGACGAGTGCGAGAGCGCCGGCGACGAAGACGCGTTCCCGGACGAGCGCCACGGTCTGGAGCTGGTCATGGAGCGGCGCGGCGAGGAGGATCACGGCCGAACCGAGCGGATAGGCGACCTCGGCATAGGTCTCCCCGTGCCGGGACACCGTGCCACGGGCAAGCGTCTGGCGGCGAACGGCATCGAACGCGACGGGGTCGTTCTCGACGTCGGTGCTCACACCGTCGAGGCTCGAGTCGGCCGCAGGCTCGAGCGGCGTCGCGAGCGGGACGAGCAGGTCGAAGACGACCACTCGGGCATTCACCCGCGGAGCGATCGTCGAGGCGAATTCCTGCTGCAGATAGACGACGGACGGGAAATTCGGAATCGCGACCGCTCGCATCGACTCTTCGAGGCTCGCGAGCTTCGTCGCCTCGAGGGCATTGCGGTAGGAGGGAACGACGATCAGGTAGACGATCGCGAGGACCCCCGCAACGACGAGGAGGAGCCCGAGCGCAAGCCTGCCGGCGACGCTCCGAAATGGGCTCACCGGTCGCGGAAGCGGTAGCCGACGCCGCGCACGGTCAAGATGAACTCGGGCGTGCGCGGCTCCGCCTCGAGCTTCTCGCGGAGGTGCCGTACGTGCACGTCGATGGTGCGCGGATCGCGATAGTCCGCGCTCTTCCACAGGGCCTCGAGCAGCATCCGGCGACTGAAGACGCGGCCCGGCGCCGCGGCCAGGGTGCGGAGAAGCTCGAATTCGACGTAGGTGAGTTGCACGGGCTCCTCCCTGGCACGCACCTGGCGGCGCGGGACATCGATCACGAGCCCATCGTGCTCGATCAGCTCGTCGAGGGCGGCCCCGGCTTCCGGAGTCGATCGTGCGCGGCGCAGGAGCGCCCGCACGCGCGAGCGGAACTCGCGAATCGAGAAGGGCTTGGTGATGTAGTCGTCCGCGCCGAGCTCGAGCCCGATCACCTTGTCGAGCTCGTCGTCACGAGCGGTCAGCATGATGATCGGTACGCTCGAGGTGGCGCGCAACCGCCTGCAGACCTCCAGCCCGTCCAGTCGGGGCAACATGATGTCGAGGACGACGAGATCGACCGGCTGAGCTGCGAAGCGCTCGAGGGCTTCCTCGCCGTCGGCAGCTTGCACGACCACATACCCGTCGCGCTCGAGCGGGAACGCGAGTACCTTCCGGACGGAGTCCTCGTCGTCGACGAGCAGGATCGTGGGGGAGGGGTCGGACATGGGCTTGCCGGCGCCAGCCGAGGCTCGTCTCGGGACGGCTCGAGCCCCGGCTCCTACTATAGCCCTCGGTATGACCTCGACCCCCCGCCCGGTGCGGCGCCGGCCCAGGCCCGGCTCGCTCGAGCGTCCCGTCAACGGCCGCCTCTACCGGAGCGCCTTCCTCGTCCTCTCGCTGCCCCTCCTCGTGCTCGCGTTCAGCGTGAATCGGCCGGCGCCGCTGCCGGCGCCGCTGCTCCCGCCGAACTTCGACGGGCCTGCGACGGCCAACCTCGCCGCGGACTTCGCCAAGCTCTACCCCGACCGCGTCCCCGGTAGCGCGGGCTCCCTCGGTGCCGCCCGCTTCTTCCGCGACTCGCTCCGCCCCTACGGGCTGCCGGTGGTTGCCGACCGCTGGCGTGAAGCCGTGCCCGGCCTCGGACGCATCCGCCTGCAGAATCTCTGGGCGGTCGCAGCCGGGCAGTCGTCGGATGCGATCGTCGTGCTCGCGCACCGGGACGACATCGGGGTCGGCCCCGGCGCGAACGATGATGCGAGCGGGACCGCAGCTCTCGTCGAGCTTGCGCGCGCCTACGGCCAGGGAACCTCGCCTGCGGCCAAGCGGGTACGGCCGGCGCACACAATCGTCTTCCTGTCGACGGACGGGGGCGCATACGGCGGCCTCGGGGCGCGGCGATTCGTCGCGCGAATGCCCTTTCACATCGTTGCGGCGGTCAATCTGACGGCGATTGCGGGAGCGGGGCCGCCGCGCGTCGTGATCGCCGGCGACTCGGCGCGCTCGCCGGCGGCCACGCTCGTCGAGACGGCCGCGAAACGCATCCTCGAGCAGACCGGCGAACGTGCCCACCGCTCCGGCTTCCTCGCCCAGCTGATCGACCTCGGCTTCCCGTACACCCTCTACGAGCAGGGCCCGTTCGTTGCGGAGGGCATTCCGGCCGTCACGCTGACGACGGCCGGCGAGCGGCCCCCTGCCGCGTTCACCGACCGCGCCTCCGGCTTGCACGCCGATCAGCTCGCGGCAATGGGCCGCTCCGCACAGGAGCTCATCGGGTCCCTGGACGGGGGCCTGGACGTCGCGCAGGGGACGACGAGCTTCGTCTGGGCGGGTGACCGGATCATCCGCGGGTGGGCCCTCGAGTTGCTGCTCGTTGCCCTGTTGCTTCCCGCGTTCGTGGTCTCGGTCGACCTGTTCGCCCACTGTCGGCGACGGCGGATCGCGCTCCTCCCGGCAGCTCGGAGCCTGCGCACCCGGCTCGCCTTCTGGCTCTTCGTCGGCCTCGCCTTCTATCTGTTCGGCGTCCTCGGCGCGTGGCCGGCCGGCACGAGCCGGCCACCGAGCCCCGCGACCGCGACAGCCGGCGACTGGCCGGTGCTCGCACTCCTCCTTCTGGCCGCGGTGTCGCTGGCCGGGTGGCTCGTCGCGCGCGATCGCCTCGTACGCCGGCAGCCGGTCGGAGCAGACGAACGGCTCGCGGGCGAGACGGCCGCGATGCTCGCATTGTGCATTCTTTCGTTGCTCGTTCTGGCAACAAGCCCGTTCGCGCTGATCTTCGTCCTGCCCGCGCTCCACGCGTGGCTCTGGCTCCCCCAGGTGCGACACGGCCGGCCCCCCGCTCGAGTTCTCGTCTTCGTCGCCGGCCTGACGGGGCCGTTGCTCGTCGTCGGATCGTTCGCCGTGCGCTTCGGGCTCGGCTTCGACGCGCCGTGGTACATCCTCGAGCTCGTCGCGCTCGGCGTCGTCAACGTGCCGGCGATCGCGATCACGCTTGCGGGCACGGCCTGTGCGGCTCAGCTCTGCACGGTCGCTGCCGGGCGATACGCCCCGTACCCGGATCCAGGAGACCGGCCGGTGCGCGGGCCGGTGCGCGAGCTCGTTCGGATGGTCGTGCTCACCGTGCAGCGTCGAAGGCGGCGGCGCGGTGCCGAGGCCAGGGGCCGCGCTTGAGGGTAGTCCGTCTCAGATCGGCAGGTAGCGAACCGTGGCCCCGACCGGCAGCTCGCCTGCACCGCGCGGGAGGAGCACGAGCGCGTTCGCAGCCGCCGCGCGAACGATCATGTGCGACTCCTGGCCGGAGAGCGGCTCGAGGACGACCTCGGCGGCCTCGACCCGGGCCCGGGCCCGCACGAGCTCGTCGCGTTCGTCACCCGCGCGAAGCCCGGAGGCCAGGCGGCCGGGCAGGTACGCCGGTCCGGTCTCGGTCGCGCCTTGCAGCGCGAGGATCGCGGGCCGGACGAAGAGCTCGAACCCGACGAGCGCCGAGACCGGGTTGCCAGGCAGGCCGAAGACGAGTGTGCCCCGACAGACCGAGAAGGCGATGGGCTTTCCGGGACGAACCGCGACTCGCCAGAAGACCTCCTCGCCGCCGAGCCCGGCGAGCGACCGGCGAACGAGATCGTGCTCCCCCACGGACACGCCGCCCGAGGTGAGGAGGACGTCCGCCGCCAGCCCGGCTTCGAGCGCCACACCGGTCGCGAGCTCGTCGTCAGCGACCGGTGTGAGCACGACCACCTCGGCGCCTGCCGACTCGAGCTGCGCGCGCAGCAGGAACGTATTCGACTCGTAGATCTCCCCGGCACCGAGTGGCTCGCCCGGCGCGCGCAGCTCCGTTCCCGTGGCGAGCACCGCGACGCGAGGGCGGCGAGTGCAGGAGACCAACGGCACCCCGGTCGCCGCAAGTGCACCGATGTGGGGCGGCCGGAGACGTGCCCCGGCCGCCGCGACGAGGTCGCCGGTGCGGGTGTCGCCCCCGCGCGAACGTCTGTTTTCTCCCGTGGTAACGCCTCCGACATCGACCAGGTCGCCGCCTGCACGCTCCGTCCGCTCGACCGGCACGACGGCGTCGGCGCCCGCAGGGATGACCGCGCCGGTCGAGATGGCGATCGCCTCCCCGCCCTCGAGCGCTCGCGCGGCTGGTCTGCCGGCGGCGGCGTGATCGACGAGCTGCAAACGGCCAGGAGTGTCTCGAGCCCGCACCGCGAAGCCGTCCATGGCCGAGCTGTCGAAGGGAGGCAGGTCGACTGCCGCTCGGGCATCCGCGGCGAGCACTCGGCCGGTCGCGCCGGCGAGTGAGACGTCCTCGGGCAGGAGCGGGCGAACCCGTGCGAGCACGAGTGCGAGTGCATCGGCGATTCCCGGCAGGCGCGCCACCACCGACCACGATAATCAGCCTGGCATGAGCGACGAGACGATCGCAGGACGGTACCGGCTGGTCGAGCCCTTGGGGCGTGGGGCGATGAGCTCGGTCTGGCTCGCCGAGGACGCCGAGCTCGAGCGCCTGGTCGCCGTCAAGCTGCTCGCTCCGACCGCCGACCGTGCCCGGTTCGAGCGTGAGGCCCGGGCGGCGGCTTCCCTCGCCCACCCGAACCTCTGCGCCCTCTACGACTACGGCGAGGCGGACGGAAAGCCGTACATGGTGCTCGAGTATCTGCCGAACGGGTCACTCGAGCAGCGGCTGCTCGGCGCCCCGCTCGTTGACGTGGAGGCTCTTCGGATAGCGGGCGAGATCGCGGCGGGGCTCGCACATGCGCACGGCCGCGGACTCGTCCATCGCGACCTGAAGCCGGCGAACGTGCTGTTCGACGGCGAGGGCCGCGCCAAGATCGCAGACTTCGGCATCGCGCGGATGGGGGCCGGCGGCGGGCTCACCGAAGCCGGCACGGTGCTCGGCACAGCGTCGTACATCTCTCCCGAGCAGGCAGGTGGCTTGCCGGCGGCGCCCGCGAGCGATGTCTATTCCTTCGGGGTCATCCTCTTTCGGATGCTGACGGGCCGGCTCCCTTTCAGCGCTGCGAACACCATGGACGTCGTGCGCATGCATCGCGACGACGCGCCGCCGCGTGTGGCCGACTTCCGGCGCGACGCCCCAACGCGTCTCGAGGCACTGGCCGACGCGGCCCTCGCGAAAGACCCGGCCGCGCGACCACCGGACGGTGCAGCACTCGTGCGTGAGCTCCGGGGCGGTGAGTACGACGCGCCGCTCCTCGGGCCGGTGGGCCGCGGCGGCACGGCGGGCGAGGCGGGCGCCACACAAGTGATGCGCACGCGCGGTATGGGTCGAAGGCGGAGCGGTCGCCGCGGATCGATCTTCCTGCTCGCATTCGCAGGGCTCGCGCTGCTCGGGGTCGGGGTCGCGGTCGCGGTCGTCACGACCGGAAGGGAGTCCGGCAACAGCGGAGGTTCGTCACTCCCCGGCTTGAGCCTGCCGAAGCTCAGCACCGCCGCCGGGCGGACGCCGACGAGCACTCCCACGACGGCGACGACAACCGCGCAAGCGGCCTCGACGCCACCCGTGACGGCACAGGCGCCGTCGCCGAGCACCACCGAGACGACGACGGCCGGCACATCGACCGCCCCCGCCGGCACTGCCCCGGGGACGACCGCTCCAGGGACGACCACGGCTTTCACGACCGCCCAGGCAACCGTGTCGACCGCGCCGGGGACGACCGACCAGACGACGACCGGCACGTCGACGACGACCGGGCAGGTCCCGACCGACACGATGCCGGCGACCACGTCGCCGTGAGAGCTCTGTACTTCGGCACCTACGATCGCGCCCACCCACGCAACGTGAACGCGATCGCCGCGCTGCGCTCGGCAGGCGTCGAGGTGATCGAGCGTCAAGCCTCCGTGCGCGGCCACGGCGGCCGCGGAGCACTCAGCGTCCTCGGCGCGGAAACGCGGCTGCTCGCGGGGAGGCAGCGCGACTTCGACGTCGTGATCGTGGGCTATCCCGGTCATTTCGACGTGCCGCGCGCCCGGCGAGTCGCCGGCCGCGCACCGCTCGTCTTCGACGCTGTCCTGTCGCTCGAGGACGAGCTCGTGACGGTACGCCGGCGGTTTCGCGACCGGTCAGCCGCAGCGAGCGTCCTCCGGGCAGTCGACTTTCGCGCGCTCCGGCTTCCTGATCTCGTCGTGTGCGGCACGGCCGCCGAGGCCCGATACCTGCAGGACATGGGTGCTCGACACACCGAAGCGGTCTTCCTCGGCGCAGACGAGGATCTCTTCTCCGACGCGTCGTCCCCGACCTACCCGTTCTCGGCGCTGCAGTTCGTCGATGGGTCGACGGGGATCGTGGAGGCCGCGGCGGCCCTTCGTGCCGACGTGCCGCTGCGGATCGTCGAGCGGCGCCGCCTGGCACGCGGTGACGTGACCCTCGCAGTCACACACGCCGGCATCGTTCTCGGCAGTTTTCGCGATTCGCGCGCGATTCCGGCGGTCGTGTTCGAGGCGCTTGCGATCGCGGCCGCCGTGATCACCGCGGACACCGGGGCGGCGAGCGAGCTCCTCACGAACGGAGAGTCGGCACTCCTCGTCGCCCCGGACGACCCGGCGGCGCTCGCGGCGGCGCTCGGGAGGCTCGCGCACGATGAGCCGCTGCGCACCCGAATCGCTGCGGGTGGGCACAAGGTCTACACCGAGCGGGCATCGCGTCGGGTGCTCGGCGAGCGGTGGCGCGACCTCCTCTCGTCGGTGCTGGAGCGCGGACGCGTCCTGACGGACGGGCGCTAGACGGTTGATGCCACGGGGTTAGGCGGTGTAGTCGGCGATTGCACGGCTGGGTCGT
>JBBSEJ010000089.1:0-7693 GCA_038239825.1 Gaiellales bacterium
CCGGCAGGCCGCCAGCCCGGCTTCGTAGGCGGCCCAGCGAAGCATCGGTGGCCCTTGCCGGCTGATCCGGCCAGCCTGGCGCTTGCCGGCCGACTCATGCACGGTCACATCAAGCCCGGCGAGCCGAACGACCTTCCGGGCCGAGGAGAAGCGCCGCGCGTCACAGACCGCGGCATAGATCGCGACCGCAGTGAGATCACCCACGCCGTACAAGCGGCCGAGCGCCTGAGTGGCAGGATGCGCTCGCGCGTACCGACGAAGCTCGAGATCGAGGGCGTCCAGTTGCGCGCCGAGGAAGTCGACCGTCGCGAGCGCTGCCTTGACGACCTCCTGCCCGGCAGGCGAGAGCTCGATCGTTGCGAGCCAGTCGCGCGCGGCGGGCTTCGCGAGCTCACCGCCGACCGCGATCCCGTGATGGAACAACTGCGCGTGGATCCGTTGCAGCCAGGCGCGTCTTTCGTCCGCGATCGTCTGGCGCAGCTGCACCCGGCAGCGCAACTCGAGTAGATGCTCGGGAGGGATCCACGAGACCGGCAGCTCGCCGCGCTCGAGCAACTCCCGCAGCCAACGCGCATCGGCACGGTCGGTCTTCGCACGCCGCTTCGGGCCACGCAACGCGCGTGTCTCGCCCGGCTCGGCCAACACCGCTTGCCCGCCGGCAGCCTCGACCTCCTCAGCAACAAATCGCCAGCCCGTCGTGCCCTCAACAGCGACCACCAGTCGAGCCGCGTCCACCTTGGCCAGCCACTGCCTCAGCTCTTCCCGCGTCGCCGGCGCGATCCGGCCACGCCTCAGCTCCCCCGTCTCATGATCAACCAGATCGAACGTGATCTGCGCTCGATGGACATCAAACCCGCATGCGATCATCACCTGGGCCTCCTCGCGCTCCTCGTTGACACACGCATCGTCGCGTGTCTGAGCCGAGGAGGTCCCACCAGTCATTCATGCCATCTTTTTGTACCCATCGTGAGCGACGCGCTCACCGTGAGCCTCGAGAGCACGTTGATCGCGCAGGTGCTGGTGCGTCTTCGGAACCCCGGCCGCCTATCTGCTCGCAAGCCGCCGCTTTCCAGGCCGCCTGCTCGCAACCACGCTAGCGCGCTGCTCGTGCTCATCAGCGCGGCCATCTTGATCTCGCTCAAGCTCACCTCCCTATGGCAACCCTCAATGCAGACTTCTCGCTCCCGCTCCGGTCTCTTGAGCTGGAGCTAGCGCTCGCGGTCGACGGCACCGTTGCTCCGACGAGTTCCTCGAGCGTCTTCGGATCGCACACCACGCCGGCGCTCGCCCGGTCGCTCGTACGGAGGCCCGTTCGTGATCCTCCTCGACGAGCCGCTCTCCGCGCTCGACGCCCACACGAAGGGAATGGTCGGAGCCGAGCTGCAGGAGCTCCTCCGCGAGCTCGCCTGCCGACGGTGCTCGTCACGCACGACTTCGAGGATGCAGCTGCCCTCGCGGATCAGGTTGGCGTTCTCGTCGACGGCCGCTTGCGTCAGCTCGCGACCCCGACCGACCTCGCCGACCGGCCAACGGATGCCTATGTCGCGTCGTTCACGGGCGCGAATCTCCTGCGTGGGAACGCACGTCGCACCGACGACATGACGCAGACGGGCGAGCTCTTTTACTCGGCCGAGCGGGGGTGAGGGGACGGTCGGTGTCGTCGTCTATCCGTGGGAGGTCTCTGTCGGACGCCTCCACCAGCAGGACTCGGCGCTGAACCTAATCGAAGGAGAGATTCGCTCGGTCCTCTCGGTCGGCAACCGCGTGCGGGTGCGAGTCGGGCCGGTGACCGCGGAGGTGACGCCCGCGTCGGCCGACAAGCTGAAGCTCGACCGCGGCGGCATCGCCTTCGCGACGTTCAGAGCGACCGGAACACGACTCGTTCCTCTCGGCTGAGCCCTTCAGCGCTTCGCCGTCGCGGCGAGTTTCTCGAGCGCGGCGCTCAGGGCGTCACGTGAGTTGATGTCGAGCTTGCGGTAGATGTGCCGCACGTGGTATTCGACGGTCTTCGGGCTGAGAAACAGCGTTGCTGCGGCTTCGCGCGTCGTGCGCCCCCCCGAGAGCAGGAGCCCGATCTGCAGCTCCTGTGGGGTGAGCGCATCGAGCGTGCTTGCGTCCCGCCGCCGAGCCGTCTCTCCGGTCGCAGCGAGCTCGGTACGTGCCTGTTCTGCCCATCGCTCGGCTCCGATCTGATCGAAGAGCTCGATCGCCGCGCGCAACTCGACTCGAGCGCGTACGCGCTTTCGTGTCCGGCGGAGCCGCGCACCGTAGGCGAGCCGGGTGAGCCCGATCTCGAACAGGTCGTTCGTCGGGGCATGCAACCGAAGCGCTTCCTCGAAGCACGCGTCGAGCTCGTTGGGACCGGCGATCAGGCCCCGCGACCGATGCAGCCGCGCGAGCGCCCATGGCCGGTTCTTCTCCTTCGCGCGGCGCGCGTAGGGTTCGAGGATCGCGACCGCCTCGTCGACACGGCCGAGACGTAGGTACGCGTCTACGAGCTCCGGCGCGGGAGAGAGATCGACGTCGGCGACGCCGAGCCGCTCGAGGAGAGACTGTTGCTCCTCGAAATGCCCGGCCGCGGCCGCTGCGTCGCCTCGTCCGAGCTCGAGCTCGCCGCGCGCGGCGAGCGCCCAGAGGTTGTGCGTGCCGAGCCCGAGCTTCACGCAGATCTCCATTGCCTCGGTCGCGTGCTCGATGCATTCGGCCGCTTTGCCGAGCCGCGCCTCGACGCGGGCGAGCCCCGCGAGTGATGCCCCGAGCTCGGTGCGTTGGCCCGTCTCGCGCGCGTGCCGGACGGATTCGTGGAAGTCGGCCTCCGCCGCCGCCGTCCGCCCCGTCGACACCTCGTGCAGGGCGATGTGCAACAGAAGGCGCGGCAGCATCCCGAGGGCGGTGCGCGAGCGCGCGGCCTCGATCGCGCGGTCAACCAACGCTCGCCCGGCATCGGCCTCGCGAAGCCAGAGATGTGGTGTCGCCGCCCAGCCGAGAAGCAGCGGGTCCCGCTGCATTTCCTGCGAGCTCTCGAAGATCTCCACGGCTCGCCGCAGCTGTTCGGTGTTCCCGTCGATGCTGCCCGAAAGGATCCCGGCCATTCCCTGGAGGATGGAGGTGAAGAACGCTGAACGTTCGTCATTGCCCGCGTCGATCGCGGCCGCACGCTGCGCCGTCTCCAGCAACCGGCCCGCGTCGCCCGCATAGAAGCAGGCGTCGGCTGCCTCGGCCAGCATTGCGATCGCGAGCGCGGGATCGTCACCTGCGGCGCTCAGAGCGCCCGTCGTCAGCAGGTCGTAGCTCTGCATCACCGGCTCGCTGCGCATGCCGACGTGCGCGCGCAGATGGTCGATGCGAAGTGTGAGCCGGGTGTCTCGCGATGCCCTGCGAGCGTCGCCGAGAAGCGCGATCGCGCGCTCGCCTGCACCTGCGAGCCACGCGGCGTCGGCTGCGGCGTAGAGGAGCCTCCCGCGAGGCTCGTCCGTCGTCGCGAGGCTTGCCGACCGTGCGAAGGCCGCGGCGGCAACGACGTAGGCGCTTCGGTTCCGCGCGCGGGCGCCGGCCTGCTCGAGTGCGGAGGATGCGGTGTCGTCGAGGCCCTCGGCTGCCGAGGAGAGGTGCCACGCGCGGCGGTCGACATCTCGATCCGGGAGCGCCTGGGCGAGCGCCCGGTGGGCCAGGCGGCGCTCGGTCGGAGTGCCGTCGCCGTAGATCGCCGAACGCGCCAGTGGGTGGCGGAACTCCACGGTCGCACCGTCGGTCCGTACAAGGCCGGTTCGCTCGGCGGCGGCGAGCTCGCCTGCATCGAGGCCTAGGGTGCCCGCCGCGCGCAACAGCACGTCGACCTCACCCCCGTCGTTCGCGGCGGCGAGAACGAGCAGCCGGCGCGCGTTCTCCGCAAGCCCCGCCGACTGGCGCGTGAAGGCGCGCCTGATGCTCGTGGATACCGGCACCGGCCCGCTCCACGGCAGCTCGGCGAGGTGTGCCGCATCGGGTGCCAGCTCGAGGAGTGCGAGTGGGTTGCCCGCGGTGGAACGAAAGAGACGCTCTGCAACCTCGAGCGAGACCGACCCTGCCTGTGTCCCGACGAGCTCGGCGGCGCTCTCCGCGTCGAGACCGCTCAGGCGGAGCGACGGGAGGCCGGCGCCGTCGAGTAGTGAGCGCTCCGTGTCGCGTGCAGTGAGGATCACCGCGATCGGATCCGCCACCAGTCGCCGGATCGCGAACAGAACGGCTTCGGCGCTCGATCCGTCAAGCCAGTGGACATCGTCGAGGAGGATGAGCACAGGCTCGTCCTCCGCGTGCGCGGCAAGCAGGCTCAGGGTGGCGGCGCCGACCGCGAAGCGGTCTTGTGCGCTCGGCGGACGCAGGGCGAGGGCGCCTGCGAGCGCGTCCGATTGCGGCTTCGGGATCGCGTCGAGCGCGCCGAGTGCCGGCCGCAGCAGCTCGAGGAGGCCGCCGAACGGCACGTGCGCCTCCGATTCGATGCCGCGCGCCCGCAGAACGCGCATGCCCCCACGGTGATCGGCTGCGTAGGCGAGCAGCGCCGTCTTCCCGATCCCGGCTTCGCCGGTGATCGCAAGCACGGTGCTTCGACCCTCGCGCGCCTCGATGAGGAGCGCATCGAGAGCCGCGGTCTCACGGTTGCGCCCGAGAAGCACCTGGTCGATTGTAGGAGCCTCCCGATGAGATTCCATGGAGGACCAGGTGCCCCCCGGACGCGATCGCGGCGAGCCGTCCCTACGGTCGACGGAACATTCGATCGAAGGAGGAGCAGATGGCTGCAATCGTGGAGACGCCGCTCGACCCCGCCAAGCTGGAGGCATTCGTGTTCCGGGCGGTCGACGAGGTAGGGGCGACGTTGAACGCTGCGCTCGTAGTCATGGGCGACAAGCTCGGCCTCTACCGCGCCATGGCCGGCGCAGGCCCGCTCGATCCGGCCGAAGTCGCGAAGCGGGCGGGCGTTGCGGAGCGGTACGTACGCGAGTGGTTGAACGCGCAAGCCGCGGGCGGTTTCGTCGACTATGACGGTGAGAGCGGGCGCTACACTCTGCCGCCCGAGCAGGCGAACGCACTCGCCGATGAGAACAGCCCCGCCTACCTGCCTGGCTTCTTCCAGATCGCGGTCGGGTCCGTGATCGACTCGCCGCGGATTACCGCCGCGGCGCGTAGCGGCGAGGGTGTCGGTTGGCACGACCACGTTCATGACGTCCATGACGGCTGCGAGCGGTTCTTCCGGCCGGGCTACAACGCGAATCTCGTCAGCTCGTGGCTGCCGTCGCTCGACGGTGTCGTCGCGAAGCTCGAGCAGGGTGCGACCGTTGCGGACGTCGGCTGCGGTCACGGCTCGTCGACGATCCTCATGGCACTGGCGTTTCCGAAGTCGACCTTCGTCGGCTCGGACTATCACGAGGACGGCGTCGAGACGGCTCGTGCTCGCGCCGAGGAAGCGGGCGTCGCCGATCGAGTTCGGTTCGAGGTGGCATCCGCCGCGAGCTACGGCGGCACGGGCTACGACCTCGTCACGATGTTCGACTGCCTGCACGACATGGGTGACCCCACGGGCGCGGCGCGCCACGTTCGCGACACGCTGTCGGAAGACGGGACGTGGATGATCGTCGAGCCTGCCGCCGGGGACCGTGTCGAGGACAACCTCAACCCGATCGGGCGCGCGTACTACTCGTTCTCGATGCTGCTTTGCACTCCCGCGTCGCTGTCGCAGGAGGTCGGGCTCGCGCTCGGTGCGCAGGCGGGAGAAGCACGCCTTCGAGATGTGGTCACGGCCGGCGGTTTCACGCGCTTCCGCCGGGCCGCGGAGACGCCGTTCAACATGGTGCTGGAGGCACGGCGCTGATCCGCGCGCGGGAGCCGGACGAGCAGGGGTTCGTCGAGCGCGACGGCGTCCGCGTGCACTGGGAACGGTTCGGGGAGGGGGCCCGAACCGTTCTCTTCGTCCCGACGTGGTCGGTCGTGCACTCACGGAGTTGGAAGGTTCAGGTGCCGCACTTCGCCCGTCACTACCGCGTCCTCACCTTCGACCCCAGAGGCAACGGGCTCACCGACCGCCCCACCGAGCCCGCAGCCTACGACGAGCGCGAGTTCGCGGCCGATGCGCTCGCCGTGCTCGAGGCAACGGGCACGGACCGCGCGGCGGTCGTGTCGCTCTCACTCGGTGCCCAGCGCGCTCTGCTCCTCGCGGCGGAGCATCCGGAGCGCGTCGATGCGCTCGTCTTCGTCGCGCCGACGCTGCCGCTGAGCGATCCGGTGAACGTCGCGGGCGCGTTCGACGATGTCCATGACACCTACGAGGGCTGGGGGAAGTACAACGCCAACTACTGGCGCAGCAACTGGCCCGACTTCTTGCAGTGGTTCTTCGGCGAGGCGTGCTTCACCGAGTCGCATTCGACGAAGCAGATCGAGGACTGCGTGCGCTTCGGGCTCGACACCATCGGCGAGACGCTCGTGACCGCCCAGGCCGGCGCGCGCATTCCCGACCCGAAGGCGGTGCTCGAGCTCTGCGCCAGGGTCGACTGCCCGGTGCTCGTGATCCACGGCGAGGAGGATGCGGTGATTCCGGTGGAGCGCGGCCGGCGCCTCGCCGAGGCAACCGGGGGCACGTTTGTCGGCCTCCCCGGATCGGGGCATGTTGCGACCGCGCGCGACCCCGTCGGTGTCAACCTCTTGATCGACGAGTTTCTCGAGCCGCGGCGGAGCGAACCGCCCAAAGAGGGGAAGGCCGGACGATCTCCGCGCGTCCTCGTCGTCACGAGCCCGATCGGTCTCGGCCACGTTCAGCGCGACCTGGCCATCGTCGGCGAATTGCGGAAGCTCCGGCCCGAGATCGAGGTCGACTGGCTCGCGCAGCATCCGGTGACGGCTGCGCTCGAGGCGGCAGGCGAACGGATCCACCCGGCCTCGCTGGAGCTCGCGAGCGAATCGACCGCGTTTGAAGCGCATGCGCGAGAGCACGAGCTGCACGCCTTTCACGCGTGGCGCGAGCTCGACGAGGTGCTCGTCGCGAACTTCATGCTCTTCAACGACGTCGTGCGCGACGGCGGCTACGACCTCTGGGTGGGCGATGAGGCGTGGGAGGTCGACTACTTCCTCCACGAGAACCCGGAGCTGAAGACCGCGTCGTACGCGTTCCTCACCGACTTCGTGGGTTGGCTGCCGGTCGACCAGTCGGAGGAGTGGCTGACGAGCGACTACAACGCCGAGAACATCGCACACGTCGAAGGCAATCCGCGTCTACGCGACGCTGCGATCTTTGTCGGAGATCCCGACGATCTGGTGCCCGACTCGTTCGGTCCGGGGTTGCCGAAGATCGCCGACTGGGTTCCGAAACACTTCGCCTTCTCGGGTTACGTGCTTCCTCCACCTGCAGCGCCCGCGCAGCGCGGCGAGGGGAGTCCACCCCTCGTTGTCGCGGCGGTCGGCGGGTCGACAGCCGGCGCTCACCTCCTGCGCCGCATCGCAGCGGCCTTCGCGGAGTTGCGCCGGGAGACGGAGGCGGAGCTGCTGCTCGTCTGCGGGCCGCGCATCGACCCACGCGTCATCGAGCCGCAACCCGGAATGAACGTTGTGGGGTACGTCCACGACCTTCATCGCGTGCTCGCTTCCTGCGACCTCGCCGTGGTGCAGGGCGGCCTGACGACGACGATGGAGCTCGTCGCCGCGCGCCGGCCGTTCATCTCCGTGCCGC
>JBBSEJ010000090.1:0-7505 GCA_038239825.1 Gaiellales bacterium
GGACAGCAGGGATGCAGCCACCTCGGCCCGATGCTCGCGGCCGAACCCGAGTGCGCCCTCGAGCCACAGGGCGCGCTTGTAGTAGCGGTGCAGCGGGTGCTCCCAGGTGAAGCCGATGCCGCCATGGGCCTGGATCGAGCGCTCGCAGGCGAGGACAGCCGCCTCGGTCGCCTGAGATTTCGCCGCCGCGACGGCAAGGTCGACGTGCGCGTCGTTCTCGGCGACGCACCACGCCGCCCAGTACGTGAGCGAGCGTGACAACTCGACGGCGACATACGCATCGACGAGCGAGTGCGAGATCGCCTGGTAGCTGCCGATCTTCTTGCCGAACTGCTCGCGCTGCGAGACATACGCGACTGCGAGCTCGTTCACCTTCGAGCCGATCCCCACCGCCTCGAGCGCGAGCGCGGCGAGGAGACGGCGGCGCACATCGAGCCAGTCTCCGTGCGCCGGCTCTCCCCCGTCTCGCTCGAGACGGCCGAGGCCGAGACTCTCGTCGACCGTGGCGAGCGTCTCGCCCCTCGCGGGCACCGCCTCCATCGACTCAGTGAGCACCCGGCCGACCTTCCCGAGGTGCGGCACGAACCCGTCGATCTCGATCGACCAGACGTCGTCTCCCGGCTGCCCTGCCACCTCGTTCAGCACGTAGGGGCCGCCGTAGAGCGCGCGCCCGAGCTCCTCGAACAGCACGGCGGCATCGAGAAAGGTGAAGTCCTTCCCCTGGACGACGCCGACCCAGCCGAGCTCGTCGAGCTGCTCGATCGTCGGCGACGGATTCGCTTCGAGGAACGCCCGTGCCTCGCGGCGGAGGTCGTCCTGCTCGGCGGTGAAGGAGAAATCCATCAGCGGGGCTCCATCAGCGACTGCGTGGCAATCCGAGCACGCGCTCGGCGACGATGTTGCGGAGGATCTCGCTCGTGCCGGCCTCGATCGTGTTCCCGCGCGAGCGGAGCTGCTGGTACTGCCAGTAGCCGTCCGAGCTTCCGCCGCCGTTTCGGAGCTGCGCGTGCGAGCCGAGGATCTCGAGCGCGAGCTTCGTGAGGCGCTGGTTCGACTCCGACCAGACGAGCTTCGATGCGGAGCCTTCGGGGCCGGGTATGCCGGTCTTCGCGAGCGCGGTCAGCGAGCGGTAGTTCGTGTACTTGAGCGCTTGCAGCTCGATCCACTCGCGAGCGATGCGGTCACGGAGGATCGGATCGGTCACGTCTCGATCCTTGGCGAGCGCGATCAACTTGCGCACTGCGACCTCGAGCGTCGCCGACAGCGCGAACCCGAGCGTGCCCCGCTCGTGCAGCAAGGTCGTCATCGCGACCTGCCAGCCCTCACCGACGGCGCCGAGGATGTTGTCCTTGTGCACCCTCACGTCGGTGAAGAAGATCTCGTTGAACTCCGGGTGCCCCGTGATCTGAACGAGTGGCCACACCTCGACTCCGGGTGCGTGCATGTCGACGATCACGTAGCTGAGGTTGCGGTAGCGAGGCGCGTCCGGGTCGCCCAGGCCGACGAGGATGCAGAAGTCGGCGATGTGCGCGAAGGACGACCACACCTTTTGACCGTTGATCAGGAAATGGTCGCCGTGATCTTCGATCCGTGTACGCGATGCGGCGAGGTCGCTGCCCGCGTCGGGCTCGGAGAAGCCCTGGCACCAGATCTCCTCCGCGCTGAGGATCTTCGCGAGGTAGCGCTCCTTCTGCTGCTCGGTGCCCCACGCGATGATCGTCGGACCGGCCATGCCGAGCCCGATCACCCCGACATGCGACGGCGCCTCGGCGCGTGCGAGCTCCTCCAGGAAGATCGCCTGATGCTCGTAGGGCGCACCGGCGCCGCCGTACTCCTTCGGCCAGGTCAGGCCGGCGTATCCGGCCGCACCGAGCCTGCGGCTCCATTCGAGATCCGCGTCCTCGAAGCGGCGCGCACTCGTCGGCTTCGAGCTCGCTGGGAGGTTCTGCGCGATGAACTCGCGCACCTCGCTGCGAAACGCAGCTTCGGCCTCGGTATCGCGAAGCTCCACGTCTCAAATCCTACGGCAGCAGAACCGTCCGGACTGCATCGCCGTCCCTCATGGCGCGGAACGCGTCCTGCCAGCCGTCGAGCGGCGCCGTGCGCGTGACCATTCCTGCAAGGTCGAGTCTTCCCTCGAGCGCCCAGCGCGCAAGCTGCTCGAAATCCGTTGGCAGATGATCACCGCCGTGCGACACGAGAATCCGCGCCCGCTTTCCGAAGAGCTTGGCCAGGTCGATCTCTGCCTTTTCGCCCGTCGGCGACAGACCGATCAGAACGGCCGTTCCCGGCGCGGACAGAAGTGAGAGCGCAAGCTCGAAGGTCGACCTCCGACCGACGACGTCGAACGCGAAATCGACAGGGCCCTCTCCCGTATCGGTCGCGCCGAAGCGTCGCGCTTGCTCGAGCCTGCGCTCGTCGAGGTCGATCGCACGGATCTCTCGCGCACCCGCAATCCGTGCCCCCTGGATGACCGAGAGACCGACCGCCCCGCAGCCGATGACCGCGACGCGGGCGCCTTCCCAGACCTGCGCGGTTTCGAGCACCGACATGACGCCGGTTGCAACGGCGCAACCGAGCAGGCAGGCCTGCTCGACTGGAAGCTCGCGCGGGATCCGCGCCGCAGCGACGGCGGGCACGACGGTGTGAGTCGCGAACGTCCCGGTCCGTAACACCGGCGTCAGCTCAGAGCCGTCGGTGCGGAAGAGGCGGCCGGGCGCCGACGGCGGCCGACGGCAGAAGCGTGGCGCGCCCCGCGCGCAGCTCACGCACTCGCCGCACGATGTCTTCCAGCCGATCACGACGCGATCGCCTTCGACCAGGCCGCTGACTCCGCCGCCGACGGCGGCGATCGTCCCGGCACCCTCGTGCCCGAGCAGGATCGGGAAGCGGTGATGCCAGCCGTCCTCCTGCAGCACGTGCAGGTCGGTGTGGCAGACGCCGGTGGCCTCGATCCGCACGAGCACCTCACCAGGCCCGGGTGGCTCGAGGCGGATCTCCTCGAGGCCGGCCCGCCCGGGCTCGGCTAGGACGACGCCGCGCTCGACAACCATGAGCGGTTGAGGTCACGGACGCTCGTCGCCCCGGCGAGCGCGAGGGTCAGATCGAACTCGGCCATCAGATTCTGGAGCAGCTCCTCCACGCCTTGCCTGCCGCCGACGGCAAGTGCATAGGCATAGGGGCGACCGAGCAGGACGGCGTCGGCTCCGAGCGCGACCGCCTTGAAGATGTCAGCCGCGCACCGAATGCCGCCGTCCATCAGGACGACGGCCTCCGGGTAGGCGTCGCGGATCTCGACGAGCGCGTCGAGGGCGGCGACCGCGCCGTCGACCTGGCGTCCGCCGTGGTTCGAGACGATGAGGCCGTCGACACCGTGCTGAAGCGCGCGCTCGGCGTCGTCGGCGGTGAGGATGCCCTTCACGAGAATCGGCAGCGTCGTCTGCTGCCGTAGCCAGTCGAGGTCGTCCCACACGAGGCCGAGGTTCGCGAAGGTCGCGAGCATGGTCGCGGCGGCGGTGAGGAGATCCTCTGCGGGCGGCTTGTCGAGCCGCGACAGGAACACCGGGTCGCTGAAATATTGGCCGCAACCCTCCCCGTCGAGGAACGGCAGGTAGGCCCGGCGCAGGTCGCGTGGCCGCCAGCCGAGTGTGAGCGTGTCGAGCGTGACGACGATCGCCCCGTACCCGGCCTCCTCGGCGCGGCGGACGAAGCTCGCGCAGATCTCGCGGTCGTTCGCCCAGTACAGCTGGAACCACCGGGGGGCGTTGGTCGCCGCGACCTCCTCCAGCGAGTGGGTCGCTGCGCTCGAGACGACGATCGGCACGCCCGAGGACGCCGCCGCCTGCGCAACACCGAGCTCGCCTTCCTCGTGGGCGATCGAGAGCACTCCGAGCGGCGCGAGCAGGAACGGCGCGGCGGAGCGCAGGCCGAGCACCTCGACCGAGATGTCACGCGTCGCGTTCCCCGTCAGCATCCGCGGGCGGATCCGCCACCGCTGGAACGCGTCGAGGTTCGCGCGCATGGTCGACTCGGCGCCTGCGCCCCCTGCGATGTAGCCGAACGCGCCTGCCTCGAGCCTCGCTTCGGCCGCACGCTCCCACTCATCCGCGGTGATCGGCCAATCGGGTGCCTGCCGAGCGATGTAGATCGCATTCTGGATCGCCGAGCCGGAGAAGCCCACAAGCCGATCCTAATCGGCGAACCGCCCCCGGTCCCCGTCGGACATGACCGGGGACAGGCCCCAGACACGCCCCAAACCACCACGCCCGCCCGATACATGGCCGGGGACAGGCCCCCGACACGCCCCGAGGCGACACGTCCGGGGAAGCGACCGCCGACCGCGCGCGTTCAATGCCCGCATGGATCCGTCCGAGACCGCCCGCCTCGAGACCTTCAGCGACGGTGTCTTCGCGATCGCGGCGACGCTCCTCATTCTCGAGCTGAGGCTCGACGGGACCGGAAGCGTCACGCACCAACTCTTGAGCCTCTGGCCCTCGTACGCGGCCTATGCGATCTCGTTCGTGACGATCGGAATCATGTGGATCAACCACCACACGCTCTTCCGCCAGATCGGGCGGGTCGACCGCACGTTCCTCGCCACCAATGTCCTCTTCCTGATGGTGATCGCGTTCATCCCGTTTCCCACGCACGTGCTCGCCTCCCATCTCCAGCACGACGCGAAGGCGGCGGCGTTCTTCTACGGCCTGACGAACGTGTTCATGGCGATGATGTTCTCGGCGGTCTGGTTCTATGCGGCGCTCGGCAGGCGCCTGATCCTGCCCGAGGCAGCCGAGCGCACGATCAGCGGCATCTCACGCTCGTTCCTGCCGGGGATCCCGCTCTACGCGATCGCTACCCTGAGCTCGCTGCTCTCCTCGTGGCTCGCGCTCGGCCTCTATGCAGGCCTCGCCCTCTTCTACGTCCTCGAGAGCTCACTCTTCGGCCGCGACTGAGCTTTAGCCTCTGGACCCGCAGCCTCGCCGCCGCGACTCAGGGCGTGGCAGCGGACCCGGAACAGGTCGTCGTCGTGTACCAGGCGGTCGCACCAGGCCCGAGAACCGACCACGACTTGTTGCCGACGGCCGCGCCGATGCAGTAGGAGCTCGCGCCCAGGCCCCCCGTCGAGATCGAGGACGAGAGGCCCGAGTCGATCAGCTTGAGTGCTGCCGGTGTGGCCCCGATGTAGGTGCCGTTCGTCGAATAGAACGACTCCATCGACGGAATCGCCGCGCGAATGTTCGACTCGGCAGCCCTGTTGTTGGCACGGTCCTTGAACGACAGATACGACGGAACCGCGATTGCAAGCAAGATGCCGATGATCACGATCACGACGAGCAGCTCGATGAGCGTGAAGCCGTCGTTCGAATGTCTGATACGCCGCAGTGCCTGCATATCTTTACCCCTCCTCGTGAAGCGAGCGTGCCGAAGTCTGATGAGGCATTCTTCGGCAGCGATCCGGGGTTCCTTTAGCCGAGGTTCCACCGAAAACCGCGACTGTAGAGGCGCCTAGCAGATTCGAACTGCTGTAAACGGCTTTGCAGGCCGCTGCCTAACCACTCGGCCAAGGCGCCGTGCGGCGGCATCGTATCGGCGGCTCGGGGTAGGTCTACGGGCATGCCGGACCGAAGGCCCTACCAAAGCCGCTACCCGGCCGCTGCGCCGCCCCTGCCGGAGAAGCGGACGATCGGCGCCTTGCGCGACGCTGTGCAGGCATGCCGCGGCTGCCCGCTTCATGCGAACGCGACGCAGGCCGTCTTCGGCGAGGGCACCGTCCGATCCGAGGTGATGCTCGTCGGCGAGCAGCCGTGAGACGAGGAGGATCTGGCAGGAGCGCCGTTCGTCGGCCCGGCGGGGAAGCTCCTCGACCGAGCCCTCGACCAGGCCGGGATCGAGCGCAGCACCACCTACGTCACAAACAGCGGTCAAGCACTTCAAGTGGAAGACACTCGGGCCGCGCCGCATCCACGACAAGCCGCGCTGGACGGAGCAGTTCGCCTGCCGACCCTGGCTCGAGGCCGAGCTCGCGGCCGTCCGCCGCGAGCGCTCGTGCTGCTCGGCGCGACCGCGGCCCAAAGCCTCCTCGGCAAGGGATTCGGGGTCACGCAGAGCCGCGGCAGGCCGCTCGACTCGGACCGCGCGGAGCTCGTGGTCGCGACCATCCCCCGAGCGCGCTCTTCCGGGGCGCGAACCGCGCGGAGCTCTTCGCCGGGCTCGTCGAGAACCTCCGCGTCGTGACCCGAACTTTCGCCGGCTGAATACGCGGTATACAGTCGCAGCGTGTCGTTGCAGGAGCACGCGCAGCAGACCGCCGGTGCAGCCGAGCGCGTCCAGGTCGCCCGTGAGCGGTTCGTGGCGCGCGGGATCTCAACGCCTCCGATCGTCGTCGATCGCGCCGAAGGGGCCCGGATCTGGGACGCCGACGGCCGCGAGTACATCGACTTCGCGGGCGGACTCGGCTGCGCCAATCTCGGGCACAACCTGCCGGCGGTCGTGGACGCGCTCCACGCTCAAGTCGACCGTTACCTGCACCAGTGCTTCATGGTCGGGATGTACGAGCCCTACGTCGAGGTCTGTCGCCGCCTCTCCGACCTCTCGCCGTGCCGCGGTGAGAGCCAGAAGTCGGTGCTGCTGAATAGTGGCGCCGAGGCGGTGGAGAACGCCGTCAAGATCGCGCGCGTCGCCACCGGCCGCCCGGCCGTGATCGTGTTCGACAACGCCTTCCACGGCCGCACCCTGCTCGCGATGACGATGACGTCCAAGGTCGTGCCATACAAGTTGGGCTTCGGGCCGTTCGCACCGGAGGTCTACCGCACGCCTGCGCCGTACACGTTCCGGGGCGTCAGCGAAGACGACGCCATCGCGTCGCTGAAGCATCTCTTCAGGGGCGAGGTCGACCCGCAGTCGGTCGCCTGCGCCGTTCTCGAGCCGGTGCAGGGCGAGGGCGGGTTCATCCCCATGACCCCCGACTTTCCCAAGCGGCTGCAGGAGATCCTCGACGGCTACGGGATCCTCTGGGTGAACGACGAGGTGCAGAGCGGTTGTGGCCGCACCGGCCCCGTGTGGGCGATCGAGCACTATGACGCCGAGCCCGATCTCACGGTCAGCGGCAAGACGCTCGGCGGCGGCTTACCTCTGGCCGCGGTCACCGGGCGCGCCGAGATCGTCGACACGGTTCCCCCGGGCGGTCTCGGCGGGACCTTCGGCGGTAACCCGCTTTCGTGTGCGGCCGCCATCGCGATCCTCGACGCGCTTGCGGCGGCCCGGCCACGCGCCGAGCAGATCGGCGTGCGGCTGCGTGAGCGGCTGACCGCGATGGCGCCCTCCGGCTCGGACGTCCGCGGCCTCGGGCCGATGCTTGCGATCGAGCTATGGGAGCGAAGCGGCGACGAGACGGCCCGCATCACCGCGGCTGCGCGGGAGCAGGGGCTCATGCTCCTCTCCTGCGGTATCTACGGCAATGTGATTCGGATCCTCGTGCCGTTCTCGATCGGCGACGTCGAGCTCGA
>JBBSEJ010000091.1:0-7310 GCA_038239825.1 Gaiellales bacterium
CGCCGCGCCGGGGGGGCGCTAACAACCCCCCCCCCCCCCCGCCCGCGGGCGGTCGTTGCGCCCGCGCGGCGCCCGCGCGGGGGGGGGCCCCGCCCCCACCGCTCGGCCATGCGACACCGATCCGAGCCAGACGCAGCCCTGCGCTCTGTGCCGACACGCCTTGCGAAGGATCGTCGAGGCCCGCGCCGACGGAGAAGGCCGGGGTCGTCGTCGGCGGGGCGGCCGACATCGAGCGCTTCTTCGCGGGCGTTTTCCTCCCCGCGACCACGCGGACGATCGGTAGCGCGTCGAACGCAGTCCTGTTGCCAACCGAATCGACGGCCGTGACGTGGACCGGGTAGACGCCGGGCCGCTTGGGCTCGCCAAAGTCGAACGCGTGCCAGCCGGCCTCGAGCGCCAGGCGCCGCGTCGGGCCTGCTCCGGTGTTCGCCTGCACGGTGGCGGGCTTCGAGAGCCAGAACCGAAGCACGCCGAGGCCACCGGTCTCGAGCTTGAACGCGGGCGGCTGGTTCTCGTACTGCCCGATGCGTGTGGCCGCCTCGGCGAAGCGCGGGTCGGTCGTGGCGAGCTTGTGCAGGAGCTGGACGACGTACTGCTGATAGTCGAGCGGCGACGGATCGTTCGGCAGCGCATAGTAGGTCCAGTAACCCGTGTCGAAACTGGAAAGTGTGGCCGCGGCCGCGCGCTGCATACGTGCGGCGAGTACCGCCGCTTCACCGTCTTCTGCTTGCACCGCGTACGACTGCAGCGACACGACCGCCTGGAGTTGTGCGTTCAGCACGCGCAACGACCCGAACGAGTACAGCCGGATCCACGGCCCGGCCGGGACGGAGGTCAGCAGATGCCTCGGGATCGCGCGATACGCCGCTCGAGCTTCGCGCAGGTACGCGGCCGACTCGTCCGGCACGAGTACGGAGGCACCGGCGAAGGCCTGAGCAGCGACGGCCTGCGCCATGCCGGAGAGCCACGGCGGCCGGCCGCCCGCGAACGGGAATGTGTACTCCCAGGCGATGCCGCCGCTCGGCTGATAGACGCCACGTGCGATCAACGCGTCGGCGAGCCGCATCGTCGCGTCGGCGTCGCTTGCAGCGACGTGCGCGTTCAACGCGCCGAAGTCGGCGAGTGGATGGAACTCGAAGCAACGTCCAGAGAAATAGCGGTAGACGACCCCGTCGTCGTCGGTGATATCCGTCTTCGGAGCAGGCGCCCAGTGTGCGAGGAAGTAGTCATCATTCGCCTTCAGTGCGCCGATCAACACCAGTGCGCGTGGCTCGGTCATGTGCCCTGCGAACGACGCAAGCTCGACGAGAGCAACGGAGACGTGCTCTCGCCTGCCACTCGGGAGAACGCGAGCGAGGACCGCGGCACGGCGAACCTCGGCCCGCCCGCGTGCCGCGGTCGAGGCGTCAATTCGTGAACTCGCGAGCGCCTTCAGCGCGGAATGCTCGACCGGGTTCACCGACGTTGCAGGTGCTGCGCCCGCAAGAGTTGCTGCGACCGTCGCGGCGGCGATGAGCGTGTGACGCTTCACGTCTCGATCACTGACGATAGCGATGCACGCAGGCAGTGGTGCAACCGCCGACGTTCGCCGGGCGGCGTCGCGGCCGAACAACGAGCTAGTCCCTGATCTCGCGCTCCCACTCGTCGAGCAGCGATTCGACGTGCCGTTGCTGCACGTCGTTGAAGTCCATTCCCTGTAGAAGCCGGCGCGCCTCAGCCGGATCGTCGTTCACGATCGCCGCTTCGAGCCGTTCACGCGTCGGGGTCGGCTCACGCATCTGCCGCCGCAGCCAACGCAGCAGCGAGACCGTGGTCGATGTCGTCGTCATAATTCCTTCGCCCAGATCTGGAGCCGCTGATCGGTGACGAAGCCGAGTCGTGCGTAGAGCGCGATGGCGCCTGTCGGGTTCGTCGTGTCGACCTTCAGCCCGACGCGGTCGACACCGCGGGCAGCGTACTCACGTAGACCATGCTCGATCAGCGCTCGGCCAAGCCCACGGCCGCGCTCGCTCTCGCGCACGACGATGTCCTTCAACCAGCCGCGACCCGCGTGTGCGCGCCAGTAGAGCGCACACGCAACGAGCTTGCCGTCGCGCTCCACGAGAAACCACATCGCTGGGTCGAAGTCGTCGTGCTCGGTCATGAATGAGAGCCACCCCTCGTGGCTGCGAGCAACGTAGTCACGGTCCCAGCCTGCGTATGTCTCGTCGAGCAGAGCTTGCACCCGCGCGCCGTCGTCGGGGCCGTAGGTTCGAACGGAGAGGGGATCGGGCCAAGCCGGCTCGGTCAACGTCCCGGCGCGCGACCGCCACATGCGGTGGATCTCGCGGTCGAGCGCGTAGCCGTTGCGCCGGAGCGCGGACAGAAGCGGCTCGTCGTCCGGCGCGGCGATCGTCGCCAGTCGATCGAACCCGCGCTCGCAGCCCCGCAGCTCGACGTGCGCGAGCAGCGCGTCTGCGGTCGCCGGCTCGGATGCAGCGTGGACGAAATCCTGGTCTTCGTCGAGCCCGGCGTAGCCGACGACAGTGCCGCTTGCGACCGCAACCCACTTGTCGTACCGCGGCCGTTCCCACCGCTGTCGCAGATACTCGAGCTGCTCCTCGGAGATCCCGAGCACCAGACGGCTGCGGCGGTCCAGCAGCTCGAACACCGCGTCGAGGTCGTCCCAGGTCGCCTCGCGGATCTCCGCCACGCGGCAACGCTACTAGCATCTCCGAACGGCGATGCGGACACGCCTACGTCATCGAGCTCAGGATTCGCGCGCTGCGATAGGTGCCTCCAAACGTCCGGTGCCATACCAGTTGCAGCTTGCGGTGTTCGCCGGTGGATCTGGAGGCGCGCTCGTTCGCCTGGGCTTGGACGAGCGCTTTCCGAGCGACGGCCGCAGTTGGCCCTGGGCGACCTTCATCGCAAACGTCGCCGGCGCGTTCCTACTCGGCTACTTCACGACCCGGCTGCAGGAGCGCCTGGCGCCCTCGACGTTTCGCGGGCCCCTTCTCGGAACGGGATTTTGCGGAGCGCTGACTACGTTCTCCACCTTTCAGATCGAGCTCATCGAGCTTGTGCGCCACGGGCAGGCGGGACTGGGGCTCGTCTACCTCGTCGGAAGCGTTGGGGCCGGCCTCGCCATGGTCTACGTCGCGTCGGCGTTCACGAGGAGGGCTCACCTTCGGTGAGCGCCTTCGTCGTCGTCGGAATCGGACTTCTCGGTGGCCTCGGCGCGGTCGCACGACTCCGAATCGACCGGCTGGTGCAGCTGCGTGCCAACATCAGCTTCCCGCTCGGCACCTTCACCGTGAATGTTCTCGGGTCGTTCTGCTTCGGTCTGCTCACCGGTGCGGGTGTGGGCGGAGACGCGCTGCTCCTTACCGGGATTGGCCTCCTCGGATCGTTCACGACGTTCTCGACGTGGATGCTCGAGGCCGAACGTCTCGGCGAAGACGGCGAGGATCGATGGGCACTCGCGAACCTGGGTCTGTCGCTTGCCGGCGGACTCGCCGCCGCGTCGCTCGGCTGGGCTCTCGGAGCAGCCTGGTGACGAGCGACTGCCTGAAGCTGACGGTGCACTTCGGCGAGTCCGACCGGGCCGGCAGTCGTCCCCTGGCGGACGAGTTGGTCGACCGGTTCGCGGAGCACGAGGTGCGAGCCGCGGCCCTCGTACGCGGGGTCGAGGGATTCGGGAGCAAGAGGGAGCTCCGCAGCGACCGCTTCCTGACCGCCTCCGAAGACCTGCCGCTCGTTGCAGTGGCGGTCGACGAAGAAGCGCGCATCGAAGCTCTGCTGCCGCAGGTCTCCGAGCTCGTGTCGGACGGCTTGATCACGCTCGAGCGTGCACGACTGCTAGGCGTTCTGCCCGAACGCATCGAGCTACCCGAGGCTCTGCACGAGGCGACCCAGTTGACGCTCTATCTCGGTCGCGGCGAACGCGTGAACGGCCGCCCCGCATGCCTCGCGGTGATCGACCATCTCCACCGCCAGGGGCTTGCCGGTGCGACGGTGCTGCTCGGCGTCGACGGGGTGCTCGATCGCCGCCGACAGCGAGCGCGCTTCTTCTCCCGCAACGCGGCGGTTCCCTTGCTCGTGATCGGTGTCGGGGACGGAGAGACGGTCATCGCGGCGCTCGAGAGCCTCCGCGCCATCGTCCCGAACCCGATCGCGACGCTCGAGCGAGTTCGCGTGTGCAAGCGCGACGGTGCCCAACTCGCGAAGCCGCAGAACCTGCCGGAGCGGGACGACGCGGGCCGCGGGATCTGGCAGAAGCTGATGGTCTACACGGGCGAGCGGGCGCGGCACGACGGGCGGCCGCTCCATATCCAGTTGATCCGCAGTCTCCGCGAGCAAGGAGCGAGCGGCGCGACGTCACTGCGCGGGATCTGGGGGTTCTACGGCGACCACGCTCCTCATGGAGACCGGCTTGGCCGTCTTCATCGCAACCTCCCGATGGTGACGACGATTGTCGATGCCCCTGACGCGATCCAGCGGTCATTCCGAATCATCGACGAGCTGACCGGCGTCGCCGGCCTCGTAACGAGCGAGGTCGTTCCGGCCTACCTCGCGATCGGGCCCGAGTCGCGGGTGGGCGGTCTCGACCTCGGCCGGATGCGGTTCTGACGACCCGGGAGGTGCTTGTGCGAGGGGACTCCTCGGTCGACATCCGCTCGAACGCCGCTGACGCGAGGTCGCCGGCTTGACGGCAAGAGAAGGGTTCGCCGTGCATTCAACGAAGCTCCCGATCGGGTCACATTCGTGTGAGCAGCACAAAGAGCGTCTTCGCCCGTCGCGCCGGATTCGACCTGGCTCGAACCGTATCCGCCCCCGACCATTCGGTCCGAGCTTCGCCCGCACCGGCCCCTTGGGGATCCAGAGAGTTCGAACGGAAGGCGGTAGGGAGTTGGAGGCGAGAGCCGATGCGACAACTTTGGGACGGAGGACGCTGTCACCGCCGCCCGCAAGGAGCGAGATGACCATCTGCTGACCGCCGTCGCAAACGGGAGTCCCGAGGCTCTGGGCGCGGTGTACGACCGGCTCGGGCCCGGCGCCTATCGCCTGGCACTTGCGATTCTCGGCGAGACAAGCCTCGCCGAGCGCGTCATCGAGGATGCGTTTCTCGCTCTGTGGCGGATTGCGAGCAGCCGGAAATTCGAGGACACCTCAGCCGCCACCTGGCTCGCGCGCTTCGTCAGAGGGCGGGCTCTCGAGCTCGCGCCGGCGGGAGCCGCTCGGTCGCGCTCACCGATCTGACGAGCGCCTGTTTCTCGGCGGCGACCTGCAGGCAGGTCACGAGTACCGACACGCTTTGCCGTCGGGCCTGGCCGGGCGCTCGATGCAACCCCGACCGGTGGGCCGAGTCTAGGATCGAGCGATGGCCGAGGCGGGCAAGAACGAGGCGTTCGCCCGGGGTTTCTGGATTCTCGCTCCGCTCTGGCTCGGGGTCGTTCCGTTCGGTCTTGCGTATGCCGTCACGGCCCGCAGTGCCGGCCTCTCCCTGCTCGAGACGCAGGCGCTTTCCACGTTCGTCTTCGCGGGCAGCGCGCAGCTCAGCGCGGTCGGGCTCTTCGCGACAGGAGCCGCCGGGCTCGAGATCGTGCTCACGACGCTCCTGCTCAATGTGCGGCATGTCCTCTACGGGCTGTCGCTCGGGCGTGAGCTGTCGCTCACCCGGCGCCAGCGCCCGATCGCGGCATACTTCCTCACCGACGAGGCCTTCGGGGTGGTGTCGGCTGCTGACGAGCGCTCCTTCCCGTTCGTTCTCGGCGCCGAGCTGAGTCTTTTCATGGTGTGGAACCTCGCGACGATCGGGGGTTTCCTGCTCGGTGCAGCGATCCCCGACCCCGCGCGCCTCGGGGTCGACCTGATCTTTCCGCTCGCATTCCTGGCGATCCTCGTCCCCCTGGTGCGCACGCGAGTCGAGCTGGTCGTCGCGATGGCGTCGGGAGCCCTCGCGTTCGGGCTCGCCCGGGTGCTACCAGGCGGGCTGCCGATCCTGCTGACCGGCGTCGGCGGCAGCCTCCTCGGCGCCTCCCTCTCGCGACGCACGCCGCCCCAGCGTCGGATCGATCCCGACGATGCAGTCAGTGAGGTCGCATGACGGCTCGGGGCGCTGTGGCCGGAGTGCGGCTCGCATGACCTTCTGGCTCACGCTCACGGGCATGGTCGCGGTGACGTTCGGCTCGCGCTACGCGGGGCTCGCCCTGCAGACCGAGCTGCCGGACTTCTGGATTCGCTTCCTCCATTTCGTGCCGATTGCCGTCTTCGCGGCGCTCGTCGCACCCTCGCTCCAGGGGAACCGCGCCGAATGGGGAATTCGGGTCGCTGCCGCGGCTATGGCGGCGCTCGCGGCCTGGGGGACGCGCCAGCTCTGGGTCGCGCTCGCGGTCGGGATGGCCGTCTTCTGGCTGTTGCGGATCCCGTTCTGAACGGCCGGTGCTCGAGGCCCCCGGGTACCCTCCGGCGCAGGCTCCGATCACGCCCCCATCGTCTAGTGGCCTAGGACTCCGGCCTTTCACGCCGGCAGCACGGGTTCGAATCCCGTTGGGGGTACTGAAACCGACCTGATCTCGCGGAAATCCGCATGAATGCACGCGTCAGGTGTGCCACCCATGCCGGAGACGGGCATCTGGTGCATACCCGGTGGTACCCGGAAATCTCGCCAGTCGAGGCAATGACAGCGCCTCGACCTCGAGGAGGCCGCATAACGCGTCGTCGACGAACTTGCGGATGAGCTGAACTCCGTCGTCGATGTCGACACCCACCGAGAAGAGCACGTGTTGGTCGTGGTGGCGGCGCCAGCGGATGCCGTCGTGGCGGAGCGCTCGGTGCGCGCGGATCGAGCGGGCCGCGAGGAAGCGGCTGCGTTCGTCGAGCGTTTCGCAGCCGGCGAACGTGTCTGGGCGAGCGAAGGGACAGGCTGTTACGGCGCCGGGCTGACGCGGCTGCTTGCCGCGCGCGGTCGGACGGTGTTGGAGGCGAGCCGGTCGCCGCGCTGCGATGGACGCGTGCTGCCAAGGACGCCGCGCTCGCTGTGTTTCTGGCGGCCCGTGCGCTGCTCGGAGCTGCGGACGGGTGCCTCGTCGCGGTTTGGTTGTTGCCACTACCAGAGACGAAGCCGGGCGCTACGCGCCTAGCCAAAGCCTCCACCGTGAACACCGGCCCAAACCGACACCGTCTGAAGGCGACTTCTGACCTTGTAACGGTCGCTGCAATGTGAAACATTCAGAATCCACCGCGACGCCCCTTCTGCTCATCCAGAGCAAAACGCGTCGCGCCTCGCTGGCGAGGAGGAACATAATGCAGTACGGCTTCAAAGGAGA
>JBBSEJ010000092.1:0-7157 GCA_038239825.1 Gaiellales bacterium
AGCTGGCTCCAACACGGTCGTCTCGGCTACAACTACCGCCTCGACGACATCTCGGCGGCTCTCGGGATCGGGCAGCTCGAGAAGCTCGACCGGATGCTCGCGTCCCGCCGGGCCGTGGCAGAGGCCTACACCGACATACTGTCCGGCCTCCACGTCGAGCTACCACTGCCCGACGACGACGACCACGTACGATCGTGGTTCGTCTATGTCGTGAAGCTCCCAGCCGGCGCCGACCGGGACGGGGTGATGATGCGGCTCGCCGACGCCGGGGTCGCCACAGCGCCCTACCTCCCGTCGATCCACCTGCAGTCGTACATGCGTGAGCTCTACGGCTTCTCCGAGGGCATGCTCCCGGTGAGCGAGGATTGCAGCGCGCGCACTCTGGCGCTGCCGTTCCACGCGCGGCTCGAGCGCGCGGATCAGGAACGGGTCGCCGACGCGCTCGGCACCGCCCTCGCTTGAGATGACCGCGATCCGGCGCCTCATCGCGGCGGACGCGGAGGAGCTCGTCACCCTCCGAATCGCGAATCGTGCGTATCTCGAAGACTGGGAGCCCGACTCGGATGATCCGGAACACACCTACTCGATCGCCGGCGTCTGCGCGTGGATTACCGACGACAACGAGCGGTTTGGGATCCTCGACGGCGACGAGATAGCTGGGATGATCTCCCTGACCGGGATCATCCGGGGCTCGCTCCAGAGCTGCATGATCGGATACTTCGTCGCGCAGGAGCGGGCCGGGCGCGGGCTGGCAAGCCGCGCCGTCGATGCCGCGACCGGGCTTGCGTTCACTGAGCTCGGGCTGCATCGCGTCGAGGCGGGCACGGCGGTCGAGAACCTGGCCTCGCAGCGTGTCCTCGAGCGAAACGGCTTCACGCGGGTCGGGCTCATGCGGAAGCACCTGCAGATCCGCGGAGCGTGGGTCGACCATCTCCTCTGGGAGAAACTGGCGGACGACTGATGGGCCGGTGATGGCGATCGACCCGCGCCATGAGCGCCCGAGCCTCTTTCGCCGCCTACGCGTGGACACGCGGCCGTTCCGGCACCGAGGCTTCCGCAATCTTTGGCTGGGACAGGCGATCTCGACGATCGGCGGTGAGATCGGTGTGGTGGCCGTGCCGTACCAGGTCTACACGCTCACGCACTCGACCGCTCTCGTGGGCCTGCTCGGTGTTGCGTCGCTCGTGCCACTGCTCGTCGTTCCGCTGATCGGTGGCGCGCTCGCCGACGCGCTCGATCGTCGTACGGTGTTGCTCCGCACCGAGACCGGCATGGCGCTCGTCACGGGGCTCTTTCTCGTCAACGCGCTCCTCCCGCAGCCTCAGGTCTGGGCGCTCTTCGTGCTCCAGGGCGTGGCCGTCGCGATCTTCAGCCTGGGACGACCCGCGATGAGCTCGTTGAGCCCACGACTCGTCCCCGAGGACGAGATCGCTGCCGCGGCCGCCCTCTCGAGCGTCTACAACGCGCTTGCTGCCGTCGGTGGGCCCGCCGCAGGCGGCATCCTGATCGCCGTCGCCGGCGTCCCATGGACGTTCGGGATCGATCTGGCGACGTATGCGGCCTCCTTCCTCGTCATCTGGCTGCTGCCGCGCATGCCCCCGGTCGGTGAGTCCGCACAGCTCAGCGTCTCGGCGATCCTCGACGGCTTCCGGTTCCTGAAGGGCCGCCAGCCGCTACTCGGGATCTTTGCGGTCGACTCGAGTGCGATGGTCTTCGGGATGCCGACCGCGCTCTTCCCGGCGCTCGCTCTGAACCGGTTCGGGGGCGATGCATCGACCGTCGGTTATCTCTATGCGGCGCCCTACGCCGGCGCACTGCTGGGTTCGCTCGTCTCCGGCTGGACGTCACACGTCCGACGGCAGGGTCTCGGCGTGACGATTGCCGCGTGCGCCTGGGGGGCGGCGATCGCGGTCTTCGGCTTCATGACGGAGCTATGGCCGGCGCTCGTCCTGCTTGCGATCGCGGGCGGTGCCGACTTCTTCAGTGCGGTGCTGCGCAGCACGATGCTGATCCGTGCGACACCCGCGCACCTCCTCGGCAGGCTGCAGGGGATCGAATTCGCGCAAGTGGCGAGCGCCCCGAGCCTCGGCGATGTCGAGGCGGGCGTGCTCGCGTCGCTCACGTCGCTTCGGTTCTCGATCGTCTCGGGGGGAGTCTTGTGTGTCGTCGGCTGCATTGCGACGGCCCTCTCCCTGCCGAGGTTCCTCGCCTACGACAGCCGCGTGGATGAACCTCACGCGTAGCCCGCATGAGGTTGCGCCCGACCTGATCGGCGCCGAGCTGCTCGTCGACGGTGTCGGCGGAACGATCGTCGAGGTCGAGGCCTATGACCACGAGGATCCGGCGGCACACGGCTTTCGCAACCGACGGACGGAACGAAACGCATCGATGTTCCTGGCGGGCGGCCACGCGTACGTCTACCGCTCCTACGGGATCCATTGGTGCCTGAACATCGTTTGTGACGACGAGGGAGTCGCCGGCGCTGTTCTCGTGCGCGCGCTCGAGCCGACTCACGGAGTGGCGGAGATGGTGGCGCGAAGAGGGGTCGCCGACCTGCGTCTTCTCTGCTCTGGACCCGGCCGGCTTGCACAGGCGCTCGGCGTGACGAACGCCCACGATGGGCTAGCGCTCGACCGGTCACCGTTCGGGCTCCGTCCCCGCGCCGCACTCGCCGAGATCGTCACGGGCCCGCGGATCGGGATCACGAAGGCCGCCGAGCTGCCGTGGCGGTACGGGCTGGCAGGCTCACGCTTCGTCAGCCGCCCGTTCAGTGCCTCGCGCGCTTGAGGGTCAGCGTTAGTGAGATGCCGGGGGCGGCGGCGGTCTGGGCGGCCGGTGACTGCGAGACTACTCTGCCGCGCGTTCCACCTTTGAGGTGCAGGCGCACGTGCAGATGCGCGACGCGAGCCTCGGCCGTCGCGAGCGGGAGGCCGACGAGCCGAGGGATCACCCCGTGGCGCGACTTCGTCAGGATCAGCGTGATCCTGTCGTAGGCCGATGCGGTTCCCTGACGCGGGAACTGGCCGACGACGTAGCCGACGCGATCCCCCGTCCTCGCAGGTTTGTAGACGACGGACGCACTCAACGGCTGCCCCTCGAGCCGTGCCTTCGCGGCCCCGAGCGCCTGTCCGACGACATCGGGGATCTCGACCTCGTTCGGCTTGCAGGTCGCAACGCGTGACGGGCCGGTGCCCCCGAAGAACTCCAGCTGGTAGGAGTTGTGGCAGACCCCGTCGTCACGCTCGAGCACGCCGCCGCGGTTGACGACGGTGACCGGTGCGGCGTAGAGCGACGGAGCCGGCGGGAATGTCTCCGGCGGCGCCCTCAGGTAGGCGAGTGCTTTCGACATGAACTCCTTCCAGATCAACGCGGGGAACGTGCCGCCCGCGACCGGCTGGCCGTGGAACTCCGTCGTCATCGGAATGAGCTTGTCGGGATACCCGACCCAGACCGCTGCGACGAGCCGTGGCGTGTACCCGACGAACCACGCGTCACCGAAGTTCTCTGTCGTTCCCGTCTTGCCGGCGACCTGGCGATCCGGCAGCGCAGCCGCCCTGCCGGTGCCGAATTGCACGACGCCCTGAAGCAGGGAGTCGATGATCGCCGCGCGGGTGTGGCTCTCGTCCGCGGAACCGAGGGCCGGCACCCCGACGACCTTGTTGACCTGCGTCGCCCCGTCCACCTTCACGTCCTGCACCACACGCGGCTCGTTGCCGAAAAGCGAGCCGTCGATGCGGTCTCCGCCGTCGGCGAAGCTCTGGTAGGCGCGTGCCATCTCGAGCGGAGTTGCCGGCTCGGCACCGAGCCCGATCGCGAAATACCCTTGCAGGGGCGTCGTGATCCCGAGCGCTCGCGCGGTATCGCGCACCGTGCGTGGCCCGACGAGTGCGGTCAACTGAGAGAAGACGGAGTTGTCGGAGTACGCGATCGCCTGACTGAGGTTGATCGGCCCGAGTGCCTCGCCCTCGTAGTTGTTGACCTTCCACAACCGCCCGTCGGCATTGATCGTCACGTTCTTCGACGAGGTGAGGATGCTCGACGGAGAGATTCCTTCCTTCAGCGCCGTCGCGAGCACGAACGGCTTGAACGAGGAGCCCGGTTGACGCTCGCCCTGTGTCGCCAGATTGAACTGGCTCTTGTGATAGTTCTCCCCGCCGACCATCGCGAGGACGTCCCCGTTCCGCGCGTCGAGGACGACGAGCGACGCCGTCGGCCCCGACGATGTGGGAAGCACGGACGCCACCGCTTCGCGCGCGATCTTCTGTAGGTTCACGTCGAGCGTCGTCGTCACTTTCAGCCCGCCGCCGAACGCGGTGCGCGGGCCGTAATGCTTCACGAGCCGATCCTTCACATAGTTCGCGAAGAACGGCGCGGTGATGTTCTGTGTCGAAGGCAGCGAGACCTTCGAAGGATCCGGCATCGGGTACACGCGTGAGTTGACGTACTGGCTGGCTGTCAGATAGCCCTGCGCGTACAGCTGTTCCAGCACGATGTCGCGGCGCTTCTTGGCCGCGACCGGATGCACGACCGGATCCCACAGGCTCGGATCCTCGGGAATACCGGCGAGGAGCGCCGCCTCCGCAGGTTTCATCGTCGCGGCGCTGTGCTGGAAGTAGATGCGCGACGCCTGCTCGACCCCGTAGGCGCCGTTTCCGAAGTAGACCGTGTTCAGATACGCGGTCAGGATCCTGTCCTTCTTCCACTTCTGCTCGAGCTGCCAGGCGAGCGCTGCCTCGACGAGCTTGCGGGCGATCGACTTCTGGGGCGTCAGGTAGGTGTTCTTGACGAATTGCTGGGTGATCGTCGAACCGCCCTGCACGACCCCCCGTTGCGAGACGTCGGCCCAGAGGGCGCGTGCCATGCCGCGCACATCGATGCCTCGGTGCTCGTAGAAGCGCTTGTCCTCGATCGCGACGATCGAGTGCTTCAGCCACGGCGAGATCCGGTTTGAGGGAACGACGATGCGTGCCTGCGAGCCACGGAGGATCGCGAGCACGGTGTGGCCGTTCGCGGCGTACACGTAGGTGTTCGCCTGTGTTCGCTGCGTCGTCGGGTCGAGTTGCGGGATCTTGCCGGCGACCGCGGTCAGCAGACCGAAGGTGAAGGACGCCGTACCCAGCAGGCCGAGAATGGCGAGCAGGGCGAGGAGTCGAAGCTTGCGGATACGACGGCGTTTCGGCCGGCGTCGGTTTCTCCGGAAGAGCGCCAGAACCGGGGTAGTCTAGCCTCCGTTGTGACCGAGGATGGACGTTCCGACATCACCGCTCACGCGGTCGACGTTCTGCCGGTTGGCGGCCTCGACGCCAAGCTGAAGCTCGGCCGGCCCCTGCGCGTGAAGCTCGGCGTCGATCCGACCTCGCCCGACGTCCATCTCGGGTTTGCCTACGTGCTCGACCGGTTGGCCGACTTCCAGCGTGCCGGCCATCAGATCGTTCTGATCGTCGGCGACTACACGGCCCGGATCGGCGATCCCTCGGGTCTCTCGAAGGAGCGCCCGATCCTCGCCGACGAGGTTCTGGACGCGAACGGGCAGTACTTCGCTGAGCAGGCGTTCCGAATCCTCGACCCCGAACGCACCGAGGTGCGTCTGAACGGCGAATGGCTTGGCGCCTTGTCGTACGCGGACACGGTGCGGCTCGCCCGCACGATGACCGTGGCTCGGCTGCTCGAGCGTGACGATTTCGCAAAGCGCTTCGCCGCGCGCGTTCCGATCTCCCTCTCTGAGCTCCTCTACCCGGTCATGCAGGCCTACGACTCGGTCGCGATCGAGGCGGACATCGAGATCGGCGGAACCGACCAGCGGTTCAATCTCCTTGCGGGGCGCGACGTCATGCCGCAGTACGGCCTCGAGGCTCAGGTCGTCGTGACCTTCCCCCTCCTCGTCGGCACCGACGGCGAGCTGAAGATGTCCAAGTCGCGCGGGAACTACATCGGGATCACCGACCCGCCCGAGGAGATGTTCGGGAAGACGATGTCGATCCCCGACGGGGCCCTCGGGCAGTGGTGGGAGATGCTCGTCGGCGGAGACCATCCCGAGGAGCCGATGGCCTGGAAGCTCGCGCTCGCGCGGCGGATCACGGCCCGCTGGCACGGAGGCGAGGGCGCGCGCGCCGGCGAAGAGCACTTCACCCGCGTCGTGCGGCGCCACGAGGCGCCGGCCGACGTGCCCGACGTGACCCTGCCCGACGGCGATCCTGTGCATCTGCCGGCACTTCTCGTCGCGAGCTTCGGGGTCGGCTCGACCTCCGAGGCGCGGCGGCTGATCGGGCAAGGCGCCGTGAAGGTCGGCGGCGAGGCCGTCTCCGACCTCGATCTGGCGCGTGCTGCCGTCCGAGGGAAGGTCGTTCAGGTCGGCAAACGGCGGTTCGGCCGGATCATCGGCTGAGCGAGCCTTTGACAGAGCAGCCCGGGTCGCTATACTTCTCCAGCCGTCCGAAAGGGTGCGGCGCACGCAAGGTCCCTGTCACTCGACCAAGGAGCCTCCAGGCCCGATATCGGTTCGCTACGATTCGCATCCTCGGAGGCCTCTGGCGCGAGTCGCAGAGGTCTTTTTTCGTAGGTACGCCGCCGAAACGATTGCCGGCACCGGTCTTTGAAAACTCAACAGCGAACGTTCTTCGATGTCGAGAACCTCGATCTCGGGCAGGCTTCGGCCTGCGTGGGTGAGAGGGTTTCAACCTCGTCGGTCCTTCGGGACCGGCCTTTGAGCAAGTAGCTCGAAGTGAAAGGATTGCCACCCGTGCTGTTTTTTGGGTGCGTGCGTGGCAAAACACACCTTCACGGAGAGTTTGATCCTGGCTCAGGACGAACGCTGGCGGCGCGCTTAACACATGCAAGTCGAGCGAGAACCAGGCCTTCGGGCCTGGGGAAAGCGGCGAACGGGTGAGTAACACGTGGGTAACCCACCCTTGGTACCGGGATAGCCCGAGGAAACTCGGATTAATACCGGATGGCCCAACAGCTTCTCGGGGCGGTTGGAAAAGGTAGCTTCGGCCTCCGACCAAGGACGGGCCCGCGGTGGATTAGCTTGTTGGTGAGGTAACGGCTCACCAAGGCTTCGATCCATAGCTGGTCTGAGAGGACGATCAGCCACACTGGGACTGAGACACGGCCCAGACTCCTACGGGAGGCAGCAGTGGGGAATCTTGCGCAATGGG
>JBBSEJ010000093.1:0-6913 GCA_038239825.1 Gaiellales bacterium
AGACGGCGACGACGCGCGCGGCACGGTCGTGAAGCTCCGTCGCGGCGATGCCGCCGACATTGCCGAATCCCTGCACGACGCAGCGCTGACCAGCGAGGTGCCAGTCGAGCCGGCTGCAGGCACGCTCGATCACCATCACGACCCCCGCCCCGGTCGCCTCGTGCCGGAAGACGGAGCCGCCGATCGAAATGGGCTTGCCCGTGACGATCTCCGGCACGGCGTATCCCATCTGCATCGAGTAGGTATCCATCATCCACGCCATCGTCTGCTCGTTCGTCGCCATGTCGGGTGCCGGAATGTCGAGCTGAGGACCGATGAACGGTGCGAGCTCGGCGGTGAACCGCCGCGTGAGGCGCGACAGCTCGGTCTGCGACATCGAACGGGGGCTACAGCGGACGCCACCTTTCGCGCCGCCGTAGGGCAGTCGCAGGAGCGCGCATTTCCACGTCATCCACATCGCAAGCGCAGCGCACTCACCCAGATCGACGGCCTCGTCGTAGCGAATGCCGCCCTTCGTCGGACCGAGTACCGAGGAGTGCTGCACGCGATACGCAGGGAACGAGCGGTACGAGCCGTCGTCCATCCTCACCGGAAGGGTCAAGATCAGCGCTCGCTCCGGATGGCGCAGCCGGGTCGAGACGAAATCGGGAACGCCTGCAAGTTCGAGAGCGTGGTCGAGCTGCGTGCTCGCCTGCTGGTAGAGAGGCGTGTCCCACTCGAGCATCGGTGCCGGATGCGCGACCTTGGCCACGGGCGGAGGGTAGTGGAAACCTCTGGGCCACCCGGGCGCGAATGATGGGCCGGACGGCGTATTGTGCGGCGCGTCGCTCCTCGCGATCCTTTCCGGCATGAGGAATCCAGAGTTGCTCCCGGCCTTCTGCCTCGCCTTTGCCGTCGAGCTCGCGTGTCTGCGCTTCATCCTCCCCGCTGGCGCCGCCGCGACTGCCATCGGCCCCACCTGCACTGTGAGTGCAGCCCGCCTGGGTGAAGCTGCTCGTCGAGCTGCGGAGACCGCTCCTTCGAGATTTGGTGGGGGCCGAGGCTGCGGCACCTCGGCCCCCACCGCTCCGGCCGTCACGATCAACGCGCGGCCGGAAGTCTCCGGCGAGCGTATCGAGATCGTCGAGGGGTGACGTCCGTCTACCGACCGGTCGTAATGATGGGTCCTGACTCGCTCACGCAGAGCGCGAGCCCGGGAAGCCCGAGCACGTCGCGCCAGCCGTCGGGCACGGGTGCGCCGACATCCGGCTGCGTTGCGACCACGACGAGCACTTCTCCTCCTCGTGTGTAGGCACACACACCTCGGCCGAGGTCGACGGGCTCATAGGAGGCGGCGAAGGCTGCTGCGTGCTGCGCGCGAAGCTCGAGCGTCTTCCACGTCACGTAGAGCTTCTCCGTCTCCACGGTCGGCGCTGCACCCGCGCGCAACTCCGCGAGCCTGCGACGGCGGACATCCCAGTCGACCGGCCTGCGGTTGTCCGGATCGACCAGCGAGAGATCCTCGAGCTCGTCACCCTGGTACACATCGGGGACACCCGGCGCAGTGAGCTTCAGAAGCAGTTGGCCGAGCGCGATTCGCCGACCGAGCTCGCGGACGCGGCCGAGGAATGGATCCCGTCGGATCAGCTCCGCCGCACGTCCGGCGTATTCCTTCACGCACGCCTCGTGCTCGACGTTCGGTGCCACCCAGTCCGTCGTCACCTTCCCTTCTCGGAGCGCCTTCTCGAGGTATCCATCGAGCCGGTCGCGGGAGATCGGCAGCGCACCGACGAGCGTCTGCAAGACGAGCAGCTCCTCGCGGGGATCGTCGAGATGTCCGAGCTCGGAGCGCCACGCGCGTACACGAGCCGCCCACTCACCGGCGAGCCACGTCAACGCGACGATGCGCGCACGCACGTCGGGCGAGCGCTTCGTGTCGTGCGTATACGTCGTCAAGAGCTGCCGGGGGAAGCGGCGAGCGCGCTTGGCGTTCGCCCCGTGGAACTCCTCGATGGTGGTTCCGAAGCGGCCCGGGCTTCCGCCGACCTCGTTCAACGCCGCGAGCCGGAAGTACCGGTAGAACGCGGTGTCTTCGACCCCTTTTGCCATGACAGGGCCGGTGGTCTGCTGAAAGCGGAGGACGAACTCCTCGCGGCCCTCGACCTGCAGGAGGAGGATGCGCCGCAGCTTCTCCGACACCCCGGCGCGGCCGATCTCGAAGCGGTCGGCGTCGTCGATCGCTCCTTCCTGCGGCCGGATGTAGGTGCGGTAGACGTGAAACGAGGCGAGCGCGAGCGGCAAGCTGTCGATCTCGAGCTCTTCGTGCAGCCGCCGCAGCTCCGGCTCGAAGATGTTGACTGCGACCTCGAGCTTCGCGAGCGCTGCGATGTCCTCGAAGCGCCGCGAGTCGCCGGTCACCTCTTCGTAGAGCACGGTGAATGCGGCCTCGGCGCGGGAGTCGACGAAGAGGCCCATCACAGCGTTCAGGAACTCGTAGCCGGTCGTCCCTTCGATCGCCCAGTCGCGGAGCTCCTCGCCGGGTTCGACGATCTTTTCCGCCCACACGTGCTCGACACCGGCCTCTCGGAGCCGCTCGAAGTACTGCGCGGGATCTGCGAGGCCGTCGGGATGATCGACGCGTACGCCGTCGACGACACCCTCGCGCACGAGCTCGATCACCTTCGCATGTGTCGCCCAGAAGACCTCCCAGTCCTCCTGCTTGACGCCGCCCAGCTCGCTGATGTCGAAGAAGCGCCGGTGGAAGCCCGTCTTCAGATCGACGTCGAAGAACATCTCTCGCAACTTCAGGTCGCGCCAGAAGGGATTCTCTTCGACCGCCGCCATGTGGTTCGGGACGATGTCGAGGAGCACTCCGAGCTCGCCACCGGCGAGCGCGCGGAACTCGAGCTCCCCGCCGAGGGCCGGCGAGATCTGTCGGGGATCGACGACGTCGTAGCCGTGCAGCGAGCCTTCGCGCGCCCGCAGGGACGGCGAGAGATACAGGTGCGTAATGCCGAGGTCCCGCAGGTAGGGAACGATCTGCCGCGCCTGCGCGAACCCGAACTGGGGAGTGAGCTGGAGGCGATAGGTCGCCAGCCACGGCCGTTCCGGCTCACGCACGGCGCAGCACGGCGGCCGAGCGCGCCTCGACGACGACGTCGCCACCCGGCGCGAAGCGTTCGCACTCGCAGCGGCCTGTCGCGAGAACCAACTCCCAGCGGGTCCCGAACCGGCGCGCCGGCAGGCGAAATGGGATGTCATCGAAGTACGCGTTGAAGAGCAAGAGGAAGGTGTCGTCGCGAACCTCCTCCCCCGTCTCGGTCTGCGTGTTCAGCTCGTCGCCGTTCATGAACACGCCGATGGCGCGCGACTCGGTGTTGTCCCAGTCACGCCGAGTCATGCGGCGCCCGTCGGGACGCATCCACCAGACGTCGGGCAGTTGCTCACCCTTGCCCTCGAAGAACTTCGTGCGTCGGAAGATGGGATGGTTGCGGCGCAGCTCGATCAGCTGCCGTACGAATGCGAGCAGCTCCTCGTCGCACGAGCCCCAGTCGAACCAGGAGATCTCGTTGTCCTGGCACCAGGCGTTGTTGCTGCCGCCCTGGGTGCGACCGATCTCGTCGCCCCCGAGCAGCATCGGGACACCCTGTGAGAGCAGGAGCGTCATGAGGAAGTTGCGCTGCTGCCGTGCGCGAAGCGCCAGCACCTGAGGGTCGTCGGTCGGGCCCTCGGCCCCGCAGTTCCACGATCGGTTGTCGTCGGTGCCGTCACGGTTGCCCTCACCGTTCGCGTCGTTGTGCTTCTCGTTGTACGACACGAGGTCGCGCAACGTGAAGCCGTCGTGGGCCGTGATGAAATTGATCGACGCGAACGGCCGTCGGCCGTCGTACTGGTAGAGATCCGATGAGCCCCCGAAGCGGGATGCGAACTCTGCGAGCGACGACCGGTCGCGCCAGAAGTCGCGCATGGTATCGCGGTAGATGCCGTTCCACTCCGACCAGAGGATCGGGAAGTTCCCGACCTGATAGCCACCCGGACCGACGTCCCACGGCTCGGCGATCAGCTTCACCTGGGAGAGCACCGGATCCTGGTGGATGATGTCGAAGAACGCGGACAACCGATCGACCTCGTAGAACTCGCGGGCGAGCGCCGATGCGAGGTCGAAGCGGAAGCCGTCGACGTGACACTCCGTGACGAAGTAGCGCAGCGAATCCATGATCAGGCGCAGCACCGTCGGATGCACCGGATTCAGCGTGTTGCCGGTGCCGGTGTAGTCCATGTAGTGCCGCGGGTCGTCGGGAACGAGGCGGTAATAGCTCTCGTTGTCGACACCTTTGAGGCTCAACATCGGGCCGAGATGGTTTCCCTCCGCCGTGTGGTTGTAGACCACGTCGAGAATCACCTCCATCCCCGCGCGGTGCAGCGCCTTCACCATCCCCTTGAACTCGCGCACCTGGTCGCCCGTGGCCGAGTACAGCGAGTGCGGAGCGAGGTAACCGATCGTCGAGTACCCCCAGTAATTCGTGAGACCGCGATCGTGCAGGAAGCCCTCGTCGACGATGTGGTGCACGGGAAGCAACTCGACCGCAGTGACGCCGAGCTCCTTCAGGTAGCCGATCGCGCCGTCGCTCGCGAGGCCCGCATAACTGCCACGCAGGTCGTCGCGCACGTCGTCGCGAGCCTTGGTGAACCCTTTGACGTGCACTTCGTAGATGACGGTCTGGTTCCACGGAACACGTGGGCGGACCCAGTCGTCGTCTTCCCAGTCGAACGACGGGTCGATCACGACCGACCGTGGAACCGCGGCAGCAGAATCGGTGTCGTCGATCCTCATGTCGGCGTCGTCGTCGCCGCTCGGCACATACGGCAGCACCGTCGCGGCATCCCAGTCCACGGCGCCGTCAATCGCCTTCGCGTACGGATCGATCAGGAGCTTTGCGGCGTTGAAGCGCTTGCCCGTCGTGGGGTCGTACGCGCCGTGAACGCGATAGCCGTAGAGCTGACCCGGGCCGACGCCGGGCAGGTAGCAATGCCAGTTGAACGCTGCGCGCTCGCGAAGCTCGATGCGCTCTTCATTCCCATGCTCGTCGAAGAGACAGAGCTCGACCCGTTCGGCGTTCTCCGAGAAGATCGAGAAGTTCGTCCCGTTTCCGTTCCAGACCGGGCCGAGCGGAAAGGCCTCGCCGGGCCAGATTGCGCGCGTCACCTGCGGAGCTCCACGGTACGCAGACCGAAGTCCGCGACGAGCTCGACGCGCCCGCGGCGCATGGTCAGCCGGCTGCCCTCACGTTCCAGCTCGAGCTGGCGCGGCAGCTCTCGGCGGAGTGCGATCAACTCGGCATAGAGCGGCGTCGGAGGGGCGCCGCCGAGCTTCGACGCCTCGAAGGTCTGGACGGACTGAGGATCGGGAACCTCCTTCCCCGACAAGGACGTGAACGCAGCGAACTCGCGCTTGCGTCCCTCTCGTGTCGCCTCTGCGATCGAAGGGTCGATGTGATCCGTGAAGAACTGGAACGGCGCCGTCTCGTCGAATTCTTCGCCCATGAAGAGGAGCGGCGTCGAGAGCGAGAACAGCACGACGGCCAAGGCTACGCGGTGCGCGTCGGCGGGCAGGCGGTCACCGACTGCGCGATTCCCGACCTGGTCGTGATTCTGGGCACACACGACGAGCCGCTCGGCCTGCGGCCGGGACAGCTCGCGTACGAGACCGTCGAGGCTGCCGAAGCTCGCGTAATAGCCGTCGCTCTCCCCGGTCAGCAGGACGTGCAGCTGGTGGTGGAGGCAGTCGAGCCACATCGCGTCGTGACCCCACTCGTCGAGGGGTCGGAAGTCGTCGAACCCCATTTCGCTGATCACGAGACCCTCGACGCGATCGCGAAGCTCCCGCAGGACGTGCACCGGCGAGTCGTCGAACACAGCGTGCACTGCATCGAGGCGCAGCCCGTCGATCCCGTACTCGCGCGTCCAGAGAAGAGCGTTCCCGATCGCCCACTCGCGCACCGCGGGTTGCGAGTAATCGATCGCATCGCCCCAGGCGGTCCCGTGCGCAGCGGTGAAGTACGACCCGAATCGGCTGATCGCCGATGAGCCCGGGCCGATGTGGTTGTAGACGACGTCGAGGATCACGCCGAGCCCTGCATGGTGAGTAGCGTCGACGAGGCGGGCGAGGCCGGCAGGGCCGCCGTAGACCGGGTGGGGAGCGCTGATGTAGACGCCGTCGTAGCCCCAGCCGCGATTACCGGGGAATGTCGCGACCGGCATCAGCTCGATAGCCGTCACCCCGAGCTCACGCAGGCTCTCGAGGCGCGTGATCGCCGCGTCGAACGTGCCCTCTCGGGTGAACGTCCCCACGTGCAGCTCGTACAGAACGAGCTCGGCGAGCGAGAGCTCCGGCCCGCCGAGGATGTCGAAGCGCGAGGTATCGACGATTTGCGAGGGTCCGCGCACCCCGCGCGGCTGCGATCGGGAGCATGGGTCGGGCAGGGCTTCGGCGCCGTCGAGCACGTAGAGGTAGTCGTCGCCTGCGCGGGCCGGCAGGCGACCCTCGAAAACGCCCTCGAAAGTCGGCTCGAGACGACTGTCGAGGCCACCCGTGCGCACGGAGACGGTTGCCGCCGCCGGCGCCCACACGCGGAACTCGACTCCGCCCCCCGCGAGCGGAACGGCCCCGAAGGGCCGCTGCCAGACCTGTGGTGACATCTCGCGGACGGTACCGCTCGCCCACCAGCCGAATCATGGAACCCGCGCGGAGGTGACTCCCCCGTCACGGTGCCTGGCACATCCCGTGCCTGAACGGTACGCCCCCCGATTGTCACCCGTGACCTGCAAATCCGCGCGAATCGTCACAGAGCCGGCACGCTTTGGGGCGGCCGGCGTAACGGTGCCTGGCACCGAAGGCGGACGCGCCGAAGGCGGACGCGCCGAAGGCGGACGC
>JBBSEJ010000094.1:0-6812 GCA_038239825.1 Gaiellales bacterium
CTAACAAAGAGTTTACGGCAAAGAGGGAGAATCCTCGCAAACGCAGAATAGGTTCCTACCGATGAGCGCTCTCGCTATCGATCTCCGAGCCACCGCGGGCTTCCTCGTCGCCGATGCGCGAGGCCGCGTGGTCGGCACGGTCGAGTGCCCGATGTACGGTACGAGCCCCGAGATGCCGGACGCACTGTCCGTTCGCTCTGGCTTCTTCGCGCGTCGCCGTCGGATCGTTCCCGCGGAGTCGATCGAGCAGATCGACGACGGCACGAAGGTGATCGGCCTGCGCGTCGAGCGCGAGTCGATCCGCACGTTCCTTTGATCAGACGCTGCGTTTGATCTGAGCAGATATCTCGGCGGCGACCCGTCGCTCCTACAGGACACCCAGGTATCTGTCCAGCTCCCACTGCGTCAGCTGGACGCGGTAGTCGTCCCACTCCTTACGCTTCAGCTTCACGTACGCGTCGAAGATGTGGTCGCCGAGGGCACGCCGCATCAGCGTTGACCCCGCGAGCTCGTCGATCGCCTCACCGAGCGTCTCGGGCAGCGAGACGATGCCCTGCTCACGACGCTCCTCCGCGGTCAGGTGGTACAGGTTCGTCTCCATCGGAGCTTCGAGGTCGTAGCCCTGCTCGATGCCCTCGAGGCCCGCGTGCAGGAGCGTTGCGAACGTCAGGTAGGGATTGCACGCCGGGTCGGGGCAGCGAATCTCGGCACGCGTCGCCTGCTCCGAGCCGGGCTTGTACAGCGGGATCCTGATCAGCGCGGAGCGGTTGCGCTGCGACCAGGCGACGTACACGGGCGCTTCGAAGCCCGGCACCAGGCGCTTGTAGGAGTTCACCCACTGGGCGAAGATCGGCGCGAGCTCGCGGGCGTGGCGTAGCAGGCCGGCGATGAACTGCTTGCCGACCGGCGAGAGGTTGTACTGGTCGCTGCCGTCGAAGAACTGGTTCCGGCCGTCCTTGAAGAGCGACATGTGGGTGTGCATGCCCGAGCCGTTCTCGCCGAAGAGCGGCTTCGGCATGAACGTCGCATAGACGCCGTTCTTGGCGGCGACCTCCTTGACGATCAGGCGGTATGTGATCGTCTGGTCGGCCATGTCGAGCGCCGAGGAATAGCGCATGTCGATCTCGTGCTGCGAGGGTGCCACCTCGTGATGGTGGTACTCGATCCCGATGCCCATGTGCTCGAGCGCGTTGATCGTCTCGTTGCGCAATTCGGTGGCGGCGTCGAGCGCAGTCATTGCGAAGTAACCGCCCTCGTCGAGCGTCTCCGTCGACTTGTTGTCGCGGAAGAGGAAGTACTCGAGCTCAGGCCCGATGTTGAAGGTGTCGAACCCCATCGCCTGCATGCGTTCGAGCGCGCGCCGGAGCACGAAGCGAGGATCGCCTTCATACGGCTCCCCGCCCGGCTTCACGACGTCGCAGATCATCCGGCCGACCTTCGCCTCGCCCTCGCGTGTCGGCATCAGGCGGTAGGTCGACGGGTCCGGGATCGCGATCATGTCCGACTCCTCGATCGCGTTGAACCCGGTGATCGACGAGCCGTCGAAGCCCATCCCGTCGTCGAGTGCGCCCTCGATCTCAGACGGCGTGATCGCGAAGCTCTTCAGGTGCCCCTCGATGTCGGTGAACCAGAAGAGGACGTACTCCACGCCCTCCTTCTTCATCTGCTTGATCACGTCCTTGCGGGCCTCGGGGTCGGAGGTTGCCCGGTCCTTGCTCTCGATCATTGCCATGCGCGTCGTCGCTCCTCTCGGAAAAGGAAAAGGGCTTCAGCCCGCGCCGGCTCCTTTGCCGGGCGCCTGAGACCTCATCGTCTCAAAGCGTGCGGAGGGCAGCGGGCCTTGATAGGTGATCACCTTGCTCCTGTCGACGTACCCGAGGCTGCGGTTCAGCGCCTGCATCGCCTCGTTGCCCCGCTGCGTCCATGTGACGAGCTCGGTGACGCCGGCGCGCGAGGCCCAGTGGAGCTGGGCTCGCTTGAGGGTGCGACCGATTCCGCACCCGCGGTGGTCGCGGCGCACCACCGTGAGCCCGTGCTCGGCGATCGCAGCGCCTTTCGCGTGCTCGATCAGGCCGGCGTAGCCGATCGGCTCACCTTCGTCGAGGGCGGCGAACGAGCCGGCGGGCCGCGTCGCCTCTTCGCGCAACCAGGTCTCCAACGTGTAGGTGACGCCACCGGGAATCGGGAGGTCCGCGTACCCCGCGAGCGCGACCGGCCAGACGGCGGCGAGCAATTCGGTACGCCGGGTCTCGAGCGACACGAGCTCGATTCCCTGCAGAGACTCGGGGGCGGGCTCGACGCCGATCGAGCGCACCTGCTCGAGCTGGTAGTCGCAATCGACGAGGCCGAGCGATTCGGCGAACGCGATCGAGTGCGGCTCGTCGGCGTAGACGAATGCGTTCACGCCGGAGAGACCGAGCGATCGCGCATGGTCGGCGAGCCGGCCCAGGAGCGCCGTCGCGACCCCTCGACGGCGGTACTGCGGCAGCACGCGCACCGCGATGAACGCGCGGCCGCCGAAGCTCGATCGATCGGCGATCCCACACCCCGCGAGCTCCCCCGCCACCTCGGCGAGGAGGAGATGGCGCTCGGGCTCGTGTCGCGCCCGCAACTGCTCGGCCGTAACGGGCTCGTTCGGGACCACCGTGCTCTTCAGCGCCGCCCACGCAGTCAGGTCGTCATCGGAGAGGACGGGGCGCAGATCGATCATGCGGGGCCTTAGACGACGACCCACACCGGAAGCTCGCGGTAGCCGAGGCACGCGTTGACAGCGCGCATGCCGTCGTTTCCCTCGACCATGCTCGACACTATCTCCCGATATCCATGCTCCTCGGTGGTCGCGCGATCTACCGCGTCGCCGCCCGCGAAGATCGCCGCGCACGCCTCGAAGTCGGCCGTCGTTTCAGCGACCTGGATCATCCCGAGCGCTTCAACTTTCCGTGCTGCTTCGCGTATCGCTCGCCCGCGCGGAAGACCACGAGCCCGATCGGGATCGACAGGACGCCGATCACGAGCAGCGGCCAGACATCCGCGAAGCGCAGGCCCGCGCCGTGAAGGATCTGGTCGCGGTTCCCCCGCAGTGCGTACGTGGCGGGCGAGATCTTCGCGATCCACTGCATCCAGGACGGCAGGACGCTCACCGGGTAGTAGACGCCCGAGACGACGAGCATCAGCCCCTGCGCGACGAAACCGAGCTGCGTCCCTTTCTCCGGCGAGATCAGCGGCAGGACGGCTGTCATCATGCCTACCCCAATGAAGGAGATCGACGCGATCGAAAGGAGCGCGATCGCCGCTCCGTAATTCGCGTGCGGCAGGTGGATGCCGATGAACAGCACAACGGCGACGAAGACCGCCGCGGCGCGCACGAGGCCGTAGATGACCGCGTACACACCCATCCCGATGAGGTGCACCGGCCGCGACACCGGCGCCATGAACGTGTACTCGATCGTCCCCTCCCAGCGCTCCCACGCGACCGTCTCCGTGACGATCTCGAAGATGATCCCGAGGAACGCCCAGATGACTCCGCCGACGAGCAACTTCGTCGCGAGATCGTTTCGCGCCGCAGGAGTCAGGTCGACGCCGCGCGAGATGAACACGATCGTGAGCGTGTTCGCGATCGTCCAGAGCAGGAACGCGAGGTCCCAGAGGAAGTACCGCTTCGTCAGGTACAGGTTGCGCTCGACGACGCCGTAGAGCCCGATCAGCTCGTTGCGAAGCACCTTCATGCGGCTGAAGGTCGTGTCAACGGTGGCGCTCATGCGAACACCTCCCTCTCCTCGTCTTCCTCGGTCTTCTCATCCTCGAAGGTGCGCCCGGTCGCGGCGAAGAAGGCCTCCTCGAGCGTCTCGACGCCGTACCGGTCCTTCACCTTCTCCACCGGCTCCAGGAACAGCAGCTCGCCGCGGTCGAGCAGGCCGATTCGGTCGGCGAGCTCCTCGGCCTCCTTCATGTCGTGGGTGCACAGCAGGATCGTCGAGTCGTGCTGCTGACGGATCTCGCGGACGAATGTCTGGACTTCCTGCTTCGAGCGCGGGTCGAGACCGGTCGTCGGCTCGTCGAGCAGCAGGAGCACCGGCGAGGTGAGGAGCGCGCGGGCCAGCGCGACCTTCTGTTGCATCCCGCGCGACAGGTTCTCCATCGACTCGTTGCGGCGCGAGGCCGGGAATCCCACGCGCTCGAGGATCACGGGGATCTTTGCGTGCGTCTCCCGCGGCCCCATGCCGTAGAACCGCGCGGCGTACGCGAGATTCTCGGCCGCGCTCATCTTCTTGAAGAAGCTTGCCTCGACGGAGACTCGGTTGACGAGCCGGCGGACAGCCCTCGCATCCTTGAACACGTCGTGCCCGAAGACGTGCGCCGACCCGCCGTCCGGCAGGAGGAGCGTCGAGAGGAGGCGGACGAGCGTCGACTTCCCGGAGCCGTTCTGACCGAGGATCGCAACGCATTCGCCGCGCTCCATCGTGAACGAGACGCCTTTCAGGGCGAAGCGTCTCCGCCGGTGGACGAGGCCCTTGCGGCGGGTGAAGACTTTCTCGAGGTCACGTACAACGACTGCTTGTTGCGAAACCACACCATGCTCCTTGGGATCGTGAGAAGCGAACTGAACGAAGACGCACTGCTCCCGCTAGAAGCGGGAGCTGCTGGGCGCTGCGTTCGTGATCCCGGTCATGGCCCGCTCAACACTACGGAAGATGGACGAATCCCGCAAATCACATTGCGTCATTGCTGCGATCAGCACAGCCCTGCAAACTCGGGTGCCCAGCGAGCGTCTCAACCCGTGATGGCCCGTCGGCTCGTCCTCGTCAGCGTGCTCGCGTTGGTCCTGCCCGCACTGGCGCGTGCCGACCCGGCGCAGGTGAAGCCCGACCGCGAGGCGATCGGCGCACTGCTCGACGCGTTCGTACCGGCGGTCGTGGAGCAGCACGACCTGCGGGCCGGGTGGACGCTGGTCGCGGGCGCAGCACGGACGACGTCATACCGCGCCTGGGTGCGTGGGAACACCTCCATCCAGCCCTACCCCGCGAAGGGAACGCGCTTCCACGGCTTCGTCGTTAACTATTCGTACCCGGGCGACATCGGCTTCGACATCCTGCTCCAACCGACGAAGGTCTCTCTCGGCGCCTGGTCGTTCCGCGCCGAGGCCCAGAAGATCGGTTCCCGCTGGCGAATCACGACGTGGTATCCGGTCGCGACCTACGCGCCCCCCGGGAAGACCCAGACCGTGGTCGGCCCGAACGACTTCGGGCCGGCGAACGGATCTGCAGGCGCGGCCGGCTCGAGCCGGCTCGGCTCATGGGTGCTCCTCTTGCCCGTGCTCGTCCTGGGTGGGATCGCGGCCGCGTGCCTGCTCGTCGCGGGCTCGCGCTGGAGCTCGAGGCGCGCTCGGGTGCGCGCGCTCGAGCGCGATCTCGCCTCGAACCGGTAGGGGCCTGGCTGTTGACGCGCGTTCCGAGGGGCGCTACCGTGGGAGATACGTGGGGCGCCGAAGCGGCGCACGCGAAGGCTTTTCAGCAGTAGCAGCATTTCAGTGGTAGAGGCAATGGGGCCTCACGACTCTTCGGAGACGTGGGGCCTCTTTTTTGTTCCGCAAGCGGCGTCAAGAGGAGGAACGGCAGTGACCAAGGTCAAGCTCGAGTACATCTGGCTCGACGGCTATGAGCCCGTCCCGAACCTTCGAAGCAAGACGAAGATCGTGGAGCTCACCGGGGAGCCTCTCCTGGAGGACTTGCCGGTCTGGAACTTCGACGGCAGCTCGACGCAGCAGGCCGAGGGCAGGAGCTCGGACTGCGTGCTGCAGCCGGTCGCGCACTTCCCCGATCCTGCCCGTCGTAACGGTCGTCTCGTCCTGTGCGAGGTGCAACTGCCCGACGGGTCGCCGCATCCCTCCAACAGCCGGGCGACGATCCCCGACGATCCCGGCACCTGGTTCGGGTTCGAGCAGGAGTACTTTCTGTATCGAGACGGCGTCCCGCTGGGATTCCCGGCCGAGGGCTTTCCGGCCCCGCAGGGGGAGTATTACACCGGGGTCGGCTTCAAGAACGTCGGGGAGGTCGCGCGCGAGATCGTCGACGCGCACGTCGACCTGTGCCTCGAGGCCGGGATAAACCTCGAGGGCACGAACGCCGAGGTCGCGAAGGGGCAGTGGGAGTTCCAGATCTTCGGCAAGGGATCGAGACGGGCCGCGGACGAGATGTGGGTCGCGCGCTACCTCCTCCTGCGCCTGTGTGAGCGCTATGGGGTCGACGTGAACTTCCACCCGAAGCCGCTCGGGGTCGAGCACGACTGGAACGGCTCGGGAATGCACACGAACTTCTCCACCGAGCACCTGCGGGAGATCGGCGGTGAGGCGTACTTCGAGGCGCTGATGGCCGCGTTCGACGAGGCCAAGGACGAGCACATCGCCGTGTACGGCGCCGACAACCACCTCCGCCTGACGGGCCTCCACGAGACACAGGCGATCGACAAGTTCAACTACGGGGTCGCGAACAGAGGGGCGTCGATCCGGATCCCGCACAGCTTCGTTGCGAACGGCTTCAAGGGATATCTCGAAGACCGTCGTCCGAGCTCGCTCGGCGATCCCTATCGGATCGCGGGGCGAATCCTGCAAACGATCGAATCGGTGCCGGCGGAGACCCCGCAAGCGGCGACGGGGGTCGACGAGGCGGTGGCGGCTTAGTGCTCCTGGCCGTTAATACGCTCCTGATTGGTTGAAGGGACCGCGGGCTCGGCGTCGAAGGGGACGGCATGGCGAAGAGTCCTTTCGAGATCGAGCTGTGCGAGGAGGAGATGCGGGAGCTGCGCTCGCGGGCTGC
>JBBSEJ010000095.1:0-6709 GCA_038239825.1 Gaiellales bacterium
CGATGCGCGACGCCCTCCGCGCTTACCTGCGCTTCGCGGGCGCGGACCGCCTCGTGTGGGCAACGCACCTCACAACGGAGAAGCGGCTCTTCGGCACCCGCCTCTGACCGACACGAGACACGACAACGCCGAGCTGAAGGCACCTCCTGCCGAGACGTCGGCACCACCGCCGGCTGAGCGAGCGTTCGCGAATACACCCTGAGACGATGGGCGTGCGGCATGATTGATCGATGTGGGCGCGGCCGCGGTTTTCGTCGTAGTACTCGTTCTAGTGTTCGGCGGCAATTTTATGCTCAACGTTCGTAGCGCTCGGCGCTGGCGGCACATGTCCAACGAAGATCGGACCTCGCGGCCGGGTGTCTCCACCACTGCGCCGCTTGTTGAGTGGTTCAAACAGCGAGGTCGGCGACGAAGCTAAGCGCGCGCCTGCGTTCGCCTGCGCCAGCGTCCTCACGCCGGAGCGGGGGGAAGTTCAGGAAGCTTCGGGCTCGGGCGGTTGCATTGCGGCGCCTCCCGGGAGCGGGAACGGCCGCGGCTTCGGCATCGGGCGCCGTTCGGGCGCCGGGGCCGGCTCCGGGGTTGCCTCCTCGGGGAGCGGCGGGAAGACTGCGTCCTCCGACTCGCCGGCAAGCAGACGCTCGAACTGCTCCTTGTCGATCGTCTCGCGCTCGATCAGGATCTGTGAGATCCGGTGCAGGTCGTCGATGTGGTCGCGCAGCACCTTGGTGGCGAGCGAGTGGCCCTCCTCGATGATGCGACGGATCTCGTCGTCGATCTCACGCGCGACTTCTTCCGAATAGTCCGGCTCGTGGCCCATGTCGCGACCGAGGAACGGCAGACCGGCATCGCGTCCGAGCACGCGCGGCCCGAGCTTCTCGCTCATCCCGAAGCGCATCACCATCTGCTTGGCGGTCGCGGTCACCTTCTCGATGTCATTGGCCGCGCCGGTGGTGATCTCGTTGAAGACGATCTCCTCCGCCGCCCGGCCGCCCATCGTCATCGCAATCTGCTCGAGGAGAGCAGTGCGCGTCGTCAGGTAGCGATCCTCACCCGGAAGCGAGATCGTCAAGCCGAGGGCCTGGCCGCGCGAGACGATCGTGATCTTGTGGATGGGGTCGGTGTGCTCGAGGAAGTTGCCGACGAGCGCGTGGCCCATCTCGTGGTACGCCGTGATCCGCTGCTCCTTCTCGGACAGCAGGCGCGCCTTCTTCTCGGGACCTGCGATCACGCGCATGATCCCCTCCTCCAGCTCGTCCTGCTCGATCACCTTCTTGCCTCGGCGCGCGGCGAGCAGCGCGGCCTCGTTGATCAGGTTGCGCAGGTCCGCGCCCGTGAATCCGGGCGTGCCGGCGGCGAGCGAGTCGAGGTCGATCACCGATGCCAGCGGCTTGCCCTTCGAATGCACCTCGAGGATCTTGCGGCGCCCGTTCCGATCGGGACGGTCGACGCTGATCTGACGGTCGAAACGGCCCGGGCGGAGCAGGGCGGGATCGAGGATGTCGGGGCGGTTCGTGGCGGCGATCAGGATGATGTTGTCCTTCATCTCGAAGCCGTCCATCTCGACGAGCAGCTGGTTCAACGTCTGCTCGCGCTCGTCGTGACCTCCGCCGAGGCCGGCGCCGCGGTGGCGGCCGACCGCGTCGATCTCGTCCATGAAGATGATGCAGGGCGATGCCTGCTTCGCCTGCTCGAAGAGGTCGCGCACGCGCGAGGCGCCGACACCGACGAACATCTCGACGAAGTCCGAGCCGGAGATCGAGAAGAACGGCACACCTGCCTCACCCGCAACGGCGCGGGCGAGCAGCGTCTTACCGGTGCCGGGAGGCCCGTAGAGAAGAACGCCCTTCGGGATCGACGCACCGAGTGCCTGGAACTTCTTCGGGTTCTCCAGGAACTCCTTGATCTCCTGGAGCTCCTCGACGGCCTCGTCGACACCCGCGACATCCTTGAAGCCCATCTTGGGCGTGTCGGGCGCCATGCGCTTCGCGCGTGACTTGCCGAAGCTCATCACCTTCGAGCCGCCGCCCTGCACCTGGTTCATCAGGAAGATCCAGAATCCGATCAGGAGGAGGAACGGCAGGAACGACCCGATCAGCGCCGTCCAGGAGAAGCCGCCGGTTCCCTTCGAATCCCAGTTGACGTGGTTGGCCTGCAGCACGTCCTGAAACTTCAGCTGCGCCTGATCCGAGGCGTAGTGGACGGTCGCCTTCTTGCCGGTCGCGAGCTTCAGCTCGATCGCGCGCTTCGCCGGGTTGAAGAGAGCCGATGCGACGCCGCCGGACCGAACCTTTTCGATCGCCTGCGACGTCGTCAGCTTGTCGGTGTTCTTGCTCTTCGGAATCAGGGTCTGGCTGGCCAGCCAGACCAGCAGGACGATGACGATGAGCGGGAAGAACGCGCTGCGGAAGAAGCGATTCACGATAGGTCTTCGCTCAGGGTAGCCAAGTGGATGTCCTCCGGGTCACCTGATAACTCATTCGTAATCAGAGGGGTTACGCCTCCTCGGGCATGAAGTCCGGATGCAGCACCCCGACGTACGGCAAATTCCGGTATCGCTCGGCGAAATCGAGCCCGTAGCCGATCACGAACCTGTTCGGGATCTCGAAGCCCACGTACCGGACGGGGACATCGATTTCACGGCGGGCGGGCTTCGTCAGGAGCGCACAGATCTCCAGGCTCGCCGGCTCGCGGGACTCGAGATTGCGAAGGAGGTACGAAAGCGTGAGCCCCGAGTCGATGATGTCCTCGACGACGAGGACATGCCGGCCTTCGATGTTGATGTCGAGATCCTTGAGGATGCGGACGACTCCGGACGAGTCGGTCGAGGCTCCGTAGCTCGAGATCGCCATGAAGTCGATCTCGCATGGGACCGTCAGCGACCGCATCAGATCGGCCATGAAGAAAACAGCGCCCTTGAGGACGCCGACGAGCAGCAGCTCCCGGCCCTCGTAGTCGATCGAGAGCTCGACACCGAGCTCGCGGATCCGCGACTGCAGGCGCACCTCGTCGATCAGCACCTCGCCGACGCCGGAAGAGAGCTCAGTCGCTGACACGGCTCGCACTCACCCCCTCGGCCTCGACGATGCCGGGGACGGCAACGACGGCATTGCCGCGTACGACGAGCGGCCAGCCCTCACGGTCGGCGCGTGGGATCTTGGCGTCCACGAAAACATCCTGCACCTTCCGGCTGCGACCTGCGAGCCGGTCGCCGGGCCTCCAGCCTCGCACCCTGAGACCTGGCAGCGTCGAGGAGATCCGCCACGTGCCCCACCGCACCGTTCCCGCGAGGTCGACGGGACCGTGCTCGAGCCACAAGCGCTCGTGCTCGCGGACCGCCTGCACGCCGCCGCCGAGGTCGACGCGCCTCGTCCCGACCGGCGCATCGAGCAGCTCGGCGAGCGCGGGCGGCATCGTCCGTCGTTCCTCGAGGGCACGCAGCACGTTCTCGCGCGCGGCGGGGTGCAACCGCTGGAGGTGTGGGACGACCTCGTGACGGATCACCCCGCGAAGCGAGCCGCGGTTCGAGGAGTCGATGCGCCAGCCGAGCCCTCGCTCTCGACAGAACGCCTCGCTCTCCTCTCGCCACGCAACGAGGAGCGGCCGGACGATCCCGTCCTCACGACGTACCTTGATCCCCGTCGTCGTCCCGCTCGTCGCGAGGCGGTAGAGGATCGTCTCGACCTGGTCGGAGGCGGTGTGACCGGTGGCCCGCAGCGAGTCTTCGTGGAACGAGTAACGCGCGTCACGCAACTCGGCCTCGGTCGCATCGCGCGTGATCGGGCGGACGATCTCCGCGTCGAACCGCTCGGCGCACCACAGAGCATCATCATCCGACTCAATGCTGCGCAGACCGTGATCGACGTGCAGTGCAGTGACTGCGTAGCCGAGCTCACGGAGGACGTGAAAGAGGCACGTCGAGTCTGCGCCACCCGAGACCAGGCAGAGCACGTTGCCGCCAGGCTCGATCAGGTCGTGCCGGCGGATATGGGACTCGATGCGCCCGAGGAGCTCCAGGCTCACAGGGTAGATGGATCACGCGTCGTGGGCCTCGCTCCGTCTCGGCGAATCGATCGGTGCGGGCGCGGGCCTGAGCCAGTGCCGGCCGGCGTACGCCGCGGCCTCTCCTGCAACGAATCGCAGCAGCACGAAAGCAGCGAGGAGCTTCAGCGAGAGCTTCACAGGAGCACGGTCCGGTACTCGAGCGCCTGCGTCATCCCGATCGACTGATAGAGCGCGATCGCAGGAGCGTTGTCGGTGCGCACGAAGAGCGTCACTGTCGGAGTGGTCTCGAGGAGGAGCCGGCAGAGGTCACGCAGCCCGCGCCCGGCATGTCCGCGCCCGCGCGCGTCGGGGTCGACCCACACCTGCTGGATCTGCACGGCGCTCGGCGTCCAGGCTGCGGCTTCCGCCTTGAAGAGCACCACGTCGTCCTTCAGCCAGACCCACGAACGTCGATCGACGATCTGCGCCTCGGTGCGCCAGCGGAACGCCTCGTCGTCGCGCCCACGTCGATCGGCGCCGAGCTCGAGCTCATGGGCTGCGAGGCAGGCAGGGATCAGACGGTCGAGGTCGTCACGAGTCGCCGCCCGAAGCCCCGAGGCGCCCGGCCCGGGGGGCTCGGTGAGAACGTAGACCGGCTGCCGCGGGCGATCTTCGCGCGGCGCCGGCAGTCGGGCCCGCGCGGCGCGCCAGAGCTCGGAGACCGCACCACTCTCGCCGATCAGCATCCGGGCATCTCCCGCCACCGCCGCGTCCGCGAACGCATCGCAACCTTCGCCCGAGGGCACGACGTTCGCTCCGACATGACACAGCGCCCTGAGGTCTCCCCCCGCCGAGGTGAGAGCCGTGAAGTGGCCGAGGCCGCGCCGGGCAAGGTCCTCCAGAAAGACCCGCTCGACGGGAGAACAGGCGCAGAAATCGAGCACCTGGGCGTTGCTCGGCTCGACGAGAGTCACGTCGCAAGTCTTCTATAGAGTGCGCGCCCGATGCCGATTCATGTTCGCGCGGAGCCCGGTGAGTACGCCGAGGCAGTTCTCCTCCCGGGCGATCCACTGCGCGCCACGTACATCGCCGAGACCTACCTCGATGACGTCGTCCAGCGAAACGCCGAGCGTGGCTTGCTCGGCTACACCGGCACGTACAAGGGCAAGCCGGTTTCCGTGCAGGGCACGGGCATGGGCTGCCCCGGCGCGACGATCGTCTTCGAAGAGCTGGTGCAGCTCGGCTGCAAGAAGCTGATCCGCGTGGGCACGTGCGGCGGGCTCCAGCCGCATCACGCCCTGGGCGACCTGATCGTCGCGCTCACGGCCGTGCCGGCGGACTCCACCGCGATGCACCTCGTCTGTAACGAGCCTCACTGTCCCACCGCCTCGTGGTCGGTCATCCACGGCGCCGTGCACGCCGCCAAGGAGATGGGCCAGGAACTGCACGTCGGCCCAATCGTCTCGAGCGACGTCTTCTACAACTCCGACGAGGGTCAGTACGAGCGCTGGTCGAAGCGAGGCGTGCTCGCGGTCGAGATGGAGGCAGCCGCGCTCTTCACGGTCGGCGCCCTGCGCGGCGTCGAGTCCGGCTGTCTGCTGACGGTCAGCGACATCGTGGTCGAGGGCGAGTTCACGCGCATCAGCGACGACGACCTGCGCGGCGCGGTCGACCGCATGACGAAGATCGCGCTCGAAGTCGCGATCTCAGACCATTAGCGACACCTGTTTCCTGGTGAATCCCGCGTCGGGCAACGGCGCGACGGGCAGACGCTGGCCCGAGCTCGCCCAGCGCGCGAGCATGCTCGGCCTGACGGGCGAGACGCTCGTCTCGGAGCGGCCCGGCCACCTGATCGAGCTCGCCCGCGGCGCCGTCGACGCGGGCGCACGCCTCGTGGTGGCGGTGGGCGGCGACGGGACGCTGAACGAGGTCGTGAACGGCATCGCGTGCCGCGACGTCGAGCTCGCAACAATCCCGCTCGGGACCGGGATGGACTTCGTCCGCACCTACGGCATCCCGACGAAATTCGATGGCGCCGTACGCGTGGCACTCGACGGAGCGATCCGTACGATCGATGCCGGGCACGTCCGCTACCGAACGTGGGACGGCGAAGACGCGGAACGCTTCTTCGCGAACGTCGGCTCCGTCGGGATGAGCGGTGCCGTCGCCCAGCGTGCGAACGGGATGTCCAAAGCACTCGGCGGCAAGCTGACGTTCTTCTACGCGCTCACCCGCGTCTTCCTCGAATGGGAGAACTCGGAGGTGACGGTGGCACTGGACGACGGCGAGCGTCGCGGGAGGATGCACGACGTCGTGGTGGCGAACGGCGCGTGGCACGGCGGCGGCATGAAGCTCGCGCCCGCGGCCGTCCCGGACGACGGCCTCTTCGACGTCGTGCTGATCGGTGACATCGGGAAGGTGGATTTCCTGACGACGGCGCCGAAGATCTACCAGGGACGGCACGTCGCACACGCGAAGGTCGACGTCGTACGGTCGAAACGCGTCGAGGTCGACGCAGCTGCCCGCCTGCCGATCGAGGTCGAGGGCGAGCAGGTCGGGACGACCCCGGCTGTCTTCGAGGTCGTGCCCGGGGCACTCCGCCTGCGCGTGCCGCGCTAGGGGCCTGTCCAAAAAGTCTGGCCGGGTGAGGTCCGACCGGGGTCCTATGCTCGACTCGTCCGTCGGTCGAGCAGGGGGTGCGGGATGGCGATGGGGCAGGTGAAGGGCC
>JBBSEJ010000096.1:0-6624 GCA_038239825.1 Gaiellales bacterium
GAGCCACCCCCTGCCCATGCGGACCGCCGACATCGCAACCGAAATCGCCGCCGCCGCGCCGCATCAGCCACTTACCGCAGGATCCGGGTAGCTAGACGCCGTCGGGGAACGGAAGACGTACTGCGCGAAGGACGGCCGGCCGGCCGTCCTTCCGCTTTCAGGAGATGTGGGCAGTGAAGTCGCCCGAGACCGGGAGCTCGACCGAGAACGTCGAGCCCACGTCGAGCCCGTCCGAGGAGACCCAGATCCGGCCGTCCATCCGCCGAACGAGCTCGCGGCAGATGTAGAGACCGAGCCCGGTCCCACCGACGCCTCGATTCATGTTCGGATCGAGCCGGTAGAACTTGTCGAAGATCCGGCGCTGCTCGGAGACCGGGATCCCGAGCCCCTCGTCGGCGACGGAGAACCGAACGTGTGCACCCACGGGCTTCACGCTCACGGTGACGGTGCCGCCGTCGGGCGAGTACTTGACGGCGTTGTCGACGAGGTTGATCAGCACGCGGCCTACCTTGTCCGGGTCGCCAGCGACCGCCGGCAGACCCGGTTTCGCATCGAGGACGAGAACGTGTGCACGGCCGAGGTGTGCGCGCTGCGCTTCGACGACGTCGTGCGCGAGCACACGCGGATCGCAGCTCTGGATCGAGACGTGCAGCGAGTCGGTGTCGAGCCGAGATGCCCACAGGATGTCGTTGACCGTCCTCGCAAGCCGGTCTGCCTCGGTGGAGACGACGTCGAGCAGGTTCGCCTGCTGGTCGCCGGACAGCGTGACGTCGCTGCGGCGAAGGGTCATCGCGGCGCCGTAGATCGCCGCCAGAGGGGTGCGCAGCTCGTGGGACACCGTCGAGACGAATTCGGTGCGCATCGCCTCGAGCGCTCGTTCCTCCGTCAGGTCTCGGAACGCGTAGACGATGCCGTCCGGCACCGCAACGCCATGGATCGAAAGCCAGAGCTCACGATCGCCGAGGTCGAGCGGCAGTGATTCGGGACGCGGACCTGTCCCGCCCTCGGACGCGAGCGGGACGCGGGCCACGACGGCACCCCAGCCCTGGATCGCCTCGACGGCGACTCGGTCGATCACCTCGGTGTCAGCGAGCCCGGTTGCCGTGGTCGCGGCGCGGTTCCAGGTCCTCACGAGCCCGGCGCGATCGACGAGGAAGACCCCGTCACCGACGGATGCGAGCACGCGGGCGGCCTGGGCCTGCTCCTCGGAGGCGCGATGGAGCTGTGCATTGTCGACCGCGACCGCGACGCGTGCGGCCAACTCGCGCACCGTCTCGACATCGCCCTCATCGAAGCTCGAGCTCGTTCGGATCAGCGCCAGCACACCGAGTGTGTGCCCGCGGGCGATGAGCGGCATGTAGACGAGCGAACGTGGCTTCAGCAGCTCGACGGTCGGCCCGATCGTCGGTCGGCCCCGGGTCACGTCCTGGAGCGGCGCCGGGTCGACGTCGAGGTCGAGCAGGATCTCGGGCTCGCCCGTCCTGATCACCTTCGCGGAGCCGCCGGTGTCGCTCGCGACCGGCGGGTGGGCGAGCAGTCCTTCCCGAACAGTGGCGGAGATACCCGGATCGGCAACCTCGATCACCACGCGCGAGATGACCTCGCCGTCGACAAGATCGACGACGGCCGCATCCGCGAAGCGTGCGACGGCGAGCTCCGCGGCGCGGCGGAGCGTCACGTCGAGATCGAGGGAAGACGCGAGCACGATGCTCGCCTCGCTGAGGAATCGCAGCCGCTCCTGCGCCGCACGCTCGGCCTCGCGGAGCGAGGCCTGGTTGATCGCGAGCGCAATCCGGTCGGCGATCAACTGGAGCAGGCGCACGTCAGACTCGTCGAACTGCGCGAACGCCTCCGAGCCGACGTGCACGACCCCGATGACATGATCGTCGACGACGAGCGGGATCGCCACGAGTGAGTTGACTCCCCGCTCGCGCAGCACCGGGCTCACGAGCTCGACCTGTGAGAGGTCTGGGACGAGGAGCGGGGTGCGGCGTGCGGCGACCCCGCCTGCGAGGCCGGCACCGACCGGGATCGTGACGGCGTGCGGCAGCTGGCGGCCGAGGCCGACCTCGGCCCGAATGGCGAGCCGTCCATCGCTCTCGACGAGCAGGATCGCCGCCGTGTCGGCTTCGAGAACCTCGGCGATCCGCGCGAGCAGTCCCTGCAGCAGGCTCTCGAGCGCCAAGTGCTCGAGCGTCGCCTCGGCGACCCGCTCGAGCTTTCGCAGCGTCATCGCCGCGGCCTCGGCCCCCGCGCGAGCCTGTCGCTCGCGCTCGAGCAGGGCCGATCGCTCGTCTTCGGCGCGCTTCCTACTCAGGAACTGGCCCAGTTGCCCTCCGAGTGCGTTCAACAGCTCGAGGAGATCGTCGTCCCGCTCGCGCGGTCCACTGGAGAACGCCTCGAGCACGCCGACGACCTGGCCGTCGACGAGGATCGGGAAACCGACCCCCGACACGAGACCCTCGGCTGCCGCAACCGACGCCCGCGCAAAGCGGTCTGGAGTCAGCCGCTCGAGCCATTCGGCACGACCGGAGTCGACGACATGCCACGCGAGCGTGCCCCGCGCCATGGGGACGCGCTCGGTCATCGCGATGAAACCGTGCAGGTGCGTGCCGGGTCGCGACCAGACGACCCGCGACCGCCCCTCCTCGCAAGGCCAGTACGCAGCCACGTCCCAGCCGAGCGCCTCGCACACCGACTCGAGCACGAGGGGCACCGCGACGTCGGACGTCTCGGCATCGGCCAGGATCCGGGTGACTGCGTACTGCAGGTCTGCTCGCTGCTCGGCGCGACGGCGCTCGGTGATCTCCTCGACGAGCGCACCCACCCCCAACGGCTCGCCGTCGGGCGAGAGCACGGGGTAGTAGCTCGCGAGCCAGTGACGCGCAGCGTCGGGCGTTGCCGGCGTCCCGCTCGTCAGTTCGACTGCGACGACCGGAGTGCGCGTTTCGAGCACCCGCCGTGCGATCGGCTCGATGACGTTCGCGAACTGGGGGATCACCTCGGCAAGCGTCCGGCCGACGTGATCCGACGCGGGACGGTCGTCGAACCGCGCGAGCGCCTCGTTCACTCGAACGTAGCGAAGGTCGAGATCCCAAAGACCCAGCCCGATCGGGGCGCTGTCGTACAGCGAGTCGAGCAACGCGGACGTCCGACGAGCATCCTCGTACAGGAGGGCGTTCTCGATCGCAGTGACCGCACGGCTCGCGATCTCGGCGGCGATTCGCAGGTCGCTCTCGTCGTACCGTCGCGCGGTCACCTCGAACACGATCGCGCCGAGCACCCGCTCACCGGAGACGAGCGGCACCGCGAGGATCGAGTCGTCGAGGAACGGCTCGGCTTCCGCCGCGACCCGCGCCCCGACAGACGCATCGGAACCGACCTCGCCGGCGACCGCGACACGGCGGAGGACGCCACCCTCGAGCACCTCGACGGAGCACCCGTCCGCGTGCTCCGGGACGGCGAACCGAGCGATGGCGTCGAGGATGCCCGCGTAGTCGAGCGTCGCGTTCAGCACCTCGGCGGCATCGGCAGAGACTCGTTCGCGGTGGGTGAGAATGCGCTCGGCCGTCACCTCACGGAAGATGCTGATCACGTACGCGAGCTCGCCACTCTCGTCGCGCACCGGAACCGCTCGGACGAGTGAGATGCGATCCGAGCCGACCGTCCGGTCGCGGAAGCGCACGAGCATCGGCTCGGGGTCCTCGCCGGCAAGAGCCCGGCGCGCCGGCAGGTCGGCGGCCGCGAGCGGCCGGCCGTCCTCGTGCAGGATCTCGAACCTCTGCGTTGCCTCCACGAGCCCCGCCTGCACGAGCTCATCGACGGTCGCATAGCCGGTGAGACGCGCCGCCTCCTCGTTCGCGTACAGCAGCACTCCGTTCGCAGCCGTGACGACGATGCCGTCGCGCACATGCTGCAGGATCGTCTCGAGCAGCGCACGGGAGCCCGCGAGCGTGCTGGCTGTGCCCTCCGCCGTCCGGCTCATGGAGCTCCTCGTCGTCGCCGTGCTGATGACCGACATCGCCAGGGTACTCGGCGGGCGCCGACGAGTGACGTCGTTGCGCGAAGCGCGCTCCAGCGGCGCGGTGCACTCCTGACGCTTGACAGACATCGATATTGATGTCATAGTGATGTCACCATGAATCTGACGATTGTACTCGACGGGCTACAGGACGACTTGCAAGGCCTGGCCGACCTCGGCGACGAGCGGTCTGCCCAGATCGCACGGCGCCTCGGGGATGCCCTCGGGTCGAATCTGCGCCTGAAGCTGCTCGACCTGCTCTCGCAGGCTGCCGTCGAGCTCTCGTCCAAGCTTCCCTCCGGCCACGTCGAGGTGCGCCTTGCGGGTCAGGAGCCGGAGCTCGTCTTCGTCGACGCGCTCGGCGGCGACGCCGCGGGCGCCGGCGAGGAGCTCTCGGCGCGGATCAGCCTGCGACTGCCCGAATCCCTGAAGACGGCGGCCGAGAAGGCAGCCGCCCGCGAGGGAGTCTCGACCAACGCGTGGCTCGTGCGGTCGATCGCGCGGGCGGCCGAGTCCCGCCCGACCCACGTCGGCGGCAAGCGCCTGACCGGCTATGCCCAGAGTTAGCACTGCGACATCGAGGAGGCAGAGCGAGATGCAACACACATTCCAGGTAACCGGGCCAGTCGAGCTCGAGCTTCGGCTCGTGAGCGGCGAGATCGAAGTCGATCCGACACTCTCGGACCGCGTCGAGATCACCCTCGATGCGCACGACGACGAGTCGCAGCGACTGGTCGACGAGGCCCGCGTGGAGCTTCAGGACGGCGCCGAGCGGCAACGCGTGATCGTCGACGTCCCGCACAGGCGTGGGGGCGGGTTCAGCTTCGGCCTCGTCTTCGGCCGAAGCGGCATCTCCTGCCGCGTGCGCTGCCCCGAGGGATCGTTCGTGAACGTCAAGAGCAAGTCCGCGGACGTGCTCGGCCGCGGCACGATCGGCGGTCTGAACGTCCAGACGGCGTCGGGCGATGTCGAGGTGGACCGAGTGCTCGGCGGCGTCAACGTGAAGAGCGCGAGCGGCGATGTCGAAGCCCGTGACGTGCGCGGCGGTGTCACCGTCCAGACCGCATCGGGCGACGTCTCGCTCGACGCCGTGCGAGGGCCCGTCAGCATCGCGACCGCCTCGGGTGACGTCTCGATCGGCGAGGCCTACGACAACGTCAGTGCGAACACCGTCAGCGGCGACCAGGACCATCGAGCCGTCATGACGGGGCACCTCGCGGCTCACTCCGTGTCGGGTGACGTGCGGGTCGGCGTTCGCCGGGGCTCGCGCGTCTTCCTCGACTGCAACACGGTCAGCGGCGAAACGCGCTCCGAGCTCGAGCCGACCCCCGACGCCGCGACCGGCGAAGGGCCGCTCGTCGAGATCAGGGCGAAGACCGTCAGCGGCGACATCAGGATCACCCGTGCGGCCGCCGCGCCGGTCACGGCCACACACGCGACCGATCAGGAGGTGCACGCATGAACCGTCTTTCGTGGGATACGACCGCCCCCCGCCGCCCGGATGGCACGCGGACGAGCCCCCAGCCCCGGGCCGAGGACGGGCTCCTCGCAGAAGAAGCCGACCTCATCAGGGTCGCCTGGGACAGGCCGCAGCGCATCACGCCGTTCTAGGGGGGGGTCCAGATCGTGGGCACGAGGCCTGCTCCGGCAGGCCTTCGTGCAGCCCGTTGGAACAGATCGGCGTCAGGTGACTGAGCGAGCTCATGAGCGTGGACTCATCGACGCGTCCGTCGTCACCGATCTCGAGCGCGTCGATCCGGTCTTCCTGCCTCCGAGCTCGCCGGCACGACAGGTTTCAGCAAACCGAGGCGACGTTCGAGACGCTGCCCCTGGATGGAGCAGTCGCGCGTGCCTCTGGCCGCGTCTACGCTGCCACTCGCTCCGCCGGACGACAGGAGCGGGCCGGCGCGCCTACGACCTCGCTGTCGCCGCGACTGAACTCGCCGGTGACCTGCCGCTGTACACGCGAAATCCGGATGACCCCGGCGGGCTCGGCGATCTCATCGAGGTCGTGACCGTTCGACTCTTCCGAACCCACCCGCCGGCTCGTTGGCTTGCGCAAACGTTCCGGCGCACCGCGAGCGCCTCGACTGCTCGAGGAAAACGGGTGGAGGTGGGCCGTGAAGGGATCGAACCTTCGACCTTGGGATTAAGAGTCCCCTGCTCTACCAGCTGAGCTAACGGCCCGCATGAAGCGCCCGGCATCGTAGCGAGCCGTACGCTTGGCTCCGTGCGCGTTCTCTCGATCGTCGGCAACCGTCCGCAGTTCATCAAGTCGGCGCCCATGTCGATCGCGTTGCGCGAGCGGGCGATCGACGAGGTCGTCGTGCACTCCGGCCAACACTGGGATCCCGAGATGTCCCAGGTGTTCTTCGACGAGCTCGACCTGCCAGAGCCAGCCTACCGGCTCGACCTGCGCACCGCCGACCCGGCGGCGATGGCCGGCCCGATCCGGGCGGTGGTCGAGCGCGAGCAGCCCGACTGGGTACTCGTCTACGGCGACACGTCAACGACCGTAGCGGGCGCACACGCAGCCGGGGACGTCCGCGTCGCGCACGTCGAAGCCGGGCTCCGGAGCTTCGACCTCGAGATGCCGGAGGAGC
>JBBSEJ010000097.1:0-6582 GCA_038239825.1 Gaiellales bacterium
CCGAGCGTCTGCTGGTAGCGCTCGCCGGCAATCGTCTGCGTCATCGCGAAGAGGCACGGCACCGCCGAGTACTGCATTGCGTTGCCGACGACATAGAACTCATCCGACCGCAGATGCGCCGCGCGGCCGATGTAGGCGAAGAGCAGGATCTGGAAGATCGTCGTCAGGATCAGCGTCGGCACGAACACCGCGGGCGACATGAATGAGAAGAGCGCCCGGTAGCTGATCAGGCCGCCGATGAAGAACACGCGCACGCCCGTCATGCGAGGGAGAGGGTCGCGCTCCGCCGCGCGGAGTCGAGGACGAAGCGCAGAACGAACACCCCGAGCGCGAGATACACGGCTGCGAGGGCGACGCAGGCGAGTAGCGGCACCAGGGGCGAGCCGCCGTAGGCCGCCTCGCGGACGGCACGCATGCCCCACGTCGGCCCGAGCGCCCACGAGACCGGCTGCACCCAGCCGGGAAGGATCGAGACCGGGACGAGAAACCCGCACACGAGCCAGATCGGATACTCGAGCAGCGCACCGAGCGCCCAGCCGCGGCGCGACCGGACGAAGGACACCGCCATCAGGAAGCCGAGCGAGCCGATCGTCACAACCGTCGCGAGGAGGGCGAGCGCGAAGAAGAGCGGATGGACGACCGCGATGTGGATCCCGAAGAGGATCCTCGCCCAGAGCAGCGTGCCGGCGACGCAGTAGAGCCCGATCGTCGAGGCGGCCAGGGTGATCGGCAGGAGGATGAGAGCGAAGTTCGACGGTGCGACGACGAGCAGCTCGAGCGTCCCGAACCAGCGCTCGCGCTGGAGCGCCGAGCTCGCAGGCACGCTCGTCGCGGTCCAGATGCCCATGACGGCCGCAGCGAGCCCGATCGGGCCGAGCGATCCCTGGCCGTGCCCGCTGCGGAACATGAAGAAGGCCACGGTTGCGAAGAAGAGCGGCCAGAGGATCGCGAGGAGGCCGTCGAACGCCGATCGAGACATCATCTTCACGTGCAACACCCACGCGAAGCCGAGGAGTCGCAGCCCGGCCCTCACTCGGCGGTGACGAGCGAGACGTAGGCGTCCTCGAGCGTCGGCTCGCGTGACGCCACTCGCCCGACCTCGACCCCAACGAGCTCCGCGAGGAGCGGTGCGGTCAACTCGCGCTCGCCGGTCGTCTGGATCACGAGCAGCTGCTTCTGCTCGCGCTCCTCGACCGCGACCGCGGTGACCCCGGCGATCCCGCGGAGACGTGCGACCGCGCTCTCGTCGACCCCGAACACCTCGATCTCGGTCACGCGGCCTTCGGCGACGTTGTTCTTCAGCTCCGTCGGCGTGCCCTCGCCGACGATACGGCCCTTCGCGATCACGGCGATCCGATCGCAGAGCGAGTCGGCCTCGAACATGTAGTGCGTCGTCAGCAGCACGGTCTTGCCCGACGTGACGAGGTCGGCGATCGTCTGGCGCAGGTCGCGGGCACCGACCGGATCGACACCGATCGTCGGCTCGTCGAGGAACACGACCTCGGGATCGTGCAGGATCCCCCGTGCGATGTGCAGCCGCTGCCGCATGCCGCGGGAATAGCCCTCGACGCGCTCCTGCTCCCGCCCCTTCAGCCCGACCAGCTCGAGCACCTCGTCGATCCGCAGCCGCTGCGCCTTCCCCGACACGCCGTAGAGCTCGGCGAAATACCGAAGATTGTCGAGGGCGGAGAGCCGCTCGTACAGGCCGCGGTCGCCGCCGAAGACATAGCCGATGCGCTTACGCACCTCGCGCGCGTCCGCGACGACGTCGTGCCCGAGCACGCGCGCCTGCCCACTCGTGGGAAGGAGCAGCGTGATCAGCATCTTGATCGTCGTCGTCTTGCCGGCCCCATTCGGGCCGAGGAGCCCGAAGAGCTCGCCCTGATCGACGGCGAACGAGACGCCGCGCACGGCCTCGACCTCGAGAGGCTTGCGCCGGATGACACCGGTCGTCGTACGGTACGTCCTGCGTAGCTCGATGGCCTCGATCACCGCCATGCTCTCGACCCTAACGGCCGCCCTCGTCATCGGCCACTCGGTGCAGCACCGGCCGATCGTCGTCGTGCATGTCCGCGGGGACGGCCCGCGGGTTCTCGTCGTTGGCTGCATCCACGGCAACGAGCCCGCAGGGCTCGCGGTCGTGCGAGCGCTCGAGCACGTGCATCCACACGTCGACCTGTGGCTCGTTCCCGCGCTGAATCCCGACGGGCTCGCCGCGGGGACCCGCCAGAACGCCCACGGTGTCGACCTGAACCGGAATTTCCCGAGCTTGTGGCAGCGCTTCGGACGTCCGGGATCGACGTACTTCTCCGGCGCGCGGCCGCTGTCCGAGCCCGAGACACGGACGGCGCGTGACGTGATCCTGCGGATCCGTCCACAGGTGACGATTTGGTTCCACCAGCACCTCGACCTGGTGTGGGCCTACGGCCGGAGCACCGCGGCAGGACGGCGGTATGCGCGCCTCGCGGGAATGCGGCTTCTGACGCGCACGTGGCTCGCGGGCAGCGCGACCAACTGGCAGAACCATCTGCGCGGCGGCGGAGCGAGCCTGACGGTGGAGTTGCCGGCCGGGCCCCTCGATGCGCGCGGCGTCGCGCGTCAGGTGCGCGCCGTGCTCGGCGTTGCGGGTGGCTGAGCTTCGCACGCCGTCTGCGGGTCGCCCTCGCAGCAGCCGAGCTTGAATGCACAGCGCGGGCACTGCCAGGTCGCGTGCCGCCACTCCATCGGGGTGGGACAGCGCCAGCACATCTCTCCTTCGGTCACGGTCATGAGCGTAGGGGCTCCGCGGGACGTACCGCTAAAATGCGGTTGGCTAGAGTCAGGTGGCCTGGCGGCGTAGCTCAGCTGGTTAGAGCGTCGGACTCATAACCCGAAGGTCGGTGGTTCGAGCCCACCCGCCGCTATCCCTTTTCCGTTCCGCTCGACGCCGAGCGTCGACGGAGTCAGATCCCGAACGTCGGTGGTTCGAGCCCACCCGACGCTATCCCTTTTCCGTTCCGCTCGACGCCGAACCCCGACGGAGTCAGATCCCGAACGTCGGTGGTTCGAGCCCTCCCGCCCCGGTCCCGCTACACTGCCGCGGCCCGAGGGCGGTGCGTCAGCGTGCCCCGGGCCGACCACATTTCCCAGAGAGAGACATGGCAAAGACCGGAGTCAGAGTTGCGATCATGCTTGCCTGCACCGAGTGCAAGCGGCGGAACTACCAGACGCTCAAGTCCAAGCGCAACACGCCGGACCGCGTCGAGTTCAAGAAGTACTGCCGCTGGTGCGGCGGCCATACGCCCCACCGGGAAACTCGCTGAGGCCATGGCCGAGATGCGCTCAGATCGGCGGGCGGAACGGCGCGAGCAGCGCGCCGAGCGTGGCAACGCCCGTCCGCAGACGCCCGCCCGCCCGGCCGCTCCCGAACACCGCTCGCACTTCCTCGCCGAGTCGTGGGGTGAGCTGAAGAAGGTCGAATGGCCCGGCCAGGCCCAGGTGATCCAGGGTACGGTCGTCGTGCTCGTCGCATGCGTCGTCGTCGGCGCCTTCCTCTATGTCAACGACGCCGTCTGGAAGCAAGTCGTCCAGAAGGTCTTCCTCGGTCAGTAGGAGTCGAATGTTTCGCTGGTACGTCGTCAACACGTATTCGGGCCATGAGAACAAGGTGAAGGCCAACCTCGAGCACCGCATCGAGTCGATGGGCCAGCGTCAGCGCTTCCGGCGCGTCGTCGTGCCGACCGAGCAGGTGATCGACACGAAGGACGGCCAGAAGGTCCAGGTCGAGAAGCGCGTGCTCCCGGGCTACGTGCTCGTGAACATGGATCTGAACGACGATGCGTGGACCGTCGTCAAGAACACGCCGGGCGTCACCGGCTTCGTCGGCGCCGGGTCGAAACCCGTTCCGCTCTCTCAGCCCGAGGTCGACCGCATCCTGAAGACCGGTGCGAGCGCGGGCGGCGACCGTCCGAGGGCGCAGGTCGCGTTCGCGCTCGGCGAGTCGGTCAAGGTGACCTCGGGGCCGCTCTCGGACTTCGACGGCGAGATCGTCGATGTCAATCCCGATCAGCAGAAGCTGAAGGTGCTGGTCGACATCTTCGAGCGCCAGGTTCCAGTCGAGCTCGGCTTCGACCAGGTCAAGAAGCTCGACTAACGGACGCACGAGCAAAGGAACGAAATGGCGAAGAAAGTCCTCACTCTCATCAAGCTCCAGATCCCTGGCGGACAGGCGAACCCCGCACCGCCGGTAGGCCCTGCGCTCGGCCAGCACGGTGTCAACATCATGGAGTTCTGCAAGGCGTTCAACGCGCAGACCGCGCAGGAGAACGGCCGCACGATCCCGGTCGAGATCACGGTCTACGAAGACCGCAGCTTCGACTTCATCACGAAGACCCCGCCGGCAGCCGTCCTGATCAAGGAGGCGCTGCGGCTCGAGAAGGGATCGGCCGAGCCGAACCGCACGAAGGTCGGCACCCTGTCGCGCGCTCAGTTGCGCGCCATTGCCGAGACGAAGATGGAGGATCTGAACGCGCGTGACCTCGATCAGGCGATGCTCGTGATCGCCGGCACCGCCCGCAGCATGGGCGTAGAGGTGGAGCGGTAATGGCGGCTCGTGGCAAGCGCTACGTCGAGGCCCGCGGCACGCTCGACCGCGAGCAGCTCTACACACCCGTCGAGGCCGTCCGGCTGCTGAAGGACGCTCCGCCCGCGAAGTTCGACGAGACCGTCGAGGTGCATCTGAATCTCGGGCTGAACGTCCGTCACGCCGACGAGCAGCTGCGTGGGACGCTGATGCTGCCCCACGGCACGGGCCGTGAGTCGCGCGTGGTCGTCTTCGCCGAGGGAGACAAGGCCCGGGAGGCCGAGGAGGCCGGAGCGGACGTCGTCGGTTCGGCCGATCTCGCCAAGCGCGTCGAGGAGGGATTCACGGAATTCGACGTGGCGATCGCGACGCCGGATCAGATGGGGAACGTCGGCCGCCTCGGCCGAGTGCTCGGGCCGCGTGGCCTGATGCCGAACCCGAAGACGGGCACGGTGACGTTCGACGTGGCGAAGGCGGTCAGGGATGCGAAGGCGGGCAAGCTCGAGTACCGCACCGATCGCGGGGCGAACGTCCATCTCCCGATCGGCAAGAAGAGCTTCGACGAGCGCTCGCTGATCGAGAACTATGCCGCGCTGATCGAGGAGATCGTCCGGGCGAAGCCGTCGGCTTCGAAGGGCCGCTACATCAAGAAGATCACGCTGACCTCGACGATGGGGCCCGGCATCCACGTCGATCCGACACGGACCCGCGACATTGCCGAGGAACTCGCTGAGACGAGTTCCCCGAGCGAGGCGGCCCTCAGCGCGTAACTGGTTTCCGTACATGCCCGTCGCCTGAGAACGCTGGCAGCCCTTCCGTGGGCAGAAGCCCAGCCGAGGCGGTGTCGAACTGCGCTGGAGCACTTCCGGCGACATCGGCCCCGCCCTCAGGCGGGGCCGATGTCGCATGGAGGTGAGATGCAGAAAGAGGACAAGGAACGCGTCGTGGCCGAGTTGACGGAGAAGCTCCGCACCGCGGACACGCTCTATGTCGCGGACTACCGCGGCCTGACCATGCCCCAGATCGACGCTCTGCGGGGGCGGCTGCTCGAAAACGGGGCCAAGCTGTCGGTCGTCAAGAACACGCTTACCCGCCGTGCGGCGCAGGCCGCCGGCGCGGACGCGTTGCTCGCGCTCCTCGAGGGGCCGTCTGCGATTGCGTTCATCGAGGCGGACGGCGACATCGTCGCCGTCGCCAAGGCGCTCGCGGACTCCGCCCGCGAGACGAAGGTGCTCGAGATTCGCGGCGGCGTCATGCAGGGTCGCGAGATCTCGGCAGCGAACATCGACGAGCTCGCGAAGCTCCCGCCGCTCGATGTCCTGCGTGGCCAGGTGCTCGGTGCGATCGTGGCGCCTCTCTCGGCGATCGCGGCGCTCGTGAACGCGCCGCTTCAGAACCTCTACGGGCTGATCGATGCTCGCATCGAGCAACTGGAGAATCAGCCTGGCGCTGATCCCCGAGCAGAGGCTCTCGTGGAGCAACCGGTGGCTGATCAGCCGGAGGAAACGGAATCGCAAGCAGTCCAGACAAACGGCGGAGTTGCGGATCAGCCTGAGGCCGATCCGTCAGAGACGACCGACGACAACGAGACAACGAGCCGATCCGCCGAAGGTGGATTGGCCGAGGAGGCCTAGAGATGGCTGCAGTTGACACAGTCTTCGAGCAGCTCGGGACGATGACCGTCCTCGAGCTGGTCGAGTTGAAGAACAAGATCGAGGAGGAGTGGGGCATCACCGCCGCCGCGCCCGTCGCAGTCGCTGCCCCCGGTGGTGGCGGAGGGGAGGCCGCCGTCGAGGAGAAGACGGCGTTCGACGTCGTCCTGACGGGCGCGGGCCAGCAGAAGATCCAGGTGATCAAGGTCGTCCGCGCTGTCACGGGGCTCGGCCTGAAAGAGGCGAAAGACCTCGTCGACTCGGCTCCCAAGGCGGTCAAGGAGGGTGTCGCACAGGACGAAGCCGACACGATCAAGGGTCAGCTCGAGGATGCCGGCGCCTCGGTCGAGATCACCTAGGGAAGTCGGC
>JBBSEJ010000098.1:0-6127 GCA_038239825.1 Gaiellales bacterium
CCGGACCCAAGCGGCGTGCCGAGCTTCCACCGAGACGATCGTCGCGGCTGCCGCAAGCGTCGCGGGGGTCAGATTCGTCGCTTGCCCGTTGTAACCGGCGACGGCGATATCCTCGAGCTTGATCGCGGTGTGCGTGAACGCTCCCGGGCTCCGGACCGCGGCTCCGAAGTCGAACTGCGGGCGCGGATCGGCGTTCGCGCCGAGCGCCGTCTTGACCGCCGCCAGGTGCGCACGCTCGTGGGCCAGTGCCGTACGTGCGAAGACGCGCAGCTCCCCTCGTAGCTTCGCGCCCTTCAACGCCTGCTCGTAGAACGCGACCTGCGTGTACTCGACCTGAAGCACGAGCTTGAGCACGCGGGTGTCCTGCGCTTTCGACGGCGAGGCGAGCGCGTCGCCGAGGCGGAGCAGTCGGCCGGTTGCCGGCAGGGCGACGAGAGCGCCGAGCGCTGCGATGAGCGCGCCCCGGCGCGACGTGCCGGGGCCCCCGCTCGACTCGGATGCCTTCAAGGGGGCGTAGGAGCGGCTCACAGCACCCTCGACAGTATCCCCCCAGGGCCGCGGTGACAACCTGGCCGGTTCAACCTGACTAGGGCGGGACGAAGCAGCCGCCGTGGCGCGTCTGCGGCCTCAGCCGCAGCGCCACGAGCACCTCGTGCGGCGCCGCCGGCTCGCAATACGGCGCCTTCGCGATGAGGAGGCGCCATGGCCCGACCCGGCTGCGGCCCTCCAGCCTGCTCCCACGCAGCCGAAAGACCCAGTTGGCAAGCGAAACGACACCTCGATGCCGGACAGCGGCGATCGGCGATCTCTCGAGGACTTGAAGCCGACTCTCGCCTCGGCGGCAGTCGAGCTCGACTGCACCACCGACCGCGCGTGAGCAGCTCCAGTCACCGCGATCGCCACGTTCGAGGCGGACGATCGTGGTCAGCGCAACTCCGCACGCGACGACGCTCGCGGCGACGGCGTCGAACCCGTTGACGGTTCGGGCGAGCCCGCAGAAGGCGGGCGGCGGCGGAGCGCAGGGAACGCCACATGCGTCGAGCACGAACGGCCGCAGGAATGCGCCGAATGCGACGGCACCCTGGTCGTTCATGTGAGCGTGGTCGACGAACCACGGCCTTCCCGCGGAGGCGGTCGCCCATTCGGCGACCGCGATCTGTGCCCACCGCGCGGGCGCCGCGCGAATCACCTCGTTGGTTTCTCTCCAGCCGGGCTCCGTCTCCTCGAGCGTCACCCAGACGACGTGTTGGACGCCGGCGGCGTCGAGCGCGCGCATGACCTCGTCGATGCCGGCGCCGTAGAGGTCGTAGTGGTCGTTGTACCCGACGTCGATGACGACGACGCTCCCGAGTGCCGGGCCGAGCCGCTCGATCGTGGCGAGTGCGCTCTCGGGCGCGTCGTTGTCGTACGTGGGACAGCCTGGATCGACGAGCTTGCGACAGGTCTCCGCCTCGAGTCGAAGATCCAGTCGCGCCCCGAGCTTCGCGCGCGTCTTCGTCGCGGACGAGAGGATGCCCCCGACCGAGTCGGTGATCACCGTCACGCGGGGCGCGGCCGGAGTCTCCGCCCCGGCCCCGGTCGCGACGACGAAGGCCGCGATGAGGATCGATCCGAGCGCTTTGATGCGCTCCAGGGTACGTCCGCCCGGCCCCGGTGGCGGTGAATCGTGTTCGAAAGCCGGGCGTGAGAGTGCCGAAGGTGGGAATCGAACCCACACTCCCCGAAGGGAACCGGATTTTGAGTCCGGCGCGTCTGCCAGTTCCGCCACTTCGGCCCGCTGCGGGAATCGTACTCGGCGGTCGGGTAGGAGTTTTGTCCCCGAGGCGTTAAAGTCGCACGAACGTGGCAGCAGACGCATCCGCTCCGTCGCTCTCCGCGCGCCTCCCGCGCCCCGGGTTGATCAGCAGCGTCGGGCTTCTCGTCGTGCTGGGTGCCGTCGCGCTGCTCGTGAAGAATTTGACCGTCTCGCCCTCGCGCTTCGTCGAGGTGACCTTGATCGGGATCACGACCGGTTGCGTCTACGCGCTCGTCGCGCTCGGCTACACCCTCGTCTACGGCATCCTCGAGCTGATCAATTTTGCGCACGGGGACGTGTTCATGCTCGGCGGCATGTTCACGATCACCTACGCGACGAGCATCTTCGGGCTCCACCACGGCCAAGGGTTCGTGATCGTCCCGATCGTCTTCGCCACCCTGATCCTCTCGATGCTCTCGTGCGGGATCCTGAACGCGACGATCGAATTCGTCGCCTACCGGCCGCTGCGCGGCGCGCCGCGACTCGCGCCGCTGATCACGGCGATCGGCGTCAGCTTCATCATCCAGGACGTAGGTCTTGCCTGGAAGGGGCCGAACTACGTCACGGCGCCCGACGTGTTCCCGCATACGAAGGTGTTCTCGTTCGGCGGCGTCGACTACACCTGGAACAAGCTGATCGTCGTCCTGATCACGATCCCCGTTCTGATGGGACTGCTCTATCTCGTGCAGCGGACACGACAGGGAAAGGCGATGCGAGCGACCGCCCAGGACAAGGACGCTGCGGCGATGATGGGCATCAACGTCAATCGCACGATCTCCTTCACGTTCATGATCGCCGGTGCGCTCGCGGGTGCGGCCGGACTTCTCTATTCGCTCTACGTGACGACCGTTCGCTTCGACCAGGGCTTCCAACTCGGTCTGATCGCCTTCACGGCCGCCGTGCTCGGCGGCATCGGCAACCTCCCCGGCGCCGTGCTCGGCGCCGTTCTCATCGGTCTGATTCAATCCTGGAACGAGGGTCTGCCCTGGCACGTTCCCGGTTCCGACTGGACACAGTCGATCGTCTTCTCCATCCTCATCCTGATCCTCGTCTTCCGGCCCGAGGGCCTCCTCGGCGAACGCACGCCGGAGGGCGGGTGAGCACCCAGCCGGGCAGGGAGGTCGGCGCATCGGGCCCCCCTCCTGAGCAGGTCGGCTTGCGCAACCAGGCGCGTGCACGCTGGCAAGCAGTACCCGCTCTGCATCGCGCGATCTTCTCGATCGGCGTTGCGATCGCGGTCGGGCTGCTCTTCTACTTCACGCTCGATCACGCGCTCGGGTTCGCCGTTCTGACGGTTGCGGCCGTGTACTGGCTGCGGCGGCTGGCGTTCTACCCGCGGGTTGCCGGTGAGGCGGCGCTCGTCCTCGTCTTCCTCGTCTTCGGCCCACGGTCGCTCGCCGCCATGCTCGCTGTTGCCTTCGCGGTCCTGACGGTGCCGGATCGGCAGCGACGGTGGGTTCTGCCCTTGGTGGCGCTCGCCGCTGCAATTCTCTATCCGTTCTACCAGCCGAAGCTTTTCACGATCCCGGTCTTCGGCGTGTGGCCCGACATCGCGACGGGCGTCTACATGCTCGTCTTCATCATGATGGCGGTCGGCCTCAACATCGTCGTCGGCTATGCCGGCCTGCTCGATCTCGGCTACGTCGCGTTCTACGCGATGGGGGCCTACACAGCCGCCTGGTTCTCGTCGCTTCAGTTCCCGCACCAGACGTTCCATCTCGGCGCGGTCGGTATCGATCCCCATCTTCCGGGCATACACATCACGCTCTGGCTCCTGCTGCTGCTCGCGGGAATCCTGACCGCTGTCACGGGGATCATCATCGGCCTGCCGACGCTGCGGTTGCGCGGCGACTATCTCGCGATCGTGACTCTCGGGTTCGGCGAGATCCTGCCGCAGATCGCCCGGAACGGCGACAGCCTGTTCGGCACGGGTTTCAACCTCACGAACGGGCCGAACGGCATCACGCCTCTCGACTCGCTCGGGTTCGGCAATCACCTCTCGCACTGGACGGGAGGATTCCTGCCGTCGAACTACCTCACCTGCTGCAAGGCGTCGTACCTGGGGCACCAGATCCAGTCGACCGACGTCTTCTTCTGGACGGCGATCGTGCTGCTCCTGATCACCGTGTTCTGCTCGTTGCGCCTCCAGTACTCGCGCCTCGGTCGCGCCTGGATCGCGATTCGTGAGGACGAGACCGCCGCCGCCGCGATGGGCGTGCCGCTGATGAGAACCAAGACGTGGGCCTATGCGACCGGCGCCTTCTTCGGTGGGATCGCAGGGGCGTACTACGCCGCCTTCAAGAGTGCGACGTTCCCCGGCGACTTCTACTTCAACATCTCCGTCTTCATCCTGTGCATGGTCATCCTCGGCGGCATGGGAAACATCGCCGGGGTGATCGTCGGTGCCGGGTTCCTTGCGTACCTGAACCAGGAGGGCCTCGCAAACACGGGCGCGTGGCTGAACACCCACATCTCCGTGATCGGCAACCTGCCGCCGGTTCCCGGAGACACGGGCAACGGCCTCGACGTCCCGCTCTTCGCCTCCGGAATCTACGGCGCAATCATTCTGATCGTCATGCTCTTCCGCCCCGAAGGGCTGATCCCCTCGCGGCGCAGAGCCGCAGAACTGCACGAGGGTGTCCACGACGAGCCGCTCTATGACGCCACGCACGCCGGAGCAGAGGCATGAGCGACGAGAACGCCGAGGCGAACGGCGACGTTCTCGTCGCGGAATCAGTCCGGAAGGAGTTCGGCGGCCTCGTAGCGGTCAACGACGTCAGCTTCACGGTCCCTCGTGGCAAGGTGATCTCGCTGATCGGACCGAACGGAGCCGGGAAGACGACGTTCTTCAACATGCTGACGGGCGTGTACAAGCCGACCGGCGGCTCGATCACCTTCCTCGGCGAGGACGTGACCGGAAAGCCGCCCCACGCGATCACGGAGCGCGGGATCGGCCGCACCTTTCAGAACATCCGGCTCTTCCAGAACATGTCGGCGCTCGAGAACGTGCTCGTCGGCATGCACTCGCGGTTGCGGGCGAATCTGTTCAACTCGATCCTGCGCACGCCGTTCGTGAAGCGCGAGGAGAAGGAGGCGCGCGATCGCGCGCTCGAGCTGCTCGAGTACACCGGGCTTCGGCGCAAGGCGCTCGAGTCCGCCAAGAGCTTGCCGTACGGAGACCAGCGCCGGCTCGAGGTGGCGCGCGCGCTGGCGACGAACCCGCAGCTGCTGCTGCTCGACGAACCGACGGCGGGCATGAACCCGCAGGAGTCGGCCGAATTCACCTCGTTCGTCGGGCATCTGCGAGAGGAGCGCGGCGTGACGGTGCTGATGATCGAGCACGACATGCGCGTCGTGATGGGCGTCTCCGATCGGGTCTCCGTCCTCGACTACGGCGAGAAGATCGCCGAAGGAACACCGCGCGAGGTGCAGCAGAACGAGCGCGTGATCGAGGCGTATCTCGGCAAGGCGGCGGTCGAGGACATGAAGCGGCAGGGGCTCTCGTGAGCGGAAACGGCGCGACGCCCATCCTGGAGCTCTCCGAGGTGCACACCTACTACGGGTCGATCCACGCGCTCAAGGGCATCTCGCTCGAGGTGCACGAAGGGGAGATCGTGACGCTCCTCGGCGCGAACGGCGCCGGCAAGTCGACGACGCTTCGGTCGATCAATGGACTGAACAGGCCACGTCAGGGGTCGATTCGCTTTCAGGGCAACGACATCACGAGCGTCGCGGCGCACGCGATCGTGAAGCGCGGGATCGCACAGTCGCCCGAGGGTCGCCGCCTCTTCCCCCGGATGACCGTCATCGAGAACCTCGAGATGGGGGCCTTCCAACGCAACGACCGTTCCGAGATCAAGAGCGACATGGATCGTGTCTTCGAGCTCTTCCCTCGGCTCCATGAGCGACGGACTCAGAAGGCAGGGACGATGTCCGGTGGCGAGCAGCAGATGTGTGCGATCGGGCGGGCGCTGATGGCGCGGCCGAAGCTGCTGTTGCTCGACGAGCCCTCGCTCGGTCTCGCGCCGATCTTCGTCGAGCGGATCTTCGACATCATCAAGCAGATCAACGAGCAGGGCACCTCGATCCTCCTCGTCGAGCAGAACGCGGCGATGGCGCTCGACGCCGCCCACCGCGGGTACGTCCTCGAGGTGGGCCACATCGTGCTCGCAGACGACGCGAAGGCACTGAAGACGAACGAGCAGGTCCGCAAGACCTACCTCGGCGAAACCTAGCCCTAGTACCGCGTCCCGTGCTTTGGGTTCAGAGAGCCTGCTCGGTGTCAGATTCTTGTCTTTTGTTTTCTGTTCTGAAGACAGGGACCTCTGTTGC
>JBBSEJ010000099.1:0-6048 GCA_038239825.1 Gaiellales bacterium
CGTGCAGTAGACACTGACGCAGAGCAGGTCGAGGTCGGCGTGCATCCTGGCCTCCAAGTCATCGACGCTAGGAAGCGCCGACTTCGACCTGCACCACTCGGTCCCTCGCCACCACCAAAACCGTGGCATCAATCATCTAGACGGGTATTCGCTGCGGCAGCAGATACGCGCAGAGTGCGAGGGTGATGCCGATCGCCAGGCGGTCGTCGTCCCGCGCGGCGAGTGCGAGCGGCCACAACACATACCACGCCGTCAGGTACGGGAGCGCAAGCAGGAGCAGCGCCAGCGCGAGACCGGAGCGGGCACGGCCACGAGCCGCGAGCCGCAGCAACGAGCAGTAGGCGAAGGCATACGCCGCGACAGCGAGCCACGGCGAAAGATGCATGCGGTGCGGCAGTGCATAGGACGTCTCACGGGCCGCGTCGTGAGCGAGCGGTGCGAGGGCGTGCAGCCAGTGAAACCGCCAGAGGATCGTCGCGAGCACGAGGACGAAGGTGGTGGTCAACCCGAAGCCGACATGACCGACCCGGCGGCCGGTCGCGCGCGCCTCGAGCGCTCGGAGTGGGAGAATGACGAGCGGGACCCACTTGACGAGGGCGCCGAGCGACCACGCCGCGCCGGCCGACTGCACATGGCCCGCCTCGCTCAGTGCGAGAGCCGCGGCAAGCAGCGCGACCATCATCGCGTCGTTGTGGCCACCCCCGCCGAAGTGGACGGCGACGACCGGGTTCCAACCGACGAGGGCCGCTGCGAACGCACGCCGCCGCGCCACGAGCCACGTCGCGACGAGAACGCACAGTGCGGCCGTCGCCTTGAAGATCCACGCGACGGCGTCCGCCGAGTGGACGACCGCGGTCGGTTTCGCGATCAGGCTGAAGGCGGGGCCGTACGCAGACGTCGTGTGGAGGTACGCGGCGCCCGCGTGCCGTGCGGACAGCGGGTCGTCGGACGGTGTCTCCCGATAGGGGTCGTGCACGCGCGCATAGCTCCAGTAGGTCCATGCATCGCTCGAGATCAGCAGGGGGGCGGCGAGCGGCGCGAGCTGGATCGCGCACGCCAGTACGAACACGGGCGTGAGCCGCGTCGCACGGCGCACGAGCGCGAGGCCGGCGAGGTAACAGGTGAACGCTGCGGCGAGCAGGAGGAGGAACACCACGCCGAGCTCCCCCTCGCCGTGCGAGCGCCCGCCGTGCGTCGGGACGAGCGGCGAGCTCGGGAGCCACGCCACGACGTCGCAGGCCGAGACGAGTGCGAGCGTCGCCGAGCCGGCGAGGAGGGCGGCGGCGAATCTCGTCAGGGGCGGGGGGCTTCGTCGGCGTGGGGGCCGGAAGTGGAGACGTGACCGTTTCGGCGGTTCGTCTGCTGCTTCCCCCAGCTCGAGTCGCGGTGAGCGAGGACGAAGTCGAGACCGTCGCCACGGCAGCTCGGGCTCACAGGCCGAGCTCCGTCAGCCGCGCAGCGAGCGAGATCCGAAGATCGCTCGCTGCCTGCTCCGCGGCGGCTTCGCCCGGCGCCCACCGACGGACGACGATGCTCGCCGTGGCTCCCGAGAGGTCACTCACATACACCTCGTCGCCGTCGGATTGCAACGACTCGACCACCCGCCGGAGGTCTGCGCGCGCCGGGACCTGAACCGTTGCCTCGGCGAGGGTCAGGGGACTGCGGATGGTCGAATTGCGGATGGTGTCCGAGGCAAGCTTCTCATTCGGCACGACGAGACGGTCGTTGTCGCGCGTGCGGATCCACGTGTAGGTGAGCCCGATCTCCTCGACGACTCCTTTGACGCCGTCGATCTCGACCTCGTCGCCGAGTCGAAGCGGCTGGCTGAACGCGATGAGAATCCCGGCGACGACGTTGCCGATTGTCCGCTGACTCGCGAAGCCGATCACGAGGCCGAGCACCGCCGAGGAGGCCAGAACGCCCCCGGCGACCGCACGCACCTGTGGGATCACGAGCAGGGCCGACATGACGCCGAGAAAGACGATCGCCGCGAACAGCGTGCGGCGGAGGACGCGGTAGCGCGTTGCTGCTTCGGGCGCGAGCCCGCGGCGCGCCATGCGCGCGTCGACGAGCTTGGCCGCGAACGACGCGAGGAGAATCATCCCGAACGCGATCAGGGCTCGCTGCCAGAAGGCGGACACGGATCTCTATTCTTCCCGGCCGATCGGCTTCCGGCCCGTATAGCCCTCGTCGCCGGCGTGCCGCGAGAGCTCCGTGACCGAGCCAGCCCGGTGGCCGGGGACGTCGAGGATCCCGAGGTCGAGGTCCTTCACCCTCACACCCAGCTCCTCGAGCTGCTCGCCACAGGAGACCGTCGGCGCGAGGGTCTGCTGCGCGTTCGCGCGCGCCTCGGCGAGGGCACTGTTAGCCTCGGCTGGAGTGAAGGTCTCGGGCACGGCGCCGCCGTATCGTAGGGACGGGCGTCCGCGGCTCGCGCTGTGGCTCCTGCTCGTTGCCGCCATGATCGCCCTCAGCTACTCGACCCGGGCGGCCGCAGGCAAGCCCGACCCGCACGTGCTCTACGAATGGGCGACGGCGGTCGGCGGCGTCGTCCAGGACGGAATCGTGCTCGCGCTCGTGGTTGTAATCGCCGGAGCCCGCCGCGACCTGCTCGCCCTGCGAAGGCCGCGCTCGATTCCGGCTGCGTTCCGGCTCCTCGGGGTCGCACTCGTCGCGGTGTACGCCTTCGAGGTCGTCTACAGCACTCTTGCGCATCCCGGGAACGAGCAAGGCCTGACACCTGCGCACTGGGAGCCGCGTCACGCCCTCACCTACATCGTCAACGGCATCGTCATCTGCACCGTCGTGCCGTTCGCAGAGGAGCTGACGTATCGCGGCCTCGGTTACTCGCTGCTCGAGCGATTCGGTCGCTGGCCCGCGATCCTCATGGTCGGTGTGCTCTTCGGGCTCGCCCACGGCCTCGTGGTTTCCTTGCCGATCATCGCCGGGTTCGGCTGTGTCCTCGCCTGGATACGCGCACGGACCGGGAGCGTCTACCCGGGCATGCTCCTGCACGCGACGTTCAACCTGATCGCGCTGATCGCGGCCGTCACACTCGGGGGCTAGATTTCGTCGCGGTGCGCCGCATCGCCCTCGTCGCCGTCGTCTTCCTCGCGTTCGCGCCGGCTGCGCACGCGGGCTGCGGCGTGACCTCCACCCGGAGGGTCGGCTCGGCGCCGCTCGCCGTCACACTCAGCGCAACCTGTGAGTCCGCGACGTATTCGTGGGACTTCGGCGACGGCGGGCGTGCGGAGGGACGAACCGTCCAGCACGACTATGCCGCGGGCGCCTGGCGACCGACGCTCGTGTCCGATACCGGCGAAGATGCGGTGGCGCCCATCACGGCGATCTCGCTGAAGCTCTCCGCTCCGCGGCTGCATGCGAGCGTCGCTCCGCACGTCCCGGTGACACTCCGCGGGCGTCGGGCGGCAGGGTGGACGGCCGTTCGAGCTACAGCAGCGATCGCGATCGTCGCGCCCGAGTTGTCGCTCGGCGCGCGCGGCGCCAGCGTGCGGGCGCTCGAGCAGCGTCTCGCAGAGCTGCGATACGCCGTTCGCCGTGACGGCTACTTCGGGGGGGAAGACCTCGAAGCCGTGTACGCGTTCCAGAAGGTCGAGCGGCTCGCCCGCTCGGGGATCGTCACACCGGCGCTCTGGGCGCGCCTCCTTCACGCGGAGCCGCCGCGACCGAGGTACGGCGGCGCCGACCGCGTCGAGATCGACAAGACGCGGCAGGTCTTGTTCCTCGTCCGCGGCGGCGAGGTCGTCCTCGTCGTCGCAACCTCGACCGGTGCGACAGGCAACACCCCGGTCGGTCGATTCAGCGTGTACCGCAAGGTGAGCGGGTCCGACTGGGTGCTCTTCTACCCGAGCTACTTCCTCGACGGGTTCGCCGTTCACGGCTACCCCGACGTGCCGCCCTATCCCGCCTCGCACGGCTGTGCACGCATCCCGATGTGGATCGCTCAGACGGTCTACTCCCGAATCGCCTATGGCAGTACGGTCTACGTCTACACATGAACGACGCCCGCCTGAACGAGCTACGCGAGCAGATCAACGCCGTCGACCGCGCGATCTTCGCGTCGGTCAACGAGCGGCTGCGACTCGTCGCGCACCTGAAGCAGCTGAAGGACGAGTTGAAGATCGGGTTCCTCGACCCGAAGCGCGAGACCGAGCTGTACGAGGCGCGCCTGCGGGAGAACGACGGCCCGTTGTCGGACGACGGCCTGCGCCGGTTGTACGGCGAGTTACTCGCGCTCGTGAAGCGCGAGCTGCCCTAGGAGTTAGGGCACGTCGTCGTCGTCGGTCTCGGCGTCTTCCTCGGCCTCGAGCAGGTCACCTTCCACCTCCGCCTCGACGAAGTCCTCTGCCGAGACCTTATCGAGGAACTTGCGGAAGTCATCGACCACCTCGTCCTCGTTGATCTCGTCGCCTTCCATCTCGATCGAGGATTCCTCGATCACGTCATCGGCGGCGAAGATCGGCGCCTGGGCACGAACGGCGACGGCGATCGCATCCGACGAGCGAGAGTCGATCTCTAGCTCGGCGCCATTCTGGACGACGGTGATCGACGCATGAAACGTGTTCTCGCGCAGCTCCGTCACGGTGACACGCGCGACCTCGACGTCGAGCTCGCCGAGGATGTTCACGAGCAGATCGTGCGTGAGAGGTCGCGGTGCCGGCTGCCCCTGGAGCTTCATGAGGATCGCAGCCGCCTCGGGGTGACCGATCCAGATGGGCAGATAGCGATTCCCGTCTGCGGTCTTCAACAACACGATCGGCTGCTTGCCGACCAGGTCGAACGAGACTCCGTAAATCGTCATCTCGACCATCGACTCCTAGATTACCCCCGCCCTTGGGGGCAAACACGGAGCGCTATCATCACGCCGCGCGGGCGATTAGCTCAGTTGGTTAGAGCGCCGCTCTGATAAGGCGGAGGTCCCTGGTTCGAATCCAGGATCGCCCATTGCATTTCCCCCCTCGAGCCGCGTGTCAGGGCGCTAATGGAGCGCGCGGGTGCAGCGAACGTAGTCCTCGACCGCATGCAAGAACCGCTCGTCTGAGGCGAGCTCCGCCAGGCTGCCCTTCGTCTCGTCATCCAGGTCGCGATCCTGTTCGAGCTCGACGAGGAACGGGGCGAGGCGTCCCGACTGCGAAAGGTGCGCCATGCGCAGGAAGAGGTCACGCGTGCGCTCGTCCTGTGAGATCGCCTCGAGCGATTCGATGTCCTGAAGCCAGCGACCGGTCACCGCAGGTGTAACGTCGCGGCCGCGCAGCCGGTTACGGGCTGTGCCTGCTCGTGAGCCGTTCGAGCGCCTCCGCGAGCTCCTCGAGCTGCGCCTCGCCGTCGAGCGAGACGTGCAGGCCCGCCGCGCCCACTCGCGCGTCGAAGCCCGTGACCTGTTTGAACGCTCGCTTGATCCGGGTCGCAAGCTCCTGGTCGACGGCGGTGACCCGGCGTTCCTTCGTCTTCGCGCCGGCCCAGCGAGCTGCGCGCTCAGCTGCGCGGACGGACAGTCCTTCGCGCACGATTCGCCTGGCGAGCTTCCGCCGTTCGTCGTGATCCGGGACCGCGAGGACGGCACGGGCGTGACCCTCGGTCAGCTCGTGACGGCCGATCATCGCCAGCACGTCCTCGGGCAGCTCGAGCAGGCGAATGCGGTTCGAGACGGTCGGTTTCGACTTGCCGACGCGCTCAGCGAGCTCGCCGAGTGAGAAGCTGAACTCGTCGATCAGGACGGCGTAGCCGCGCGCTTCCTCGACGGGCGAGAGGTCCTCTCGCGCGACGTTCTCGACGAGAGCGATGAGGAGCGCGTCGCGGTCGCCGGCCTCGCGCACGAGCGCGGGCACGGTCGCGAGGCCGGCTTCGCGAGCCGCACGCCAGCGACGCTCGCCGGCGATCAGCTCGTAGCCACCCTCGAGCCGAGGGCGGAGAACGACCGGCTGCAGCAGCCCCTGCGCCTTGATCGACTCGGCGAGGCCCGTCACGGCCTCGCCCTCGAAGCGCTTGCGTGGTTGCTTCGGGTTCGGGTGGATCTGGTCGACCGCA
>JBBSEJ010000100.1:0-5977 GCA_038239825.1 Gaiellales bacterium
CCTCTGGCTCGGCGATCGAGCGGGTTCGATAGAGGAACGCGACGTAGTCCTCCCATCCCTGCCAGCTGCCGTACGGATCCGGGATGCCGCAGCGCGGGAACATGCGGGTGAAGATCTGGGTGCGCGCAGAATGTAGCCCGCTGTTGACCGACTCGACGAAGGGCGAGCTCGCCGACAGGGCGAGCAACTCCGGCAGGAAGTTGCGCAGGGCGTCGTGCACTGCGATCGCACGGTCGGCGCCGGCGATGCCGACGTGCACGTGCAGGCCGAAGGTGTTGTTGCGCCAGACGACGTAGCGCAGCAGTTCATCGTTGCGGCGGTAGTGCGGTGTATCGATGATGCGCTGGTCCTGCCAGCGGCTCCAGGGATGGGATCCGGTGCCCCCCAACCCGAGCTGGAGCTCGCGTGCGACCGCGTGCAGCTGACCGCGGCGTTCGTACATCGTCGCCGCCGCCTCGCCGAAGTTCTCGCAGCGTCCGGTTCGCACCTCGACCTCGGACGCGATCAGCTCGCCGACGATGTTCGGCGCGAGGTCGGTCTCGATCGCGGCCGCGTACAGCTCCTCGAAGCGGTCCGTGAGCTCGAGCGTGTGCGGGTCGAGCAGCGCGAACTCCTCCTCGACTGCAACGGTGAAGTCGGTGCCGTCCTCGAACGCTTCGCGGGACGTCGCGAGGAGCTCCTGCCAGGAGACGCGCTGTTCCTCGCCCATCGGCGGCAGCGTACCTAGAGGTCGGTGCCGAATTCACCCGCCGCGTCACCACCGCCGCCGATTTCACGAGCCGGTGGGCGATCGGTGCCCGCGATCGGTGCCAGGCACCGTTACGGGGGTGTGACGATCCGCGCACAGCCCTTTCGGAACCGTGACGGTGTCGGCATGATCGAGGGCGAGGTCGAAGGAAAGCAGGTGCCAGGCACCGTTACGGAAGGCATCGCGACGGACAGGCACTTGCGCAAGAAGCCACTCCGGTGGGATGCCGGCGCCACTCGGACGAGCGGCGGGTGATGACAGCGGAAAAACCGACCGAATGCCGGGCGCGCGCCTGACCCGAAGACACACACGCGCCCGGTGCCACGCGCTACACCGGTGCGAGCAGCCGCTCGGCGACACTCGCCCACGACCAGCGCTCGACGACTGCGCGGCGCGCGGCGATTCGCAGCTCGTCGTGATCGGACCGAGAGAGACCGAGGATCTCGTTCAGCTTGCGTGTGAGGTCCGCGGCGTTTCCGGTCTCGAACGACGCCAGGTGGCGCAGACGCTCCGGGTACTCCGCTTCCAGGCCGGCCGCGACCTCGGCAAGCCCCGAGTGGCGCGCGACGAGCGGCGGCGAGCCGGCGGCGGCGGCCTCCGCGGCAACCATGCCGAACGCCTCCGGGAAGATCGACGGGACGACCGTGACCTCGGCGAGCGGCAGCAGGTGCACGAGGTGCCGGTGCTCGAGCGGCCCGGTGAAGAGCGTGCGCGGCGGAGCGGCCGCCTCGAATCGCGCGCGCTCGGGCCCGAAGCCGACAACGAGCAGCCGCGCATCGATGTGCCGCATCGCCTCGAGCAGCACCTGCACGCCTTTCTGCTCGATCAGCTTCCCGAAGTAGAGAACCGTCGGCGCGCCGCTCGAGAAGAAGTGCGCCAGCCGCTCGGCATTACCGTCGTCGGGCAGACGCTCCTCGACCCCGTGCGGGTTCGGCGGATCGCGGCGAGCCTCCTCGACGAGTCCGGCAAGCGCGTCGCTCCGGTCCTCGAGCACGAACTCGTCGATGTCGACGCCCGGCGGCACCTCGTGCACCCGGTCGACATGCCCGACCACCTCGTCGAGCACCTCGCGGATGTGCCGCGAGCCGACGAAGGTCGCGTCAGCGTGCCCAAGCGTCTCCCGCCCCCACGCCGAGAGCTCGGGACGGCCCCGCATCGAATACTCCAGCTCCGAGCCGTGTGCCTTGACGCGAAACGGCACGCCGCTTGCGGCACCGACGGGTGCCCCCATCAGCACGTGGTTCGTGAAAACGAGGTCGGCAGGCAGCAACCGGCGCAGCGCAGCCGCATTCGCCTCGACGTAGGCGGTCCGCTCCGCGGGCGTGAAATCCTGCAGGAGCTTCGCCTCGAGCCCCGCGTAGCGATCCAGCACGAACACGGGCAACAAGCTATCCGGTAGCTCGGGAACGACGACCTCGGCACCCGCGAGGTCGTACTGCCCGGGCGCGCGTTCCTGGCAGACGACGACGACCTCGTGACCGGCGCGCGTCCACTCGCGTGCGAGTGCGCGTGTGTAGACGTTGGAGCCGGTGCCGCCGAGGAGATACCCGTGCCAGAGAAGGATCCGCACGGCGGCGGGACTACGCCAGGTGGAAGTAGAGCGCGTGCAGCAACTCGACGGCCGGATTCGAGGTGTGCACCGTCACATCACTCGGCACGTCGAGGAGCGCCTCGGAGTAGTTGAAGATGATGCGAACGCCGGCGTCGACAAGGTCGTCCGCCACCTTCTGCGCGGAACCTGCGGGGACGGCGAGCACGCCGACGACGATGTTCTTGTCGCGAACGACGTCTTTCAGCCTGCCCTCGTCCTCGATTGTCGCGCCGCCGATGTCATGACCGATCCGCGCGTCGTCGGAGTCGAAGACCGCGGCGATGTTGATGCCGTGCTCGGCGAAGATCGCAGAGCTTGCGATCGCCTGGCCGAGACGGCCGGCGCCGACGAGGGCGATGTTGTGCTGCCCCTGGGTGCGGAGGATCTTTCGGATCTCTCCGAGCAGCGAGTCGATCGAATAGCCGACGCCGCGCTTGCCGAACTTGCCGAAGTTGGAGAGGTCGCGCCGGATCTGCGTCGCGTTGATGTTCGTGTAGTCGGCGATCTCCTGCGACGAGATGCGCTCCTTCCCCATCTTCTTCGCCTGCGAGAGGACCTGAAGGTAACGGGAAAGGCGGGCTGCAACTCCAACCGTCAAGCGGTCGGGAGCCCCTCCGTTCGACTGTGCTTGCAACATCACGAGCTATTGTGCCCGAAGGCTTCAACACAACCGTCCGGTTGTCACAATCTACGTCGTTTGTGACACTTTTCGCGCCAGCGCAGCCTCGTCCACGTAGTAGACGAACGCACGCGCGCCGTCGACCTCCACGACCGGCAACCACTCGCGGTATCGCGCTTCGAGGTCAGCGTGACCCGTGATGTCGATCTCCTCGTAGACGAACCCGAGCTCGCGCTGGAGCCGGACGACCTGCTCGCGTGCACGGTCGCAGAGCGAGCAGCCCTGACCGTGATAGACGACGACCTTCTTCAGGGGTACAGGCCGCGCGTGATCGTCGCCTCGGCGACGCGCTGGACGGCGAGGCCGTAGGCGGCCATCCGCATCGAGCTCTTGCGCTCCTCGTACATCCTCCAGGTCTCGTCGAACGCACGCGTCACGATCGAGTTGAGACGGGCGTTGACCTCGTCTTCCTTCCAGAAATACTCCTGCAAGCCCTGAACCCACTCGAAGTAGGAAACGACGACGCCGCCGGCGTTCGCCAAGACGTCGGGAAGAACGAGCGCGCCGTTCGACTCGAGGATCTCGTCAGCGGCCGGCGTGACCGGCCCGTTCGCGCCCTCGACGATCAGCTTCGCCTTCACGCTCGCGGCGTTCTCCTCCGTGATCACCTGCTCGAGCGCGCACGGCGCAAGCACGTCGCAGTCGAGAAGCACGAGCTCCTCGTTCGAGATCGCGTCTCCGCCCTTCAGCTCGGAAAGCGGCCCGCCGCCCTGCTTATGCGCGAACGCCGCGGCGACATCGATGCCGTTTGCGTTGAAGCGGCCGCCCGAGGAGTCCGAGACGGCGACGACGGTGGCGCCGAGCTCGCCGACGAGCTTCGCGAAGAAGGAGCCGACGTTGCCGAATCCCTGCACCGCGACGCGCAGGCCCTCGAGCGTTCGCCCCTGCTTGCGTACGGCCGACTCGAGGCAGAAGACGCCACCGCGGGCCGTCGCCTCGACCCGGCCGAGCGACCCGCCGATCGTGAGCGGCTTCCCGGTGACCACGCCGAGCACCGAATGCCCCTTGTTCATCGAATAGGTGTCGAACATCCACGCCATGACCGCCGCATTCGTACCGACATCAGGCGCAGGAATGTCTTTCTCCGGGCCGATCTCGTTGATGATCTCCGAGGTGAACCGGCGCGTCATGCGTTCGAGCTCGCCGCGCGACATCGCCTTCGGATCGCAGACGACGCCACCCTTCGCCCCGCCGAACGGCAGGCCCATCAGCGAGCACTTCCACGTCATCCACATGGCGAGCGCCTTCACCTCGTCGGCGGTGACATCCGGGTGGTAGCGAATGCCGCCCTTGGACGGCCCGCGTGCGATGTTGTGCGTGACGCGGTAGCCTCGGAATGCGCGCACGGAGCCGTCGTCCATCGACGTCGGAATCGAGACTTCGACCGCCTTCTTGCACTCCTTGAGGACGTTCACGAGACGCTCGTCGATGCCGAACGCCTCGGCGACCTTGTAGAGCTGTTGCTGCGCGAGGGAGAACGGGTTCTCGCGGAGGTGGGACTCGGGCGCCGCGGTGGCCATCGGCCGCGAATCTACTCGATCTGGAAGCTGACCTGCTCCCGCGAGGGCTCGGCGTTGCGTGGCAGCGTCGGCCACGCGACGAACCGCAGCTCGTACCGTCCCGGAGCAAGCGGGGCACTCGACGGCCCGCGGCCGGTGATCCCGAAGCTGTACGAGCCGGGGAGCAGGTTCCGCAGGCGGCCGAGCACCCCCGCGAACCGGCCGCTCGCGCTGTAGAGCAGGATGTCGAGCCGCGAGACCGGCAGGATCTGCAGCCCGTGATCGTGGACGAGGTTGCCGGCCTGCATCGTCAACACCGCCGGGCTCGTGTCCGACGGCTTGAACGAGGAATCGCTCAACGACACGTGCGGCAAGAGGTTCGCTGAATACCGGCGGAACGAGATCGCCCACGGCACTCGAAGCGTCTCACTGCCGGACGGGGCGACCTGGATGACGCCGGTGAGAAGCCGCGCGTGCGGAGCCGACGCGGCCGTGACCGTCACCTTCACCGTGGCGGCGCGCCCGACACGGAGTGACAATCGATCCGGTCGAACCCGGAAATGCAGCGCCTCGGACTCGCCCTGCGCGAGCGCGCTCAGCGAGATCTGCAGCCGTCGCGTCGAGACGTTTCGCACGACGATCGTGCGCGTTGCATGCCAGTGCGGGCCGCCCCAGATTCCAAAGCCAAGTGTCGCAGGCTGCGCGGCAACCTCACCAACTGCCGACGCGCCGAGCCGGAAGGTTCCGGCCCCCACCTGGGTCGCAGGCGCGCCGCCCGGTTGTGCATAGCCGACAAGCAGGCTCTGAAGCGCCGGGCCGTCGAGCGCGGGCCGCATCTGGGCGAGCAGCGCCGCAGCCCCGGCGACCGTCGCGGCAGCGCCGCTTGTGCCGTTCACTGCGCCGTAGATCGGCGAGCCGTCGGAGGCGGAGCCGGGCTCGGCGGTCGCGATCCCGATGCCCGGGGCGGCGACGTCCGGCTTGATGCTGCCGTCGAACGCGAGACCCTGCGAGGAGAAGCCGGCCACGAGCCCGCGTCCTGCGTTTGCGTCCGAATGCCCGTGGCCGAGCGCGATCCCGACGTCGATGCCCGCGCGGCGCGCAGCGAGTAACTCGAGCGCCGCCGCGGTCGGCACGACGACCACGGGCACGGCCTCATCCTCGTCGATCGGAAGCGCCCCGGGTGGCAGCGAACTGCCGTAAAAGACGACAGCGGCCGCGCCGGCACGCGCGGCGGCGACCGCTCGCGCCTCGGGTCTCGAGCCAACAGGAACGACGACGACGCGACCGGCGACGAGGCTGAAACCGTGAGCGTCGAAGAAGTCGGCGCTCGTCGCCCCTGCAAGCCCACGGGTGGCTCGCGGGGTCGCGACGCCGAGCGTCAGCGAGTGCGCAGGCATTGCCGAGCCGAGAAGCGGCAGGTTTCCGTCGAAGATCACGTCAAGACCGCGGCGCAGTACGAC
>JBBSEJ010000101.1:0-5839 GCA_038239825.1 Gaiellales bacterium
CTGCCACCCGGCTTCCCCGGCCACAAGGACTACTGCCCGTACACGAAGAACCCCGGCACGAAGTGGTCGGCGCCCGACCTCGCGAAGGCGAAGCAACTCGTCAACGAGTCGGGCACCAAGGGCCAGAAGGTCACCGTCTACTCCTCCGACGACGACGTCAACAAGGCGATGGCCGTCTATACCCAGAGCGTGCTCAACTCGATCGGCTACAAGGCGTCGATCAAGCCGATCTCCGTGAACATTTTCTTCACCTACGTGCAGAACACGAAGAACAAGGTGCAGATCAACGTGCAGCAGTGGTACCAGGACTACCCGGCTGCCTCCGACTTCCTCTACATCCTGTTCGGATGCGAGTCGTTCCATCCCGGCAGCGACTCGAGCATCAACTTCTCGGGCTTCTGCAACAAGCCGATCAACGCGCAGATGCACAAGGCGCTCACCCTCTCCATCACCAATCCGTCGGCGGCGAACAGCTTGTGGGCGAAGATCGACAAGCAGGTCACCGACCAGGCGCCGATGGCGACGCTCTTCTCGCCGAAGCACCTCGACTTCGTCTCGAAGCGCGTCCGCAACTTCGTCTTCAGCAAGCAGTTCTACTGGCTCGTCGACCAGTCTTGGGTGCAGTAGGCGTGCACGCGGGGGCGGAGCTCAGGCTCCGCCCCCGCTGAGCACGTCGGCGTGAGCGGCGTCGCGACCGACGGCGTCGTCGTCGCCGCCGGCGAGCACGTTCCGGCCGGTGCGAGCCCATGGGCGCTCGCGCGGCGGCGGTTGCGCCGCAACAAGATCGCGATGGTGATGGCCGGCGTCCTCGTGATCGTCATCGTCGCGTGCCTCGCCGCACCTCTCTACGCGCACCACATCGCGCACACCAACCCGTTCCAGTCGAACCTCGACGGGACGACGATCGTGAACGGCAAGTCCGTGTCCGTGATGCCCGCGTCGACGACCGGGCTGGGGCTGGGCTCCGTGCCGATCGGCCCGACGTGGGACCCCCGTCACTACCTGCTCGGCGCCGACGACCAAGGGCGCGACGTCGCCGCACGGCTTCTCTACGGCGGACGCAACTCGCTACTGATCGGCACCGCGGCCGCGCTGATCACGTGCTTCTTCGCGACGATGATCGGCATTCTCGCGGGCTACTTCGGCGGCCTCCTCGACGGCGTGCTCTCGCGCCTGCTCGACGTCGTCTGGGCGTTCCCGGTCTACCTGCTCGCAATCAGCCTCTCGACCGTGCTCCTCACCCGCAGCTTCTCGCTCGGGCCGCTGAAGCTCCAGTCCGGCAGTCTTCTGCTGCCGATCCTGATCATCGGCGTCGTCTACATCCCGTACGTCGCGCGGCCGATTCGCGGCGAGGTGCTGTCGTTGCGCCGGCGCGAGTTCGTCGAGGCCGCAGAAGGGCTCGGCGCGTCGACCTGGCGCGTGCTTTGGAGCGACATCCTCCGCAACGTGGTCACGACGGCAATCGTCTTCTTCCCGCTGATGCTTGCGATCGACATGCTCACCGAGGCGGCGCTCTCGTTCCTCTCGATCGGCGTGCAGCCGCCCGACGCGAGCTGGGGGACGATCATCCTCGACGGCCAGGGCCTCCTCTACACGCGACCCACCGTCGCGCTCGCGCCCGGCATCGCAATCGCCGTCACCGTGCTCGCGCTGAATGTCCTCGGCGACGGCGTCCGCGACGCGCTCGACCCGCGCGCCAAGCTGCGGGGGGTCGACTGATGCTTCGCTTCGCCGCCCGGCGACTCGTCTCGATGGTGTTCGTGCTCTTCTCGATCAGCGTCCTGACGTTCCTGATCTTCTTCGCGACGCCCGGCGTCGACCCCGCAGCCCGCATCGCCGGGCGCAACGCCGACCAGCAGACGCTGAAACTCGTGCGCAAGGACTTCGGGCTCGACAAGCCGCTGCCCGTCCAGTACGGGCTGATGATGAAGAAGCTCTTCATCAGCCGCGACCTGACGTCGTTCGTGAACCGCGGTGCCAAGGTCGTGCCGCAGGTCACCCAGGCGGCGCCCGTCACGCTCTCGCTCGTCTTCGGGGCGGCCGTGATCTGGATCGTGATGAGCATCGCGATGGGATCGCTCGCGGCCGTCTACCGCGGCACGCCCATCGATGTGCTCGTGATGGTCGTCGGTCTGATCGGCATCTCGATGCCGGTGTTCTGGCTCGGCGAAGTCGTCAACCTGCTGTCACAGAGCCGCTTCCACCACACGATCTTCTTCTCGTGGGTGCCGCCGCTCGGCTACATCCCGTTCACGCAGTCGCCCGGGGGCTGGTTCAAGGCGCTCCTGCTGCCGTGGCTGACGCTGTCGATTCTCTTCATCGGCATCTACGCGCGCGTCCTGCGCTCGGCGCTCGTCGAGGCGCAGGAGGAGGACTACGTGCGCACTGCGCGCGCCAAGGGGATCACCGAGCGGCGCGTGATGCTCCGCCATGCGCTGCGCACGTCGCTGATCGCGTTCGTCAGCCTCTTCGGCCTCGACTTCGGCGCGCTCGTCGGCGGCGGCGCCCTGCTCACCGAGGTGGTGTTCGGCCTGCACGGGATCGGCAAGCTCACGTTCGACTCGCTGCAGAACCTCGACCTGCCGGTGATCCTCGCGACCGTCATCTACGCCGCGTTCTTCGTCGTGCTTGCGAACGCGGTCGTCGACCTCGTCTATGCGCTCCTCGATCCGAGAGTTCGACATGCCTGAGCCGCTGCTCGAAGTACGCGACCTCGACGTCTCGTTCCGGACCGAGAACGGCTCCGTGCACGCCGTCGACGGGCTGTCGCTTTCGCTCGCGCTCGGCGAGGTCCTCGGCATCGTCGGCGAGTCCGGCTCGGGGAAGACCGTCTCGATGATGGCCGTGATGCGCCTGATCCGCGACCCGAACGCGGTGATCACGGGCCAGGTGCTGCACCGCGGCCGCGACCTGCTGACACTGCCGCAGCGCGAGATGCGCGCGGTTCGCGGCGGCGAGATCGCGATGATCTTCCAGGACCCGATGACGGCGCTCACGCCGGTCTACACCGTGGGCTGGCAGATCGCCGAGCAACTGCGCGCGCACGAGAAGCTGACCCGGAAGCAGACCCGGCGGCGGGTGATCGAGCTGCTCGCCGAGGTCGGCATCTCCAATCCGGAGCGGCGCACCGACGACTATCCGCATCAGTTCTCCGGCGGCATGCGCCAGCGCGTGATGATCGCGATGGCGCTCTCCTGCAACCCGTCGCTGCTGATCGCCGACGAGCCGACGACCGCGCTCGACGTGACGATCCAGGCGCAGATCCTCGAGCTGATGAAGCGCCTGCAGCGCGACTACGGGTCGTCGATCCTCCTGATCACCCACGACATGGGGGTCGTGTCGGAGATCGCCGAGCGGGTGGTCGTGATGTACGCGGGCAGCGTCGTCGAGGAGGGGCCGAAGGGTGCGATCTTCCGCGACGCGCAGCACCCTTACACGTGGGGCCTCCTCGGCTCGATCCCGCGCGTCGGCCGGCGTGTGGAGCGGCTCGCGGCGATTCCCGGGCTGCCGCCGTCGCTGCTCGACCCGCCGCAAGGATGCCGATTCGCGCCGCGCTGCGTGCACCGCTTCGAACGTTGCTCGACGCGGCCTGAGCTGCGCGAGCGCGTCGCGCCGGGTCGCGCCGACGCCTGTCATCTCGACCCGTCGGTGCGAGTCGCGCTGCGCGAGGGCTCCGCACCATGAGTGACGTCTTGCTCGAGGCGGTCAACTTGACGAAGCACTTTCCGGTGCGCGGCGGCGCCTTCGCGCGCGGCGGGAGAGAGGTCGTGCACGCGGTCGACGAGGTGTCGCTCGAGGTCCGTCGCGGCGAGACGCTCGGGATCGTCGGCGAGTCGGGCTGCGGCAAGTCGACGCTCGGCCGCATGCTCGTGCGATTGCACCGGCCGACGAGCGGCACGGTCAGGTTTGGCGGCATCGACATCACGTCCCTCTCGAGGCGCGAGCTTCGACCCGTTCGCCGCGATCTGCAGATGATCTTCCAGGATCCGTACGCGTCACTCAACCCACGCAAGCGGGTGGGCCAGATCCTCGAGGACCCGTTTCGCATCCACCGGGCCGGGAGCGCGCGCGAGATCCGCGGCAACGTGCAACGGTTGCTCGAGGTGGTTGGCCTGTCGCCGGATCACGTCAACAGGTATCCGCACGAGTTTTCCGGCGGGCAGCGCCAGAGGATCGGCGTCGCTCGCGCACTGGCGCTGAATCCGCAGCTGATCGTCGCCGACGAGCCCGTCTCGGCGCTCGACGTCTCGATCCAGGCCCAGGTGATCAACCTACTGGACGATCTCCAGGACGAGTTCAACCTGACCTACGTGTTCATCGCGCACGACCTCGGGATCGTCCACCACGTCTCCGACCGCATCGCCGTCATGTACCTCGGGGTCGTCGTGGAGCTCGGCGGCTCGGACGACCTCTTCACGCACCCGATCCATCCCTACACCGAGGCGCTCCTGTCCGCGATCCCCGCGATCGAGGCCGCCGAGGAGGGGGGAGCCACACCGCGCGAGCGGATCGTGCTCGAGGGCGAGGTGCCGAGCCCGATCGACCCACCGACGGGTTGCCGCTTCCACCCGCGGTGTTCGTATGCGACAGAGATCTGCCGCGTCGAGCGGCCGCCGCTCGAGCTGCACGCCCTCGGCCGCCTCGCGGCGTGCCATCACCCACTGGATGCACTGAGCGAGAGGAGCGCGACGTGACTGAGGGTCGGATGACCTGGGACGGGCACGAGACGTGGTACCGCGTCGTCGGCGAGCTCGACTCCGACAAGACGCCGGTGATCGTCTGCCACGGCGGGCCGGGCGCCGCGCACGACTACGTCGAGCCGATCGCCGAGCTCTCGCGCTTCGGGCGGGGTGCCGTTCTCTACGACCAGCTCGGCTGCGGCCTGAGCCAGCACCTGCCCGGCGCGCCCGCCGAGTTCTGGACGCCGCAGCTCTTCAAGCACGAGCTCGCGCTGCTCGCGCAGGAGCTCGGGATCGCCGATCGCTACGCCGTGGTCGGGCAGTCGTGGGGCGGCATGCTCGCGATGGAGTACGCGCTCGACCAGCCGGTTGGACTCCGCGCGATCGTCGTCGCCGATTCACCCGCGAGCATTCCGCTCTGGGTCGAGGAGGCGAACCGGCTGAGACGGGATCTCCCGGCCCACGTGCAAGAGACGCTTACGCGGCACGAGGAGGCGGGGACGACCGACGACCCGGCATACGAGGCAGCGGTGCGGGTCTACTACGACCGGCATCTCTGCCGCGTCGACCCGTGGCCGGACTACGTCGACCGAAGCTTTGCGCAGCTTGCCGCCGACCCGACCGTCTACCACACGATGAATGGCCCGAGCGAGTTCCACTGCATCGGCTCGCTGAAGACGTGGGACATCACCGGCCGGCTGCACGAGATCACGACGCCGACGCTCCTCATCTCGGGCCGCTACGACGAGGCGACCCCGCACATCGTCGAGCAGATCCACGCGCGCATCCCGGGGGCTCAGTGGACGATCTTCGAGGAGTCGAGCCACATGCCGCACGTCGAAGAGCCGGAGGCGTTCCTCGAGCGCGTGGAGGCGTTTCTCGAGACAGTCGACTGAGCGGGCAGAACGCTCATCGCGGCGCTGCGTCCTGAAGCTCGGCGAGTCGCGTCTGTGCGTGCTGCGCCGAGACGCGGTTACCCTTGCGCTCGAAGCGCTCGAGCGCCTGCTCGAGCGCGGCGGTCGCCTCGGCGGGTTTCCCGGCGAGCAGGAGCACTTCGGCAAGATCGTTGTACGCGTTACCCTGGCCGTTGAGTACGTCCCCGTCTTCGCCGATCGCGACCGCCTCACGCGTGAGCCGTTCCGCTTCGGCGAAGTCGCTGC
>JBBSEJ010000102.1:0-5298 GCA_038239825.1 Gaiellales bacterium
GAGCGCGCCGTCGTCGTCGCCGTCGAAGCGCGCCCGGAACCGGTCGCGGCGGAAGCCGTACATCCCACGCAGCCGCTCGGCGGTCTCGTCGCGCACCCACTCCTCCTCGACGAGCTCCTCGATCCGGGCGAGGGCAGCCTCGGCAGCGCGGATCCGGGCCTTCGCCTCCTCTCGCGCCTCGACGCCGTCGTCCTCGAGCCCGAGCATGCGGATCACGAGCGGCAGCGAAAGCCCCTGCACGACAAGCGTGCCGAGGATCACGCAGAAGGTCAGGAAGACGATCAGGTCGCGTTCGGGAAACGCTCGGCCCGAGTGGGTGGTCAACGGGAGCGCGAGCGCAGCGGCGAGCGAGACCGCGCCGCGGAGGCCCGTCCAGCCGATCAGCACAGGGAACTGCCACGGCGGATACGGGTCGCGCGCGCGAACCCTCGCGAACAGAACGCGCGGGACGTAGGTGATGATCGGGACACAGACGATGCGGATCGCCACGACTGCGACGGTGACGAGCGCCGCCTCGCCGATCAACCTGCCGGTGATCGGAAGCCGTGCCGCGATCAGGTGCAGCTGCAGGCCGATGAGCGCGAAGAGGAGAGCGTTGACGAGGAAGACGAGGATCTCCCAGAACGCGTTCCCCGAGAGCCGTGTCTCCACGGTCGTCAGCTGCGGGGTGTACCACCCCATGTAGACGCCGATCGTCACGGCTGCGAGCACGCCCGACACGCCGATCGCCGATGCGGGCAGGTACGCGAGATAGCCGGAGAGCAGCGCGATCGTCACCTCGGTGGGCGTGTCGTCGACCCGCCGCCGCACCTGGCGCACGCAGAACCCGACCACGAGACCGACGGCGATGCCCCCGGCGATGTTCACGACGAGGTGCCAGGATGCGTTCCAGAGCGAGAACGTGCCGACGACGGCCGCCGCGACCGCGGTCTTGTAGAGCACGAGCGCCATGCCGTCGTTGACGAGGCTCTCGCCCTCGAGGATCGAGACGATCCGCCGTGGAACGTTCAGCCGGTGCGCGACCTCCGAAGCCGCAAGCGCATCGGTCGGCGAGACGATCGCACCGAGGGTGAAGGCGGCGCCCCAGGACAGGCCGGCGATCGCGGCATGCGCCACGAGGGCCACGCCGAGAGTCGTCGCTGCGACGAGCCCGACGGCGAGCAGTGAGATCGGCCGCAGGTTGGCGCGAAGATCCCGCAGCCCGGTGAAGAACGCAGCCGAGTAGAGAAGCGGCGGCAGGATCGCGACGAGCACGAGATCCGGAGGCAGCTGCAGGCGCGGCAGCCCCGGCACGAAGCCGAGCCCGAGACCGCCCACGACGAGGAACACCGACGGCGGCGTGCGGCCGCGCGCGGCCAGCACGAGCATTGCGCCGAGCGCAGCGAGCAGCGCGAACAGCATGAGCTCGTCGTGGGCGGTGAACTGCATCGCCCGACGATAAAGGTGCCCGGCACCGCCCCGAGGCGGTGCCGGGCCGAGTTACTTACGCCGCGTCGGCGAGGTCTTCGTTCTGCGCGAGCTTGCGCAGAGCCTCGGTCTCGATTTGGCGCACGCGCTCTCGCGTCAGTCCGAGCTGCTTGCCGATCGCCTCGAGGGAGGCGGGGCCGTCGCCGACGAGACCGAACCGAAGCTCGATCACGTCGCGTTCGCGGTCGGGCAGCGTCGCGACCGCCTGGCGGACCGCCAGGTCGCGGAGCGAGGCGGATGCCTCTTCCTCGGTCGACGGGCCGGTCCCTGCGATCAGGTCGCCGAACGACGCATCGCCGTCGTCGCCCACGGGCATGTCGGTCGACGCGACGGCGCGCGCGGCCTCCATCACTTCGCGGACGTGCGTGATCGGGAGTTTCGAGTGGTGCGCGAGCTCCTCGGGTGTCGGGTCACGCTCGAGCGTCGCGGTCAGCTCGCGGCGCGCACGCGCCACCTTCTGCTCGCGCTCGACGACGTGCACCGGGATGCGGATGGTGCGCGCCTTGTTGGCGACCCCACGCTGCACGGCCTGGCGAATCCACCAGGTCGCATACGTCGAGAACTTGAAGCCCTTGCGCCAGTCGAACTTCTCCGCTGCGCGGATCAGGCCGAGAACGCCTTCCTGGACGAGGTCGCCGAGGGTGATGCCCTGGGTCTGGTAGCGCTTGGCGATCGAGACGACGAGGCGCAGGTTGCAGTTGATCATGCGCTCCTTCGCCACCATGTCGCCCTTCTCGATGCGCTTCGCGAGCTCGACCTCTTCCGCCGCGGTGAGCAGCGGATAGCGGCCGGCCTCGTTCAGGAACATCTGGAACGAATCGGTCGTGTAGAGCGACGTGCCGATGCTCAAGTCGAGCTCCAGCTCCTCCTCCTCTTCGGGGGCGGCGCCGTGCCCTTCGAGCTCGAGCGTGAGGGCCTCTGCCTCTGCATCGTCGAGATCGTGGGTGATGACGGCGTCGGCGACGTCGGCAGGGGACAACGCCCCGTGCTCGCCACGCAGGGTCAGGAGCGCTTCGAGCGCTTCGGCTACGGCCGCGGTCATGCTGATTTCAGTCAACGAACTCCTTCACTTCTTCGAGGGTGGACGGGGCGCCGTGTGCGCAGCTGCCGTCGAAGATTCAAAACGCCTCAAAAGCAGGGTTTATTCCGGTCTACCCGATTCCTGGTAGATAGAACTTAGTAGCAAAGTGTTACAAGCTTGTTAGGACTCGCTGCCGGGGCCATTAACAGTGTCTGAGAGTTTTCTGAACGCCGCTGGTTTCTGAACGCCGCTGGTTTCTGAACGCCTCTAGGGACTCGTCCGGCCATTGGCGATGAATGCTGCGTGCGTCACGGGCATCTGCTGCTCGAGGAAGGTCTCGGCGGCCCTGGCGAACTCGCGGATCTCGAACTGGGCGTGACTGGAGTTCCGGAGCGAGCAGAAGTGCATGAGCGAGCGCGGATTGCAGCTCCAGTAGTACTTCGTGTACATGTTCAGCGGCAGGACGGTTCGAGCGACTTCCTTCGCGACTCCGAGCTCGAGCATCCGCTCGTAGGCGGCGAACGCCTCCGTCCCCTGGTGCTCGATCTCCTGCCGGGTCGCCTCCCGGATTTCGTCATCGACGGGCTCGAAGACATAGGCCCCGGGCTTGCCGGACTGCGTGCGCACGTTGTCGGGGACGTAGAACTCCGGCTGCATCTTCGAGTAACGACCCGACCACTCGTTGTACGAATGCCCTGCGCGATGACGGTGATGCTCCCGCACAACGAAGAGCGGCGCCTTGACGAGGAATCGGAAGTAGCCGTGCTCGAACGGAGAGCCGTGGCGGTCGCGCATGAGGTAGCGGATCAACCCTTCGTCCCGCTCGGTGATCTCTTGCGAGGCCTGGTTGAACGAGACGCGGGCACCGTTTGCGACGGCGAGGTCGGAGGCGAACGCACCGTCGAGAGCGAGAAAGCCCCGGTCGAGCACCTCGATCACGTTCGCACCGGCCTGGAAGGCGTCGTCGTTCGGATCGAGTTTCGGGGGGGCGATGGCGCTCACGTGACAAACGGTATGGCGCGAGCCGGACGGAGAGCGACTCATGGGCCTTACGATCTTCGCTCTTTGCTACAGATCGCTGCCGCCACGCTCCTCGTTCCAGCAGCGCTCGCAGCGAGGTTCATAGATCTCGCGGTCGCCGACGACGAGGCTCGGCTCGTTGAGGGAAACCGGTCGCCCGTTCGCGAGGCGCTGTGTGAGCGTCGCGGGCGACCCGCACCGGCCGCAGAGCGCCGTCAGGCGTGTGACCCGGGTGGCCTCCGCGAGCAGGTCGCGCGTCGTCGCGAACGGGTCGCCTCTGAAATCACGATCGAGGCCGGCGGCGATCACGTCCGAACCGGTCGCTCGAAGATCGGCGATCGCGACCGGCAGGGCCTCGTCGAAGAACTGAACCTCATCGATCAGCACCGCTGAATGAGCGCCGGCCAAAGCGGCGAGCTCCCGGGATGAGCTGACCGAGACGGCCGGGATCCGCTGCGACGAGTGGCTCACGATCGTCCCCGGGGGATGCCGCGTATCGCGCGCAGGCCTGACCGCGACGACCGAGCGACTGCCGCGCGCCGCGCCCTCGTAGCGATGGATGAGGCGATCAGTCTTGCCACTGAACATCGGCCCGCAGATCACCTCGAGGCTGCCTCGGTCGGCCATGGGGCCAGGGTACGCCAGGACTTCGGGCGCCAAGGCGTCCCAACGGGACATGCCCAGGGACTGTCCCCGGACACGTACCGTCTCGGCATGGCCGTTCTCGTCGGCACCTCCGGTTGGTCGTACCTGAGCTGGCGGCCGGGGTTCTACCCCGAGGGGACGCAGCCCACGGACTTCCTCGCCTTCTACGCAGAGCGCTTCGACACGGTCGAGCTGAACTCCACCGGCTACCGCCTGCCGAGCGAGGATCAGTTCCGGCGCTGGGCCGAGGCGGTTCCCGACGGCTTTCGCTTCTCGGTGAAGTTGCCGCTCACGCGGCTCGACCGGGTCGGCCCGTTCCTCGAGCGCGTGCTCGCACTCGGCGACCGGCTCGGGCCCGTCCGGGTCGTCTCGGAGGCCGCACGAGACGAGGGCCTCATCTCGTTCGTCGAGGGCTCCGTGCCGCCCGAGCTCGAGCTCGCATGGGATCTCCGCCACGAGTCGTGGGCGGGCATCGACGGGATCGTGCGCGTCAACGACCCCGCGGCGGAGCCGTTCCGGTACCTACGCCTGCGCGATCCGCCCTACACCGACGACGATCTCCGCACGATCGCCGCCGCGATCAGGGATCCCACCTATCTCTATGTCCGCCACGAGGACGAGCCGACGGCGCCCGCGACCGCGGCCCGTCTCGAGGAGCTCCTCCAGTAGGCCAATGTGGCTCGTTCGTGAGCTCGTCCGCCTCGCCGAGCGAATCGCGATCTCGTTCATCGTCGCACTCGTGATCGCGGAAGTGCGGGCGCTCGCGATCGGCGGCGACACCTGGCACGGTTTCAAGGTCTCGTGCCTGATTCTCGGCGCGCTCCTCGTCCTGATGGGCGCAATCGGCCGCAACAACAACTTCGAGCGTCGCCTCGACGCGGGGATCACCGAGGCTGCGCGGGGCCGCATCCCGCGGTCTCTCGACCCTGGCGCGAAACCCTGAGGATCCGTCGTTGACGCCGGGCGCCGTGCTCGGTTGGGGCCGGCCTCGCGCTCCTCGCCGTCGGCTTGTTCGCGTAGCGGACAAGTGCTCCGTTCCGGAAGTTCCGTGGTGATCCTGGCGAGCGAAAAGCAAGCCGGGCAAGGACGCAGGGAGCCCCGATAGCGGTGTTCTATCGGGGCGACCGAGGACGCAGCCCGGCGCC
>JBBSEJ010000103.1:0-5008 GCA_038239825.1 Gaiellales bacterium
AGACTTCCTCGTAGATCCGTCGAGGAGGCGAACTGGTGATGCCGCAGCATCGTTCGATCCGCGTTCTGGTCATCGATGATGACCGTCCCCTGTGCGAGATGCTCCGTGTGGTTCTCGAGCTCGAGGGGCTGGAGGTCGTAGAAGCCCATCACGTCATCCAGGCCGAGAAGCTCCTGGTCGAGGCCGCACCCGACGCGATCGTGCTCGACATCGGCCTGCCCGGCATCGACGGCGTCTTCTACTCCGAGCGGCTGCGCGCGAGCCCGCGGACGAAGAACATCCCGATCGTCGCGATCAGCGGCTCTCAGGACGCGGGGCACCAGGCGGTCGCCGCGGGCGCGAACGCGTTCCTGCTCAAGCCGCTCGATCCCATGCATCTGCTCGCGACGGTCGAGCGGCTCGTCGGGCTGACGCCGTTCGAGCATCAGGAGGCGGGGATGGCGGGCGAGTTGCGCCGGCTGATCGACATCGGCCAGCGCCAGCACGACCTCCTGACGGACGCCTATCGCCAGACGCTCGAGGCACTGTCCGACGCGCTCGAGTCGCGGGACTTCGGGACGAGCGCCCACTCCCATCGCGTCACGAGCTACGCGACGCGGCTGACCCTCGAGGTGGCGCCGTCACTGCTCGACGATCCCACCCTCGAATGGGGCTTCCTGCTGCACGACGTCGGCAAGATCGGCATCCCCGACCGCGTCCTCCTGAAGCCGGGCTCGCTCAACCGGCCGGAACGGCGGTGCATCGAGACCCACACGATGATCGGCGAGCGGCTCGTCGGGCACGTCCCGCTGCTGCAGGGGGCCGGCCTCGAGGTGATCCGCTCCCACCACGAGCACTGGGACGGAGGCGGCTACCCGAACGGCACGGCCGCCGAGAAGATCCCCGTCGCCGCGAGGATCTTCGCCGCCGCCGACGCGCTCGATGCGATGACCGACGAGCGGCCCTACCGCTCGCAGATGTCCTGGGACGAAGCGCTGACCGAGCTGACGTCCGAGCGCGCGAGCCAGTTCGACCCGTTCGTCATCGACGCGATCGCCGCGTGCGAGAGCGACCTCCGCGCCACGTACCTGAGCAAGAATCAGATCCTCGTCCCTGCCTGATCGAACCGAGGAGCCGCGAATCCCGCAAACTGCGCCAGCCCTGCCGATGGATTCTTGAACCTTGGCCCGGGGGTACGTTAGGTTGACTCCTGCACCGAGCACGGAGCGTGAGTAGGCCGAAGCTCTTCCCGAGGTCCGTAGGCGCAAGCCGAAGGTTCGTGGGGGCGGTGGACGAAAACGCTACCGGCTCGGTGAATTTTTGCCCTGACGTGCAGTGGCCCCTGTGCGAATCCAACGAGCGCGTTATCCACACACTCCTGCGTCATCCCGTCGACATTCCGCTGAGAATGGCGTGAGCCACCTGTGGACAAAACCGTTGAAATCGTTTCGTGACGCGGTCGGCGGTCGCCCCGCCACATGAGCGGCCCCGCCACACCGCCGCAACGCCTTGATGAGGCGAAGGTCGACACACTCCGCGTGTGGGGCGAGGGCCTGCGCACCGACCCACGCGACGAGGTGCGGGCCGCCGGCCGGGCGATCACGATGCTCGTCGAGGAAGTCGAGCGGCTGAACATCGACCTCTGGCACGCGCGCGCCGATGCCCGCGACGCGCGCGCCGAGTCGGCGGCCGAGGCTGCGCCAGGCCCGGCGGGGCGCAAGCTGCCGCCGCCGCTGCCTGCCTATTGACGCTATTCGGACGGGAGCTGCGCGAGGAGCTCGTTGTGGAGCTCGCGTGACGCTTCTGCCGGCGAATCGGTGATCGCCTGTGGCGCGAGCGTCTCGACCTCGTCGAGCTGCGTCAGCGCAGTCCGCAGGAACACGACGAGCTCCTGCCGGTACATGGCGATCGAACGGCGCAGGTCCTCGTCCTGGTGGCGGAGCGTCGTGATCGTCGAGTCGGCGTCGGCCAGCATCGCCTCGGCCTCGGCTCGCGCGCGTACGAGTAGCTCGACTCGTTGCCGCTCGGCGTCCTCGTGGATCCCTGCCACGTCCTCCGCCGCTTTGGCGAGCATCTCTTCGCCGGCGCGATGCGCTGTCAGGAGCACGGCTCCGATCGTCTCTGCGTCGGTGGGGGTCTGGGAGACCTGGTGGTTCAGGCGGTCGACCTGCTTGCGCAGCTCGTCGCGCTCCTTCGTGACCGCGTGCAGGGTGCTCGCCGCGTCACTGAGAAAGCTCCGCGTTGCATCTTCGTCGAACCCGCGGAGCGCGCGTGGAAGCTCGGCGTCTCGAACTTGCTGGGGAGTGAGTGGTTTCGCCATGGTTTGCAATTCTGCACACCAACGAAGGGAACGTCCACCCTTTTGTTGAACGTGGTGCTCAGTTCCCTCCCATTCGCCTCATGACCCCAGATTCCCTCGACGTCGATCCAAGTTCACTGCCCCGGTCGTTCCGTGGCTACAACCGCTGGGCGACCGAGGAGCTCTTCCGGCGCGTCGCCTGGGACTACGGCGTGCTGGCGGGCGAGCATCGAAAGCTCAAGCGGACGATGCAGGAGGGGCAGCCGCTCGAGGCTCCGCCCCTCTACCCCCCGCCCCTCGAAGCGAGCGCACCGGCTGTCGGCTGGCCTGTCGCGAGCGAGCCACGAGTCGACCCGGACGAGGAGGCGCGTGTGCTGCTCGCCCTGGCGCTTCGCGCTGTGCGCGAGATGCGCGAGTCGACGCGCGAAGACTGCGAGCTCGCGCTTCGCAAGGCACGGGGTCGCGCAGCAGAGATCGAGGCAGAGGCCGAACGTGCCGGAGCCGGCGCGGTCGCAGTGGTGCAGGCGGCCTCGACGCTCCGCGCGACGCTGCGCGCGGCGCTCGAGCGGCTCGAATCCGCCGGCCCGCTCTCGGGGGCGCCTCTTGTGGGGAGCTCGACGGCGGATCGCGGCGCGAACACCCTTGCTGCAGCGTCCTTCGATCTTCCCCCCGGCCCGTCGCCCAGCGGCTCCTGATCGACACCAGGCGCTCATTTTGACGTGACGCTCGTCGCCCCGGAAGGCTGGCCCGATGGAACAACAGGAGCGCAGTCGGCCGAGCCGTGCCAGACCGTCGAGCTGCCCGTGCACCGTGCAGGCGACGTCAATCGCCACTCCTAACCGGTCGCGGCAGGCGATCCGGCGCGTGCTCGCCGATGTCCGGCCGGATGTCCTCGACCTCCACGAGGCGCCATCAGCCTAGGTGAGGGCGCGATCTTCCACGCGTGCCGTATTCGCGATGTCCCTCGTCTCGGGTGCCCTATGGATGCACTCCCCCTGGACGGATCGGTCGTGAGAGCGCCGCTCTCGATCGTCTTCTCGACGCGGCGCTGCGGCATGCGCGCCGCGCCGGCACCCTCGCGCAGTACTAATCGCCCCGCAGGCGCCGACGGAAGCGTCGGGCGGGACGTCGCTCCGGCCGGGGCGGCAGGTCGGCGCCGGCGATGATCGCGGCCGGCACCTCGCGGGTGAGCCAGCGTGCGAGGGCTGCGTCGCCGATCTGCTGCGCGGCGGCCGACATGCCCACCTGCCGTACCGTCGGTGCATGCGCGTCGCTCGCGAGCAGGTGGGCGAGGCCACGTTCGACCAGGCCGAGCCCCGTCTTCTGCGTGCGCGGGCCGAGCCTGCCGTCGACCGACGCCGCGGTCAGCTGCACGAGCATGCCCATCTCGACGAGCCGCTCGAGCCGCTTGGGGCTCTCCTGCACCTCCTCGTTCCGTTCCGGATGCGCGAGCACGACCGCAAAGCCGCGCAGCTGCAGGTCGAACACCGTCTGCTCGAGGCCAAGCGGCCAGCCGCTGTACGGCGTCTCGAGCAGCAGGTAGCGGGGATTGCCGCCGAGGCCGAAGCGGCGGAGCTCGGCATCGGGCAGCTCGGGCAGCATCTCGAGGTCGATCTCACCGCCGGTGAGGAGCTCGAGTGGGATCGAGTGCTCGTCGAGTGCCGCGCGAACCGACTCGACGAGCTGCTCCATCCGGCCGGGCTCGGTCGGGAAGTCGCCGCGCACGTGCGGGGTCGCGGCGACGACGTCGATGCCGTCTGCGACCGCCGAGCGGGCCATCTCGAGCGCTTCCTCGATCGTCTCCGAGCCGTCGTCGATGCCCGGGAGGATGTGCGAGTGAAGATCTATCACGGCGCGAGAAATGTAGTTCGCAGACCATCTGAACACTCGCCGACCTTCGCCGGCACGACGAGAACCACGTCGATTCCGGACGCTACGAGAGCGCGTTTGCGCCCGCAATGCGACGGGATGCGACCATTGTGGTAGTCCCATAGCACGCGCACATGGGACATCATTCCGAACGGTGATGGGCGTTCGTTGCCAGGGGTGGCGCAAACGGTTTCTCCGGCCAAGGGTTGGACGAGCCCAAGGCTCACCATCCGCGCGACATCGTCCCGGCCCCGCCCGGCGGCTGCCCTCGTTGAGAGCCAGTCATTGGGCTAGTCGCGGCGCGTCGTAGGTCTAGACGCTTCCGTAGAAGGTTGACGCCCGCGCGGATCGGGGTAACCATGTCTGTGATGCCGCGTCGCGGCGGCAGGGGGAGAGGGGTACTCAGTGCTCGACGCTTCACCGCACAGGGATATTTGTGCAGCCCCGCTGGTCTCGAGACCGGCGGATGCCGACTCGTGGGGCAGCGGGTAGCGCCTGACGCGCCGGCCCGGGAAGGCTCCTCTTGAGCGAGACCCACGTCCGCTCCGCACAGCCTCAGACCGAGCGCCGGCGGGTCAACTCGCGCAGCAACGGCCCGACCGAGGCTCTTCTCGAGCAAGGCGAGGCTGCCCCGATCCGGCGGCGGGGCTGGCTGCTGCGGCGCCTCCTGCTGGGCGCCGACCTTGTCGGGCTCACCGCTGCATTCGCGATCACCGAATTCTTGCTGCCGCTCCAGGCGAGCCACTCAGGGGTGTTCGGTCGCGGAACTGAGCTCGCGCTCTTCGTCGCCACGCTGCCGCTGTGGGTCATCGTGACGCGTGTCTACGGGCTCTACCACCAGGACGACAGCCAGCTCACGCA
>JBBSEJ010000104.1:0-4998 GCA_038239825.1 Gaiellales bacterium
CTCGAAATGCCCGGGCCCTTTCGTCGGCCAGAGCAGTCGCTCCGACTGCAGGCCCATCTGGTTGAGGCGCTTGTCTAGCGCCATTCGAGTGCGCCCTTCCGCCAGATGTACACGTAGGCAACGAGCAGGATGATGAGGAACGTGAGGAACTCGATGAACCCGAACCACGAGAGCTCGTGGAGGATCACGGCCAGTGGATACAGGAAGACGATCTCGATGTCGAAGAGGATGAAGAGCATCGCCGTCAGGTAGAACGAGACGGTGAAGCGCTGCCGCTGCGGCGGTCCTTGAGACACGCCTGACTCGAATGGGATCGTTCTCGCGCGGACGCGGCGATGCGGTCGCTGTGCGAAGACGAAGCTCCCGATCATCATCGTCGCCGGAATCGCGAGCGCGAAGACCGCGTAGATCGCGAACGGCAACCAATCGTTGAACAAACGTGCTCCTCCTCCGGGACGCTCCTCCGGAGCCTCGCCCGGCGCGGACGCTAGCACCTTCCATCCGGTGACACGAACGGAACCTGAACCGACGCAACGATGCGCGTTACGACTGTCACGAACTCCGGCCCGGTGTTGCGGCTGCGCCCCCTCTGGCTACACTGTGAGCGCTATGGCCGCGATCGAGCAGACGGATACCCAGCAGACGGGCAGCGGGACGGTTGAGACGACCGTCGTAACCGTCACTGCTCGAGCTGCCGAGAAGGTGCGCCGACTGATGGCCGACGAGCCCGCCGGCGAAGCCGAGGTGCTGCGCGTCGCGATCCAGGGTGGCGGCTGCAGCGGCTTCGAGTACGCGCTCGGCTTCGACCGCGCCGCCCAGTCGGGGGACCACGAGCTGACGTTCCACGGTGTCACCGTCGTCGTCGACCCGTTCAGCGCTCCCTACCTGCAGGGAGCGACGATCGATTTCCTCGAGGGCCTGCAGGAATCGGGCTTCAAGATCGAGAACCCGAACGCCACCGCCGCCTGCGGGTGCGGCCATAGCTTCCAGGTCGAGGACGGGAGCCCCGGAGAGGCCGCGGGGCCCGCGTCGGCCGGCGGCTGCGGCTCCGGCTGCTCGCACTGAGCCTGCAGTCTCAGGCGCGTGACAGGACGTCAGCCCGGCGCGTCAGCTTGCCGATCATCGCGTACACGTGCCACAGGCAGTCGCCGAGCATCAACTCGTAGGCCGGCTCCCCGAACCTCTCGACGTAGCGGCGCCGGTCACGCAGGAGACGCGCCGCGTACAGCAGCCGCTGCCCCGGCTTGCCGGACTCCTCTTCAGCCAACTCCCACCACTCGGAGCCGATCTCCGTGCGATCGACGACCCGGAGGCCGGCCGCCGCGATCGCCGCATCGGTCGTGGCGAACTCGGCACTCGCGGGAACGACGCCCATCGTCCGCCAGATGTAGCTCGCCTCGCTCGGTTCGAGGCGCTCGGTCCCGAACATCTGGTAGACGACGATGTGACCGCCTTCGGCCAGGACTCGCTCGAACTCGGAGTAGGCCCTGCCGAGCTCGGCGACGTGGACGAGGACGTCGCGGCACCAGACGAGCTCGACGCTTCTCGAGGCGAAGCGCAGCGACTCGGCGGAGCCTGCTTCGAAGCGAACGCGGCCGCGCAGCTCCGGGCGGAGCAGCAATGACGCGCGCGCGAGCTCGAGGTGCCGCGCGACCGGGTCGACGCCGGTGACCGAGAGCCCGAAGCGCGAGGCCAGCTCCAGCGTGTGCCTGCCCTCACCGCAACCCACGTCGATCGCGACCGATGAAGGGCGGGGCGCGAGCCCGGCGACGAGGTCGTAGAGCAGCTCAGGGCCCCGTGGCCGCAGGCTCTCGTCGAGCATCGCGTGAAACGCCTCTTCGAGCCGAGGGAACCTGTCGTAGGACAGCTCGAGCCACGACTCGTCCAGGGGGCCGCGATGCATGGCCCTGGATCATGCCGGGCTCGCGCCGGCCGGGCTAGGCTCGCAGGATGGCTCAGGTGCCGCTCCGTGTCGCAGTCGTCGGCTCCGGCCCGGCGGGCTTCTACACCGCCGATGCGCTCCTGAGAAGCGACGACCCCGCCGTCGAGGTCGACGTGCTCGACCGTCTGCCGACCCCCTGGGGACTCGTCCGGCTGGGCGTCGCGCCGGATCACGAGAACATCAAGGCCGTGTCGCGTGCGTTCGAGAAGACCGCGGCGCGACCGGGGTTCCGCTTCTTCGGCAACGTCGAGGTCGGGACGGATGTGACCCACGATGAGCTGGCAGCCGTCTACGACGCCATCGTCTACTCGGTCGGCGCGCAGACCGACCGCCGGCTCGGCGTTCCGGGCGAGGATCTTCCCGGCTCGTGGCCGGCCACGGCATTCGTCGCCTGGTACAACGGCCACCCCGATTTCCAGGACCTCGAGTTCGACCTCTCCCATGGGCGGGCGGTCGTGATCGGGAACGGGAACGTGGCGGTCGACTGCGTGCGCATGCTCGCCCTCACCGCCGAGGAGCTCGCGCCGACCGACACCACCGACGAGGCCGTCGCGGGCATCGTCGGCTCCAATCTCGAGGAGGTCGTCATGCTCGGCCGGCGAGGGCCGGTGCAAGCAGCCTTCACCCCGCCGGAGCTGCGGGAGCTCGGTGAGCTCGCAGGCGCCGACGTGATCGTCGACCCCGACGATCTCCGGCTCGATCCCGCCAGTGAGCGAGAGCTCGAGGCGGGCGGCGAGCGCGCCCGGCGGAACCTGGATCTGCTCCGCGACTACGCCCCGCATGAGCCCGGGGGCAGGCCGAGACGAATCGTCCTGCGATTTCTCGTCTCCCCGGTCGCGGTCCTCGGCGATGGCAAGGTCGAGGCGATCGAGGTCGTGCGCAATGAGCTCGTGGAGGAGAACGGCCGGATCGTCGCACGGGCGACCGGCGAGACCGAGACGATCGACTGCGGCCTCGTGCTGAAGAGCGTGGGGTACCGGGGCGTGCCCCTGGCGGGCGTGCCCTTCGACGAGTCGACCGGCACCATTCCGAACGAGCGCGGGCGCGTCGTCGGCGCAGAACGGACCTACGTGGCCGGCTGGATCAAGCGAGGGCCGAGCGGCGTCATCGGCACGAACAAGAAAGATGCGACCGAGACCGTCGATCTGTTGCTGGCCGACGCGCGCGACGGAGTGCTGAGCCGGCGCCCCGCCCGGCCGGCAGAGACTCTCGAGTCCCTGCTCGAGCAGCGCGGCGCGGACGTCGTCTCCTACGCCGGCTGGCGGGCGATCGACGCAGTCGAGCGCGCCGCGGGTGAGCCGCTCGGACGGCCGCGCGTGAAGCTCGCCACGTGGGCCGGCCTGCTCGCTGCCGGCAGGAGGATCACTCCCCCGGGGGACGAGCCAAAGGCCTGAACGTCCGATGTCATACGGATGGTCGAGTGTCTGAACTGCGGTCAGCGGCGCGAGGCGGCGGATGAACCGTGCCCGCGCTGCACCTACGTGGGCTGGGCGAGCCTCGACGAGTTGGACGAGGCGGTTCGCCGGCTGTTGCGCGATCGGTCGCTCGCCGATCGTCGCCTTCGCGTCGCAAGCTAGGCTCAACGCCGTGGAGGCGAGGGCGGCGGATGCGCAGGAGCTCTGGGGTAGCGAGACGCGCAAGGCGATCGGCAACTTCCCGGTCTCCGGTGAGCCGATCCCGGTGCCCGTCGCGCGCTGGCTCGGCCGGATCAAGGCGGCCGCCGCCCGCGTGAACGCCGAGCTCGGTCTCCTCGATGCCGAAAAGGCGTCGCTGATCGCCGCGGCCGGCGATCGGATCGCGCGCGGCGAGCTCGACGATCAGTTCCCGATCGACGTCTTCCAGACCGGTTCGGGCACCTCCTCGAACATGAACGCGAACGAGGTCATCGCGACCATCGCGGGCGCAGGCGTGCATCCGAACGACGACGTCAACCTGGGTCAGAGCTCGAACGACGTCTTCCCGTCGGCGGTCCACCTCGCTGCGCTCGACGAGACGGTTCACGATCTGCTGCCGGCGCTCGAGCGGCTCGGGATCGCGCTGCAGGCGAAGGCGGAGGAGTTCGCGGATGTCGTCAAGTCCGGTCGGACACACTGGATGGACGCCGTTCCCGTCACGCTCGGCCAGGAGTTCGGCGGCTATGCGGCCCAGGTGCGCGAGGGGAAGCTCCGGGTCGAGGCGACGTTGCAGCGCCTCGGCCAGATCCCGCTCGGCGGCACCGCCGTCGGCACGGGCATGAACACGCATCCGGAGTTCGCCGAGCGCATGCGCACGAGGCTCGCCGCCGATACGGGCCTGCAGATCTCCCCACCCGCGGATCCGTTCGAGTCACAGGCTGCGCGGGATGGACTCGTCGAGGCCTCGGGCGCGCTGAAGACGCTCGCCGTCAGCCTGACGAAGATCGCGAACGACCTCCGCTTCATGGGCTCCGGGCCTCGTGCGGGGCTCGCCGAGATCCGCCTGCCGGAGCTGCAGAAGGGGTCCTCGATCATGCCCGGCAAGGTGAACCCGGTGATCCCCGAGGTCGTGACGCAGGTCGCTGCGCAGGTGATCGGGAACGACGCCGCGATTTCGATCGGCGGGATGCAGGGCCACTTCGAGCTGAATGTCTTCGTGCCGCTGCTCGCCCGCAACCTGCTGCAGTCGATCAAGCTGCTCGCCTCGGCCGCCCGCCTCCTCGACGAGAAGTGCGTCGCCGGCATCGAGGCCAACCGCGAGCAGAACGAACGCTACGCCGAGCTGACGCTCTCCGCCGCGACGGCGCTCAACCCGTACATCGGGTACGACAAAGGCGCCGAGATCGTGAAGAAAGCGGCCGCTTCGGGCCGATCCCTGCGGGAGGTCGCGCGGGAGGAGGGCGTCTCCGACGACGTGCTCGACGAGGCGCTCGACTATCGCAAGATGGCCGATCCGCACGGCTAGTGCGGCCTCTCGTAACGTTGCACCGGAAACTTGCTCATGGTTCAGGCGGCGAGCGTGTGTTGGCTGGCGGTTTTGGCGGTGCGGCGTTCGCGTCGTCGTGCGGCTTCGAGTTTGCGTCGTTCGCGTTCGGCGGGGTC
>JBBSEJ010000105.1:0-4414 GCA_038239825.1 Gaiellales bacterium
CAGCGCGAACGCCGATTCGGCTGCTGCTCGGCGCTGGGCTCGCGCTCGTCGCGCTCTCGATGTGGCTCATGAGCGGCATCACGGTCAGCTCCGACTGGACGACTCTCCTCCCGGGCTTCATCGTCGGTGGCATCGGTGTCGGGCTCGTGAACGCGCCGCTCGCCACAACCGCAATCTCGACGGTGCGGCAGGAGCGAGCCGGGATGGCCTCGGGCCTCAACAACACCTTCCGCCAGCTCGGCATCGCAACGGGCATCGCCGCGCTCGGCGCGATTTTCCAGAGCAAGGTCGGATCGCACGGCCTCGGCCCGCCGGGCCATCTGCCCAACGCTGCCCGGGCGGGCTTCGTGTCCGGGCTCAACTCGATCCTCCAGGTCGGCGCGGTCGTCGCGGCGGTCGGTGCCGTGCTCGCCTTCGTGCTCGTGCGGGGAAAGGACTTCGTCGCAAGCGGGCCGTCGCAGGCCGCCCAGAGCTGACTACGCCAGTTTTTCGCGGACGATCTGGCTGACCGCCGAACCGTCCGCCCGGCCCGCGATTTGCGGCATTACGTCCGCCATCACACGGCCCATGTCCCGCATGCTCGTCGCCTTGTTCTCGGCGATCGCATCGTCGACGATCCGCTCGATCGCTTCCTCGGCGAGCGGCTCGGGCATGAACTCCTGGAGGATGGCGAGCTCGCCCTCTTCCTTCTGTGCTTGCTCTTCCCGCCCGCCGCTCCTGAATGCTTCGGCAGCCTCGTGCCGCTTCTTGCGCTCGCGCTGGAGCACCTGCAGCTCTTCTTCGTCGGAGAGCGGCCGCTGCAGATCCTTCTCGGCCGAGCGAAGGCTCGAGAGGATCAACCGCAGAGCGTCTCGGCGGTCGTTGTCACGCGCGCGCATCGCATCCTTGACCTCGTCCTCGAGCTGGGCGAGGACGCTCATCGCTCGGCCACCGCCGTAGCGACAGCGCTCGGGACGTCGGCGCCCGGCTCTTCTCCCCCACCGAGGATGTGCCAGTGCAGATGGAAGATTGTCTGGCCGGCGCCGGCGCCCACGTTCACGAGCACACGGTAGTCGGTAAGTCCCACCTTTTCCGCGGTCTCCGCGACGAACTCGAGCATGCGCTTCGTCTCCTTCGCATCGAAGTCCGAGATCTCGCGGAAGGTATCGACATGTCGCACCGGCAGCACGAGGACATGCACCGGGGCCTGCGGGTTCAGATCGTTGATCGCGACGAATCCCTTTGCCCGGTGCACGTAAGCGCCGTCGCGGGCGATGCTGCAGAAGAGACAGCCCTCATGTTGCCTCGGCACGCACACCCTCCTCGGTGACGGCCGCCCCGCGCACCCGCACGAGGGCGCCCACCGGAGCATCGACGAGCCATGGCGTGTAGTCATCGCCGTAGCCGCGACCTGGACGATCGACGAGCACCGAATCCTCGACACCGAGCTTGCCCTCCCAGCGGCGCACGCAGAGCTCGTGCGAGAGCGCACGCAGCCGCGCGCCGCGGTCCTTCTTCGTCGCAGGCGGAACGGGATCGGCGGTAGCCGTGGCGGTGCCGGGGCGCGGTGAGTACGGGAAGACGTGCACCTTCGTCAGCCCTGCGCGCTCGACCGTTCGCAGCGTCCGCTCGAACGCAGCGTCGTCCTCGGCCGGAAAACCGACGATCACGTCGGAGGTGAGGTTGAAGTCGTTCGCGAGCGACTCGAGACGGCGAAGGTACGTGGCGCTCGTGTAGCGGCGACCCATTGCGGCCAGCACACGGTCGTCGCCCGACTGGAGTGGCACGTGCAGATGCTTCGTCACGGATGGAGTCTCGCGCAGCGCCGCAGCGAGAGCAGCGTCGACATGGTTGATCTCGATCGAGCTGAGTCGCAAACGATCGAGCCCGGGCGTCGCGCCGGCCGCTCGCACGAGCCGTGCGAGATCGAACCCCGCGGCGCGGTCCCGGAAGCAGCCGAGATTGATGCCGGTGAGAACGACTTCGCGGTGGCCCTGGCCGACACGACGCCTGATCTCACCGAGCACGGCGCCCGCAGTCCGGCTGCGAGACGCGCCACGCACGAGCGGGATGACACAGAAATGACAGTTGAACGAGCAGCCGTCCTGGATCTTCACGAACGCTCGAACGCGGTCGATACGCGCGTCCGCCTGAACGCAACCGATCGCGCCGACGTCACCCGCCACGAAGGCAGCGGCCTCCTCGCTTTGCTTCGCGACAACGGTCACGTTTCCCAGATGCCCTGCGAAAGCACCCTCGAGGCTCGCTGCGCAGCCGGTGACGTAGACACGGCGATGAAGACCCGCCGCGCGCCGAACGGCCTTACGACTCTTGGCGACGGCCTCGCGTGTCACGCAACAGGTGCTGATCACCGCGACGTCGCCGCCCGGTTCGCCGCGCTCGGAATGGCCGTCGCGAAGCAGCGCTTCGCGGACCTCGTGCACGTCGGCGTGCGAGACCTTGCAGCCGAGGAAGTCGACGTGGAACGTCGCCACACCGTGGATCGTAAGCGCTCAGACCCTGCGGTGCACGTCAGCGGCCCATCCGTCGACGGCGGCGCGCTCGACGTGCTCGTATCCCGGGAGTCGAGGCTCCTCCGACATGAGGTAGCCGGACGTGACGAGCACATCTGCGCTCGTGCGACCCGGCAGCGCAAGCACCGCCGGGAGTGAGATATTTGCGACGACCGTCCTGGCGGACGGGAGCGAATCCTCGGGCCCGACGAGCCGCGCGTTCACCTCGGTACCGTTCGCGCGGGCATTTTCGAGCGTTGCCTCGATCGAGGCCGTCTCGACGTCGACGCCTGCCACCGGGCCGAATCCGAGCACGGCGGCGGCGATCGCGAGAACACCGGAGCCGCAGCCCACATCGAGCAGGGAGCCGGGCTCGAGCCGCTGCAGGAGCTCGAGGCAAAGCTGCGTCGTCGGATGGGCCCCGGTTCCGAAGGCGCGGCCCGGATCGACGACCACGAGCAGCGCGTCGGTGGGCGCGGTTTCCCACGGCGGCCCGATCCACAGACGCCCGACGCGCACGGGCTGGTGGAACATGCGCCAGCGCTCCTCCCAGCCACTTTCGACATCCGCGCTCTCCGCCGCACCGAAGAAGTGCCAGATCTTCTCCTCGCCGGCCGCGTCGGTGTAGGCGACCAACTCGACGCCGCCGTCGCGCTCGACCTCTTCGAATCCTTGGGGGAAGAGCTCGATCATCGTCGCGCGCGCCTCCTCGGCACGCCGCTCGAGCACCTGCACCGAGACGCGCCGCAGCTCGCTCAACGAAACGTCGATCTCAGCTTCTCGAAGAAACCCTCGTCGTGGCGATAGGTGTGCTCATCGCTCGCAAGCTCGAACTCCTCGAGCAGGCGCCGCTGACCGGGGCTGAGACGGCGCGGCACCGAGACGTTCACGAGCACCCGCTGGTCGCCGCGGCCAAAGCCCTGCAGGACGGGCATGCCTCGACCGCGCAGGACGCGGACCTCGCCCGGCTGCACCCCCGCCGGGAGCTCGAGCTCGATCGGGCCCTCGAGCGTTTCCACCGTCATGGTCGCGCCGAGCGAAGCCTGCACGATCGTCAGGTCGACCTGCGAGTAGATGTCGTTCCCCTCGCGCACGAATCGCGAGTCGGGGCGCACGCGAACGAGCACGTAGACGTCACCCGCACGCCCGCCGACGGGGGCTGCGTGCCCCTCGCCGGAGACCCTGATGCGCTGTCCGTCGTGAATGCCGGCGGGTACGTCCACCTGCAACGTGCGCGTTTCGACCACGCGGCCCGCACCGTCGCAGGCCCGGCACGGATGCTCGATGATCTGACCGCGCCCGCCGCACTGTGGGCAGGCCTGTGCGCGGACGAACTCGCCGAAGATCCCGCGGGAAACCTGGTGCAAGCGGCCGGAGCCCTCGCACCGATCGCATCTGGTCGGCTCGGTGCCGGGCTCGACACCGTCACCTCCGCACGTCGTGCACGAAGAGGCTGCTTCGAAGGGCACGTCGACCGTGATGCCGTGTGACGCGTCGACGAGGTCGATCTGCACCTCAGCAGCGACATCACCCCCGCGTTGGCGCACGCTGCCGCCGCGCATCGCCGAGCCGAAGATGTCGTCGCCGAAGAACGCGCTGAAGAGATCGTTGAGGCCGCTGATGTCGACGTGCGAGGGCGTGAAACCACCTGAGCGCAGACCCTGATGCCCGTAGCGGTCGTAGAGGGCGCGCGTCTCGGGATTGGACAGCACCTCGTAGGCCTCACTGACCTCCCGAAAGCGAATCTCCGTCTCCGGCGCATCCGAGACGTCTGGATGGAGCTGACGCGCGAGGCGGCGGAACGATTTCTTGATCGCCGCGTCGTCGCAATCGCGCGCGACGCCGAGCAACTCGTAGTAGTCGCGGTTGGTCGCGCCCATCAGTCGTCCCCGTAGGCTTCTTCGACGAAGCGGGACAGCTCG
>JBBSEJ010000106.1:0-4134 GCA_038239825.1 Gaiellales bacterium
CGGCGTAGGCTCGACGGAGCCGGCAGAAAACGTGAGTTCGCTCAGGCGAAGAAGATGGCGGGCTTCGCATGAGTGAGCCTCGGCGTAGGCTCGACGGAGCCGGCAGAAAACGTGAGTTCGCTCAGGATAGAAGATGGCGGGCTTCGCATGAGTGAACTCGACCAGATGTACCGCGAGGTCATCCTCGACCATTACAAGAGCCCGCGCGGCCACGGCCTGATCGAGGATGCCGACGCGCAGGCCGAGGGCGTGAACCCGCTCTGCGGCGACGAGGTCACCGTGTCCGTGAAGTTCGCGGCCGACGGCGAGACGATCGAACGCATCGGCTTCGAAGGCCGGGGCTGTGCGATCTCGCAGGCGGCGACGTCGATGCTGAGCGAGCTCGTCGCCGGTCGCACGGCGGCCGACGTCGCTTCGCTGCCGAAGGAGGAGCTGCTCGAGGAGATCGGTATCCCGTTGACGCCGATCCGGCTGAAGTGCGCGATCCTCGGCCTCGGCGTGCTGAAGGTGGCGTTGAACAAGGCAAAGGGGACGCCCCTCCCGGAGGAGTGGCAGAGCCTCGCGAACGAGCTTCGGCTCGACGCCGACTGAGTCCCGTGCTCGAGGGCCCGTGCCACTGATCCCGGTCGCGCCGTTAGAGGAGTTCGGACCGGGCTCCGTGAAGCTCGTCACCGTCGGCTGGACGTCGGTCGGCGTCTACAACTGCAACGGCGACTTGCTCGCGCTCGAAGACCGCTGCTCCCACGACGACGGCCCGCTGTGTGAAGGCGACTGGGAGCAGGACGAATGTCGCGTCATCTGCCCACGCCATGGCTCGGCGTTCGATCTGCGCAGCGGGCGTCCCCTCTCGCTGCCCGCGATCGAGCCGGTCGCCACCTATCCCGTGTCGGTCGAGGACGGGATCGTGAAGGTCGAGGTTCCGAACGCCTGAGCTCGTCCGTTGCTGGGAGACGTCGGACCCGGCCTACCTCGCCTACCACGACGAGGAGTGGGGCCGACCGGTGGGCGATGAGCGCGGCGTCTACGAGCGTCTCTGTCTCGAAGGATTCCAGTCGGGTCTCTCCTGGCTGACGATCCTTCGTAAGCGCGATTCCTTCCGCGTTGCCTTCGAGGGGTTCGATCCCGAGCGGGTGGCCGAGTTCGGCGAGAGCGATGTGCAACGACTCCTCGGGGACGCGTCGATCGTGCGGCATCGAGGGAAGATCGAAGCGGCGATCAGGAATGCGCGCGCGACCCTCGTGCTCCGCGAGACGACGCCGCTCGACGAGCTCTTCTGGTCGTTTCGCCCCCACGCGGCCCCGACAGCCGGGAGCCAGGCCGAATGGGCCGCGTCGACGGCGGAATCGGCCGCGCTCGCGAGGGAGTTGCGCCGGCTGGGCTTCGGGTTCGTCGGCCCGACGACCGTGTACGCGGCGATGCAGGCGTGCGGGGTCGTGAACGACCACGTCGCCGACTGCTTCGTGCGCGAGGCGGTCGAGGTGGAGCGCCGAGGAATCGCGACGTGATCGCCCTCGTTCACGGCCTCGGTCTCAGCCACCGCTACTTCGCCCGCTTGCAGCCGCTCCTGCCTGGATCCCTCGCGGTGGATCTTCACGGTGCGTCGCTGGACGAGCTCACCGACTCACTCGCGCGCATCGTCGAGCCGCAGTCGCTCCTCGTCGCGAACTCGCTCGGCGCGCAGATCGCAACCGAGCTCGCCGTTCGCGAGCCGGACAGCGTGCGCGCGCTCGTCTTGACCGGTCCGACGTGGGACCCCTCGGCCCCGAGCATGCCCGCGCAACTCGTTCGCCTGATCGCGGACAGCTTCCGCGAGCAGGCGTCACTCGTCCCGGTGGCGCTCGCGGACTACGTCCGGCGCGGGCCGGGAGAGATCGTTCGGGCTGCGCGGTCGATGCTGCGCCACCCGATGGCCGATCGCCTCGCGCAGGTCTGCGTCCCGGTCACCGTCGTGCGCGGCAGCCGCGATCCGATCTGCGGTGAGTCCTGGGCCTCGCGCCTCGCGGCCGCGCCGGCCGAGGGCCGGCTGGTCGTGGTCGACGGCGCTGCACATGCCGTCGACTGGTCACATCCCGGCTCGGTCGTTCAGGCCGTCGAGGAAACGCAGGAGGAGCTCGGCGAAGGCTGAGGGTGTCTCGAGCATCGGCACATGCGCCGCCCCCTCGATCACCGCCAGGCGTGCCTGCGGAATCGCGCGCTGCCACTCGGCGGCGAGCTCGACGGGGATCAACCTGTCGCGAGCTCCCCACACGAGCAGGGTCGGCGCCGTCACGGGCCCGGCGAAGCTCGCACCGGCCGCGTAGCGGCTGCCGTGCAGAAGCGCCCCTGGCCCGGTGCGCAGTGCGTCTGCCACCATCGCCAGCACGAGACTCGGCGGTGCGGCGGCGAAGGTTCGGACGAGACCACTCGCGTAGGCGTGCAGCGAGCGCCTGGCCGGTGCGCCCGCCGGCGCGACGAGCACGAGCCCCCGGACGAGCGAAGGACGCTCCGCGGCGAGCGACGCACAGACGAGACCGCCGAGCGAATGTCCGACGAGGACGACCGGCGCCTCGCTTTCGACCGTCGCCGCAAGCCACGCCGTTGCCTCCTCGGGCCGAAACCCGGGACCGAATCGAGGGAGGTCGACGAGTCGCGCTTCTCGCCCCTCGAGCAGCGGCAGGATGTCGCGCCACCAGCGCGACGAAGCGGACAGCCCATGGACGAAGACGACCGGCATCGGGGGATCGACCACCATGCTCTCCGAAAGAGCACCCTCCTCGCCCGGCGTCCATCCTGCCCGATCAGATAGATTTCCGGTCAACCACGGAAAGGAGGTGGTCCGGCGTTGAAGACTTCGAGTACGGGCAGTGGAGGTACCAGCTCGTAGAGGTGTGTCCCCGGGACCTGAACCGGGAATCGCCTAGCCAGCGTGGGGGACTCGCGTAACGCGCCGCAGGATCCGCTTCGGCGGGTCGGCCGGAAACGCCTCTACGAAATCCAAGCTGGTTACCGGGTCGAGGGCCGCCCCGTGCGTCAGAGCATGCGGCGGCCCTCTTCTTTGTCTTTAATCGCCCCGTGGCAGGCGCAGAGCGCATTTCCTGGACGCGGGCGAACATGCCGTTGCTGGCGGCGCTCAGGGCCGAGTTCGCCCTCGCGCGGCCGCTCGAGGGCCGGCGTCTCGGTATGTGCCTGCATGTCGAGCCGAAGACAGCCGTGCTCGTCGAGGTGCTGCTCGCGGGAGGGTGCGAGCTCGCGCTCACCGGCAGTCCGGCGACGACCGACGACGACACGGCTGCGATGCTCGGGGAGCTCGACGGCGTCCGGGTCTGGGCGGCGAACGCCGATGATGCCGCGGCACACGCTGACCAGATCGGGCGCGTCCTCGACTGGGGCCCCGATCTGCTGCTCGACAACGGTGCCGACCTGATCGCCGGAGCCGTCGAGCGGCGCCTGCCCGTCAGGTTTGCGACCGAGGAGACCACCTCGGGCTCCAACAGGCTGAAGTCGGAGCTCGCGGGAGCGGTCCTCTTCCCGGTGGTGGTGATCGACGACTCACCCCTGAAACGGCTGATCGAGAACACCTACGGGGTCGGTCCCACCGTCGTCGAGGGATTCATGCGCGCCACGAACCTGCTCGTTGCGGCAACCGAGTTCTGTGTCGTCGGCTACGGCGCCTGCGGACGCGGCGTCGCGCGAGCGCTGCGCGCCGACGGCGCGCTCGTCACCGTGGTCGAACGCGACCCTGTGCGCGCGCTGGAGGCGGCCTTCGACGGGATGCGCGTCCGCGACCTCGACGACGCGCTGCCGACCGCGGACGTCGTGATCACGGTCACCGGCACGACGGGTGTCATCGGCAGGAACGAGGTCACTCTGCTGAAGGAGGGGGCGCTTCTCGCAAATGCCGGACACTTCTCGGAGATCGACTCGGCGGCGCTCGGGCCGGGCCGGAGGTTGACGGATCAGGTGACCGAGCACGGGCATGTCCGGCTGCTCGGACGCGGCGAGATGCTGAACCTGACCGCGGCGACCGGCAACCAGATCCAGATCATGGATCTCGGTTTCGCGCTCCAGGCGCAGTCGCTGGGCGCGCGCGCTCGCGCGCCCGCGCGGGTCGTCGACGGCCCTCAGCCGGTGCCCCCCGAGGGGGGCGACGCCGGC
>JBBSEJ010000107.1:0-3586 GCA_038239825.1 Gaiellales bacterium
CCCGGCTGCGATCTCGACTACGTCCCGAACGAAGCGCGCCGGTCACAGGTCGAGGTGGCGCTCTCGAACGCAATGGGGCTCGGCGGCCACAACGGCTGCGTTCTCCTCGGCCGCGCCGCCTGAGCCGGTCGGTCGCTCAACAGATCGAACCGACCTCGAGATCTGCGATCGAGCGGAGCACCACATCGGCCTGCTCGAGCGCTGCAGCATCAGGCGGGAAGTGCGGGTTCGGTACCGCCACGACGCGCATGCCGGCCGACTTTGCCGAGCGAATCCCCGCGTGCGAGTCCTCGACCGCAGCGCAGCTCGCGGGGCTGACGTTCAGCCTTCTCGCCGCCTCGAGGTAGACGTCGGGGGCCGGTTTTCCGCGCGCGACCTCCTCCGACGACACGGCTGCCACGAAGAGCGAATCGATTCCTGCGGCGCGCAGCACGACCTCGATCAGCTCGGGGTTCGATGACGACGCGATCGCGACGGGCCAACGGCCGGCGATCCGGCGCACGGCCTCGACAGCACCCGGGATCAGAGGCGGAGCCTCGCCGTACCGAGCGAGCATTCGTGCGACGATCGCGGCGTTGATCTCCTCGGGAGATCCGGGCACTCCAACAGCGTCGGCCATGTATCGCGACCACTCCGGCGAGCTCATGCCCATCATCGCGCGCGTCGCTTCGTCGGTGAACGTCCCGCCGACCTCGCTCGTGTATGCCTGGCGAACCTCGTCCCAAACCTGCTCGGAATCCACGATCACGCCGTCGAGGTCGAAAATGACGGCGTCGATCACAGCGCGCGGTAGCCGCGGTGCACGTAGGCAAGCGACGTGTCGGTGCGGCCTTCCTGGAGCGATTCGATCTCTCCGACGAAGAACGTGTGGTCACCCGTGCGAATCTGATCGACCGTACGCGCGACGATCCAGCCGGCTGCACCGGTGAGCAACCGCGGGTCGTCCTCCCGCACTCCGACTCCATTCCAGAGCGCGATCGGCGGCACGCCGCGTGCGAAATGCTGCGCAAGCTCGGCCTGCTCGCCGGACAGCACCGAGACCGCCCACTCCCCCGCCTCGCGCAGAAGCTCGTGCAGTGACGCGTCGAGCGCGATCGAGATTCCGATCAGCCGTGGCTCGAGTGACAGCGACGTCAGCGACGAGACGGTGAGCCCCGCACGCCGTCCGTCGACCTCGGCGACGACGACCGAGACTCCCGCCGGCCACCGCCGGAAGAGCGCGCGTTGCGCGGCGCCGAGTTCCTCCACGGCGCCGAGCCTAACGTCTCGTGCCTGCTCTCAGTTTGCCCGGCAGAGCTTGTCGCCGAGCTGCACGATGCTGTCGTTGGCGATTGCGTCGGCCGACTTGTCGTAGACGCCGGGGGCAAGCCCCTCCCAGAAGATGTCGGGTGTGACGCCCGGCCCGATCACCGTTGCGCGGTATCGCGTGCCCTTGCCTGAGGGATGCGGGCCGTGCGGGTTGACGCTGTAGCAGAAGGCGCCCGTCCCGGTGTGCGCGAGGAAGCTGTTCTCGCGTTTCCAGCCCGCCCCGTAGGCCGAGTCGAACGTGTCGACGTAGATGTTGCGTCCGAACGAGTCGAGCGGCTCGCCGCCGACCGTCGACTTGAACCCGTAGACCGGGCTCCCGCTGTAGTTGAACGTGCCGAAGAGGTGATCCCACTGGTGCCACGCCCAGTCCGTGGCGACGGTGAGCGTGGCGAGACCGCTCGTCCAGTGCGACAGCCGAAGCTCCCACACGGCCTGCGTCGCGGTCGGTGCGGCCCCGTAATTCGGGAGCGCGCGCTGCCAGGACTGCACCGCCCAGTAGGAGCCGTCCGGAGCCGTGCACGACGGCACGCCCGAGATCGCCCAGTGGAGATCGGGGCCGTCGTAGGCGCCGCAGGCTGTCCCGAACGTCTTCCAGTAGTCGCGCCGGTACTTCCCGTAGCCGCCCGAGTAGTCGAGCTTGAGCGCCACCTGGGCGCGAGCATCGCTTGGTGCGATCGCGTTCACGCCCCCCCAGGCCAGGACGTGCTTGAGCTTCCCGCCTGCGGTATAGGTGAGCATTGCCTCGCCCTTGGCGTTGACTGCAAGCTTGACGCCCCCGGCGTTGCGATCGATCAGCTGCGACGCGCTCGCGGTGGAGGCAAGCGCGGCGGTGAGCAGGACGAGGAGGACGAGAGTGACGCTCCGCACGACGTTGAACCTCTTCTTCGGGAGATGACCGGGCCACGAACGGTTTCGGCAGCGCCGGCACGCGTTCACATCCCTCGTCCGAGTAGCCGCTTGGTACGTTCGCGCGCGTGACTCGCCGGGAGCGTCTCGAAATTGCGGTCGTCGCCGCGCTCGTCGCCGCCGCCGCCACGTGCCATTTCGCGAAACTCGGTGACGTCCTGACCTTCATCGTCGCCGCGGCAGCGCTGGCGGGGCTCGCCCGAATGGTCGGTACGGCGACCGAGCAACTCGGCGCGCGGCTCGGCTCGGGTGGAGCGAGCGTCGTCCAGTCGGCGCTCGGGAACCTGCCGGAGCTCTTCATCGCGCTCTTCGCGCTTCATCGCGGGCTCTTCGAGGTCGTGCAGGCGGCGCTCGTCGGCTCGATCCTCGCAAACAGCGTGCTCGTGCTCGGAATCGCGTTCGTCGTCGGGGGCTTGAAGAACGGCCCCCAGAAGTTCAGCTCCGACCGGGCGCGCATGATCTCGATGCTGACCGTGCTCGCCGCCGCGACGATGGCAATCCCATCACTCGCGCACGCATTTCACGCCCCGGCGGCAGCGCACACGCACGCGCTGTCGCTGATCTGCGCGGCGGTGCTCCTGACGCTCTTCGTCCTGACACTCCCCTCGTTCCTACGCGCCACCCCCGGTGAGGAGCACACGCCGGCGCGATGGTCACCGCTGCTCACGGGCGGCGTTCTCCTCACCGCCGCCGTCGCGGCAGCCGTGGCGTCCGACTGGTTCGTGTCGGCGCTGACCCCTGCGATCCACACGCTGCACATGAGCGAGGAGTTCGCGGGGCTCGTCATCGTCGCCATCGCAGGAAACGCGGTCGAAAACGTCGTCGGCGTGCAACTGGCCGCACGCAATCGTGCCGACTTCGCCATCTCAGTGATTCTCAATTCGTCGCTTCAGGTGGCGCTCGCACTCACCCCGGTCCTCGTTCTGGTGTCGCTCCTCTTCGCGACGCACCTCACCCTCGTCTTCCCGACCCTGCTCGCACTCGTGCTCTTGATCTCCTCGATCCTCGGGGCACTGATCGTGAACGACGGGGAATCGACCTGGGAAGAGGGCGCGGTTCTCGTCGGCTTCTACGTCGTGATCGCCGCGAGCTTCTGGTGGGGGACCTAGACCCTCGAGATCGCTGCGACCCGCGCGTCGGTCAAGCGCACGAGGTCGCCCGGGGCGAGCTCGATCTGCAGACCACGGCGGCCCGCGCTCACGAACACCGTCTCCCAGTCGAGAGCAGATGAGTCGATAGTCGTCGGCAGCCGCTTGCGCCCTCCGAGCGGGCTGATCCCGCCGCTGACGTAGCCGGTCGCGCGCTCTGCCGCGGCACGATCGGCGAGCGCCACGCGCTTCCCCACCGCCCGGAGGTCGAGCTGCGTGTTGGC
>JBBSEJ010000108.1:0-3129 GCA_038239825.1 Gaiellales bacterium
CTACGAAGAGCTCCTCGACGATCCCGGCGACGGTCTCCGCCTTGACGTGTGTGCGGTAGTGGTGGTCGATCGAGACGACCGTCGCCCAGCCGCACCCGCCGAGACATTCGACGGCGCGAAGCGTCACTGCGCCGTCGGGGCTCGTCTCGCCGGCGCGACACCCGAGCTCGGCTTCGAACGCCGCCACGACCTGTTGTGCGCCGACGACGGCGCAGGAGACGTTCGTGCAGACCTCGACCAGATGCTCGCCGACGGGCGCGAGCTGGAACTGGTCGTAGAACGACGCGATCGACTTCACATAGGCCGGCGTCGCGTCGAGGGCGTCGGCGACCTCGCGGATGACGTCCGGAGAGAGCCAGCCGTGCTCGTCCTGCGCGAGTCGAAGGGCCGGGAGCACCGCGCTCTCGGACTCGGGCGGGTACTTCGCGCGCTCGTCCTGAATGCGCTCCCACAGCATGCTCACCGGTCGACCTCACCCATCACCGTGTCGAGCGAGCCCACGATGGCGATCATGTCGGCGATCAGCGCCTCGTGCATGCAGGTGGCAGTCGCCTGCAGCGCGACGAACGACGGGGCGCGAAACTTCACCCGCCAGGGCTTCGGGCCTCCGTCGGAGGCGACATAACAGCCGAGCTCACCACGCGGGGACTCGATCGTCACGTACGCCTCCCCCTCGGGGACGCGGAAGCCCTCGGTGACGATCTTGAAGTGGTGGATCAGCGACTCCATCGACGTGTGCAACTCACTTCGAGGCGGGAGAACCACCTTGCGGTCGTCGGCGATCCACGGATCGCCCTCCATGTTCTCGAGGCGGTCGAGACATTGCTCGACGATGCGAACCGACTCGCGCATCTCGTCCATGTGCACGCGGTAGCGTGCGTAGACGTCGCCTTCCGGGTAGACCGGCACGCGGAAGTCAACCTGGTGGTAGGCGAGATACGGCTCGATCTTGCGTAGGTCCCAGTCGACGCCCGAGGCGCGCAGGACAGGGCCCGACTGCCCGAGCGCGATCGCATCCTCGGCGCTCAGCAACCCGATCCCTTCGGTGCGCTCGAGCCAGATCTTGTTACGCGTCAGCAGCGTCTCGTAGTCGTCCACCGCTTTCGGCATGAGGTCGCAGAATGCGCGGGCCTCGGGATAGAAGCCGCGCGGGATGTCCTCGGCAAGGCCGCCGATCTGGAAGTACCGCGTGTGCATGCGATAGCCGGTCACCAGCTCGAAGAGGTCGAGAATGGTGTCGCGCTCGCGGAACGCATACCAGAACATCGAGATCGCGCCGAGCTCGAGTGCGGAGGTTCCGAGCCACACGAGATGCGAGTGGATGCGGTTCAGCTCGCACATCAGCGTGCGCATCCAGGTCGCTTTCGACGGGATCGGCAGGCCGAGGAGCTTTTCCACCGCCGCCACGAAGACGTACTCGTTGTTCTGATACGAGACGTAGTCGATGCGCTCCGGGTAGGTGACGCACTTCCACCACGTCTTGGCCTCCATGTTCTTCTCGAAGCCGGTGTGGAGATAGCCGATCACCGCCTCGAGCCCCGTCACGTCCTCGCCGTAGAGATCGACGATCAGGCGCAGGACGCCGTGGGTGGACGGGTGGTTCGGCCCGAAGTTCACCGTCATCACGTCGCCCGTCTGCCGGAGCTTCGCCGGCGTCACGAGGAGCGTCGGGCACGGCAGCGGGATCCGGGAGCCCTCGTAGATAGGCGTGCGTCGCCGGGGCGGTGCGGTCGCGGTCATGCCTCTCCCGAGAAGCGAACAGGCTCGCCGCCGAGCGGGTAGTCCTTGCGCAGCGGATGGCCCTCCCAGTCGTCGTCGAGCAGGATCCGCTTCAGGTTCGGGTGGTCGGCGAATGGTATGCCCATCAGGTCCCAGGCTTCACGCTCGTGCCAGTCGGCCGTCGGCCAGACGGCGATCACGCTCGGCACCGCCTCGCCTTCGTCGACCCAGATCTGGATGCGCAGGCGGCGCGGCCGATCGCTGATCGAAAGGAGGTGGTAGTTGATCGCGAAGCGCTTCGGCTTCTGAAGCGGCACCGCCTGGTAACCCTGTGTGCTCGGTCGGTTCAGGTCACGACCCCCGGCCGTGCCGATGTACCCGGACACGCCCGCCTGCGCCCACCCGAGGTAGTCGACCGGCGTGATGTCAGAGAGGAAGTTGAAGCCGGCCCCGTCGCGGAGGTGGGTGGACGCGTCGATCAACCGATCGACCCCGACGACGACGGTCGTCTCGTCGTGCTCGTTCCTCACCTCGAGGAGCCCTGGAACGTCGTCCCAGTCGCTCACGATGCGACACTCCGCAACTCGTAGGCGGGCGGAACGCCGGCGCGCACGGCCTCGTGAAGGCGGACGATGCCTTCCATCAGCTGCTCGGGCCGGGGCGGGCAGCCGGGCACGTACATGTCGACCGGCACGATCTTGTCGACCGACTGCACGATCGCGTAGTTGTTGAACATGCCGCCCGACGATGCGCACGCGCCCATCGCGATCACCCATTTCGGCTCGAGCATCTGGTCGTAGATCTGCCGGAGCGGCGCGGCCATCTTGTGCGACACACGGCCTGAGACGATCAGCAGGTCGGCTTGGCGCGGCGAGCCCCGAAACGGCTCCATCCCGAACCGTGCGATGTCGTAGCGGGCCGAGACGATCGACATCATCTCGATCGCGCAGCAGGCGAGCCCGAACGTGTCGGGCCACATGGAGTTCGTCTGCGCCCAGGCGACAGCCTTCGCGAGCGTCGTCAGGCCGACCTTCCGCTCGAGGTCGGCGACCTCGTCCTCGAAATGCCCGGGCCCTTTCGTCGGCCAGAGCAGTCGCTCCGACTGCAGGCCCATCTGGTTGAGGCGCTTGTCTAGCGCCATTCGAGTGCGCCCTTCCGCCAGATGTACACGTAGGCGACGAGCAGGATGATGAGGAACGTGAGGAACTCGATGAACCCGAACCACGAGAGCTCGTGGAGAATCACGGCCAGTGGATACAGGAAGACGATCTCGATGTCGAAGAGGATGAAGAGCATTGCCGTCAGGTAGAACGAGACGGTGAAGCGCTGCCGCTGCGGCGGTCCTTGAGACACGCCTGACTCGAATGGGATCGTTCTCGCGCGGACGCGGCGATGCGGTCGCTGTGCGAA
>JBBSEJ010000109.1:0-2874 GCA_038239825.1 Gaiellales bacterium
TCGATTAGGCTCCTGCGGATGCGGATTCTCGTCACCGGCTCGTCGGGTCAGATCGGCACGAACCTGGCGTTGCGCCTCCTCGCCGACGGCCATGACGTCTTCGGTGTCGACAAACGGCCTAACGCCTGGCTCGGATCGTCGTTCCCGACCCTCCTGCAGGACCTCGCCGGCCACTACTCGGCGTTCCCGGGTGGCATCAACGGCGTCGAGTACCCCGATGTCGACCTCGTCGTGCACATGGCGGCGCATGCGAAGGTGCATCAGCTGGTCAGGCAGCCGCATCGCGCGCTCGAGAACGCGATCATGACGTTCAACGTGCTCGAGTTCGCGCGCGGACGGGATCTTCCGGTCGTCTTCTCGTCCACGCGTGAGGTCTACGGCGACGTTCATCGCTTCGAGGAGTACGCCGAGGAGGCCGCCGACTTCGCCTTCACCGAGAGTCCGTACTCCGCCTCCAAGATCGCGAGCGAGGCCTTCATCTACTCGTATGCACGCTGCTACGACCTCAAATACCTCGTCTTCCGGTTCTCGAACGTGTACGGCCGATATGACTCCGACCTGTGGCGCATGGATCGTGTGTTGCCCCTCTGGATGCATCAGCTCCTCCGAGGAGAGCCGATCACCATCTTCGGAGGAGACTCGAAGGTACTCGACTTCACGTACGTCGACGACTGCGTCGACGGGATCGCCAGGGGCATCTACGCCCTACTCGACGGATCGACCCGGAACCAGACGATCAACCTCGCATACGGCCAGGGCAACACGCTCGTCCGCGCCGCAGAACTGATCGCGCACGAGCTCGGCGTCGAACCGAACGTCACGCTTGCCCCGTCGCTCCTCGGGGAGGTGACCCACTACATCGCCGACGTCAGCAAAGCCCACGACGTCCTCGGCTGGGTGCCGACGACACCGCTCGAGGAAGGCATCCCGCGGGCGGTCGCCTGGTTCAAGGACTGGCGCTCCGAGCATCCCGACGAGGATCGGCCGTTCGAGCGGCCGCAGATCGACGACGAGCTCGAGCACGGCTTCAAGCCGAAAGCGGCGACGGGTGCCTGACACCTTTGCCGCCTTCGACGACCTTCCCCTGACCGTCGTCCGTCGTGACGAAGGCGGAGCGGAATGGAGCTCGCCCGGCATCGTCGTCACCATCACTCTCGACTCCGACGGGGCGTTGATCGGCACGATCCGCAGGCGAGGATCGCGCGTGGCAATCGCTCTCGATGAGCTCGCGGGCGGTGATACGCCCGCTCTCTGGGCCGCGTACCTGCGCACACACCCTGCCGCGCTCCGCGGCGACCGCAAGATCTTTGCGCCACTCGAGGGCCGCTCGCGCGACCGCTCGCGGTCAGGTGGAGGGGCGGCCGGGCGCACAGGCCCGCCGCCGCGCCGAGATCGCCTGAAGTGACCGAGCGCGTGCTCGCGCTTTTCGGCCCCACCGCGGCGGGCAAGTCGATCGTTGCAAACGAGCTGCGCGCACGCCTCGACGGCGACGTCGTCTCCGCCGACTCCGCGGCGCTCTACGCGGGACTGCCCGTCATCACGGCAGCTCCGCCGTATCCGGCGAGGCTCGTCGGCGTGATCCCTTTGGAAGCCGATGTGTCGGTCGGCGAATACCAGGGGTGGGCGCACGGCGCCGTCGATGAGATTCTCTCCGCGGGGCGCCTTCCGCTCGTCGTCGGTGGGACCGGGCTCTATTTCCGGGCGGCACTCTCGGGGCTTGCGATCCCGCCGCCGGCGTCGGCGGGTCGTCGCGCGTACTGGCAGCGGCACTACGACCGCGCCGGTCCGGCCGCAGCCCATTCGCTCCTCACCGAGCGCGATCCGGCGGCAGCGGCCCGCGTGCATGCGAACGACCGAAAACGCGTGATCCGTGCCCTCGAGCTCGTCGAGGCGGGTGGCTCGCTGGCGCCGGCCGAGAGCACGCTGTGGAGCTCGGCAGCCCGGCACGAGACGCTCGTCGTCGCGCTCGACCTGCCGCTCGCCGAGCTCGACCGGCGCATCGAGGCTCGCACCAGCACGATGGCCGACGACGGCGCGGTCGACGAGGCGCGGGCCGCCTGGGTACAACCGCTCTCGGAGACGGCGCGCAAGGTGCTCGGCCTCGAGCAATTCGCGACCTTGCCGGTCGAGGAGGCCATCGTCGCGGTCGCGACGGCGACGAAGCGACTCGCCAGATACCAGCGAAAATGGATGCGCAACCTCCGCGGAGCGGTTACGCTCGACGGCAATCGCCCTGCTGAGGAGATCGCCGATGACATCATCGCGCTGGGACGCGCAGGGGAATGTGTATCTGATCACCGAGGAGTCGATGACTCGTGACCTCGTCCGCGCGGAGATCGAGGGCGCAGACGGGATCATCGAGGTGCTACGGAGAGGGGACGACTGGGTCGAGATCGCGATCTGGAACCCCGACGGCTCAGGTGCGGAGATGTCGGGCAACGGCACGCGAATCGCAGCCCGCTGGCTCGCGGAGCAGACCGGGGCACCAGACGTCACGGTGCACGTGGGACCCCGACAAGTGCGCGCGCGCATGCTCGGCGGCTCCCTCGTCGAGCAGGATCTCGGCGAGGTCTCGGTCGGCCCTCCCGAAGAGGTCTCCGGGGTCGCGCTCGTGACGGTGGATGTCGGAAACCCACACGCGGTCGTCGAGGGAGACCCTGCTCGCCTGCCTCACGTCGGCCCGCTGCTCGAGATCCACGAGCGCTTTCCGCGGCGCACGAACGTGCAGGTCGCCCGCACGATGGGCGATGACGTGATCGAGGCGCGGGTCTGGGAGCGCGGCGCGGGGGAGACGGCGTCATCGGGCTCGAGCGCGGTTGCGATCGCGGCGGCCTTCGGGATCTCTCCCGCGACCGTGCGGTTCCCGGGCGGAGA
>JBBSEJ010000110.1:0-2677 GCA_038239825.1 Gaiellales bacterium
CCTCGAAGTTGTAACCCTCGAACGGCATGAACGCGACGAGCAGGTTCGCGCCGAGCGCGAGCTCGCCGTGGTCGGTCGATGAGCCGTCGGCAAGGACCGCCCCCGCGACGACCCGGTCGCCCTGGCGCACGATCGGCTTGTGATGGATCAGCGTGCCCTGGTTCGAGCGCATGAACTTCGTGAGGTCGTACTCGTCCCGCGTGCCCTTGCCCTCGATGACGATGCGCTCGGCATCCAGGTCGATGACGGTGCCTGCGTTCTTGGCGACGACGACGTCACCCGAATCGACAGCCGCCCGATGCTCGACGCCGGTGCCGACGAGCGGCGCCTGCGTGATCATCAGCGGCACGGCCTGCCGCTGCATGTTCGCACCCATCAAGGCGCGGTTGGCGTCGTTGTGCTCGAGGAACGGGATTATGGCGGTCGCGATCGACACGATCTGTGCGGGCGCGACGTCCATGAAGTCGATCTCCTTCGCACCCGCGATCACGGCCTCGCCCTCGGCCGAGCGACAAAGCACCTGCTCGTGCTCGAACTTGCCGCTCCGGTCGACGGGCTCGGAGGCCTGCGCGATCGTCCACTGCGCTTCCTCGGCGGCGTCGAGATAGACGATGTCGTCCGTCACCTTGCCGTTCACGACCTTGCGATACGGCGTCTGGATGAACCCGAACTGACTGACCGTCGCCATCGACGCGAGCGAGCCGATCAGCCCGATATTCGGGCCTTCCGGCGTCTCGATCGGGCACATGCGCCCGTAATGGGTCGGATGGACGTCGCGCACCTCGATCGGCGCGCGTTCCCGGGTGAGCCCTCCCGCTCCCAGCGCGGACAAGCGCCGGCGGTGGGTGAGGCCGTCGAGCGAGTTCGTCTGCTGCATGAACTGGGACAGCTGCGACGAGCCGAAGAACTCCTTCAGGGCGGCGACGACGGGCCGGATGTTGATGATCGTCTGCGGCGTGATCGTGTCGACGTCCTCGGTCGTCATCCGCTCACGCACGACGCGCTCCATGCGGTACAGGCCGACGCGGAACGCCTCCTGGATCAACTCACCGGTGGTGCGGAGACGGCGGTTCCCGAAGTGCTCGTACTCGTCGAGCTCCGAGCGGATCGGGTCGCGGTTCATGCTGATCCCGTCGGCCGCGTAGTCCTTCGAGTCGTCGGTGAGACCGATCGCATGCGGCATTGCAACGAGCTTCTGGACGAGCGCGAGGATGTCCTGGGTGGTGAGGACGCGGGTGTCGTCCGGCACGTCGACGCCGAGCCGCTGGTTCAGCTTGTAGCGGCCGACCTTCGTCAGGTCGTAGCGCTTCGGATCGAAGAACAGCGAGCGCAGCAGGTTCCGCGCATTGTCGAGCGTCGGCGGCTCGCCGGGGCGCTGCTTCTTGAAGACCTCGATCAGCGCCTCTTCCTCGCGCGTGGTCGGATCTTTCTCGATCGTCTTCTGGATGAAATGCGAGTCGCCGAAGAGCTTCAGGATCGCCTCGTTCGTCGACGTGTCGACCTGAAACCCAGTGGTCGGGTCTTCGGCCGGCAGCGCGCGGAGAAGCGTCGTGATCGGCAGCTTGCGCTTGCGGTCGATGCGAGCGTAGACGACACCCTTCTTGTCGATCTCGAGCTCGAGCCATGAGCCTCGGCTCGGCATCAGGTTCGCGGTGAAGACCTGCTTGGATGCGTCCTTCGGCTCCATCAGATAGGCGCCGGGCGAGCGGACGAGCTGCGTGACGATGACGCGCTCGGTGCCATTGATGATGAACGTTCCCCACTCGGTCATCATCGGGAAATCGCCCATGAACACCGTCTGCTCGCGGATCTCGCCGGTGTCCTTGTTCACGAAGCGGACCGTCATCGTGAGGGGTGCCTGGTAGGTGAGGTCCTTCTCGCGGCATTCCTGGATCGAGAACTGGGGCTCACCGAAGCGGTACTCGCCGAACTCGACCGCGAGCGAGCCGGTGTAATCCTCGATCGGGGAGATGTCGTCGATCGTCTCCCGCAGACCTTCGTTCAGGAACCAGTCGAACGACTCCGTCTGGATGTCGATCAGGTTCGGGAGGTCGAGGACGTGCTTGAGACGCGAGAACGACTTGCGCGCGCGAGGCGCTGTGACCGACTTGGCCAAGGAGATACAGCCTCCCTTGCTAGCGATGAAATGAGGGGCGAAGAGGTGTTACGGCGACAAAAGGGCGTGCAGAGCGGGACATGTCCGGGCACCGGCGCAACCCTCCACCTTCGTGAAGGTGCCCTCCAGCCGCTAGGCACGCGGCGAGGGCCCGCTGGGCCGACTGGATTGGCCAAGATACCAGGACCGGCGGGGGTCGTGCCGGCCGACGACGGAACGCCCGCCGGGGACGACAGTCCGAAGCGGGTTCTCCATCGAGTATGCCCTTCCTGCGCCCGAAAACGTCCTCGCAGGCTGGAATCGGCGCACATTCGGCCTACAGTTGGCGCACTTCCGTCACGGCGGCTGCCGCCGGACATGGCGAGAGGAGGCAGGCGCCCGAGGTTGCGGGCGGTGCGGGCGCCTGCCTTCGCCGACTTCCCTAGTGAATCGTCAGGCAACGTTTCCCGGTTTCTTCGTCAGGCTGCCTTGCGTGTGAGCTCTCGTCGGGTGAGGTGTCGGAGTTTTGGGTTGTCGCGGTGAGCGTTGCGCCAGTCGATGTAGTTGTGGATCAGGCGGGAC